>JAABSW010000007.1 GCA_011390155.1 Clostridiaceae bacterium
TTGGCAGGGTTTAAGAATTGGCGCATTAAATAAGGAGGTAGAAACGTTTTTTCATCTCTACCTCCTTTGATGTGATTATTAAAAGAGAATCGTGACAAGTCACCGACATTCACCACTTCTTCCGGGTGCAGGTGGACCATAAGGACAATGTCCCTGCCTTCCGCACGTCCATGCCCTCAGTCGTGGAGTTATTCAATTATACATTTTGTTGGTGTGCCCTTTGCTTCTGTACCATACAAACAGGATTCTTTCCGGTGATCATCACCGGATCTTTTGTCATTGGGTACCTCAAACTGTTTCTTAAGCAAAAAACCCCGTAATTTTCGAAATACGGGGTTCACAGCAACTATGTGAATGTTTAACGGGGGCCAATCTTAACCATTTATGAATGATTATAGTTCTGCGCTTTTCCTTCCACCGCTTGTTGGTATATGTCTTCCACCATCTGTGGTTCTAATAATGCCAGGTACCCCTTGCTGCCAATAAACTGACGGACAAAATTGTTGGCAGGTTGCAACACCAACTCTTCTGGAGTGCCGGTTTGTTCAATGACACCCTCATTCATCAGCACCACCCGGGTACCCAGCTTCATAGCTTCCTGGATATCATGAGTGACAAAGAGTATGGTGTTATTAAGCTGGTGGTGAATCCGCAGCATTTCTTCCTGCAGCTGGTTCCGCGTGCGTTCATCCACGGCTCCAAAGGGTTCATCCATAAGGATGATTTCCGGGCTGGCCGCCAGTGCCCTGGCCACTCCCACACGTTGCTTCTGACCACCACTCAATTCCCTGGGGTAACGCTTCAAATAGTCCTGGGGAAGTTCCACCAATTCCAGCAGTTCAGCGGCGCGCTTTTGCTGTTCTTTTTTCGGTTTTTTTTCGATGGACAGCACATAGGCAATGTTTTCCGCCACAGTCATGTGAGGAAAAAGCCCAATTTGCTGAATTACATAGCCGATTTGCCGCCGCAACTCAACGATGTTCCACTCGCTCAGCATCCTGTCCCTGATCCACACATACCCGGTGTCAAAGGAAATCATGCCATTGATGATCTTCAGCAGGGTGGTTTTTCCACAACCAGACTCTCCCAGCAAGGTAATAAACTCTCCCTTTTTCACTTTTAGGTCTAACCCTTTTAGTACATTTTCTTCACCATCATAGGTTTTTGTCACCTTTTGAAATTCAATAACGGTCATTGGGCCAGCAATCCTTTCTCCACCAGAAAATCTTTGGCCACTTCCCTGGGATCCTTGTTTTCCACTTCCACTGCATAGTTCATGGCGATCATGTCCTCATTGGTGATTTGACCTGTCAGTTTTTCGATCACAGGCTCCAGCTCTGGATAGTTGTCCAGGGTTTCCTGTCGAACCAGGGTGGCAGCGTCGTAGCCAGGAAAGAACTGTTTGTCATCTTCCAATACAACCACATTTGCATCCTGCAACTGTCCATCGGTGGTAAAGACTGCCAGTGCATCCACATCTCCGCTGCCCAGCACATCATAACGCAGGCCGATGTCAATCTCGCTCAGTGTTCCAAAATCAATACCATACACTTCCTGAAGCCCCGGGTACCCATCTTCCCTTTCAAAGAAATCATTGTTAGTGGCAAAGGTTAGTTCAGGGCTGACAGCCACCAAATCAGTGATTGTTTCAAGGCCATGGGTTTCTGCCACTTCACTGGTTACTGCAATACCATAGGTATTTTCAAAACCGTACAGGCCTGTCCAGTGAATCTGGTATTCCTCAGCGTAGGCATCCTTCGTCGCTTCATAAAGCTGGTCAGGGTCGCGGATCAGTTCTTCCTTCAACACGAAGAGCCATCCCGTACCGGTGTATTCAGGGTAAATGTCAATGTCTCCCTTCAACATGGCGGGATGAATATTGGAGGTGCCTCCGCCTACGCCCATCACTTGTTCAACCGTAATATCGGTTTCGGCTTCAATGAGTAACGTCAGCATTTCTGCAATGACATATTGCTCAGGCATGGGTTTACTGCCAATAACCACTGTTTTTTCTTCTGATGAGGTGCAGCCGGTAACAAACAGGGTGAACACTAATAAGACAATCATTAACAATAACCCGGGTGTTTTTCCAGTCATTAGGCTTTTTTGTTCATGTATTCTTTGTGTTTCGCCTGAATTTTTCCTTTTAAACCGGTTAAGCTGCTTTTGTTGTTTTTTCATGAGCTCCTCCTTCTCCCAAGTAATGGGTACGGACTATTTTTTCTATCCATTCCAACACAGAATCTGCCACAATGGCCAAAGCTGCGATCAGCAGGCTGCCAGCAATGGTCATTTCCGGATAATTGGTGGAAATTCCCCTCCAAATGGCACGTCCCATGCCACCAGCACCGATGAAAGAAGCAATACCTCCCAGGGCAATGGTCATCACCACCATTGTGCGGAATCCACTGAAAATGACAGGAAACGCCAGTGGCAATTGAATGCGAAACATCAGCTGTGCCGGGGTACTGCCCATTCCTTCTGCGGCTTCGGTGATTTCCGGATCCACCTCGATTAGGCCGGTGTAAGTGTTGCGTATCATTGGCAACAGACCATAAAGAATCAGTGCAATTAAGGCGCTTTTGAGCCCAATGCCTGTAATGGAAACCAGTATGCCAAACAAAGCAATGGAGGGAATGGTGTAAAGAAAGCTGGTAACTCTAAGCAAAATCCCGGCCAGCCTGCGGTTCTTTGTCATGAAAACACCCAAGGCCAGTCCCAGGAAAGTAATCACCGATACGGCCAGAAAGGTGATGTAGATATGTTGAATCAACAGTTCAATAAAAAAATCTGATCTGTCCCTGTAAAGTTGAATAATCCTTAGAATCATACAGTTACCCCTCTTCCCCATTTTATTCGCTGACTATCACCGCAAGGTCAGCAAATATGACATTCATGTTCTAATATTTAAACCATCTAAAGCCAAATATCCTCCTTAACATCATGATCATTTCCTTTACTATGTCATACCCAAACCTTATGAAAGTAAAAAGAAATATTGATCCAGTCATTTCTTCCTCATTGAATATTGTATAAACTTCCAGGACCTAGGACCATCGTCTGATGTACCGTTGTTTTTCTTTTGCTATACTGATAGAAGTAGTCTTTTTGAATGACATAGCTTAATCAGGACTATTGTTTAAGCCACTTAATACCGAAAAAATCTATATACGTTCGTATTCTATACCAATAAACAACAGGAAGGATTGATGATTTTGAATAAAAAACAGCCTCACGTCTTTGTTATGCTTACATTTGCCATGCTGTTCACCCTCATCATGCCCTTTAACGCAATGGCTGATCATACAAATGATGACATTATTGAAATAAGCGTACAGATGCAACTGGGATCAAACAAGGCTGCCATTAATAGTGAAACTTACATACTGGACCAACCACCTTTGGTCATCAATGGCCGTTCCATGGTGCCTTTACGATTTTTTACCGAGGCTCTGGGAGCCCAGATTACCTGGAATGCCACTGATCGAAGCGTTCAGGTTGAAAATGACGATATACAAGCCACACTGTACATCAATAAAAGAACCGCCACGGTGAATAATACCTCTGTTACGCTGGAAGCAGCTCCCATGATCGTCAGCGGCCGCACATTGGTACCCGTTAAATTCATCAGTGAAGTACTTGGCTACCAGGTGGATTGGGTTGCTGAAAGCAAAACCATCATCATTTCAGGCATCGTCTCAAGAGAAAATACCCTGGTGGCAAACCTGGTGGATGAAATACAGGTTAATGACACCCTTAAAAAAGAATTACCAGCGTCTGAAAATAACATTAAGATTGAAAACACTTATTCTAACCATAAAGATGTGGAACTTGAAGTAATTCAGTTAGTTAATGAAGCGCGTGAAAAAGAAGGTCTTCATCCATTAAAACTAAATGAACAATTAATGGTGGTGGCTGAAGCGAAATCACAGGATATGGTGGATGAGAACTATTTTTCCCACACGTCCCCCGTCTATGGTGGCATGCGTGGTTTATTCGAAGCCTTTGACATTGGTTACCGTTGGGCAGGAGAAAACATTGCCACAGGCCAACGGACATCAGAAGCTGTCATGAAAGCCTGGATGAACTCACCGGGACATCGCGCCAATATTCTTCACCCAGATTTTAATCAAATTGGTGTGGGAGCAGTCAACGGGGGCCAGTATGGTGGCATCACCTGGACACAATCCTTTACAGACTGATAGAAAACAAAAACGCAAAACCGGCATGGGCGTCTGGATTTTCTCCAGTTAACCCAGCCGGTTTTTTAGTGAATTGTTTTACCTGTCATTATTCTTTGATAAACTGCTTCACATCATAATCCCCTAATGCTTCATCATAATCAATGTGGATGGCTCTTACAAAATCGTTAAAATTCTGTGGCACTGCCATGGCAAATCCTTCAACCTCATAAAGATCATGCCCGTCAATTAATTCTGCCAGCACAAGGCTGGGCATGGTTTCACCTCACGAGCTTCCAGGGATGAGCATAAAGAGGGACCTGCTGCTCTTCTCTTCCCAGTCAGCTTCCATCTGTTCTTTGGCAGCCTCTGAAACAGTCACTTCAATGCCCTGTTCTTCCGTAGGCAGGGTATCCCACACAACCTCCGGCTCTGCTTCTTCCTGAAGGTCACTGCAACCAGCCATTATGGTCAATAGGACCAGTGTGATTAGTATGATTCCCAGTTTTTTCGTCATGGACTTACTCCTTCCAGTAATTTTTGTTTATCTGAATACTTCGTCAATTTTTCCTCTGCTCTCCAATTGAAAGAGATCATCGCATCCACCGATAAAGACATCCTCCACAAAAATTTGTGGCACTGTTCCACTCCCCGTTTTTGATTGGAGGGATTTCAATGCGGCTGGGTCGTTGTCAATGATTATCTCTTCATAGGCAATGCCTTTTTCGTCCAATAGTGCCTTTGCTTTAACGCAATAAGGGCAATATGTCCAGCAATAAATGGTTACTTTTTTCATTATAAACCTCCTGTAAAAATATTATGTTTACATGATTGTGTTGATTATACCCAGAAGTCTGCTAAGTACGCTCTATTCATTGACATTCACAAAACAGCTCCCTGATCTCTTTGCAGAGTTGCTCTGCAATGATGCGGAAGCTTTGAAAGTCGATGGCAAGATCTTTCATGATTTTCAGGTCTTTTTCCACCAATTGTAACGCTTCGTCTGTGGAATAACCAATGCATATTAATTATTGAACCACTTGTAATCTTGGTGATACTCACATATAATATAGAAGTTCTTGAATGTATGAAATATTATCATTTTGAAAATCACTAAATTTGAGGAGGATGATTTATGAAGCTGAAAGTTGTTTTGTTGTTGTTACTTGTTGCAATGCAAGTCCTTACAGGTTGCTCGCCGACTAGCCAAACTCTGGCTGTAGAACCTGTTGAAGAATCGGAAGCGCAAGCAGCTGACACTGTGTCTACTGCCACACTGACCAAGGTAACCGATGAAACTGCATTGTTGGAAGGTTTCAGTGCTAATGGCGGTTGGATCATTCTTTTTGAGGGCGATATATCTACCGAGAAAGAACTCGACTTAGCTAAAGGACCTACTAACGACGGCGCACCTTCCAGGAAAGTGGCACTATATAACCAGGATGCCGACAAAAACGTAACTGCTCGTTATACACTGACAGCCCCGTCGATAAGTGTTAAGAGTATAAACTCCCGTATTCAGGGAGGTACCTTTGTAGGTGATGTCTATGTTACCGCTGAAGGATTCCGTTTGGTTGATGCAGTCATCGATGGCAACCTATACTTTTCATCCCAGGATCTGTTAGATGCTTTTGATGCCACTGAAGGTGAAGTAACGGGCATCACTGCTTTTGCAATACGGTGTCATTAAAAAATAGTTTAATCCTATTTTACAGCGTTTTTTGATCACAATGATACATACCATTATGACATGCTCGCCATTTATTGTGAAACAACTGAAGAAAGATGACTAGTTAACTCTATTTATTCGCCAGATTAAAATCATTACATATTAATATAGTTTAATATCACTTGCATTTTTCCATTTTTTCACGTATAATATAGAAACTCTTAAATATATAGATACAAAGAGTAAAACCGGGGAAATCCCCGAATTTGAGGAGGATGATTTATGAAGTTGAAGTTGAAGCTTGTTTTATTGTTGTTACTTGTTGGTATGTTGGTGGTTACAGGGTGTTCTCCAGCTACGGAAGAACCTGCTGAAGAGCCTGCTGAAGAAGTTGAAGAGGAAGTGACAGATGTTGTTTCTGGCCCCACACTGACAATGGCAACTGACGAAGCTGCTATGTTGGAGGGCTTCAGTGCGGATGGTGGTTGGATTATAATCTTTGAAGGCGACATGTCCACTGAAGAAGAACTTGTATTGGCAGAAGGTCCTACAAACGACGGAGAACTGGCCAGAAAAGTGGCATTGTACACTCAAGACGCTGACAGAAATGTGACTGCACGTTTCACGCTGACAGCTCCTTCAATGACTGTTGAAAGTGTTAATTCACGCATCCAGGGTGGTACCTTTGCCGGAGATGTTTTTGTTAATGCTGAAGGATTCCGATTGGCTGACGCTGTCATCGAAGGCAACCTTTACTTTGCTTCTCAAGACCTATTAGACGCTTTTGATGCTTCTGAAGGTGAAGTAACTGGCATGGTTGGTCTGGAATCTGATGCTGTTGCCAGTGCAACACAAACCGTTGCAACTGATGAAGCTGCTCTGTTGGAAGGTTTCAGTGCTGATGGCGGTTGGATTATTCTGTTCGAAGATGACATGTCCACAGACCAGGAATTGGTGCTCGCAGAAGGTCCTACCAATGATGGTGAAATGGCCAGAAAACTGGCACTTTACACACAAGATTCTGACAGGAACGTAACCGCTCGCTTCACACTGACAGCTCCTAAGCTGACAGTTGAAAGTGTTGACACCCGCATCCAGGGTGGTACCTTTGCCGGCGATGTTTATGTCAACGGTGAAAACTTCCGCCTGGTTGACGCAGTGATTGATGGAAACCTTTACTTTGCTTCTCAAGACCTTATGGATGCTTTTGATGCTTCCGAAGGTGAAGTAACAGGAGACGTTGCTGTCCAGTAAAATTGATTCACTTGAAAATCGCACCGGCTTAGGCCGATGCGATTTTTTTAATGGACATTATAAATTTCTACTTCCGGGTTTTATTGCCTTGCTGGTGGCACACAGGGGACATTCTGATGGATCGTAGGTAGCTAGCTGTATCTCCAATAGTGAAGTCACAGGTACCTGCAGCACATGATTCCCACCACTTCGGTCAACCAATACAGCTGCTTCATCCACGATTCCCCCGGCATCGACAACACATTCAATGGCTTCCTGAACAGAACCACCCGTAGTGATCACATCTTCCACCACAAGCACCCGTTGCCCTGGCTGAATCTGAAACCCGCGTCTCAAAGCCATTTTTCCATTTTCACGCTCTGTGAAAAGTGCCGGCACACCCAATTGACGTGCCATTTCATAAGACACCAGTATCCCACCAATGGCCGGGCCAACCACTAAATCATAGTTGCCGGCCAACTTGCCTTTTAGTTCGCTTATGAGTAATGCAGCTCTATCTGGATATTTTAGCACTTGTGCACATTGCATGTACTGATTGGCATGCTTGCCTGAAGTTAGTTGAAAATGGCCCTTTAAAATAGCCTGAGAGTCGTAAAACAATTGTATCATTTCATCTCTTGTCATCCTTTGAACCCCTTTCACATATCAATGATTCACCTATGATTACTCTTATACCTCTAAAGCTGAGGTTTCATGGCTGTGCCCATTTGTTCCTTTATGTTCATGGCTGCCTTCCGCGGATTTTCATCTTTGGTGATGGGGCGCCCCACTACCAGAAAATCCGAACCGGCATCTAATGCCTTTGCTGGATCCATGACCCGGGACTGGTCATCAAGGGAACTCCCTGCAGGACGAATGCCCGGAGTAATGATCTTGAACTCCTGTCCACATTCCCGTTTGATGGCTTCTGCTTCCTGAGCAGAGGCCACTACACCATCCAACCCTGCTTTTTGGGCCAATGCTGCCCAATGTAACACCTTGTGCCTGATGGTTCCTGAGAACCCCACTTCATGGTTAAACACTTGCTGACTCAAACTGGTGAGAATAGTCATACCCAGTACCATAGGCGGTTGATACCCCTGTTTTTGCGCTTCCTCCAAACTGCCTGCCTTTGCCTGGCGCATCATTTGCAGCCCACCTGCCACGTGAACGTTAAACATGCTGATTCCCAGCCTGGTGGCAGCCCTGGAGGCCTGTTCCACAGTATTGGGAATATCATGAAACTTCAGGTCGAGGAAGACCTTCTTTTTAGCTGCCAGTAATTCTTCCACCAAAGCATTTCCCTGATTGTAGTAGAGCTCCATGCCCACCTTATACCATACTATTTCGTCCCCCAGTTCCTGGATTAACTGGAGTACCTGTTTTTTGTCCGGCTTATCCAATGCCACGATCAAACGGTCTTTTACCCACTGCTCTCTCAATATCTGTTGTTCCTGTTCATTCATGTGATCACTCCTTCTTACTCCCATCGTCGGCAGAGGATTCTTTATTGGTCTTCAGAAACCTGTTCTTTAATCACAACCTGCTCTTTTCCATCTATCTCCTTTAATTCAACGGCCACCAATTCTTTTCCAGAGGTAGGCACGTTTTTGCCTACAAAATCTGCTCTGATAGGCAGTTCCCGGTGGCCTCTGTCCACCAGAACAGCTGCCTGTACTTTTTGTGCCCTTCCCATGTCCATCAGGGCGTCCAAGGCTGCCCGCATGGTTCTGCCTGTATACAGCACATCATCCACCAATACCACTACTTTTCCAGTCACCGGGAAGAGTTCATGACCTGGTTGTACCACAGGCCCTTCAGATCGGGTTGTCAGGTCATCTCTGTAAAACGTGATGTCCAGTTCTCCCAATGGCACAGACACCTTCTCAATGGCCTCGATTTTATCGCGGAGGCGTTTAGCAAGAGGCACTCCCCTGGTGCGAATCCCTACCAGCACCACATCTTCGACACCTCGGTTTTTTTCAATAATCTCATGGGCCATTCGCGTCAGGGAGCGATTCATTTTATCTTCATCCATGATCAGTGATTTTTCTATCCAGGGCACACAACTCATCCTTTCAGTTCATTATTTTGAAATTAAAAAACTGCTCACCGTGAGATAAGCAGCTGGTTATCAATTATTTTACCAGTGTCTGGGCACTGTTATTGATATTGGCTCCTTAGTGATCTCACAGTATCACCTTAAAAGATATTTTTTCCAGTCTATCAAAAACCATCCTCCTAGTCAATGGCCCATCAAAAGTCTTACTCGAAAAATGAAACGACCCAATGGCTACTATGATCTGCGGTATCAAGTATTAGCAATTTACTGATTTTCTGCTGCCAGCGCTTTAACAATAAACTCCTCAAGCTTGTTGACATTGTCCAAAGATGTCAGTTTCTGCTTTTTTCCCATAAACAGTACATAGTTTCCCAGAAGTTTGCCTTCATAAACAAATCCTTTTGAATAGATGGCCCCTACCCCCAGCAGCTTTTCAATGGTAAAACTCATGAACTCAGACAGGTTGTAGGAAGATGCCTCCAAAACTGATTCAATCACCTTAACTTCCGGCTTCAGTAGTTCTTCTTTTACCCCATCATAGAGGGACCATTTTTTTCCAATCAAATTAAACCCCAGACGCAAAACCACTGCTTCCACTTTCATGGGAATGCCATCCACTGCTTTGGTAATCAGGGTGTTTTCTTTTTCATCATACTCACACACCATGACATAATGAGCACCCGTCAGGGCATACAAATCATTTGCAACCTGAATCCAGTCAACGTGGTTCTTTTTTCCATCAAGGTAATCTTTTCCTGCTTCTTCAACTTCGCATAATGTGGCGTTTACTGACAGTTTAATGGCCGCTTTTTTTTGACTATCGTTTTTCATTAAATCCTCCAAAGTTCACGAAAATGTTTAAAGAAACTATACCACAATGTTCAGGGTTCATCAATCGATTGCATGATAAATCGATTCTATGAAAAATATAATGGTGCAAGACAATGCAATGAACATAAATTCTGAAAATATTTTCTTTTGATAAATCCTTGACACTCCATCGAAAGAGGCGTACACTATTATTCGTTGGCGGTTTTATCAACAAAACCCGTCGCAGACCCACTGGAAGCAAAATAAACGACCAAACGCATTTGTTTCGGCCCTTTGCTGCCAGCAAGGTGTTCCTGATACCAGCAATCAGCTGATACCCCTAATACCCGTCTGTCGATGCCGCCTTACAAGGCGGCTTTTTACATGGCATTTTTAAGGAGGTGAATGAACATGGAAGTACTTTTTCTCATCTTAAACCAACCGGAACGACTTAACGAATTACTGGAAGGTTTTTTGGAAGATGGCATCAGTGGTGCCACTGTATTGGAATCAACAGGCATGGGACGGACATTGTGTGACACGACACCCATCTTTGGAGGTCTGCGGAACATCCTCCAGGAATGTCGGCCAAACAACCTGACAATCTTCACGGTTCTAAACAGTGAAGATAAGAAGAACAAGGCCATCAAACGAATTCATCAGGTGCTGGGAGATTTAACCAAACCTAACACTGGTATGTATTTTGTCATGCCCGTGTCGGCTGCCAGTGGCCTGGCTGAGTTGTCGGAGGCTACATCACCTGTCAAACCTTAACGGTTTGCCATCCTTCTTGCCCGGACGATCCATCGATCATCGCCTGGACACATTTACCATAAACTAAGTTCGGATAACGGAGGTATACAATGACTATTTATGATCAAACCCTGGGGCTGGCCTTATTGCTGCTCCTGGGATATTTAGGCGGCCGTTTGGCCAAATTAATCAAAATGCCCATGGTGGCTGGTTATGTACTTATGGGACTTGTCGTAGGCCCTTCTTTCTTAAACATTATCCCCAGCGAGTTAAACACCGATTTTAACATTATTAAAGTGCTGGGACTTGGCCTCATCGCCTTAATGATTGGCGGAGAATTGGAAATAAAGAAAATCAAACACCTGGGCAAAGCCATTGCCGGTACTGCAGTAATTCAAGTGGTTGGCTCATTTTTTATGGTCTTTACAACAATGTACTTTTTGCTAAAATTACCCTTACCTATTTCTCTTCTGCTGGGTGCCATGTCAACCGCCACAGCTCCTGCTTCTCCCGTGGCCTGTATACGGGAATACAAGGCTAAAGGCCCTTTCACAAGCACACTCCTTGGTGTTGTGGCCATTGACGATGCCTTATGTATCGTGATCTTTGGGGTCACCGCTGCCATTGCCAGAATGTTGATGGACGGTACCTTCACTTTGGGAATACATATGCTGGCAGAACCTGCCATTGAACTGATAGGCTCCATTGGACTGGGGGCATTTGCCGGTATTGCCTTAACCCTTATCATCAGAAAACTTCATGACAAACAGCATCAGATCGTTGTGTTTGTGGGGTTGGCTTTATTAGTGAGTGGCATTGCCAATGCCTTTCATCTGTCACCATTACTGGCCAACATGACCATGGGCTTTTTCTTTAGCAATCTTTCAAGCAAACCTCACACCATATCAGTCATCAATGAAATAGACCTTCCCATCTTTGTGGTGTTTTTCACCCTTGCAGGTGCCAGCCTGCACATGGATGTGCTGGCTGCAAACTGGCAAGTGGCACTGGTTTACATCGTGGCCAGGGGCATAGGTAAAGTGGGAGGTGCATTCCTGGGAGCCAGGGTCTCTGGAGCCCCTGAAGTTGTACAGAAATATTTGGGATTTGCCATGTTTTCAAAAGCAGGTGTCACCATTGGTCTGGTTATGCTGGTGCAGGGACGGTTTCCGGAAATTGCCGCCATCATCACGGCCATCGAGCTGGCTGCCGTTACCTTTTGTGAGTTGACAGGCCCTATGGGAACAAAGTTTGCCATCTTCTCTTCAGGCGAAGCCAACGGTGCTTTACTGGAAGAAATGCCCCTTGAGGTTACAACTCCCGCTGTAAAAACCGCTTCACCTCAACCCCAGTCTTAATTTAACAATACATTCCTGTGGTATTTCCACCGGTCCATCAACGGACCGGTATTTTTTTATCAAATTGAGAATTATTCTTGACAAGAAGTAAATGCTTATGATAATCTTTATCAGTAAGAGAAGCAAGATCATCACCTTTTGAATAGCTATATGAACCATGGCCATTACACTGGTTTCTTGTTTGCACAAATTGGTATCTTACTTTTATTTTAATTAAAATATAAGGTGCAATAGCGATTTTAAGTATTTAAGTATTCTATCACCTAATTAATCTTCGTACTTCTCCCTTACTAAACAAATGACTGGTTTAGAATAATTTTTATAAGGAGGCATACTATGGAAAATGTATGTGTGCACAATGGCCTATTAAGAAGAAACAGTGATAAAGGAGCAGGCATTATGGGCTTTGGAAAAAGAAGAAGGCATCGAGGTACATCACATCATAATGGAAACACCTTGGCAAACGCCAACATCAACGAGGAATATATAATAAAAGCCGTTGAAACAACCAATGATGAAATGCAGGATTTTTTATTTACCCTTGGTTGTTATGAAGGAGAGAGAATCACCATTGTCTCAATTCTTGCAGACCAGTACGTTATTGTTATTAAAGATGCAAGGTACAGTATCGACAGAAATTTAGCAGAGTGCATTGCTATTTAGGATCGACTGAACCTAAGCTTGAAATGTTTTAATTGGTTACAGAGAATTTTTTTAGCAGGTTATTTTATGCCTTGTAATTGATAATGAATATCAATATTATTAACTTCAGACGCTATAAACCTTCACTGAATCTATGATATGAAATATCCTTTTTTTATCCACGACAAATATTCGATAGGAGATGATTAAAATGAAATTTGCATTAACAGGAAATCCCAATAGTGGAAAAACGACTTTGTTTAACGCAATAACAGGTCAGATTGAACATGTGGGAAACTGGCCAGGTGTAACGATTGACAAGAAAGAAGGGTACATAAAGAAATCTTTAAATCGTGCTAATGCATCTATCACCGCTGTTGATTTGCCCGGAGCCTACTCCATGTCACCTTTTACTTCTGAAGAAACGATCACCAGTGAATTTGTTAAAAACGAAAAGCCTGATGTCATTATTAATATCGTTGATGCCACGAACCTGAACAGAAGTCTATTTTTTACGACACAATTATTGGAACTTGGCACACCCGTGGTCGTAGCCCTTAATAAGAGTGATCTAACGAGAAAAAAGGATACTGCCATCAATGCGGCCCGCCTCTCAGCACTTCTTGGCTGCCCCATCATTGAAACAGTCTCGGTATCAGATAAAGACAATGGACTTGAAAAGCTTATTGCTGCTGCCGTGGACGTTTATGGAAAAAAGCAAAAAGCACCCTTTCATCTGGAAAATGTTGATGTGACAGACAGAAAATCCGTCGAGGATGCTGATAAAAAACGTTATGCATTTGTTAATGATATTGTCTCAAAAGTTGAAGATCGAAAAATCATGAGTCGTACACAGACAAAGCAAGACGCAGCCGACCGGATACTGGCTCATAAATGGCTTGGGCTTCCTATCTTTGCTGTTATCATGTGGGCAGTGTTTTCAATCTCACTTACTTATGTAGGTGCTTATTTAGCCGACCTTTTCGTAGGTTGGATCGACGGCCTATATGTTTTGGCTGAAGGCGCTTTAGGTGAAAATGTATCTCCCTTATTATCATCGCTGCTGTTAGACGGAATCATTGGCGGTGTTGGTGCCGTTGTTGGATTCCTGCCATTAATCATGGTGCTGTTCTTTATGTTGGCATTGTTGGAAGACTGTGGGTACATGGCTCGAGTAGCTGTTATCATGGACCGCTTCTTTAAAAAAGTAGGACTTTCCGGAAGATCCATCATTCCCATGATTATTGGAACAGGTTGTGCCATACCTGGCATTATGGCCACAAGAACCATTAAAGATGAACGACAGCGAAGAACCACTGCCATGTTAACACCCTTTATGCCCTGTGGTGCAAAATTACCTGTTATTGCTTTATTTGCAGGGGTTTTCTTTGAAGATGCGGCCTGGGTTGGTACTTCTATGTATTTCTTAGCCATCCTATTGATCATCATGAGTGCATTAATCATCAGAAAAATTACCGGCGAAGAAAAAGTCAAGAGCTATTTTATTATGGAGTTGCCTGAATATCGATTCCCCAGTATTAAACGAGCGACAGTTTCTATGTTGTCCCGGGGAAAGGCTTTTATCATTAAGGCTGCGACCATCATCCTGTTATGTAATGCCCTGATTCAAATCATGCAGACCTTTAATTGGTCATTCCAGGTAGTGGCAGAAGGCGCTGAAAGCACAAGCATCTTAGCCAGCATCGCTTCACCTTTCGCCTTTATCCTTATTCCCTTGGGCTTTGGTGCGTGGCAACTTGCAGCTGCTGCTATTACGGGCTTTATCGCAAAAGAGAATGTTGTCGGTACACTGGCAGTTGTCTATGGGATCACAAACTTCATTGATACAGAAGAACTGGCACTCATTGAAGGCGCTTCCAGTGTTGCCGGAGTAATGGGGCTCACAAGTGCCGCTGCACTGGCTTACCTTGCTTTTAATCTGTTCACGCCACCTTGTTTTGCTGCCATCGGTGCAATGAATGCAGAAATGGAGTCCAAATCCTGGGTGTTTGGGGCCGTAGGTTTCCAATTGTCCATGGGTTATGTGGTGGCTTTCGTCATCTATCAACTCGGTACTCTCATCGAAAGCAATACCCTGGGTCATGGTTTTGTGCCGGGACTCATTGGAGTTGCCCTAATCGTAGCTACTATAGCGGCACTTATGAGAAAAGGTGACCGCCTGCAAAATAATTTAATTCCTGAGAAAGCTTAGGAGGTAGTCCAATGAATAACGCGGTTCTTGTCATAATTATTGTTCTTATGTTAGGCAGCGCTTCCTACAAGATTTATAAAGATAAGAAGAATAATGTTAAGTGTTCCGGTTGTCCTTCTTATAATGCCGGAAAGTGTTCCCTTAACAACAAAGATTCATAACTCAGTAGCTCATTTTAGCTGCCACCAATAAAGCTCCTTGGTGATGTGAAACATTATGTTTCACATCTACCAGGAGCTTTTATCTTTCGATGAGTCCACTGCCTTTACAAGCGATTAAATGGTCCACTCATCATGAATGATGCCAAGCAGTACCCACTCACCATTTTGTTCCTCCAACACTAACCGCAGGCTGCGCCAGTCCATTCCATCGAAATTAGGGTCAAAACCAGTAAAATGAAATTCTACAAAACTGGCATTCGGGTAAACCTGGGAGATGTTCACCAAAGTATTTCCTGTACCAACGACGGTGTTGTTACCAATCATGTGCGGATTGGCAAAATCCTGGTCATAGATAAACCGATCATAATAATCATCAAAATCCATGTCAATGGGGTCTCCGGTTCCGTCAAAAGCTCCCCAGTTGTACACCGTCTGGTCTTGCATGGCCGTTTCCAGGTCAAGGGCTGAATAGACCCTGTCGGTGGTCACATTAACGTAACCATAGGGAGAAAACCTGACCCCATCTACTGGGTCCACGTACTGGGCCACAGCTACAAAGTCTTCATCACCAATGAGTTCAACCAAAGTCATGGCCGTCATCAACAGTGATGATGAGATACTGCTCAGTTCCATTTCCAGTTGGCCCACCTGTCCTTCCAAGGTTGCCACCTGAGAGGCCATCTCTTCATTTTCCTGGGTCAAATCCTGGATTGTCTGTTCCTGTTCAGCCATGGTCTCTTCCAACTGTGTTGTTTCATTGTCTGCCGGTCCTGTCCCTCCATTCTGAGGGGTGCAGCTAATAAGTAACAATGACAACACCATCAAAACAGCCAGTGTTTTCAAACGTTGACTTTTTCCATTCTTAGTATCCATGCTTCTCATCTCCTTTATGCCTTCCAATAGGTTCATTTCTAAGGTTATCCCACCTATCGTGGTGATATTCGATTGATACCCTGATCTTGGAGATATACGCCATGAAAAAATGAAAACCCCTTTTCCACTCTTATGTGATGCAAACAAAGAGAGAATAGGGGTTTTATTTAAATCTTAAATTGCTGTACCAGACGATTTAATTCTTCTGCAATTTGTGACAATTCTTCACTGGAATTTGCGATTTCTGCCATTGCAGCCGTCTGTTCTTCCACAGATGCCGAAGCTTCTTCTGATCCGGCAGCATTCTCTTCAGAAATGGCCGATAAATTTTGGAGGATTTGTGTGATTTCATCTTTTTTCTTTTCTATTTCGTGTCCAGATGTGTTAACCTCCTGGATGGATTTTTTCATGGTTTCAATGGCTGAATTAATACCAGCAAATTTTTGATTTGTTTCTTCCACGCTGTTTGATTGGTCTTCAATGATTTTTGAAACCTCTTCCATGGTTTTTACAGCGTTACCAGTTTGTCCTGTCAACTCGTCCATGATAGTGCTGATTTCACCTGTGAACCGGTTTGATTCCTCAGCCAATTTTCTGATTTCCTCAGCCACTACTGCAAATCCACGGCCTGCCTCTCCAGCACGGGCTGCCTCGATGGCAGCGTTTAATGCCAGTAAATTGGTCTGTTCTGCAATGTTTTTAATCATACCGCTGGCTTTATTGATACGCTCCGCACTATTACTGGTATTTATAATAACCTCATGCACCTGTGCCGATCCTTGGCTGCTTTTTTTGGTTTTACCGATTAACTGTTCCAATGTATTAATGCCTTCATCCTTTAGTTGGCTGACCAAATCTGTCGCCTGGTTCAGTGCCATCAATGCTGTCTTATCTTTTTCCACCACTTCGCCCAGCTCTCCGGCTGCCATTGCACCCTTTTCAGTGTCTTTTGCCTGATCACCGGCACCCTTGGCAATTTCTTCAATGGTTCGTGCCACTTCATCAGAAGCCGTGGCAGACTGCTGGCTGGTGGCTGTCAGTTCTTCAGAGGAAGCCGCCACCTGTTCAGAAGCTTCAATGACGTTACGAATCATTTTTTTCATAGAATCCTGCATATACCGGATCGCTTCAGCTATGTCTCCAATTTCATCTCTCCGATGGCTTAATTCTGCTGGCAGATCTTGCCGGAAATCTCCCCCGGCCATGGCACCTGCCTGACCACCCAATATGCGAAGTGTTTTTATAACACTGCTTGATGTCGAAAATAGAATAATTCCCAACAATAGTAGTCCCGCCAGTCCTCCACCAATGGCCATCATTACATTTCGATTAATGGCTGCGTTCACCTGCGCCATGGAAAAACCGATGGCCACCGCACCTTGCAACTCATCATTTATCACAGCTGGATAGATCACATCGTAAACTGTTTCTCCATTGAAATCCCACATTTGCGAATAGGGAACACCATTTTGAGCCGCTGATATGCTGCCTTCATCATCAAAAACGATGCCCAGTTCATTGATATCGTTGTGGGCAATGGTTTCCAATTCCTGGTCCATTACCAAAGCGTAAATGACTTCATCCGAGGAGGCCATTTCCTGTACCAAGGATTGGTAGCTAAACCTTTCTGTTAATGTCTGTACTTCTTCCGCAGATATTCCAACTTGTATAAAATCACCTGAATTGCTTCGCAGGTATCCATATTTAAAAAAGTTCCCTGATTCAGTGTCCATGCGTATGTCTTCCATGAGACTCTGTTGTCCGCTGACCATAAAATTATGTACCGGATGGCCAGCCTCAGGCTGCCACCCAATATAGGCAGGTACCGTAGAATAAATCGTTTCACCCTGATCGTTGTACCAGAAAAGATCTGATATACCAAAGTCCTCTGCCAAACTCAGCAGTAGTTCATCACTCATTTCCTCTTCGTTACGCACAGCCATCCGTGCTGCGGTCAATATTTTTTCTTCCAATAATAGGTTCATGGTTTCCAGTGAGTCAATGTTATCTTCAACCCGACTGATAAACTGACTGGCAGTGTAATATCCGTTTTCCTCCATCTGGTTCAAAAGACTTTCTCTGCTAAACCATGAACTGGCAGCGCTAATAGCTGACACGACAATGATTACTACCAATAACGGAACCACAACCAATCTGGTTTTTATGGTACCTTTCCTTACATCACTTTTTCTCTGTTTCAGCTCCATCTGATCCATCCTTCCACTCATCAACGTTTGCAAAAGATTAGCACACTCATTTAAGGTAATAATCGTGATTAATATGTATGCTTGATCATTTTATATGAGCTGTCAATCTATTGTCAATCATTATCTCATCAATGGATAGAACTTTTTCTATTTAACCTAAATCGCCCTGTTCTGGAAATGATTAATTCCAAAACAGGGCGATCTCCGTCCATAGGCGTTCTTCATCGAATAAGCAGGCGTCCTTATTCTTTTTTCCTTTTTTATTATCTCTATTGACCTAAGAATATCATCCTCAGAAGATCATCACCACACCCGAAATGGGTGGTCTTTATTCCCACCCCTTTCGGGTAGGTGGTCTTACACAGCCTAATTTTCCTGCATCAGAGGGCTTATGAGCTTGATGAGTTCCATTTTATTATTCACATGCATTTTTTGGTAGATGTTTTTTGCATGATACTTTGTTGTGTTCTCGGAAATGACAAGTGCATCGGATATCGCTTTGTAGGTATATCCCTGGTTTAACAATTCCACTACTTCCATCTCCCGGTCAGTCAATTGATATGATTCTTGTAATGCAATCAAGGGATTAACCGAAACCTCTATTTCCATTTGGTTCTCGGTGTCTTTTTGCTTTCTATATGGGGCCAGGTTCATTAGAAAGATGTGCTGACTGAACAGGCGGGACAATTCACTGTTTAAGAGAGGCATAATCGCCAAACTCATAAATATGACGACAAAAGCATTGAATGTTATGTCTGAAGCCGATGAACCAGGGATTCTGACCATGTCTTCTCCCGTTATTCGTCCAATAATGGTGCCCAGGGTGTTGGCTGCCAAACCCAGTCCCAGGATGAGGGAAGGGCGATTGGCATAGTCAAGAAAACTTGCCGTTAAACTCCACCAGAATAAATCAAATACACCAATGGCAAAAAACATCAGAGAAGTGATAAATAAAAAGCTGGAGACCGAAACCTGGAGCCGGGCAAAGAGTAAATAACCCAAGCCCATCATGGCCAGGGCGACATACAACATCTGGGCCCGGTTCACCTGTTTGGGAAGGTTGCGTAGTACCAGCAGTGCAACAATGTAGGGCACCGCCCAATAAAAACTGGTGAGCAGCATAAAGGGTTTGAAAACAGGCATGATTACCTGATGGGTGATGCCAGCGTTTAGGGTAATCAGTGCAATAAACACGCAGAGCCACACAAAGGGTCGGATGAGGGTTTTTTGTTCACGATGAAAGGTTTCCACTTCTGTATCCTGTCCTGCACCATTAATAACAACCCGTTGTAACCGAAGCAGGCTTAACAGCGCACACAGCAGCAACACCAATGCCAGTAATTCTCCCGATCGCACATCCCAGTTAATGGTTAAAACGTTGATCACAATCATTAATAGATTGGCACCAATCAGAATATCTGCCACTGCCACAAATCTTTTATCAGACGACACATGAAATTTTAAAAAGTACCCCAGGGAAGCCAGGTAAAGGCCTGACAGAAAAGCCATGACCACAGCCGTCGCTGCCCAAAGATCAGTGAAATCGGTCAGGAATATGCCACTGCCCACCATGGAGATGATCACTGAGGTAAACATGGCATACCAGGCACCCTGGATTGATTTTACCAACAAAGCACCTGTTGCCAAACCTCCAATGTGAACCAGCAATAAAAATGATATTAGTAAGGGCTTCACCAATGATGCCTCTTCAAAAAGAATCCTTAACACTGGACCGTTTAAGGGCATCACAAGCACCCACCCATAAAAAAAGATGGCATTGAAAACAGTCAGGTAAGACGGTTGGTAAAACTTCCCTGAATTTTTTTGGAACTCAGCGGTGGTTTGTTCACTCATGAAATTCCTCCAAAAACATTCTGTTTGCTCCCTGACTGATATTTTATCATATTTTTCTCTTTGGTGTTTCTTTCTGGAATTCAAGGAATGATCGATGAAGCATTAAACCAAAAATAAACAATGAGAACCCATAGACCATTGGTCCTCGAATGAAGTTGGACAGTGTTGTTGCTGATGGAAAATCCCTGTAATAGTAAACGATAAGACGACCAAGGCTGAAAACCAAACCAAATAGTGCGGTGGCAAGTCCAGACCCAGTACTGGTCCGTTTAAAGCGCAACACAGTGTAAACGACCAGTGAAGCAGTTATGGCAACCAGCATTTCATATAGCTGGGTTGGGTGCCGTTGAATTAATTTGACACCAAATATGCCGGCACTGGCAGCGTTCACTCCGATGATACGTGTGATGGCGTTTCCATCTGCCATGGAAAATGTCATACCCCAGGGCAGGTCTGTGGGAACACCGTAACAACAGCCGTTGAAAAAACACCCCATCCGCATGATGGCCACAGAAATCCCGACATGAAACACCAGCGGATCGGTTATGGCAAAGAGGGGTACTTTTTTTCTGCGGGCAACATAAAGCCATAATAGCAAGACAAGCAACAACCCGCCATGGAGGCTGAAATTTTTCAGATTCCATGCCCACAAAATGTCCGGATCTGATACTATCCGTTGATAATACAATAGGCCATACAAGAGTCTGGCACCCACGAAGAAAGCCGCAATGCTGCTGATTGACAGCAAAGATACCTGCCTGGTATTTATATTTATCAGCCTGATTTCCTTCGTTCTTAACATCCTTGTCAAGGTTAAAACCATGTAAACAGCCGCCATGATTCCAAAAAATAAATAGGAGGAAACCGGCAAGACCGCTTCTCCAAAAGTAATTCTAAAAAGAATCGGTCGCATGCGATTTCCTCCTTTAGCCATCAAATGCTACAGTATAAACAGGATTCTGATAACTAATTCTTTCCCTTTAATTACTTCTGCACATTCCAGTCACCACTCATGAGATAGTCCACACCTACATAATCACGATACTCTGTTTCTGAAGTGGTTAATCTCATGGTTCCCTGAAGTTTCCCTCCCGGCAGAACAGTACCCTGGTACACCCAACTCCCAGCACCCTCTTCCACTATTTGGGTAAAACTCACCTTGTCCTGGTTTGTTTTTACCTGCACCTGCGATTCTTCACTAATATCTTCACATCCCTTGCCAGGAAATGCCCGTTCAAAGTCCGCTTGCAAGGTTGCTGTGTATTGATTGCTCTCTTCACTCTTTGAAACCTTTATGGTGAGAGGGATTGGTGTGCCTTTCATACTTTCGGCCTGATCAATGGCTTCACGGATTTGCTGCTGCACATCCGCAGCCATTAAATCAATCTCTTCACACTGTTCATCATTGGGGCCTTCGTAATCCGGAACAGATGCAGGATCTTCCAGTGATTGTCTCAGGGCTTTAACCACAGGGGTATCTGTCAGTACCAAGGTGCCAGTATAGGTGCCTGCTTCCAGTTCCAGCACCATATAACCCATTTCAATCAATTTCTCTTTGTATGCTTCTTCCCCATTTACATACCTGATTCTGATTAGTTCAGCCAAATGTTCCACCAGTATTTCACTGTCCTTCAATTCGCCTATATGATCCATGCCACGAGTCTGGTCATGAAGATCGCCTCTGCGAATTACCAGGTCATACCGTCCCACTTCTACCATAATTCGTTCGATTTGTCCGTGAAGGCGGTGAAGCATTTGTTCGATGGAAGTGTCGTAAGGATACCAGCTGCTTCCTTTTTTCAGCAAACCCCATTCATCCAGCTGGCGGATAATCTCCATCTGGTCTTCTTCCAACTGCCTTAGTTCCTCTTCCTGTTTTGACCGTTCATTAAACTGCTCACGAAGTGATTCTTTGGCTTCTCTTTTAATCTCATTTCTTTTCTCTTCCGAAACTTCATCCGGGTGAATGCCCCGGATACTGGCGTAACGGTTAATGGCATCTATTTCAATCTGCCGGGCCACACCTCTCATCTGGTCATATAACTCATCAAATTTTCCTGCTTCCACATTGTAGCCCCAGGGAATACGACTGGAAGCACCATTGACGAAGATCTGGTACGCTTTTTCCACTTCATCATTTCGCCAGTTGTTAATGCGGGTGTCCACCACATCGATCCAAACTTTTGCCACTTTGTACACCGCTGTGTTTTCTGCAATGGACTGGGCCAGCATTCGACCGGCACCTGAATAGTCACCTTCCCACAGATGACCAGCCGCTGCAGCTGCTGTTCCGGCACTGCCAAACAGGGTTTCCAGTGTGCCTGATTCCATGCTTTCCGCCAGGGTATCTCCCAACATGCCAGCCACACTTTCCGAGACTGCGGCGTAATCACCATTTTTCAAATTCATGGCAAGTTTTCCATATTCCAGCGGCGAAAGGTCCATCTCACCAATCACTGCATCAGCAATTTTACCAATTTCCGACTCATTATTGGCATTAAACTGGGTTCGCATGATTTCAATGACCATTTCACGGGTGACATTCTCCACTTCGTCGCCCATTTGTTTCACGCCCCATGCTTCCATGGCTTTGTCTTTGGCAAACTCTTCAATACGTTCTTCCTGGGTTAACTCAGCTGTCCCCAGTAAAAAGTTATGATAAGTCTCATAAACAATATAGCCCACTTCTTCATTTACTTCCACAGCATTTTTGTATGTCCAGCCCATGTCTTCGTGGTAATGGACCCCTTTATATCCTTCTGTCTCGTCCAACTCATTCAGTTTATCAGCATCAACCTTCACTTTCACCCTCATGGGCAGGTCTGAACGAAGCTGTTCTCCTTCAATGATAAACGACACCGGCACCCCCTCCGGGTCCATTTCCTGTTGACTGAAGTTCACATCGCTTTCCGGGTGAGACAGTGTAACCCTGGTCTCCTTTTCGAAAGCACCTTCTGGAATGGTAATCTCGATGCCGTGTGTGTCAAAATTTCCCAGTACAACCGGCTCACCACTGGTTTCATCTACCAGAGGTTCCGGTATGGTTGGCTCATAGTTCCAGGTATCGTCCAGTGATGCCGGTGCACTCTCCACAATGACAGACCCTGGGTTTTCTGCCTCATCTCCACCACCACCACAAGCTGATAACAACAAACATACAGCCAAAATCACTGAAACAAAACGTAACTGTTTTTTTCCTTTCATCATCGACCTAGCTCCTTTCTCTCTATCTGTAGACTCCGCCCTTACTACCTGTCCAAATATAACTTTATTATACCGTTTGAATGACACCTATGGTTGATTTCAGGTAAAATGTCACGATTTGCAAGCAAGACATTTTTTGACAATTCATGACAGAAAGCTTGCATAAGAAAAGCTGATCCCACGTATTCGTGAAATCAGCCCATCGAGCTGTACCCCTGTTTTAGTGTTTTCGACACTAGCTGGGTTTACCGTGTTTCTCTTTTCCTTCCCTCATCACTTTCATATACCAATCCAGTTCAGTGGCAAACTTGTCAAATCGTTTTTCATGGTCTGCCTGCAACGGGTTTCCTTCCTCATCGAAGGCTTTTGATACTTCAGGGATCATGATCAACCTTGGTGGTATGATCATACCCAGGGTTCCCAGAAAAGCATGTAATTGAACCCCTGCCCTGACGCCGCTGAACCGTCCTGATGAGTAAGTGACCAAACCTGCGGGTTTGTGAAAGTATTCTTTGTAGAAATGATCCATCATATTACTGAGTGCAGGGGGTATGGAGTTGTTGTACTCACCACTGACAATGACAAAGCCATCAGCCCCCCTGATCATGTCTGAGAGTTCTTTCATTTTTGGCGGTTTTTCATCGATTAGATATTCATGATACATTTTGTCAATCAACCCAAAATCGTATTCCTTTGGATCAATTAAGGTTACCTCGTGTCCTCTTTCCTTCAATCCACGAAGTACAAACCGGGCTGCTTTAATACCCTGTCGTTCTGTTCTGACAGATCCATAAAATACAAGTACCTTCATCCATATCTCTCCTCGTCATTCCTCAAATGTATTGTTAGTGTATATCGCATTCCTGTTTATTTCATTAATTGCCTGGGACAACTGGCATTTCAGGCATGTTCTCGAACATTTCTCCCATATCAATGACTTGATAATCCGACGGAATGTCGAACTGGCTGTCAGCCACGTTTCCTACTTCAAATTCTGTCACTTCCATGGTGTATTGTTCGTCAGGGTTCGTAGCCAGGCTTTCCACACGCATGGGAAACCCGTGGTCTTCATGAAGCCACATCTTAACCCCCTGGCCCGATTCAGTGTCTATGCTTTGCACCACATGGCAGGGGATACCGTTGACATTTTCACGCCCCAAGTACTCCAGGTTCTGGTCATCCACATCTCCGGTAAAATCATCTGATGTGTATGGTTCCATGGTTTCATCCATTCCCATGTCCGCTGCTATCCTCATGGCAGTTTTTGATTGCGGGTCCAGGGTGTAAACAGCTTCATCGTCATAGATCATGATGAATAATTGTCCTTCCATTTCACTTTCAGACCTCATGTGGCCGCCCTTCATCCAGATGCGTGTTGTGGCACCATCCACTTCCAAACCCGACATGGTCATTTCATAATAGACTTCATCCATGGCCTGGCCGCTGCCAAACAGTTGTGCCAGTTCAGTTTCGCTCATTTCCTGACCTTCTTCAGCCGCTGGCGTTTCTTCTGGTTCCGGTTCGGCTGCAGGTTCCACCGTTTCCATCGGTTCTTCACTTTCATCTGGTTCCGGTGTTCCTTCACCACCTCCACAGCCCCACAGCAGCAGCGTGGTGATCAACAATAGACTGAGACTCCATGTCCATTTTTTGATAGGCGTGTTTTTAAATATCATTCTTCTCTCTCCCATCCTTTGGTACAAGGTCTTATTAACAGGATTCACTTGTATTAATACCCATTCCCCTCAACCACTATCACAATCTAGTTTTCAGGCCCCGTCTGGCATTGATTCATCCACTGAATGATATCCGCATAGACTGATGTTCTGTTTACCTCGTTTAGCATTTCGTGACGCCCGCCAGGGTATAGCTTCATGGTGGTATCAAACCCTTTGTCCTGATAGAATTCCTTCGTTTTCACAACAGCTTCACCATAATCTCCCACTGGGTCTTCTTCACCGGAAATTAGCAACATGGGCAGCGCGGGCGCTTGAATGTGATCTTCCTGGTATAGAATCCGCTGCAGGTGATGAGAAAAGTCATAATAAAACCTGCTGGTATGCACCTGACCGCAATAAGGATTCTGAATGTACCTGTCCACTATCTCTTCATCCCTGGACAGCCAGTCAAAAAAGGTGCGGGGATGCTTGATGCGTTTGTTGTACCTGCCAAAGGACAAATGATGGAGATTTTTCGACCGGTGAAGTGGCCCTTTCCACTTCATTTCCATTCCGGCAATCCATTTCCCCGCTTTTAACACTATAGGTGATGGATATCCGGTTCCAGACAAAATAACCCCATTGGGAAGCCACGTCTCCCGGGGTGCATAGCGTTTACCCTTCCTGGTTTTTCCTGCAGTCTCCATCATAAGTTGGTGCACCAGGTCTCTTGTGAGAAAAGATCCCATACTATGCCCCAGGAGAAAAATAGGTGCGTTGGGGTACTCTTGCTGCCCCAACCAGACAACCCTTTTTAAATCTTCCCTGGCTTTCATCCAACCGTTTTCTCCCAGGTCACCCAGTTGGTCCAGGTTACCGGCAGTTTTACCGTGCCCCCTCTGGTCGTGTCCATACACAAAAATCTCCCTGGCCAGAAAAGAGGTTGCCATTTCTTGATAGCGTTCAATGGTATCCATCATCCCATGGGCCACAATCACCAGTGCTTTCGGACTGCAATCCTGGCGGTACCAGTGAATGCCTTTAATTTCAGTTTCTTTAAATGACTGGAACACAAATGTTTTTTTCACTTTTTTGTCCTCCGTGATCTCTTTCAGCGTGTTTGCTTCTTCAACCCAGCCGGATGATGTGACCGCCCAGCTGCTCAGCTGTTTCAGGTTGACAAGTGGTGAAGATGATCTGGTGTTGTTCAGCTTTTCCACGGATCATTTCAATGGTTCTGGCCTTCCGCTCCGGGTCAAGGTTCACCAGACAATCATCCAAGACAATGATCGCTTCTTTTTTCGAAAACAACTGATCAATGAGCGCAAAGCGAAAGGCTAATGCCACTGAATCATAGGTGCCTGCGGAAAACAAAGAAGGAATCACACTGATTTTCGGATTGGGTTGGATTTTAATCTGAAAAGATTCATCCAGGGATACTGACTGGTACCGGTTCTCTGTAATCAACCCAAGGTATTGGCAAAAAGCTTCTTCCAATGGTTTGGCCGAATGCCTGTCCAGCCTGGCCACCACTTTTCCCAGGGTTTTCCGTATACTCACCAACCTGTCCAACTGGCTTTTCTTTCTGAAAAAATCTCTTTTAGCTTCCTCCAGGGCCCTGGTCAGTTCTTCACTGCTGTCATCGGGAAGCGTGTGCTGAAGATCCGTTAAGGCTTGTTTCTTACGGTAAAGTTCTTCTGACAATTCACTTTTATTTTTACGTAACTGAGCCAGGTGGGAACGAAAATCAGCTGAGGTGTTAAACCCAATGGGTAAGGTTGCCAGATTTTTCATGTCTGTTTCATTTTTTTTCATGGCTGCTTTGGTTTCCATCAGTGTTTCCAGCAGTTGGTCATGGTCTTTGTACTCTTTACGCCACTGATCCAGCTGATTTTCAACCAATAACAGCTGGCGCTGTTTCTCCTGCCATTTCTTCTCTGTCTGGTCTAACGCTGCAGCCACTTCCTTCACGGAACGATACGATGACCCTTTTGTTTTCTCTATTTTTTTTCTAAGGGTGTCCAGGTCTTTATCCCCCACCACGCCTTGGTAGGTTTTTAGCACTTGTTGATGCTCCTGTTGTTTCTCTTTCTTTATTGTTAAAAGGAGCCTGGCCTCTTCAAAAGTAGCAACATTAAGTTTCTTCAGCAATGTGGCTTTTTGGTTGACAGCCTCTTCATACCCGGTTTTCACCTGTTCAAAATCCAATTCTCCCGCATTAACCTGGAAAGATAGGCTTTTTCCCTCTTCACCCATTTCAAGCCGTAATGAACCCTTGGCAGTGATTCGCTGACCCGCCTTCACGGTGACGGGTTCATCAAACCCCGCTGTTATTTTTACAGGTGTCGATGCCTGATCCAGTACAGCCACCAGAGTGGCTGCCTCCATGGATGCTTGGGCATGACGAAGGCTTTGTTCCTGTTTTTCCAGTTCCTGCATACTATCTTCTGTCACATAGGCATATTTTTCAACATTTTTCGATGCAATCTCAATTTGATTCCGCAACTCATCAGCCTTCAACAGCAACTCTCTGTTCTGTTCCAGCAACTGCCACTGGTGTAATTGTTCCATCTCTGCCTTTAACTGGCTCACTTTATCTTGTAAAGAAGGCACCTGCTGTTTAAGTTTGGTAAATTCAGCTTCCTGAACAGGCCATTCTTTGTTAACCTCAAACAACCGCTGGTATTCTTTTGTCAGTTGCACCTGCTTAAGTTCAATGGTTTCCCGTTCAGTCACCTGGGGTTCAATCAGTTCATAGGCTGTTAATTGCCTGGTGGTATCCTCCAGGGTTGAATTGGTTGCATGGATTTCGTCGTTCAATGTTTCAATGGCTTTTTCACCTTTAATAACTGCCTGCAAATCCATGCTTAGGGATGCTTCATTGTAGTGGGCTTTTAACACCTCTCCGACACCGGTTTTATATGGATTTTGTATGGTTCGGTTGTTCTCAGGTCTTTGATCTGCCAGGTCCCATCGTTTACCCAGTTGTTCAATGTTATGATCCAGTTTTCTGTACAGGGCTTCCACAGACACACCATCCAGCTGCATCACAGCTTTTTTTAAAATCTGGTCTACAGTGGCACTTGTGTCAGTGTCCTGCTCTAGTTCTTCCAATGTTTTTTGGAAAGTTGACTGCTTGGCAAAAAGTACATTGGCATAGGTTTGAGGTCCATAGCAGAGAAACCTGTCCATTTTCTGACGTATGGCTTCTTCTTCAGCCATTTTTACCTGCCCATCAGTCAATTGAATGTAAGAATTTCCCTGTTGCCAGTGTTTTGTCAGTTGATACGTTTCTTCTCCCTCTTTAAAGGCCAACTGCAGGTGAGCGTGGTCACCATCAGGGTATCGCCTTGCTCGCTGGTGAAATTCCTGGTCTGCCCTGACACTGCGTTTCAGTTTTATCTGTTGGAATAAAGCGGCATACAATCCTTCCACCACAGTGCTTTTACCGGCTTCATTAGGTCCATAAAGCACATTCAAACCGTGGGAAAAGTTAACTTCCAATTCATTTAATCCTGCAAAGGGAGCCAATTTTAAGGATTTAATCATCATTTCCCTTCACCTCCTGGATCAATTCATAAGCCACATGAGCTGTTTCTTCATCATATTGGTTCACCAACTCCTGAAGCAGCACAGCAGGTAAAGAACCTTCTGTAAAAACCTCTGCGATTTTTTCTGCCGTGAAACGCACTTTCAGTTCACTGTCATCCTGATGAAAATAAGCCAGGTTGTTTTCCATTTTTAAGTAAAAATCATGACGGGCTTCGTAGACTTCTTCTTCAAGATAACCATGGAGTTTCAGCCGCAACAATGTCCGCATAGCAACTTCTTTTCCCACCTGGCTTATATGGGTGTCCACTATTTTCTGGAAGTCCGCCTCCTGTTTCACTTCCTCCACAAGATCCCGAAACATGAAGGTGCCGGTCTTAATCCTTTTCGCATAAATATGGCTGGACTCGTCAATTTCAATGAACCAGGCACCGCCATGATGCTGGCAGTCCATCCCATCGGGTTCTGGAGCACCTGCATTATAGATCCTGGCATTTTGGCAATTGTTTTCAAATGGGTAGGGCAGGTGAGTGTGTCCCAAAAGCCACAGGTCCTGTGGAAGGCTGCTAAGACTTTCCAGGGTCATGTTATAGTATTGTCCGGCCAAATCCGGAGAAATTCCCGTCAGGGCACCATGTGCAATGCCAATGTGAAAGTGGTTCCCTTCCCGCTCACCATCCTCGATGGACATTTCTTGTAACCAGGCCAGGTTGTGGGTATCGCTGTGCTTTTTATGGCAGGGAGCCGGATAGAGGCTCACTTTATACTCCCCTTCTGTGATGGTCACTTTCTCTTCTTTTTCCAGCACCATGATGTTGTCCGGTAAATCCTGCATAAAAACCTGCCACAGGGTTGTGGAATCATTGATGTAATCGTGGTTCCCCGGCAACACACAAACCGTTCCACTGCTGAAGTTGGATAATATATGTTTAACCCGCATCAATTCCTTCTTGCTAATGGACTGTTTTTCAAACAGATCGCCTGCCACCACCAATAAATGGCATTGATGTGTTTCAGCCTGGTTGACAATTTTTTCAAGGACTGTGAAGCGGGCTTCCATCAATTTCTCTCTGATCTCATCTGGATAGTGGCGAAATGTCATGCCAACATGGACATCGGATGTATGCATTATTCTCAGGGGCATCTGACTCACTCCTCGTAGATTTTGTAGGCTTGTTCAATTTCTTCTTTTACCTGCTCTCGCAGATGATCCGGTGACAACACCTCCACCTGGGAACCAAAGCCAAGCACCCACATGACCACTTCCGGGTTCATGGACACCGTTCGATGATAAATCAGCGAATCTGCGTCCATCCTTTCTATTGTGGCGTTGTGAGCGTGATACTCTTCTACTAAACGAGCAGCTTTTCCCGTAAAACGAAGTTTTAACTGGATGCGCTGATCACCCGCCAAATGCTGAAACCGGCTTTTTTGATGGTTTGCGTAAAAGTTGTCCGGGATGCTGTAATGTTCCTTCAGCAGTTCCACTTTTCTAATCCTGGAAACCCGCAGGTCACGAACGGCTTGTCTCAGATGGCAATAACCCACCAAATGCCAGCGTCCATCCTGTACTTCCAACACATAGGGATCAAAATCCCTGGTGGTGATTTCATCATTCGTAAAGGCGTAATATTCTATGTGCAGACGTTGCTGTGCCCCCAAGGCCTGTTGCAACGTGTCATAGACATCAGTATCAATGTCTTTTTCCGGTGCCAGGGTCAGCTGACTCACTTTTAACCGATCCCCCAGACTTTCCAGAAAGCGGCGGTTCACAACAGGGGCATTTCCAATGAGGCGGTTTACCAGGTCCAGGGCATGGTTTGCCAGGTTCATGCCACGGTAATCTTCCAGCAGCTCTCGGGTAAAATACAGTGACAGCAGTTCAGGAATGCTGTACTGTATGTTTTTTAAGTGATACTTATCTGCGTAGAAGACACTGGTTCCATCCCGCTCGTCCTCGCAGATGGAAAATTCTGTGCTCAGGGTATCAATGTCCCTTTCAACGGTTCTTCGGCTGATTTCCACATTCATCATGCGTTGAAGCCTGTCCTGCATTTCACTGATACTGTAGGCCCGCGGGTTGTCAGACAAAAGTGACAACAGATACATTTGTCGCTGTATTTGTGTAAGATCCTGCTGATGCATTGAACTCATCCTTTCCACCCACCAGGTGACAGTCAGTAACATTTTCATTCCCTTATAGCCTACCACAAACAACCGTTTCTGTCCTCTATAATCATACCCATCACCCGGTTCCTTTCCCATTCCTTTCCCAGTCGGTTTCCTTTAAAGAGAAACTATGTTACAATAAGCAAAATTCACAAAATGCAAAGGAGGCGTTGACCATGAACATTGAGTATCATCATTTCTACAGTCATTGTTTGGGAAAAGACATGGAGTTTAAATCTTACGGCAGCCAAGGCAAACCGGTGGTGGTGTTTCCTTCTTCTGGAGGCCGTTTTTATGAATATGAAGATTTTCAAATGGTTGATGCCTGCCTTCCCTTTCTGGAACAGGGACTGATCCGCCTTTACACCGTTGACAGCATTGACCATGAAACATGGCTGAATCACAACGCCTCGCCCCAGGAAATTGGAAGGCGTCATAATGATTATGATGATTACATCGTCCAGGAACTGGTGCCTTTTATCCACAAACACGCTGGCTATTCAGGCAAACTCATGGCCACAGGTTGCAGTATGGGTGGTTATCATTCCGCTAATTTCTTTTTCCGACACCCTGATGTTTTTGATACACTGGTGGCCCTCAGCGGTTTATATGATGTGCGTTTTTTCCTGGGAGATGCCCTAAATGAATTTGACATTTATATTAACTCTCCCATCGATTACCTGTCCAATATGAATGACCCCTGGTACTTGGAGCAGTACCGCCAAAGCAATATCATTGTTTGTACCGGTCTGGGCGCCTGGGAAGAGGACGCCATTCGGGATACCCGCCATCTTGAGTGGGTGCTGACGGAAAAACAAGTGCCTGCATGGATCGATTACTGGGGAGAAAATGTAAACCATGACTGGGCCTGGTGGCGTATCCAAATGCCCTATTTTCTGGACCGACTTCACCAGCAGCAAAAGCTTTAATATCATAATCAGAATTTGATGATCAAATACACCGGTAAAGAATGAGCCTATGGGTCTATTTTGTTTATCTTTTCATGTACATTTACCAACAAGCCCTGTGCCTATACTAAAGCACAGGGCTTCTTTCGTTTTGAGCAGCTGCTTCCTTGTTACATTTTTTCTTACAAAGGGTATATAATTTGTATGTTCGTTTCAAAATGTTTGTTTGAAGTTGTTTTATTTTGGTATTTAAGTAAATGAATAGTGCTAAAAACTCCAGGGGGAGGTGCCATTCGCTCAATCATTTTATTTGATCGTTATTAGATGACCACTATAGAAGGAGGATGAGTTCATGAGCATGTTTTGTTACCAGTGTCAGGAAACCGTCAACAACACAGGATGTACCCGGGTGGGGGTCTGTGGTAAAAAGGATGATGTCGCCAACATCCAGGACCTGATGATCCACACCATTAAAGGAATCTCTCTTTACAGCAGTGAACTGAATAAACTTGGACATCGGTCTGAAAAAGTAGACCATTTTGTACTTTACGGTCTCTTCGCCACCATCACCAATGCCAACTTTGACAAAAGAGTGTTTATGGATAAGATTCGCAAAGGCTTGACCATGCGGGAAGAATTAAAGAAGAAACTGGCAGAAGTGGCTCCGGATGTGAAAGTACCTGAAAGGGATGAAGGCACCTGGTTTGCTGAAAGTGACGAGGAAATGGAAGCCAAGGGAGATTCCGTTGGTGTTCTTTCCATCGAGAACGAGGACATTCGCTCCCTGAAGGAAATGATCACTTATGGCTTAAAGGGTATGGCAGCTTATACCCATCATGCCAATAACCTGAAATATGAGAATAACCAGGTGGATGATTTCATGCAAGAAACCCTGGCGAAGCTGACAGACGAAAGCCTTACTGTCGATGACTTGGTGGCATTAACCCTGGCCACAGGCTCCATGGGTGTGCAGGCCATGAAACTGCTGGACGATGCCAACACCGGCACCTACGGCCACCCGGAAATGACCAAGGTGAACCTGGGAGTTCGCAATAATCCGGGCATTCTCATCAGCGGCCATGACTTGAAAGACATGGAAGAATTACTGGAACAAACCAAGGGTACCGGCGTGGATGTGTACACCCATAGTGAAATGCTGCCAGCCAACTCCTACCCGGCCTTTAAGAAGTATGACCATTTTGTGGGCAATTACGGGGGTTCCTGGTGGCACCAGAATGTGGAATTTGAAAAGTTCAACGGGCCTGTTCTTCTGACCTCAAACTGTCTTGTGCCTCCACGGGACAGCTACAAAGACCGTGTATACAACACCAATGCGGTGGGCTTCCCGGGTGTTACCTTTATTCCTGACCGTGTGGATGGCCAAGCCAAGGACTTCTCAGCCATCATCGAACACGCAAAAAAATGTGATCCACCGGAAGAACTGGAAACCGGTGAAATTTACGGTGGGTTTGCTCATAACCAAGTGATTCAACTGGCGGACAAAGTCATTGACGCTGTCAAGAGCGGTGCCATCAAACGGTTCTTTGTCATGGGTGGTTGCGACGCCCGCCAGAATGAGCGTGCCTACTACACCGACTTTGCTGCAGCCCTACCCGAGGACACTGTCATTTTGACTGCAGGTTGTGCTAAGTACCGTTACAACAAACTGGACCTGGGAGACATCGGTGGTATCCCACGGGTACTGGATGCCGGACAGTGCAACGATTCATACTCTCTGGTGCAAATTGCTCTGGCACTGAAAGACGCCTTTGGTCTGGACGATGTCAATGACCTGCCCATTTCTTACAACATTGCCTGGTACGAGCAAAAAGCCGTATTGGTATTGCTGGCTTTACTGTCCCTGGGGATCAAGAACATTCACCTGGGACCCACCTTGCCAGGATTTTTGACGCCTAATGTGGCCCAGGTCATCGTGGACAACTTCGACCTGGCCCCCATCGGCTCCGTTGACGAAGACCTGCAGGCCTTCATGCAATAAAAGACAATCGAATCATATGTGAGCAATAACGAACCCCCCTCTCCTTTCAATGGGAGAGGGGGGTTCTGTTAGTCACCACTTTGCTGTTTACCACTTCAATGTGACACTGTGGGCGTCATAGTTCACCAGCCCCTCCTGTTTCATCTTCTGAAGCTCTCTGGAGAGAGAGGTGCGCTGAACCCCAAGGCGTTCTGCCAGCGCCTTTTTACTCATGGGAAGCTTAACACAGTTGGACTGCTGGCGCTTTCTCTCGACCTCCAAATAACTGATGATTTTATCCCGCAACGGCCTGCGCACATCATGCTTTATTTTTTCTCCCAACAAAAAGGTGTAGTTGCTGATCAATGACAAAAAGGCTTCCAAAAATACAGTGTTTTGCCGGCACAGTTCCAGCACCACCTTCTTGTTCACTTCCAGCAGTTTTACCGGGCTTCGGGCGGTGATGGTCATGGGGTACTGGGGCTGGGTGGCAAAAATAAGGTTCCCGCCCAGCACATCCCCCTGTTTAAATTCGGCCACTGTTAACACATCTCCTGACACGTCGATGCGCTCCACCACCAGGGTGCCTTCCAACAACACTTCCATGCTGGTGCAGTTGTCTCCTTCCAGGTGGATGATCATCCCCGGGTCATGTGTCGTCACATGGAACCGACCTTCCTGGAGATGCTTTTTTCTCTCTTCCACCGTCAAAGCCTGAAAGAGCGGAATCTGGTCCATCAACTGAATTTCATTATTCAACCTCGCACCTCCCCTGGTTAAAACCCAACCTTTAACAAATTTTATCATTATCAGTTATGAACACACAAGCTACATTCTACATTATACCTTCCCCAGGCAGCTATTACAAAAACTCTCTGCGCCAGGGGAGCCAGCTTCTCTCCCTGAGCTTTTCAAAGGACACATACACCAATGGAACCATGATCATTGTGAGGAAAGTGGCGGCTGTCATACCGCCAATGACGGCAATGGCCAGGGGGGAGAAACGCTCAGAGCCCAGGGCCAGCTGGAAAGCCAGTGGAAGCATGCCGGCAATGTCAGACAGGGCCGTCATCATGATGGGGCGGAAGCGGGACTGCACCGCTTGTTCCACTGCTTCCTCGGCCATGACGCCCTTCTTTCGCCGGGCCAGGGTGTCATCCAGCAGCAAAATGGCATTGTTCACCACAGTACCTGCCAACAGAATGAGCCCCAACAGCACCGGCATGGACATGTATTTATTGGTCAGTCCGAGAGCAGGCGCCACACCAATCATCACCAGGGGAATCACCGCCATGATGGTAATGGGGTGCAGGAAGGATTTAAACTGGGGTACCAGCAACAGGTACACGAAAACGATGGCCAGGGCCATGAGAAACAGCATATCGCCCATGGCTTCCGTCAGGGCTTCCTGTTCTCCCGTCATGCCTGCCCGATACCCTTCCGGCATGGGATGTGACCCGATGATGCCGTTGATGTCCCGGACAATATGGCTAAAAGCCCGGCTGTGGGTATATCCCAGAACGTTAACCGTGTATTCCAGGTTTTCCCGGGTAATCAGGTTGGCCCTGTCCGTCAGTTCAATGTCTGCCACTTCACGCAGGGGTACCTGTAATCCTGTGGCTGTGGAAATCTGTGTGGCCAGCAGGTCCTCCAGATTTGGTGTTTCCTGCTGGTGAACCCCTACGGAAACATCCAGTCCCGTTACTTCTCCCACATTCATGGTGGTGGTAACCACACCTTCCATGGCCTGGTAAATTTGTGCTGACAAGACTGCATTGGTCAGGCCCAGTTCCTGAAGACGCTGGTGGTCTGTGGTGATGTTCATCTGTTGGTTGTTCATGTGCAGGCTCAGGTATAGATTAGTGGTGCCCTCCACCTGACGGATTTTGTCCTCCAGCTGGCTGGCAAGCATAAAAGCAATTTCCTGATCAGGTCCGCTGACCCGCAGATCAATGGGAGCTGATGAAGTGCCTACAGCTGTCCCTCCATGCTCTTTGACCACAAAACGCTGTATGCCTGAAATTTTACTGATTTCAAAGCGGAGCCGTTCCTGAAATTCCCAGATGGTTTCGCTGCGTTCTTTCCGTGTGTTCAGGGTGATGGTGATCATTCCCTGGTTGGTACCCATAATGCCAAAATCACTCATACGGCTGCTGCCCTGTTCATAACCCACCTGGGCATCATAATGGAGCACGTTTTCTTCCTGCTTCAGCAGTGATTCAATGTACTGCACCGTTTCGTTGGTCTCTCCAATGGAAGTACCCGGTTCCATTTCAAATGTCACGTAGGTGACGCCGCTGTCAAAAAGGGGCAGCATTTCAACCCCGTTGCTGAGAAGAAAACCCATGCTGACGGCCAGCAACAGCACACCAGCCAAGTACGTTTTGCCTTTGTTACGCAACACCTTTCGAAGCACCCTTGTGTACCAGTTTTTCAGCCGGTCCATTTGCCGGTTAAAGGGTACTGCCACCAATTGCACCTTTTTCTCAAGTCTGTCTGCCTTCAACTTATCCAGCATCACCGTCAGTAAGGGTATGATGGTCAGGGCGATGACCACCGAGGAAGCGATGGCATAGATCAGTGTCTTTGACAGGGGACGAAACATTTCACCCACAAAACCCTGGATGAAGAGCAGGGGAATGAGCACAACGAGGGTGGTGCTTGCACCGGCAATGGTGGGCAGGGCGATTTCATTGGTGCCATCAATGGCTGCACTGATCATGTTCTTCCCCTGATCAATGCGATGACTCATAATGTTTTCCACCACCACCACGGCACCGTCCACCACAAAACCAATGCTGAGGATCAGGGCCGATAAGGTGACCATGTCAAGTTCCATACCGGTGAATTTCATTAGCATCAGGGTACTGAGGAACACCAATGGCATGGAAATGGAGACGGCCAATGACTGACCAATGTTGCCGATGAAGAGGATGATCACCACCACTGTCATCAATATGGCCAAAAGCACACTGGAGGTCATGTTGTTCACCATTTGCTGAGTAAAAACAGAGTCATCCTGGGCAATGGAAAAGTCCAGCACCGGATAGGCTGCTTCCAATGCTGCCACACGTTGGTGCAATGTTTCCACCACCTGGATGGTGTTGGCCGAACCCTGTTTCGTGATCATCAGGGCAATGGATTCTTCCCCGTTGAACCGGTAACTGCTTTCAAGGGCTTCCACTGAAAGGGAAATCTCAGCAATGTCCGACAGGTACACCCGCTGACCTTCCGGTAAATTCAGCGTAAGCTGGCGCAAATCATCCAGGGATTCATAACCTTCCTGCACACGGATCATGACTTCTTTTTCATTGATTTCTACCTTGCCACCGGGCGCTTTCACGTTACTCTGACCGATGGCTTCAGCGATTTGCTGCAAGGTCAGGGAATAGGCTGTCATGGCCTCCCGGTCCACCTGTACCTGGACCTCATTACGATAACCTCCAAAAACCTCTACCGCTGCCACGCCGTCCACCAACTGTAATTCATAGGCAATACGGTCTTCCGCCAGCTGACGGATGTCCTGCATGCTCAGGGAATCACTGGACAAACTGACGGTGAGGATGGGTTTGTCGGAGGCACTGAATTTCATGATCCTGGGTTCCTGCATCTGGTCAGGTAACTGGTCACGAATACCGCTGATGGTGTTTTGAAGGTCAACGGCTGCTTCATCAATGTTGGTGGCATAGGAAAATTCCACCTGAATGACGGCTGAATTATCCTGTGAGGTGGATTTAATCTGCTGTACCCCGTCTAACATCATAAATTCCTTCTCCATGGGCTCCACCACATCCAGCACCACGTCCTGGGCTGTTGCCCCCGGATACCGTGCAATGACAGTGGCCATGGGCGGGTTGGTGTCCGGTGCCAGTTGGGTGTTAATGGTGAACATAGCATAAAGGCCTGCCAGCACAATGGCAATGGTGACGGCTAACAAAATGTATTTCTTTTTAATGGAAAATCCGCCAAGGCTCATTGGTTACCAGCTCCTTCAAAAACAAAAACTTTCGCCCCATCATAAAGCTGGTTCAGGTTCTGGACAGCGATGTTTTCCAATTCTTCCAAGCCCTCCAGCACCAGGGTTTCATTATGAGCTGACAGACCAGTGATTATTTCTCGTTCCTCAACCATCTCTTCCTTTACCACATACACCAGTTGCCGGTTGCCCAGGTCTTTCACGGCAGCTGCCGGAATCACCAGACCATCTTCAACACGCTGTTGAATAAAATCCACTGTGGCACTGGCTCCCACCACCAGATTGGTATCACCGGCTTTTTCCAGGGTCACTTCCACTTCACCGGTACGGGCTACAGGGTGCAGAAAAGCAGGCGTCTTTGTCACCTTTCCCGTCAATGGATTGTCATTCCCAGGGAGAGTTACCATCACAGGGTCTTCCAGCCCAATCCGTGCTGCATCTCTCTCTCCCACACTCACCTTCACCACATAATCACTGGTGTCATCAATGATGACCAGGGGAGTTCCGGTACGGTAAAGATCATGGGACTGGTAAAAAATTTGGCGCACTGTGCCGCTAAAAGGTGCCACCACCTGGGTCTCTTGCAGCTGAATATTCATCTCCCGGGTCATGGCTTCCAATTCTTTCAACTGGATGCTGGCCATGTTGCGCTCATGGGTCAACTGATCCAGGGTACTGGTCACCATGGCTTCCAGCTCCTTCACCTGGTGCCCTGCTGTTTCCTTCTCCAGCTGGACCTTGTTGTAGGCATCCTGGGAGATGGCCCCATGCTCTAATAGTGTTCCCATTTTCTCCACTTCTTCTTCCAGAAAAGCATACTGACCCCTGACACTTTCAAGTTTTTGTGCCTGGGGATTGGTGTTTTCAAAGGTGGAAATGGACTGGTTCAGAAAACCAACCGTGGTTTTAATCCCTGCCTTTTTCTGTACCATGCCTTCGTCATTGGCCTGAAGAACCCTGTCATCCAACGTAACAAGTACATCCCCTGCCTGGACACTATCCCCTTCTTCCACAAGAATTTCACGGATGGTGGCGTTCACCTTGGGAACCAGGGTCACTGAACCCTTGGCCTCCACCGTACCCCGGTAACCTACTGTGGAAGACAAACTTTTTCGTTGTACCTGCTCCACCCGGGTGGGAATTCCCAGGTTCAGGTTTTCTGTTACTTTCTGCCCTGTCCAGGGCAAACCGCCTCTCACAAGGGTTGTCACCACCAATGCCACAACCGCCGCTATGGCAATCCATTTAATTGTTCTTATTAAGCGCATCTTTCCACATCCTTTTCGCTATATTCGTTTCATAGGTTACACCTTTTCCTACAGTATAGACGGTACGGCCGAATATATTCGTGACCTATGTAACTTTATAGTAACTTTTATTGAATTCCGCAGAACAATAAAAAAAACCGCCTTCAATAGGAAGGCAGTCGAGCTTACCCTGATAGAGTGACATACTCCCACCACTTGAAGAAGTGGGGGCTTCTCGTTCGAGTAGCCTAACGGCTACAGCATAAGCGAGCTATCCCCGTGTGCCCCACGGTTCTATTGGTCTACGCTAATAACATGCGTATTCCTTCACTTCTTATGTTTAGACTTGCGTTATAATCCCTGTTGAGAGTTATCCCACAGGCTTCGCAGTGGTATTGACGTTCAGAAAGCAGTAAGGCATCTTTTACTTCACCACAACCACTGCATTTTTTAGAGCTTGGAAACCACTTATCTATTTTGACTACTTGTTTGCCTTGTTCTCTCAATTTGTAATCGAGCATCGATACAAATAAGCCAAAGCCATTATCTGAAACACTTTTACCAAAGTTTAGGGCTTGAGACATTCCCTTCATGTTCAAGTCTTCAATACACACGACATCTACGGCATTGGTTATCTGCCTCGATGATTTGTGCAAGAAGTCTTTTCGTTGGTTCGCCACCTTTTCATGAAGTTTTGCCACTTTTATTCGCTGTTTGGTTCGGTTATGACTGCCTTTTTCACAGTTGGATAATTTCTTTTGTTCTCTTTTCAGTTTTGCGAGGGATTGTCTGTAATACTTTGGGTACTCGGCTGATGTTCCATCAGATGAGACAAATAATTCTTTCATGGAATAGTCAAGCCCTACGATAATTTCCGGTTCAACCGGCTCTATATGTTTCTCGTATTCATACAGGATACTTGCATAATACTTCCCAGTTGGTGTTCTGCTTATCGTTACAGATTTGAGCCTGTACTCATCAGGTACATCTCTGTGCTGTTTGATTTTCACTACCCCCAGCTTCGGTAATTTGATATACCCTCGCTCTACTTTTATGTTCCCATTGACACAGTTTGTTGTGTAACTTCGATGATTGCTTTTCTTCGATTTGAATTTTGGAAATCCGATGGCTTTGTCACGAAAGAAGTTCTTATAGGCTTTATTCAAGTTGAGCTGCGCATTGGCAAGGGCCAAACTATCTACTTCTTTGAGCCATTCAAACTCTTTTTTATACTGAGCGGGCGTATTGTTGAGACTTTTACCTGTTTCTTTATAGTGCTGGATCCGATCAGCAAGCATTCTGTTATAGACAAAACGTGCACAACCGAAAGTCTTGGCGATAACTATTTGCTGTTCAGTTTTTGGGTATATTCTGAATTTGAATGCTTTATTCAATGCTTTTCACCTTGGCTTTCAATGTATTTTTTAATGACTTCAATCGGCGCACCGCCTGTTGTCAATAAACAGTAGCTTCTTGACCAAAAATATTCTTTCCAAAGTTTGGTGCGTACCTCTGGGTATTCTTTTTTTAGCAACCTTGAGCTGGCACTTTTATAGGCATTTATGAACTTGGATAATTCGCTGTTTGGATGTGCTTTGAACAGTATATGAACATGATCTTCGTCATGATTCCATTTCATTAGCGTTATATTGTAATTTGGTGCGATATATTCGAATATTTCTTTCCCGCGTTCTGATATGGCATCATCAAATATTTTTCGCCTATATTTGATGACCAACACCAGATGATAACACATCAAGAACACCGAATGATTATTATTGTCTAGCTGCATTGTTCTTACCACCTTTAGTTTTATACTACTGAATTTAGTATATCACTTTCACAAGGCAAAAACAACCGATTCATCTCCCTCCTACGCTCTCACTGCGTGAGCAAGGAAGGCTAAGAGGTGGGAGACTTCTCGGTTTTTAAGTTAAACAATTTATGCCCGTTCTTAGATCTGTTTTACCGGCGGCATATCCTTGGGGTTGGGTGACTTCAACACATAGAATTCCAACACATCCTCATGCTTGTTGGTCACTTCCATTTTTGTGTTGAAGGGGATCGCCAAAATCTCACCTGCCTGGTGCAGGTTAGCCTGTTCATCATCCAGGGCGATGGTCATGGTGCCCCTGACGAGGACCATATAGACATTGGAATTGGACACATGCACAGGCAATCCTGTGTCTTTGATCAGCACCATGTGGTTCAGGTTCACGTGCTCATCGTCCACAATCCGTTCGATGGTTTTGTCGTTGGTTACTGTCACTTTGTATACTTTTTCAATCATTCAACTCATCCTCTCTGTTTTTGCAATTGTTGTTCATCAGCCGGCACATTTAACCACTGGTGGGAGGCAGGGTCTCTCATCATGTATTCAATCACATACCCGCTCGTTACGATGGCAACCAAAGTTAAGATGAACCGCAAAGCCGCAAAGCCAAGGCCCATAAATTCGATTTCCACCAGCAGTTGTGGTATTTTCAGGGCGGCCCAGGAACCCATAAAAATCACGGCGTTTGAAATGCGTGCCCCTTTTTTCAGCAATGAAGCCGTCATGGGGAAAGCGGCGTACAGGGGACCTGTGGGCAACGTTCCAAGGGCAAAGGACAAAGCCATGCCTTTGATCCCGGAGCCTTTTCCCAGCCACTGCTGTATGCTTTCTTTGGGTATCCACACTTCAATGAGGCCCATGAGTAACAACACTGCAGGCATAATCAGGATCATTTCTTTGGCATAATCCCCCGCCACCGCCAGAGAGGCTTCGCCAGTCTCTCTTTTAAAGACCAGCACCACCAGGTAAATGATCGCCATTGCCAATGGCACTTTCCATTTCTTCAGTATACCCTTCATAGGATCACCCCCATGATGGCGGCAATCATTAGGGCGGAAATAAACCCAAACCCATTGCGCAACAGGGTGAACCGGCGGCCAAGGATTTTGGCTTCCATGGGCGCTGTAACCATGCCCACCATCACCAAGGTGGTGATAAACGCTGAGGCTGTCATCACTGTGGCCCCTGAACGAATCAATGAACCCGCCAGGGGAAAGGCAATGAGGGAGGGAATCATGGTGACTGCCCCTATTAATGCTGCCACAAGGGTAGCGGTATACCCTGCTTCATTTCCCACCAGGCGAGAGATGGTTTCTGGGGGTAAAAACCCAAGGATCAGTCCCACCAACCCAATGATGGCAATCAGGCTTGGGGCCAGCTTTAGGGCTGCTTTCCCCGCCACTTTAAAAGCCATCAGGGTTTTCTTCCGGCTTTTAACCAGGGACAACGCCAGTCCAATGGCAAGTATGCTGTAAATTACCATAAGTGTTGACATGATTTGCTCATTCCTCCTTGACCTGCTTACTTCCATCATAGTATGCTGAATGTAATATATCGGTAACTCAAGTTACCAAACTGAGTCTTTTCACAAAACAATTCCGGAAGGAGACATTTGTCAATGAAAGCGACGGCCATTCATAGTAATCAATTTTCGGTGCTTGAAAACTGTCCATTATTCCAAGGAATACCCAAGAATCAGATCATAGATATTCTGAACTACATGGTGTGTGACATGCTGCCTGTTCAACGTGACAGTTTCATTGCCATGGAAGGAGAGACTTATCGACAGATCAGCATCATTCTGTCCGGTGACGTGGCCATTAAGAAAATTTACGGATCCGGTAAATCTGTCACTGTCACCACACTGGGCCCTGGAGATATTTTTGGAGAATTGATGGTTTTTACTGAGCGCACCCTTCCTTCCACTGTATACGCTCAAACAAATGTTGATCTGTTGCAACTCCCTCAACAAGAAGTGTTGCGCCTTTCCCAGGAACAGCCTCTTTTTCTGCAAAACCTCATTGGCCTCTTGTCCAACAAAATCTGGATGCTGAATGAAAAGCTAAAGTTGCTTTCCTATGGCAGTCTTCAACAGAAAATCGCCAGTTTACTGCTGGAATATTACCGCCAACAACAAACCCTTGACCTGACCCTTCCCTTTTCCCGCCAGGAAATGGCAGACAGGCTGGGTGTGCCCCGTCCTTCTTTGTCCCGGGAACTGGCCCACATGAAAAAGGCTGGATACATCGATTTCTGGAAAAACCATGTGAGGCTGTTGCAGCTGGAGACGTTGGAAGGCATCATGATTGAATAAAAAAATGCTGGCATCTCGAAAGAGCCAGCAATGTTTATTCTTTTTTGTTCATCTTAACTGTTTTTGCAGCACCTTTTCCCTGAACTCAGTTATGGCAGCCTCCCGAAGGTCTGGGTCAACCAGCAGGTCATAACCAACATTGGCCAGGACTGTGGCTCCCTTTACAATCATGGTATCACTCCGCTTAGAAGCGCTTGCAGCTGCAAATTCTCTGGTGTGGCCATTAACATCAGGTTCGGCAATGGCCAGGTAGGGGTGGATGGTGGGCATGACCATGGAGATGTTTCCCATGTCCGAAGAGCCTGTGGGTTCGTCCGGATCAGCATAGTCCACGTTTTCATCCTGTGCTTCCAGATAGACCTTAAACCGTTCTTCCAATACAATGTTTGGGTAGCGTTCTCCATAGACTTCATCGTGAGACAGCTCAACAGTAGCACCCACTCTGTCAGCTTCTTCTCTTGCCAGCTGTTGGAAGACCATGAGAATTTTTTCCACTTCTGCTTTTCGGTTTGAACGTATGAGAAGCTTACCACAGGCATAATCTACGATAATATTTGAGGCAGCACCGCCAGCGGTGATAATGCCATTGATACGGGCTCTGTGTGAGAAAGTGGGAAGCAAGCGGTCTACATGGTTAAACATTTGAATCAACGGTTTCAGGGCATCAATACCTTTTTCAGGCTTTGAAGAATGGGCTGACTGGCCGTGAAACTCCATGACCAGTTCACTGCAGGCAGTGCTTGCTCTACCCACCAGGTTGGCATTGGCGGGGTGTGTCATCAAGGCAAAATCAATGTCATCAAAAATCCCAGCTTCCAGCATGCGAATTTTTCCTCCACCGATTTCTTCAGCCGGTGTTCCCAGCAAGATCACCTTACCACCTGTAACTTGCAATACCTTTGCCAGGGCAGCAGCGGCTCCCAGGGAAGTGGCCGCAATCACATTATGGCCGCAGGCATGTCCCAGCTCCGGTAAAGCATCGTATTCTGCCAGAAAAGCCAGCACAGGCCCTTCCTTTCCACTATCCATCACACCTTTGACGGCGGTTTCCATTCCCGCAACCCCCCTGGTCACTTGGAAGCCCTCCTCCTTCAGGAATGTTTCCACCAGCTTGGCAGCATGATGTTCCTGAAAGGCCAATTCCGGTTGCCGGTGGATGTTATGACTCAATTCAATGATTTTTGGCGCCAGTCTTTGCACCTGTTCTTCGATTGATTTTTTTTCCATCATTTCATTCCATTTCCCCTTCCATTACAACACCTGCTATTTTACTTCTTTTGCCAGATAGTCTTTGCCGTAACAGAAGCTCATGACACCTGGACGCAGCCATTTTGACAAAAACCCAATAATTTTACCAATTCCCAGGGCTGCAATCAGTGTGCCTTCCCGAACCCCCATCATCCCATGACCCGATGAAAAAGAAATCAACAGTGCAACGGATACCACCGTGCAGTCAAAAAACACTTTGACAGTGGAAAAAGGCTTGTTAAGCTTTTGTGAAATTGTCATCACCAGCCCTTCCGGTGGTTGTGGCACCAGGTCTCCCACCAGGTACAACATAATCCCCAGACCAATGAGAAAGAGACTGATGGCCAGAAAAATCAGTTGCACAGGATAAGTGGTCGGTGCGGGCATGCCCAACAACCGATTGGTGATGGAAACAAAGGTGCCGAATAGGCTGGCCACTACAATTTGCAGCAGGTTTTTCAGTTTAAAATCCCTGCGCAGCAGGGCAATTTGTATCACCACATAGCTGCTGAACACCAGGGTGGTAATAATGCCCATGTCAACTCCAATCACCTGGCTGATGACATAAGGCAGAGAATTCATGGGAGACACACCCAAGCTTGATTTTATGGAAAAGGACACCCCCAGTGCCAGTATAAACATACCTGCCACATAAACCAGTATGCGCCGAATCCATATTTGATAATTCAACTCTTTCAAAATGCCTCATTTCCTTCCTTCAAAAAGCCATTATCTATTACACATCATGTCATTGTATCACAATTTTCGTTACCCATTTGCCTTTTTTATCTCTTCCTGACATTTGATGGCGTAAAGGGTGAGGTCCATGTTCATGGCAATAAACTGAAAGCCCTCCTCCATTCTTTCTTTAGCTTGCTGGCCGTCAGCTGCAAAAATACCAGCAGCTTTTTGGTGTTGACTGCATACTTCCAACACGCGTTTTTTAGCTGCCTGTATCAGTGGATGTCCTGTTTGTCCAGGGATGCCCAGAGACTGTGATAAATCAAAGGGTCCCAGAAAAATCACGTCAATACCCTCAATAGCTGCGATCTTATCAATGACCTCCAGTGATTCCTTGGTCTCGCAGTGGACAATGACCACCGTTTCCTCGTTGGCTTTCTGGAAAGACGCCATCAGGTCTCCCATGCCAAAGTTCAGGGCCCTGGGCAAAGCCATGCCCCGGATACCTTCCGGATAATATTTGGCGGCGCTTACCACCTGTCCGGCTGTTTCCAAGTCATTTACCTGTGGTATTTGGATGCCATGAACTCCCACGTCCAGAAGCCTTAAAATCGTTGTGGCTTCTGCATTAGTGGCCCGGCACACCGGTGGTATACCCATGGCTTCAGCCGCTCTTACATGGCCTGTCACCTCTGTGGGTGACAAGGGCCCGTGCTCCGTGTCAATCACCACGAAGTCAAATCCTGACACTGCTGCTGCTTCCGTTAAACTGGGATCTGTGCTGGTAATAAAGGTGCCCAACATTTTTTCACCACTCTGCAACCTTGTTTTAAGGTTTTTTTCTCTCATTGGATCCACTCCTTTACAGCGTATTTTTATATCTATTTTGTTTGTTCATCCTCTTCAATGAAAGGTACAAAGGCAAAGCCTGCATGGGTTTTCTGTTGCAGGTTTCCCTGTTCATCTTTCGTGATTAACAGCATGTTTCCCCAAAAATCCCTGAGGGGAATCACAAGCCTGCCATTATTTTTCAGCTGATTTAACAGTGTGACAGGTACTTGATTTGCCGCAGCACTCACCAGGATTCGATCATAAGGGGCTTGCTCCTCCCAGCCATAAAACCCGTTGGCATGATGCACCTGGACATTGGGAACATCAATTTTTTCTAGGTTATTTTTGCCTAAGGCTGCCAGGCATTCGATGCGTTCCAAACCAATCACTTTCCCCTGATCACCTGCCAAGGCTGCCAACAGCGCTGTTGTCCAGCAGGAACCCGCACCCACATCCAATACCTTGTTACCTTTCTCCACAGAAAGAAGTTCCAGCATAAAAGCCACCGTGGATGGCTGGGAGATGGTCTGCCCTTCACCAATGGGTAGTGGATAATCGCCATAACACTGTTTTTTTAAATGATCCGGCACAAAATAACGACGGTCCATCTTCAGGAAGGCTTCTTCTACTTCCACCGTGGTGAGCACTCCCTTTTCTTTCATTGTCTGGATTAAAGACGTCAAGGCAGGCATAAGATTCTTCCTTTCCACAACCCTCTACAACATGTATTCTCCTCCGTTAGGTGAAATCACCTGGCCAGAAAAATAACCTGCAGCTTCTGATGCAAGAAAACAAATGGCTGCTGCCACGTCTTCCGGTTCGCCAATGCGGTAAAACCGTTCCAGGGCTGGACCAAATTCCCACTCATGGGCCATACGGGTGTTGGTAAGCCCAGGTGCTACCACATTCACATTTATTTTTTCCAGGGCCAGTTCACGGGCCAGTGTTTTGCTCATGGCAATGACCCCACCCTTGGCTGCGCTATAATGAATGTCTGTAAAATCACCTGCCAGTGCTGCCACAGAACTGACACTGACAATTTTGCCATATTTTTGTGCACGCATGGTGGGTAACACTGCTGCAATGAAATTGTATACACCCTTCAAGTTCACCTTAATCAGACGGTCAAATTCTTCCTCATCCACTTCTTCCACCTTTTTACCACCACCCAGGGTGGCACCGTTGTTCACAAGGATATCGATGGTGCCATATTTTTCAAGCACCTGTTTTATCAATTCTCGGATTTGTTCTGGCTTGGTGATATCACAATCATAGGCCTGGGCTTTTAGGCCCTCTGCTAGAATTTCATCAACGGTGGCAGTGACACTGTCTTCCTCAATGTCGCAGGCAATCACAATAGCTCCCAGGCCTGCCATCATCCTTGCCGTTGCCTTACCGATGCCATTACCGGCACCGGTGACAATGGCCACCCTGTCTTCCAGTTTGAATAAATGGTAGATGTTTTGTACAATGCGTTGATCCATGATGAGCCTCCTTCTCGTGTAAATGAATTGCATGAAGCAGAATTTCACATTTTCTTATTGGTAATCGTTCTGTTATTAATATTATACCTGACTGCGACAGAAACTCAACTGTGGTCAAGAAAGGCTGCCTGGCGTAATACATTATGGCATTTACCTTGTTGCTGTATATAACGCCTGATCATTGACATCAAATTCAACCTTGTATAGAATACAAATTGTGAATATTATTTCATCACGGTTTACTTGACTGGAGGCACCCCATGACACTTTTAAATAAACGTATTCGATTGATCATTACTGTCTTTTTTATCCTGGTGATTCCCCTCACTTATCTTGTGGTCTATCAGCCCATGAGGCAGGAGCTGGAGAATGAATTGCTGGACAATTTTCACCTGGTTTCCACTTCCAACCAACAAACACTGGAGACTTTTTTAGCTCGAAGCCGTGAAGGGGCTGAAAGTTTATCCAGCCGATCTGTGATCCGGGATAAAATTGTTGACTACAAGAATCATCTCATTAGCTATGAAGAATTACAGGACTTCACGACTCCCCGCTACCTGGATGGTGTTAATGCCCTGGAAGATATATTATTTGCAGGCAGATATGTTGATCATAATCTTCTGGTTTCCTATGGAGACATCAATCCCGACACCTCCCTCAACACATTTATCCCTCATGAAACAACCATGGTTTATCACGCCCAGAAGCATCTTGTTTATATACACTCACCTATCATCAAAAATGGTGTCTTATTAGGCTTCGATGTCATTGGTGTTTCTATTGAATCATTGTTGGCGAAAATGGAGAAAACCTCTGATTCAACCCAGGTTTCAATTCTCCCCGCAACAGAGACCTCAGGCCCTGCTCTTGAAGCCGATCTGGTCACTTCTCGCCAACCTCTTTCACTTCCAGGGTATGAATTGGTGTTAACAGCACCTCAAGAGGAACTTTTTCATCGTATTCAACGGGTTTCACAAAAGAACTATTCTCTCTTTCTGACAAGTTTCATTTTACTCTTTATCATTGTTTATTACATGATCGTGAAGGCTGCAAACCGGATGATTGAAGAACTACAGGAAGCAAAGCAGCAGGCTGAATCTGCCAATGAAGCAAAAACCAAGTTTTTAGCGAACATGAGTCATGAAATAAGAACTCCTATGAATGGCATCATGGGCATCCTTGAATTATTAAAGACCACTTCACTAACGGAGGAACAGTTGGAATATGTTTCCTTAGGGTTAGGTTCCTCGAAAGCACTGGTTACCATCGTGACTGATATCTTGGATTTTTCTGCCATTGAATCAGGACGGATTGAACTTGATCACATCCCCTTCTCTCCCCGTCTGTTGGCTGAAGAACTGGTCAGTTTTTTCGGTGCTTCTGCTCTCAATAAGAACCTTGTCCTTCAACATCATGTGGAAGCTTCTGTGCCGGATGAAGTCTATGGTGATGCTTTCCGTACACGACAGATCCTATCCAACTTGCTGGGCAATGCCATTAAATTTACAAAGCAAGGTTGTGTGACGTTGAGGGTGGAATCAACTACCGTCTCAACCTTTTCACCTGAGGCCTCAACTGATAAAAGTACCTTGCTCAGGTTTGTGGTGATGGACACGGGCATCGGCATTGCTGAAGAAGAACAGTCACGTGTATTTGAGAGATTCTACCAGGCTGGTAACAACAAACACAGCAAGCATAAAGGAACTGGACTGGGATTGCCTATTTCCAGTGAACTTGCAGCATTAATGGGTGGAAGTATTAGCCTGATGAGTACCCCAGGTAAAGGCAGTCAATTTGTGTTTGAGTGTTGCTTCACTCATAAAGTGCAACCATAGAGAACAGCGCACAACTAAAAAGCCGGAGCAGATGATACCCTGCCCCGGCTTTTTCTATTCTTATAAACAGGATGACCCTTGAAGATGCTTAGTATTTACCAAACTCCTGGTCATCCAAGCTGATTTTTTTCTTGCTTCCACCCAGTTTTTTGGGAGATTTTTGAGGCTGTGGTTCCTGGAAATCATCTCTTTCTTCCAACATTTTCAGCATATCCCTGCTTTGGGCATCAAAACTGCCCCGGCTGCGCTGGTTGGCGTGTTTCAGTTGAAAACGGCTCACAGCGTCTTTCAGCAGTTGTGCCTGGCTTGACAGTTCTTCACTGGCTGCAGCGGCTTCTTCTGAGGTGGCTGAGTTGGTTTGGGTCACCTGGGAAACCTGCATGATGGCTTCGTTCACCTGTTCAATCCCGGAGGCCTGTTCATTGGAGGCGTTAGCAATTTCTGACACCAAACGGGCGGCGTCGGTGACACCGGAAACAATGTTTTCCAGTGCTTTGGCAGTTTCCTGGGCGATGTTGGTGCCTGTCCCCGCCTTGGCGATGGAACCTTCAATCATCTCTGTGGTTTCTTTGGCGGCGTTGGCGCTTCTGGCGGCCAGGTTTCGTACTTCTTCCGCCACCACGGCAAAACCTTTTCCGTGCTGACCAGCCCGGGCAGCTTCCACGGCGGCGTTCAGGGCCAGGATGTTGGTTTGGAAAGCGATTTCGTCAATGACTTTGATGATCTTTGAGATGTTTCGTGAAGATTCATTGATTTCGTCCATGGACACCAGCATCTCTTTCATCCGGTTGTTACCCTGCTCGGCGTCTATTTTTGCCTGTGTGGCGATGTTGTTGGCTTCACCTGCATTGGCAGCGTTCTGGTTGGTTTGAGCGGATAATTCTTCCATGGAGGCGGTGATTTCTTCCACGGAACTGGCTTGTTCTGTGGCGCCCTGGGACAGTTGTTGGCTGGAATCTGCCACCTGCCCTGATCCGGCGGACACTTGCTCAGCAGCGGAGTTGATGTCTGTCATGACTTCATTGACGTTTTCTGCCATGGCGGCAAAGGCTTTGGCCAAATCACCGATTTCGTCTTTGCTGCTGGCGTCAATTTTTACGTTCAGGTCCCCTGCCGCAATTTTTTGCGAAACGCCTACCAATTTTGTGATGGGCTTTTTGATGGCCCGGCTGATGAAGATGCCCAGCAGGATGGAAAGAATGATGGCAAATATAGTGAATCCGATCATCATGGACATGGAAGTGGTAACGGCGGAAGTTGCCAGTTCCGTGTTCAGTGTTTCAATTTCTTCCAGCAATTCTATTGCCTGGTTGAAGTTGGGGGTGTTTACTTCCAAGGCTTGGGCCAGCATGGTTTCCAGCACTGCATCTGACTGGTCCACCACATCGTTCATTTCCTGTAAAATACCAAGCACTTCTGTCATGTTGGGCAAAGCCTGTGTCCGGTAGAGGTTCCACGCCTCGGCTTCCCAGTTTTCGCCGCCGGTTGTGATGAGTTGGTTTATTCGACCGCCGGCTTCATGCACCCGGTTGTGGGGTTCCTGAATGGCTGTCATTAACTGCTGTAATTCTGCGTTTCTGGTTTGATAGCTGTTTAACCAGCCCCCCAGTGCACACAGGTTTCCGTCCACCTGACCTGAAAAAGCAGTTTGGTTGTTGATGGCTTCTGACAACTGCCAGATCCACTGGTAGTGGTCCCGGCGGCGCAAGGCAAGTTGATAATGAACGTTTTCAGGGTTTTCGATGCCAATGGCGTCCAGCTGTTGTGATTGGGCCAGGAACTCTTCATGCCCGGCTCGCCATTGTTGTACCGCTGGGTCCACCTGGGCCCACACCCGTTCTTCTTCGCCTGTCATGGGCAATTTCATAAACTCGTCCCAATGCCGATCCAAATCTTGTGACAGTTCTTCCAAATTTAAGTATAGAGGTTGTTTTTCTTCATAGCTTAATTGTGGTATAAGAAGTGAGTTCTCGATGGATTCCATTTGGGCTAAATCCATTTGAATTTCCATCAAATAACGGACACTTGGCAGCCGTACATTACCCACTTCCCGAAGCCCCCAGATTCCTACGCCCCCAACGAAGCCTGCAATGAGTGCCACGATGATAAACCCGGTTAACAGTTTGGTGCCGATTTTCAGGTTATTATACCATTTCATTGTCTAACCCTCCCTTGATTATTTGCTGTTTCTCTGTTTGTTTTTCTTTCTCTTTTTATAAGGACACTTGTTCCACAATTTCCATTTCGTCGTCACTGAGGAGTTTTTCGCAGTCCAAAATAAGTTTGACTTCTTCCTCAACCCGGCCAATACTTTTGATGTACTTGTTTTGGAAGCCGGTGCGGTAGTCTGGTGGAGGAACAATGTTCTGATCCTCGATGCTGAGCACTTCTGCCACCTGGTCTACGATGAGGCCTACGGAGGTGTTGTCAATGTCAATGACGATGATGCAGGTGCGGTCATTGTATTCCACAGCCTCCTTCTTAAACTTCAGCCGGACATCGATGAGGGGGATAATTCTTCCCCGCAGGTTGATGATCCCTTTCACGTAATCCGGCACTTCCGGCACTTCTGAGATGGGCTGTATCCCGATGATCTCTGTAACGTACCGAATTTCAATGCCGAAGACTTCTTTGCCCAGGTTAAAGGTCAGGTATTTGCCTCTCTGGGTGTCTTCTTCCTGTTCCAATATCATGTCTCTTTCATCTGCCATCATGATCCCCCTCTACTCTTTCATCAGTATACTTTTCCGTCTCAAGTGAATGCACTACCTTTATCCTCAACCTCCGAACCATCTTATGATATGTATGACAATTCGAGTTCCTTTTTCTTATGAAGGATGCGATTTCCTACCTCTGATATCACTAAAATCACCCGTCCAAGGAATAAATGTCAAATAGATATGTTTGTTAGCTATAACTATATATAGTTTAATGGTAATCTAATTGCTTGTCAACCTATTGTGGAAATATTTTAAGAATATTTGCTTTTTCTTCTTTCATACAGGAAATACATTGTAAAAAGCCCCTTTGAACATAGTCTAAAACTTGTTCAAAGAGGCTTGCTTGTCCCATGACTACCGCCGATACGTCCCAAGATAAGGCATTCTTACTAAACCGCCTTACCCGTCATCACAATGCTGGTTTTTTCTCTTCCGTCCATACGGCTTTTTTGCAGCAATGCGTTGGATTCCGCCATCCGTAATGTTTCTTCCAACGAATTTTGAAAATAACCTGAACAGCCTGCGGCAACCTCGTAATCAATCCTTTGATGCTGGCTTACATAATCAACCATTTTCTCAATGGCTCGTTGAGCATCTTCTTCACAAGTTTCAGTAAACAACACTGCAAACCCCATCTCAGACCAGCGGCCCACCACATCTGTCTGGCGAAAAACCTGCAGCATCATCTGCGCCATGTTTTCGAGGCACAAATCACGGTATTGTTCATAGTGGAGTTCCACCATGTTTTTCACCGGAAGTACATGGATCACTGCAATGGTAAAGGGGTTTCGGTAACGCTGGCTTCGTTTTGCCTCTCGTTCAAATTCTTCCATGAGGCCATACTGGCTTAACATTCCTGTGAGGCCGTCTACCCGCATCATAGCGTCTGCCAAGGTGCGGTCCGGGTTCATATGCTTGCCTTGAGACGCCATATGCCTCAATTTCAGAATAAAAGGTTTTAAATCCCGGTATCCCAGACAGACTCGCCAGGCATCACCATCCCATGCCACATACTTGGGAATGGTTTCTTCATTAATCCGACCGGTGAGAACCTGCTTATCACATGTATACACGGAATACTCCCTGACTTCGGAATACAGCTGATCTGCAAAATGACAGTCCCTGTGTTTTCGGAACAACTTCAATGCATAGGAACCCAACTGAAATACCCTGGACACCTCAATTTTCCATTCTGAAAATTCTTTCAGGCTAATTCGCTTCCGGTCTCCCCGGGTCAAGCGCTGGTATGCCGTCGCCCAGTTTTCCATCATCAAATCGTGAAAATACCCGTCAACAACCTGATAACAGGCATCTAAAGAAGAACCAGCTGACTCTCGCCGATGGCTGAGGGGGTCTTTGCCGCTCACCAGCTGCAGCCACTGGTTATGATACTCCCGCCGTCGCTGGGAGTCGGCCAGCACTTCATAGGCAAGGTTGATTTGCTTCATGCGTTCCATAGAAGCAGGGTTGTTATTGAGATCAGGATGGTTCAGCTTACTAAGGCGTCGATACGCCGCTTCAATAACCTCCGGAGCAGCTTCATAATGAACTTGCAAGATCCGGTAATAGTCCGTTACATATACCATTGAATTTCCTCCCGGAATATGACGTCAATCGTCAATTTATCTTCTGTCATCAAGCATAGCACATTCAGTTTTTCTTTCCAAATTATTTATCAAATATACTGTGTCTATGTGTCCCACTGGAACCACCACATACATCTTTTTACTAATTATCTCCAATACCTCCACATCTTATCACCAATTCCCATAAGCATCCAATAGATTGGCGTCACAGATACGCTGCAGTGCTGTCCGTAAAGAAGCCGCTTTGTCAAACTTCAGGCACATCCAAAGCAATTCAAGAGCAAAAAAGTCCAACGAATAGAGTTCGTTGGACTTATTGCTATAACTGGCGCGGCATGCAGGACTCGAACCTGCAACCAACTGATTCGAAGTCAGGTACTCTATCCAATTGAGCTAATGCCGCAGGATGAAATTGGAGCGGAAGACGGGAATTGAACCCGCGACCCTCGCCTTGGCAAGGCGATGCTCTACCGCTGAGCCACTTCCGCATAATGGCGGGATTTATACCCGCCTCGGTTGGCTGGGATAGCAGGACTCGAACCTGCGCATGACGGAGTCAAAGTCCGCTGCCTTACCGACTTGGCTATATCCCAATGGTGGGGTGGATGATGGGATTCGAACCCACGCGTGCAGGAGCCACAATCCTGTGTCTTAACCACTTGACTACATCCACCATGATTGGAGCGGGCGAAGGGAATCGAACCCTCACGGTCAGCTTGGAAGGCTGAAGTTCTACCATTGAACTACGCCCGCACACTGGTGTACTTCTTTTTGTCACATCTATTAATTTACCATTGATCCAGGTACTTGTCAAGGAAAAATATTATCTCCAAACCGATGTAAAATCCAGTGATTTTAACACCGTGTTTCATACCTACCCAACTGTAAAGGTTTCCCTCATCACAATTTTCTGTGTGTCAATGTTTGTTACAATAAATTCCGGCTTTGGAGAAGTCTGAAAAAGGGCGCAGGTATTACCATGCTCGCTTCTCTTCCGAGAAGTGGTCCCCGGGTTAAGGAGCACCATACCCTCATTAAAAAAAACAGGCACATGGGTATGGCCAAAAACAACCACGTCTGCTTTCTTTTCCAAACCATGATAATACAGGTGAGTCAATCCACGGTACAAATAATGACGATGGCCGTGGCACAGTAAAATTGACAGGCCATCTATTTTCAACACTCTTTCGTGGGGTCCCGCTTCTTCCGGGTCTCCATTACCTGTTACCGTGATAATTTCTCCCTGGTACTTTGTTTTCATCCATAATGCGTCCCGGTAATAATCCCCTGCATGGAGAATACAGTCCGTGTCCTTTAGTGTGTTCAGCGCTCGCGTCATTTGCATTTCATTACCATGGGTATCACTTATCAAACCAATTTTCACACTTCTATCCTCCAACTTTATGCATTAAAGATTTCTTCCAGCTTTGTCTTCATCAGTTCAATGGCACGTCCACGGTGACTCATGCTGTTCTTGATGACAGGCCCCAGTTGTCCAAAGGTTTGTTGGTAAGCCGGAATCAGGAACAAAGGGTCATACCCAAAACCATGAGAGCCTTTTTCCTCAAAATCGATGTAGCCTTCAACGGTACCCCTCACGACAATTTTTAGTCCGTCTGGAAAAACCACCGCCAAGGCACAAACAAACCGTGCCTTTCTGTTTTCCAATGAAATGTCCTTTAACGCTTCCAACAACTTTTTGTTGTTTGCTTCGTCGTTGCCTTGCTCCCCTGCATAACGGGCGGAATAAATGCCTGGGGCGCCACCTAATGCATCTACCTCCAGGCCTGAATCATCTGCCAGTGCCATGAGCCCCGTCTTGCCACACACTGTTTCAGCTTTTATCACCGCATTTTCTTCAAAGGTTGTACCTGTTTCTTCTATTTCCAATCCTTCCAAGCCTATGTCGTCCATGGATTTGACCTGGATACTGAAATCCTTCAGCATTTCCGAAATTTCTTCCAGCTTATGTCTGTTGCCGGTGGCAATGACCGCAATCTGTTGGTTCATGCCTTTTCCTCCCCCATTGCAGCAGCCAGCTTTTCTCTGTAAATCTCATTAACCGTGTCTTTTTGTGCCTGGATCAGTTCATTAATCCCTTGGCGTGCCATGTCCACCATGGTATTCATTTCTTCCAGACTAAAGGTGGCTTCTTCTCCTGAACCCTGAATCTCAACCACCTGCTGGTGTTCTGTCATGACCAGGTTCATGTCCACAGAAGCACCTGAGTCCTCTTCATAACATAGGTCTAACAGGGGTTTGCCCTCTACGATCCCCACGCTGACAGCAGCCAGATAATGGCTCACGGGAATTTCCCTGATCTGTTTTGCCTCTCGCATTTTAATAAATGCTTCCATCAGTGCCACAAAGGCTCCAGTAATGGAGGCTGTGCGCGTTCCTCCATCTGCCTGAATTACGTCGCAATCGATCCAAACGGTTCTCTCACCCAATTGACTAAGGTCTACAACAGAGCGAAGGGCACGGCCGATTAAACGCTGAATTTCCTGGGTTCTTCCGTCCACTTTGCCCCGGGTGGATTCCCTCATTTTTCTTGTATGGGTGGCGCTGGGCAGCATGGAATATTCTGCCGTCACCCAACCTTTACCGGAACCTTTGAGAAAAGGAGGTACTTTTTCTTCCACAAAAGCGGTGCAGATCACCTTGGTTTCTCCCATTTCTGTCAGTACTGAACCCAGGGCATGGTTGGTAAAATTTCGGGTGAAGGTAACTGGCCTCAGTTGATTATCTTTACGCTTGTCTTTTCGCATATCGTTGTCTCCTTGTGACATAGATTTTATTTTCGTTTTAAACGACTGAAAAACCCGCCTTTGATGGAACGGGTGTCAAGTATGGTAACAAAAGCTTTCTGGTCATGCTCATTCAGAAGTTGGTTTAGACGGCGTAAATGTTTGCGCTGGATGGTGATGTTAAGTAAGTGATTAATACCGTTACGTCCATGGCCTTCCACCACTGTCACCCCATAACCTTCTTCTCTTAATATGTCAACCAGGTCCATGGCTTTTTTATAAGTGATGACTTGCACCATAATGCTGCCCAGGGCCATTTTTTCTTCTATCATGATTCCCACGTAATTGCCGGCTGCAAAACCTGATGCATACACAATAACATTGATGGGGTCGTCAAGGTTGCTCAGCACGCTGCCCACCGCCAAAATCCATATGCTCACTTCCACAAAACCTATGGCGGCTGCATGGACTCGCTTACCTTTTACCACCATGATCATGCGCACGGTGGCAAGGCTTACGTCTGCTACTTTTGCCATAAAAATTAATAAATACCCTATCAGGGCCATGGCATCATTCTCTCCTTTCGTCTGTTTCATATGGAACCAGACCATAGTGGTTATGGTCTGGCTGATAAGTGTGTCAGGCTTTCTTCAAAATAACGGATAACAGATCGCAGCACACCTGCTGCCGCTCGCTGTCTGTATTCTGATGTGGCCAACAGTCTTTCTTCTTCACTATTTGACATAAACCCGATTTCTGTAATGATGGCCGGCATCCTGGTTTCACGTAATACCACCAGTTTTTCCCTGGCGTTAATCCGATGACTCTCAGCTCCCAGGGTTTTAACCATTTCGTCATGAAATATTTCCGCCAGGAACCTATTGTTTCGGAAATCCATGGGTTCTTTTTCGCTAGGGTAATAGAGGGTTTCAACACCTTTCAGGTCCGCCCGCGGTGCTGCATTGGAATGTATACTGATAAACAAATCTGCACGTAATTGATTGGCAATAGCAGCCCGGTCCTGTATGGAAATATAAGTATCATCTGTTCGTGTCATATACACTCTGAATCCAGCAGATTCCAACAATCTCTTAGCTTCCTGTGCCACTTCCAGGTTAATGTCTTTTTCCTTCATTTTCATGTTGGTTGAAATAGCCCCCGGGTCAGAGCCACCATGGCCGGGATCAATCACAACCAGTTTTTCACGGTATTTCAGATTGCTGTTGGTAAAGTTCAATACCAGGTCCCTTGTGTTCTCAAGGCCGTTGGCTGTGGCCGACACGCCAGGCTTCAGGTGTATATTGGCAATGAGTTCCCTGCCATTACTACTCCTGGTGGTTTGAATAAATTCCAGCATCACATCATCCACGTCCAGCAGTTCAAAGGGAACGCTCATGTTATCTGACGGCATGCTGACTTTTAACATTTCGCCGTTGGCTTCCAAATCAACCTGGTAATCAACTTGGTTTTCACCGAAGAAGGTGAGTCGAGAGGTGGTCCATCCTGTTTCTTCATACCGGTAACCCTGGTCAGGTTCGCCTTCCAGATGTACCCTGAGACTTCCATTTTCTTTTTGAATAAAAAGGTCGTCTTGCCTCAATTGACTGTTCAAGTCCACCACCACCCGGACAATTTTATCTTCCGGGTCGTAATGATGGTCCGGTTTAAACTCAGACACCCGTACCCGCTGAATCATACGTCCGTCGATGGCCTGGTCCAGTATCTTTCTGGCTGGGTTAAGCACCGATTCCTTGATGTCCACCACCAGACGGTGGGGGTTATCCAGGTGCATGGTGTTATAATTTGAAACATCGCCGCCTTCTATGACCACCACTTCACGGGCATTGAAACGTTCCAGTCTCACATCATCCACATAGTTGATGAGTCGTATGACCATGTCTTGGTTATCTTCATCATAACTGACTTCATACCCGAGGGATTCTTTCATATCCAGTACCAACCGGACAATGTTGGGGTTGATGTCAAATTGTGAAGACCGAACCCCTGATAAATATTGGTTGTTAGGAGCACTCACTTTGACGGTTTTGTCCTGCTGTACTTTTTCATTGTCTGTCACCATTAATAGGGAATCACTAAAATCAAACACAATGCGGTCCGGGTCAGTCAAAAGAGCTGTTGAATAGCTCATCTCACCACCACTTTTGATTCTGATTTCAGGAATATCGCCTTGAAGGGAGACAGATATGTCTTCTATCAAATAATCTTCCGATGCTGTATCAACATTATCAGGTGGATCAGGTTCTTCAATTGTTTCTGGCTCAACTGGTTCTGGCGTTATAATGTTGACAGTACGTGTGTTTTCATCCCATCCGATTTCCAACCCCAGCTCCTGTCCCACAAAAGCAACCGGCACCATGGTGCGACCTCGGTTCTGGTAAGTGACGATTTTTGCAGGCACCTGGCTTGGCAGTATTTTTTCTTCACCATTGACAAGAACAACACTACTGTTTATTTTCAGGATGATGGTTTTATCTCCTTTGGTGAGGGTAACCTCTTCACGGTCACCATCCCAAGATACGCCGGCACCAACATATTCTGCCACAGCAGCCACCGGCACAAGGGTACGGTATTGTTGCTGAAATTCCATCAGCACCGGCGGTACATCCGATGCCAGGTACTGGTTGTCCAGTGTCATGTTCACCGTGTATAGTTTTGTGTTGCGTTTATCCACAACGGCGGTAATGTGAGGTTCATCCGCTGTGACAATCATTGGCAGCGCTGTGACAAAAAGTATGATGCCCAATAGCATTGCCAGTCTTTTCTTCATATAAAAACCCCCAATGGGAATAAATTCAAATGATTTTCATCTGTACTTCTCTTTATAGCACTCCTTGTCTTGAGCGTCAACGGATTTACATAAGATGTAAATAAGATGTAACACCCCTTCGTGCAACTCATTACCTTATGCCTAGACAACTTTGTATAATTCATCAATTTCCGGCGGGGCCATCATTTCTTTCTTTCCATCGTTAATTACATACCGTTCACCCTCAGTAATTTTTCCTATCACAGACCATTGGATATTAGCTTCTGAAAGTGCATGCCCAAGCTGATCCAGTTGCTCCTGGGCAACGGACATCAACATCACACCACTGGAGATAAGTCTGTAGGGATCAATGTGGAAAGCGTCGCATATCTTTCGGGTGGACGGCAGCACAGGGATCTTCTCCACGTTGATCTCCAGTCCTTTTCCAGAGGCTTCTGCCAGTTCCCAGGCAGCACCCAGGATGCCCCCTTCTGTGGCATCGTGCATGCTGTTGACCCCGAATCTTCCCGCAATCATGCCTTCCGGCACAACACTGATGTGATGTTTCAGTTCCTTTGCTTCTTCAATGACCTGGGACGAGACAAAATCGGCCAAATCCGTCTCTTTATCATGGGCCAGAATGGCGGTTCCTTCCAGGCCGGCGGTCTTTGTCATGATCACCATGTCACCTGTCTTGGCCCCTGATGTGGTGACCATGGTTTCTCGATGATGTTTTCCCAGAGCTACGGTACTAATCAGCACCCGGTTAACCACATCGGTTATTTCTGTGTGGCCGCCCATGATTTCAACATTAATCCGGGCAGCGGCTTTATTGGCATCATCCATAATCTGTCTGAGATCATCTTCAGTGGTCCCCGCTGGGGCCAACACTGTCATCATAACTGCAATGGGTTCTGCCCCATTGGAAGCAATGTCGTTGCAGGCAATGTCAATGGCCAGGCTTCCAATTTCCGCCACCGCACCTGTAATGGGATCTGTGCTAATGACACAAAGTTGGTCTTCAAAGTCCAAAACTGCACAATCTTCTCCTACTGCTGAACCAACCAGCACCTCTGACCTTTTGGTGGTAATACGGCCAATTATCAGGTTTTTCAAAACATCTACTGGTACCTTCCCAATTTTCATGATGCTTCTCCTTTCTTCAGGCGGCGTTCCACCACCCAGGCGGTTAAGCCCACTATCAGCAAAGCACTCATGGCATAAACACCAATCTTAATGGCTGTGTTGATAAAAAACGTCTCTGGCAGTAATTGTATCAGCACATGTCTGCCGGGATCAAGGATCCATAAATCATTGTCAAATAACAATAAATGAAAATAGGTGAAATACCTGGAGAAATCCAGCCATATCAATAAACCCAATAAAATCATCATATCAACATTGGCCAGTCCCGTATAAAAAAGGGTTCTAAGCCAGTGGTTTTTCCACCTGGGATCTCTGGCGACAACGTAGCCCAGGAGTACGATGGTCAACGCCAGGGAGACGTTTCGAATCATCCTGGCCCGTTCAAAAAGAAACAGTACATCTTCCATGTGAACCCGTTCTCTTTCATCGTACAACTCTTGAAAGTCTCCGTCCTTCACAGCCGTTGTCTGAAAATCATTCTTATTGCCTTTTAAATACCGGGTGATTTCTTCCGCTGCAACAGCCTGGTTTTCCTGATCCATACCGGTGGCAGGGTTCCATTCCTGTTTTTCAAACTCTGTGAGATAATGATCTACATCATAAGTCACCAATTCAAGGGCTGTCACCCAGGTGAACAAGGTAACACAGATGCCGATGACAACATAAATGAAACGCAGCCGCCATTTCATAGTACTCTCCACCCTTCGGTCATTGATATTTGTTTTAATGCTTTTTGGGAAATCCTGTTTTATGACTCCCGTAAACAATCGAGAATTTCTTCCTTTACAGATATATACGCTGCATCGGTAAAAAGGTTCAGATGACGTGGCCGTTTCAGGGGCACATCAAAAACTCCTTTAACCACCGCAGGTCTTTGTGAAAGGACACAAATGCTGTCGGAAAGGATGATGGCTTCATCCACATCGTGGGTGATGAGAAGAATGGAGGCGTCCAATTTATTAAGCACCTCCATGAGCCAGGTTTGCATTGCCTGCCTGGTCATGGCGTCCAGACCACCAAAGGGTTCATCCAGGAGAAGAATATCCCTGGAGAATAAAAAAGTCCTGAGCAGGGCCGCCCGTTGTCGCATACCGCCGGACAACTGGTCAGGATAATAATGTTCAAAGCCATCCAACCCGAACAGATGAAAATACCCTTGGGCCTGTTCTCTTGCCTCTTTCGCGATGACACCCTTTAGAAAGAGGGGCATGGCAGTGTTATCCAATATGCTTTTCCAAGGAAGCAACAGGTCTTTTTGGTGCATAAAACTCACCCTGCCCGTTTGATGGGTGTGGTCAATGCCATCAATCAACACCCTGCCCTGGTCCGGCTTAATCAAGCCAGCAATGATGGAGAAGAGGGTGCTTTTTCCACATCCGCTGGGACCCAGTACGGAAACAAACTGGTTTTTTTTCAGGACCAGGGAGATATCCTTCACCGTAGGCAAATTTGGATAATTTTTTTTCAGTTGTTGGACTTCCAGCTTGACCTCACCCACACCATCACTACCCTTTTCGAAGTTATTGGTTCACCATTTCCTCTGCTTCCTGTTTCCTCGCAACACTCATCCATGGCATAGTTCTCTTTTCCATCCACTGGATGAGTTTCAGCACTGCGATGCTGAGCAAAACGATGACAACAATCACGGAAAACACACGGTCTGTGGCAAAAGACTGCCGCACCCGCAGCATATAGACACCCAGTCCCATGCTGCCCCCAATCCATTCTCCTATGACAGCACCCATGATACTGTATGTTCCTGATATTTTTAATCCTGCAAAAAAAGATGGCATGGCGGCAGGGATCTTTACCCACCGATACCGTTGCCAGGGAGTGGCACCCATGGACCGCATCAAATCAATGAGTTCTTTGTCAACAGAGGCAAGTCCTTCCATGGAACTGATGGTAATGGGGAAAAAACACACCAGAATGACGATGAGCACCTTGGGTAAGTAACCAAATCCAAACCACATGGCAAACAGAGGCGCTAGGGTAACGATGGGCACCGTTTGAGACGTAATCAGGTATGGGTACACCATGCGCCTGACCAAGGGTGAATGATCCAACCAAAGTGCCAGTAAACCCCCTGAAATCACAGCGATTGAAAAACCCAGGGCGGCCTCCATAAGCGTAACCCCGCCATGACGCAGTAACAACCCGGCATCGTTGACCAGTGCCTGGATCACCCTGGAAGGTGGCGGCAATAGATACGCTGGCAGCCACTGAAAAAAACCTATGGCTTCCCACATAATAAGAAACACCATCCCTGCAGCGGCAGGCAGCAATTTATCCCCTATACTTTCCCACTTTTTCATCAATGGTCACGCCTTTCGGCTTGTAATGGATTTTAACGATGGACATGACACTGCCGGCTCCTGCCTCAATACAAAGCAATTGTGCCTGCCTGACAATGTCCAGAAGCTCCTCCAGGTCACCTTCCATGGTGGTTTCCATTGGTCCCACTTCATAACGCACACCGCTGTTGGCGATCAACTCAATGACTTTGTCCACCACAGGGTACACGTCTTCCGATGGCACACTTGGCAATACCTGAAGTCCTACGTTTGCGTTGCTGGTTTTATTGTTATCGCTCATGTTTTGCCTCCTTTTGACTTTCTTCCATAATTAAGAGAGTTGCTGCAAAAAATCTGCTTCACTCATCAGCACCAGATCAGGATTTTTCCCAGATTCCTTTATTTGAGTGGCTTTCTTCAGTTTACTGCCAGCGTCTTCCCCATGAACCAGTATGTCAGTTTTTGCACTGACACTGTCTGTCACCTGGGCCCCTAGCTTTGTTAACAGGTCTTTCATCTCCTGGCGGCTGTAATGAGCCATTTTTCCGGTAACAACCACGGTTTTTCCTGTAAAATAATTCTCCTTAATTCTCCCATCTGCTCCTTCATAAACAGGCTTCACCCCGGATTCCAACAGCGCACTGACTGCTTCCCTTACGTGTTTCTCCCTGAAAAAGGTGACGATGCTATCAGCCACAATGTCACCCACATCCTGCAGTGACACCAACTCTTCCATCTCTGCTTCCATGACGGACTCCAGACTTTTAAAGTGATTGGCCAGTTCCTGTGCTGTTCTTTTTCCCACGTTGGGAATTCCCAGGGCGTATAAAAAGCGGTGCAGGGAAATTTCTTTGCTGGCTTCCAAAGCTTTCACCAGATTTTCAGCTTTTTTATGCTGAAAGCCCTCCAGTTCCATCAACTGCTCCACCGTCAGGTGATACAGCTCATGAACGCTTCTTAAATCGATGACATCAAATAGCAGGGCGGCTGTTTTTTCGCTGAAACCTTCAATGTCCATGGCATCACGGCTGGCAAAGTGCGCAAGGGAAGCCACCAACTGAGGTTTGCAAGCCAATCGGTTGGGACAAAACAAATGCGCCCCTTTTTCAACAATTTCACTTCCGCAGGCAGGACAATGTTCCGGTTTTTCAATAGGTGTACATTGCTCATCCCCATCACCTGCCCTGCCCATGACCTCAGGGATCACGTCGTTTGAACGCCGCAGCCACACCATACAGCCTTTTTCCAGTTTTTTTCGCTGAATATCTTCATAGTTATTCAGGGTGGCCCTGCGTACTGTCACCCCTCCGATGTCCACAGGGGTTAGTTCCGCTGCCGGTGTCAATTTACCGGTTCGCCCCACCTGCCAGACTACCTCTTCCAGCCGGGTGGTGGTTTCCATGGCTTCAAACTTATAGGCAACGGCCCACCGGGGAAATTTCATGGTGTAACCCGCTTCCTGACGAAGCTGGTATTCATTAAGTTTCATCACAACCCCATCCACAAGGTAATCCAACCGAGGAATCTGTGCTTCCATCCATTTGATTTTCTCCACGGCTTCTTCAATGCCAGATACTTTATAAATCATTGGACTTACAGGAAACCGATTCTTTTCAAGAAAGACAAGCATTTCCTCATGAGTGGTAAACACAGTGTCTTCTGTATAGCCTACCTGGTAACACAACAGGTCCAGTTTTCTGGTGGCGGTGGTTTGGGGGTTAAGATTTCGCAAGGCCCCTGCAGCTGCATTTCTTGGATTCTTCAATGGTTCAGCGGCCCTCTGGTTATAGGCTTCAAAGACAGACAGTTTCATGAGTCCCTCTCCCTGGATTTCCATCACTCCCTGATGGGGAATGGCCAGGGGAACACTGCCCATGGTTTTAACCTGCGGCAAAATTCCTTCACCCATCTCACCATTACCACGTGTAGCTGCCTGGACCAACAGCCCATTTTCATAGGTCAGGTTAATGGTCAACCCATCGTACTTATACTCAAGGATGTACTCCAATGACTCCTGCGCTTTCAACCTGTCACCCAACTGACGGCGAAGTCTGTTTTCCCATTCCAACAGCTCCTGGGCTGAACGCACCTTGTCCAGGCTCCACAAGGGGGCTTTATGACGGTGGGATTCAAACGATTTGACAGGTTCATCCCCCACCCTTTTCGTTGGTGTGTCAGGCAACCATGAACCGGTTTCCTTTTCTAGTTTCACCAGTTCATCGTACAGCCGGTCATACTCTCCATCTGAAACCCGCGGATCATCCAGTACATAATAATGATAACTGTATTCATTCAGCTGGTCCACCAGATGACGCATGCGTTCCATGGGATTCTCTTTCTTCAATGGAATCACCTTCCCATTCAGTTTATGTTTCAAGGGTTAGTTTTACATACCCCAGGGTGATTTTTTTAATTCCCTTGTCTGGGAATGCAATGGTTACTACGTCTCCATCCCTGGCCACCACAGTTCCCTTCCCAAAGGAGGGGTGTCTGACCTGATTGCCCATGGATATGTTGGCCTCAGGCGCAGCTTCGGAACTCGTGTTTTTATTTAAATGGTTCCCTGGCACCTTCGGTGCAGCATTAAAAGCGCCACCGATGGCAAACCCGGTGGGAGGTGTTGGTGCTTTTTTCTTTTTTGACCACCGGTCGCTCCGGTCCTTCATGCTGCCCAATGATCCATCTTCCTGTGATATGACACAATGCTCGGGAATTTCTTCTAAAAATCGTGAGGGAGGATTACTGTTGGGTCGGCCATAAAGTGTGCGCTGCTGAGCATTGCTCATAAATAATTTTACCTTCGCCCGGGTAATGCCCACATAACAAAGGCGCCGTTCCTCCTCTTCGTTGCCTTCATTTAACGACATGGAAGAAGGAAAAATATTTTCCTCCATTCCAGGCATGAAAACAACAGGGAATTCCAGCCCTTTGGCACTGTGAAGGGTCATAAGAAGCATCCCTGGGTCCGATTCGTCCAAATTGTCCACCGCTGCTTCCAGGGAAGTGTTGGCCAGAAATCCTTCCAGTGTTTTATCATCTGACACTTCGTCGTATTCTTTCGTCAGTGATAAAAACTCCATCAGGTTTTCCACCCTTCCCAGGGATTCGATGGTGTTCTCTTTTTTTAATCCGTCAATCATACCTGTATCATCATAAATTTTCTGGGTTAGCATGGTCACGGGAATGCTATTCTTTTCCTCTATCCACCGGTCCAGCAATTGTGCAAAGTCTGTCAGGTTTTTCATAGCCCTACCACCAGCCATAATCAACAACCGTGGGTCTTTCAACACCTGGTAGATGGTGCACTGGTGATCTTCTGCAACGGTTTCAAGGGCTTCAATGGTTTTGCTGCCAATGCCCCTGCGGGGGACATTGACAATGCGTTTAAGACTAACCCCGTCACTGGGGTTTTCGATAACTTTCAGGTATGCCAAAATGTCCCGGATTTCCTTTCTGTCATAGAAGCGTGTGCCCCCATAAATGCGGTAAGGAATGGCTGCTTTCATAAGCGCTTCCTCAAGTACCCTCGACTGGGCATGGGTACGGTAGAGTACGGCAAAATCGCTGCTGCTATAACCGTCGTCTATGAGACTTCTGGCTGTGTTCACCAGAAAAGCAGCTTCATCATACTCATTGCTGCAGCGTTTGTAAACCAGTGGTTCTCCCTTATTTCCTTCTGTAAACAGTTTTTTGTGTTTTCTCATCTGGTTGTTGGCCACCACTTTGTTGGCGGCTTCCAGGATGGTGGAGGTGGAGCGGTAGTTCTGCTCCAGTTTAACCGTTCGTGTATCGGAAAAATCTTTCTCAAAGCCCAGGATATTACTGATATCAGCCCCGCGCCATCCGTAGATGGATTGGTCGTCGTCACCTACCACACACAGGTTATGATGACGGTCAGCAATTGACCGTACCCATAGATATTGTGGTCGGTTTGTATCCTGAAACTCATCCACCAAGACATATTGAAAACGCTGTTGGTAATAGGCCAAGACATCCGGTGCTTCCCTGAACAGGATAAGGGTTTTGACAATCAGATCGTCAAAATCAAGGGCATTGTTTTTTTTCAGTTTCTTCTCGTACAGTTCATACAACTGGGCCATTTGTTTCTGGTAATAATCATTTCCAGCTTCTTTAACACATTCTGCAGGGGTCATCATGACATCTTTACGTTTGCTTATGTAACCACTGACCATCCCCGGGGAAAAGATTTTTTCACTGATGTTCAGGTCTTTGATGCATTCTTTCAGCAGAATTTTTTGGTCCTGTGTGTCATAAATCACGAAATTGCGGCCATAACCCAGCCGTTCGATGTCTTTACGCAGGATTCGAGCACAGGCAGCGTGGAAGGTATTGAGCCACATGGCGTCATAACGTCCTTCCAGTCTTTTCTGCACCCGCTCTTTCATTTCCTTTGCTGCTTTGTTAGTGAAGGTGATGGCCAGTATTTTGTACGGATCAACCCCTTCTGATTCCAGCAATCTGGCCATGGCCAGGGGTGGCTGTCGGGTTAAATCATCCTGATTATCTTCCATCCATCTGTTCAATTCCAGTACCTGCTTTTCTGAAAGGTTCTCAGGTAATGCTTCTGTTCCATACACAGGACCGAACCGAATGAGGTGGCTGATTCGATTCACCAGCATAGTGGTTTTTCCCGATCCGGCACCTGCCAGTACCAGTGAGGGACCGTGTACGTGCAACACTGCCTCACGTTGAGCTTTGTTCAGATGAGGGTACTGGGCTTCTATAAAGGTATCCCGCAGCCGGATAAATTCCTTCTGCCAGGCATGTTCATTCATATGCAACACTCCTTTCCACTGACAAGTATAGCATAAAACACCGTTGTCCGGGGTACTTAAAAAACCCTGTCGGATGACAGGGTTTTACTCTTCCAAGCTGTTTCCATAGCGGTCCAATCTATTTATATGCTTCAAATTTTCTATTTCGTTGTAGTCAGGATGCGCCTTCATCATCTCCAACAGTTCTTTTAAGCGCTGGTCCCGGTTGTTCTGTTTATTGCGGTACATATTGTCGTCAGCGTCCTTGATCATTTGTACTGCCGGCTTATCTTTATTGTATTTTGTCCCTGAACCCAGGGATAAACTGGTCAGTTTCCCATTTTTCATTTCTTCCTCACATCTTCGTTTAATGCGCCGCATGATTTTTCGCACATCTGCTTCATCGGTTTGTGACAATAAAACAGTGAATTCATCACCACCTGTGCGGCAAACGATGTCTTCATCCCGGCAACTTTCACTTAATATGTTGGCAATTTCGACGGCAACACTGTCTCCCTGTGGATGACCCAACACATCATTGACAAGTTTCAACCCATCGATATCTCCCAGAATAACACTCAGAGGGTATTGTCGTTCAGTGTCCAGGCGGTTCAGCTCCTCTTCAAAAAAGTCTCGGTTGTACAAACCAGTCAACCTATCCCGGAACCGGAGGTATATCATTTCTTCCTCCGCCTTTTTTCGTTCTGTCACATCCCTGACAATGGCCACTGCTTCATTCTCTCCACTGGCCATGACCCTCATCTCAAAAATCCGGGGTCCCTTGGCAATGGTTAGCTCATATTCCAAGGTTTGCAGGGTGTCAGTGGTAAGGGCCTTCTGCACCACTGATAATATTTGTCCTCCCAAGGGATCGGGTAAGGTTTCCGTCACTTTTTTACCTTTCAACCAACTTGCGTCTTTCACCAGCAACTGATCATCTGAGGTGAAAATTTCCAGGTGAGTACCTTCCTGGTCATAACAAAACAAAATATCCGGCAATACCTGGATCATGGATTGAAAACGTTGCTCACTGCGGTCTAGCGTTTGTTTCATTTCAGCTTTATAGAGTGCCAGTTCTATGTTTATGTAAAGTTCTTTTTCGTTAAAAGGTTTTACCAGAAAACCATAAGGTTCTGTGGCCAATACCCGTTCCATCAGATCTTCATTCAAGAGGCCCGAGAGGAACAGCACAGGAATTCCCAGGTGATTTTGCACCTGGTTAGCCGCCCATATACCGTCTTTTTCACCTTTTAGGGTGATGTCCATCAATACCAAGTCAGGTTTTCGTTTCATGATCATGGGCATCGCTTCTTCCACCGAATGGGCCACGCCCACAACACGATACCCCCGTTGTAACAGGGCATCTTTGATCACCTGTACATCCAGCAGACTATCTTCAACCACAAATATTTTCCCACTGCGTTTCATGTGCATCACCTCGAAGAAAGTTGGTTCTTTACTACCATTTTAGCATAAATCAGAGCTCAGTGCCCTCCATTTTGCAACACCTTATGGTATTTTTTAAAATAGGCTTCCATTTGCTTCTCTGTAACCCCTTCCAACTGCATTTGGAAAGCAGTTTCCAGTAAAACTCCCATTGTTTTTCCCTGTTCAAACCCCCATTTTTTCAAGTCAGTGCCTTTGACCAATGGCTTGATCTTCTCCTGTGGTCGCCATTTTTTGATCCGGTACATTGCTTGGTGAACTTCTGAATCCCTGCCAATGTAACTCCAGAAGGGTGCTAAGGCGGTTATTGTCAGCATTAATTCATCCAGGTTTACGCCCAGGCTTAAACGCAGGACATCAGCTTTTCTCTCAGCATACAACTGAAAATTTTTGATTCCCCAAGATATTTCAGTAATAAACCGTGTATGGTCATGATGATTGCTTAGTTCGGCATATTGCCTGATAACCCGGCTACGTATTTCCCTTTGGTCAGTCTCTGGGCTTTGTTGGTGTTCTGACAGCATACAGACTGACAAAAGAACGCCCCACATCCACTGCACCGGGTTGGCTGATTGGTTTCGCAGAGAGGCGGCACAGGTTAGCACTTCATAGATCACTGTGTAAAAGGCTTTATTTGTTTGACACATTTCTGGTGTATGTCCCGTCTTACCAAGCAGCTCCCAGCCCTTTGCAGGGTTGAAACTCAGAAGCCATTTGTTTAGTTCCTCATAAATCCGTTCGTTGGCAACAGAATGCAGAGAAACCCGCCGCATGCCTTTCATGGTTTTTTCTTCAACGGAAAAACCCATCCTTGCGCTTAATTGAACGGCACGAAGTACCCGAAGAGGGTCGTCTTCAAAGGTGTGGTTGGAAGCCATTCGCAATCGTCTCATTTCAAGGTCTTGCAGCCCTTCCAGCGGGTCTTTGATTTCTTCACTCAATGGATTCATATAGAGGGCATTGACTGTAAAATCCCTGCCTTCAGCGTCTCGTTTCATCATCTCCCATAAAGATAATTTTTGCTGGTCATCGCCCATTCGCGGTAACGAAAACTCAACCGCTAGGCCTTTCACCTGAAAGACACGAAAACTTTTTCCGTACTTCAACACTTGATCAAAATGCTCCAGCTCTCTTCGAAGCATGTTTTCATCCATACCAAAAACCACAACATCCGTATCTCGAACCGGTATTCCCAATAATTTGTCCCGGACGGTACCGCCTGTAATGAAGGGTTCCCCGCCTGCGCTGAGCAAATGTTGAAAAATTATTTTTTCCAGTGATGGCATGCTTTTCACCCCTTTGACAAAAGGGAGCCTCCCACTGAGAGACTCCCTTTCAATTCACTTCATCCTGTTTATTTTGCTTCTATTTCAGTGATCATGGGCTGTCCCTGTTCAAGTACCAGGTATTTAATGTACACTTCTGTGCCCGTATCGTATTCCTCTTCTTCCAATTGAGCCCGAACAGCTTCATCCAACTGAAAAACCATAAACGGCTGGGATTCTCCGATCAGTTCAATTTCCACCGAATGGCTGTCAGCAAATCCCACATACTTCCCTTCTGCTTCAATCAACTGATCTTCAGTTTCATTCTCCTGTTCTTGTTCCTGTTCTTGTTCTTCTTCCTGTTCTTCCGACCCAGGCGTTTCATTTTCCGGTGTCTCCACCACTTCTTCCGGTTCCGGTTCAGGTTCCGGTGTCTGGCTGCAACCAACCAGCACCAATACTATCACCATTATCAAAACCAATACTAATTTTTTGTTACCCTTGCCCCTTCTCATCATCTGCCACATCCTCTCAGGTCATATTCTTCCTTTATTCCAGTTATACCCTTATATTTTATCAACTCAATCAGAAATTTATCCGATGACTACTTGGATAGCGCCTGGGTCACGATTCCATTGGTACTGAAATCTGATCCTTTAATGGTGATCACCATTAACACACCCTCCGGCCCTGGTTCACGGTCTGCATCAACTTTTTCAATGATGGATTTTACTGACTCTGAGAGTGCTATGACCTGTACTTTACTGTTTATCATAAACTCGGCAAAATTGCTGTCGGCACGTCCCAGGTAACGGGCCTCAAGTACCACTTCTTCAAGAGGTTCTATCATAGTTAGTACCGGCATTTCTCCTTCTTCCACATTGAAGGAAACTGAATAAAGTGCCCCCTGTTCAACAGAATTTTCATTTAATGTATTTTTCAGTTCTTCCGTTAACCTGAATGACTGGTAATGGGCTGGCACATCAATGAGATTCATTTCAAGATAACTTCTATCAATCTGTTTAACAACAATAGCCACACCAACATTGGGCATTACTTCCTGTACCCCGAACATGGCGATGCTGTCTTCACCTTCTACCGGCGCTTCCATGGCTCCCATGACTCCGGGTGATTCATCTTCTACCGCATCTGGGGCAACTTCACTTGCAGCAATTTCTGGAGCTTCACTTGCAGCAATCTCGGGAGCTTCACCAGCAGCAGCTTCCGGGGCTGCCTCAGCAGGCATTTCTGTGTCTTCTGCCACCTCTGCCGACCGAAGCATGGCCGGAGCTTCCTGGGCCTCTTCCATGGCAGGGTTCATGCGGTCAATCTGACTGAAAATGCCAAAGGCAAGAAACAGAGTGGCTGCAACGGCGGCACCGCTGACCCACAGCTTTCTCCTAAATGGCTTTTGTTTTTCCTCATCAACAGCTTTGGCTGTTATGATCTCCTCTCCATCCGTCTCCAGGTCTGCCAACAACTCCTTTTCGCTGCGGAGGCGTTTAACCCCCCGAATGGTTTCCATCATGGCTGCAAAATCCTGGTCCATTGAAGTTGGAGGCGCTGGTTTACATTCAACTATGAGTGCATCAATAAAATCATTAAGATAATCTTCCTGTTGTTGCTGAGTCATTTGGTTAAGCATTGAAATAGCCTCCTTCCTCTAAGATATCTTTCAGTTTCTGCACGCCTCGAAATTGAAGGCTTTTTATGGTTCCCACGGGTTTGGATAGTTCATCTGCCACATCCTTGAGGGGTCTACCTTCAACAATCCGCCAAAGGATGATTTTCCGGTATAATTCCGGGAGTTTTGCCAAGGCTTCCCGTAGCACAATGTTCTCTTCGATCATATGGCTTTCCGGTACCGCCAGGTTTTTTTCACTCACTTGGCTCATTTCCACCACTTTTGGACTTCTGCCCCGCTGGCGCCAGGTATCATAGATGGTGTTTCTGGCAGCGGTAAAAATGTAAGCCCGGATTTTGTCTTCTTCCACATTGCCTTTCTTCACTTGCTGAAAAACTTTTTGAAACACTTCCTGTGTAAGTTCTTCTGCTTCCTCTTTGTTTTGAAGTCGATAATAAGCGTATTGATACACTTGTGGCCATAAGGTTTCATAGGTTTCCTGAAATAACTTATTCCAGGAAGATGATGCTGTTTTCATGACAGGCACCCTCTCTTTGTCGTATTGCTGGTTCTATAAGTTAATACGTGCATACCCAAAAAGAGTTGCAATATGACAGGATAAATCTTATGATAGAACTAGTGGTTTTGTGAACGAAGAAGATTCAAACATCAGGAGGTTTTTACCATGAGTCATGGCGCTACAGAAGATGTTAACCGTTCCAGTGCTTATCGATGGGTTGTGTGGAGTGTGCTGGTGTCAGCTTATTTGGTGGTATTCTTTCACCGCCTGGCACTTGGGGTTGTACGGGATGATTTAACCGTCGCATTTAGCATCAGTGCCACTACTTTCGGAAACCTGGGTGCCACTTATTTTTATGCCTACACCCTCATGCAAATTCCTTCCGGGTTGCTGGCTGATTCCATCGGGGCACGAAAAACCGTTACTTATGGCATACTGCTGGCAGCTGCAGGTTCCATCCTGTTTGGTCTCGCACCCACCATTGCCTGGGCTTATGGCGGCCGGCTTTTTGTAGGTATCGGTGTGTCTGTTGTGTTAATCGCCATCCTTAAAATATTATCCCAATGGTTTCCTGCAGATCAGTTTGCCACCATGTCCGGCGTCACTGCTTTTATGGGCAATGTGGGAGGCATGATTGCCCAGACCCCTTTAGCCTTGATGGTGGTTTATTTCACTTGGCGAACCACCTTTGTTGGTATTGGTCTCTTCAGTTTTTTCATTGCCCTTCTTTGCTATGTACTTGTTCGAAACACACCGGAAGAAAAGGGGTTACCCTCAGTCTCACACAGGGGTTCTGTTGCCGCTAGCTCCTCTAAAGACAGTGACAAACCCTCGCTAAAAAGCGGACTTGTCTCCGCTGTTAAAAACCCGTATACATGGCCAGGCTTTTTTGTCTTTATGGGTGTTTTTGGTGCCTACGTTGCCCTAACAGGTTCCTGGGGCAACAGCTTTTTGCAGGATGTCTATGGGTATTCCTCCACTGGTGCCTCCAACCGTTTAATACTGGTGATCCTCGGCCATGCAATTGGCTGTCTCATCGTGGGAAAACTCTCTGACCGCATGAAACGCCGTCGTCGCCCCATGTTTTTATTTGTGTTGCTGCATTTAATCACATGGATGGTATTAATCGTTTGGAAGGACGGCACAGTCCCCGGTTTTCTTCTGGCGCCACTCCTTTTTCTCATGGGATTTGGGTCTTCAGCCGTTATCCTCACCTGGTCCTGCAGTAAAGATGTCAATGATCCTTCTATTTCCGGCATTGCCACCTCCATCGTCAACATGGGGGGTTTTATTGGCGCTGCCATCATCCCCGTACTCATTGGGGCCGTTATTGACCGTTACGGTGCACAACTGTCCGCTGCCGTACTATACCAACGGGCTTTTCTTATTTGCCTTGTGGCTGTTGCCATAAGCCTTGGAGCCACGCTTCTTGTAAAGGAGACTTACTGCCAAAACATTTTTTCCCAAAAGTAAAACCTGGTTCCGTATGGAATCAGGCTTCTTTAAAATCATTTTCAATAAGTGCTGTGATGGCTTGAAAAGCTTCTGTTTCATCTGGTCCGCTGACCTTAAGATGAATTTCTTCACTTTTTCTTACTCCCATGCTCATAACGTTCATAATGCTCTTTGCATCATATTCGTTGCCGCCTCTGTAAATAAAAATGTCCGCTTTATACCTCATTGCCACTTTAACAAGAACAGCGGCAGGCCTGGCATGGATACCCGTTTCGTTGGTTACACAAATGGTTTTTTCAAGCATACGTCGTCACCCTTTCAGCAAGATTTTATGCTACTGTCTTTGGCAGATTATTACCTTGCACCATGCATCATCTATTTCGGCGAATCTTCTGAAGGTTTTCTCTTATTCATTGTACCTTAAACATCGTCAAAAAAAAAGCAAAAAAACAAACTTTATTATTAAGAGGAGGGTTACTATGTCAAAATACAGTTTTGATGAAGTGATGGAACGCAGAGGCACCCATTCACTTAAGTGGGATTTTGCACCAAGTTTATCCAACAGCCAGGAACTTTTACCGCTGTGGGTGGCCGACATGGACTTCAAAGGCGCTCCAGCCATCGTGGAAGCAGTGACATCCAGAGCAGAACATGGCATCTATGGGTACACCGGCATTTCCCAGGAATACAAAGATTCTGTAGTGTCCTGGATGCACCGAAGACACCAGTGGCAAATTCAACCGGAATGGATCAGTGTGATCACCGGCATTGTACCAGCTTTGAACATGTTAATGCAGGCCTTTGCACAACCTGGTGACCAGGTGGTGATCCAGCCTCCTGTCTACTATCCTTTCTTTAACGCCATTCGGAACAATGGACAAACAGCGCTTCATAACACCTTGATCGACCGAAATGGCTACTACGAAATCGATTTTGAAGATTTAGAAATAAAATTGGCAGATCCTAAGACCACCGTCATGATTTTATGCAGTCCACATAACCCGGTTGGCAGGGTATGGACAGAAGGGGAATTGCGACAAATTGCGGAACGCTGTCTTGTTAACGATGTGCTTTTAATCTCTGACGAAATTCATCATGATTTAGTGTTTGCACCACACCGACACATTCCCACAGCGTCTTTGTCAGCGGAAATTGCGGCCAACACCATCACCTGCACCGCTCCCAGCAAAACCTTTAACCTGGCAGGTCTTCAATCTTCCAACATCATCATTTCAGATGAAAAAAAGCGACGCAAATTTCAACAGGCCCTGGATCGCAATGGGGTTTTTGCCATCAATCCCTTTGCCGATGTAGCCACCATTGCTGCCTACGGTAAAGGAGGGCCCTGGGTGGATGCCTTACTGGAATACCTCTCCGGAAACCTGGACTTGGTGGAGTCATACTTGCAGGAGCATCTGGCGCCCCTTACCATGAGACGGCCTGAAGGCACCTACCTGGCTTGGATTGATTGCCGGCAGTTGGGAATGAACACCCAGGAACTGCAGGAATTTATGGAAGAAAAAGCAGGTGTGGTGATGAACCAGGGGCATGTATTTGGCGAAACTGGCGCAGGGTTCCAGCGTCTGAATGTGGCCTGCCCACGTTCTCTGCTGGTAGAAGGTTTAGACAAAATAGCCATGGCACTAAAATCCATATCTTAACTCACACAAGTCAAAACAAAACCCCTGAACGACTTTCTTATGATAAATAAGCCGTTTCAGGGGTTCTTCCCGTTTTATATGTTTAAATAATCAAGCAGAGCTGCAGCAGGGTCATCTGTTACTTCTTTAAATATTTCCTCACCCTCACTGTCATACACCACAACACCTCTTTTTACCCCAGTGTCTGTGCCTGCTATAATCCCTGCCTCCAGATAGTAGGAAAGCTGTTGGTCTGATAGTAAATCAAAACCCAGACTCTCTGCTTCCATTAATGCCTGGTGTGCACCCGGGGTGTCGGCACTGACCCCATACAAGGTATATCCCATATTCTCGATATCCTCAAGGTATTCGTTCAGCTGTACCAGCTGACTTCTGCAAACGGTTCATCCGGCACCCAGAAAGAAAACAAAGATGTTTCCCTGGTCCGACTGATCCATTAGATCGCTCAATAAAACACTTTCATCCGAAGAGGTTGTCAGCGCTATGGCCTCCTGCGTCTCAGTATCAGTGATTGATCCAGCTTCATCCACAGATTCTGGTGTTGGTGCAGTACTGATATTCCTGAAACCAAGAAATGCCACCACTGCAATGAGAATGACCGCCATCACCACCAACCAAAGAAAAGTTGATTTCCCCTTTGTCGGTAGATCCTTATTTTTATCATGCTTACGTTTCATTTTTCTAATTTGTGACATGCAGTCGCCCCCTTTATTAACCTGTTTTCCCTACTGTTGAAATCACAACCATCACCATTTCTTTATCAAACCATGCAGCTTATTTTCATCCCCTTGTTTCACCGGCAACCTTGTGAATAATACCTTACTTAACGGCCAATGGTTTATTGAGAATTATTTTTATTTTACGCAGGGATTTTTATTGATTGTACCCCCAAATTTTGCAAAGAATCGCATTTCTTAAGGTTTTTAGTATTCCTATGGAAAGATGCTGCCGATTAATGATCCCCTCTTTTGGGTATTATTCCCTCAACAAACACATTTCCCAATCCAGGAGGTAGACCATGAACAACGAAACCACTCCCCAAAAGAAAGAAGCCATGAAGCATGTTGAATGGTGGTTTTTATTTGCCATTCTGATTATGATCGTTGTAACAATTTTTGCTCTTTCCAATGCTTCTCCTGCCCCAGTACGTTTTTTCATCTGGACCTTTGAGCTGAGCCTGGCACTGTTAATCTTTATTTCCGCTGCCATTGGCGCCGTCATCGCCATCATCCTGGGACTTATGAAACGATTGAGCAACCGTAAACGGTTTAAACTTCTTGAAAAACAGGTCGCATCCCTTGAAAAAGAGAAGGCTGCCCTTGAGATCCGCCTTGCAGAAATGGAGGCATTGCATCATAAAAGCCAGCCAGGGACAGTTGTTGGTTCAACAACCGAACCCATTGAACCCGTTGAAAAACAGGAAGAGTACCCACCAACACAGACTAGGGAAGCTGACTGAAGGATTCCCTGTTTTTAATAAAAAAGTTCAACAACGCATCTTTCTTCTTTTCCCTTCCGGGCTTAAACAATGATTCAGATATTTTGATGAATGAAGCCAATCCATTGGCTTCATTTTTTTCCTTTTCCCAGGGACAGGTGCTGATGGTACGCATCCACTCTTCAAATGTATAGACCCTCAGGTGGTCAACATCACAAGCTTCAGCCACGGCTTCTGTGATTCTCAGCAGTAACTCTCGGTATCCGTTAGTTTCATCCATATCCGACAACTTGATCAGTGCTGGTATGGCTTCTTCAAAAAACAGCCTGTTTAACGCTTTTTCTGATTTCAGTTCCAATGTTTTACATATTTCTTTTTTGACTTCTTCCGGCCATTGGCTGATCATTCTTAACGTTTCACCTTCTTCAGGAAAATCTTCCAGGTAATAGCGTCTGCCATGATAACCCCGAATCTTTTTTAACGTGTCATAATATCCCAAACTGAGGTTTTGTCTGATTTGCTTCTGGTTAAAATCCAACATGCCCCCCAGATCACGAACCGGTTCAATGTAATGAATATTCGCGTCCTCCTGATCCACTTTAATAATCCTGCCGGCACTCAAAAGCCTTACCGCATAGATTTCCTTATAACCTTTTCGCACCAGCATGTTTGCCGGTAAATTGTTATAAAAACCACCATCCAAAAACATCTTGCCATCCAATAATCTCTCCTTAAACACAGGCAGGTAGGAAGAAGCTAAAAGGTATTCGCTCATTTTTCCCGAGGGAATGTCTTCTTTAAAAAGCTCCAGCGGTTTTGCATCCGTCAGGGAAAAAGTAACAAAACCAAAGTCCATGGAGGAGTTTCTTATAACCTCTTCCTTAATCATCTTCTGAATCATTTTAAGGAGGGGCGAAGAATCAATGCCGCTGATTTTGATCATTTTTCTTATATCATCAATGATTACTGAAATGTCGTTATAGTCCAGTCTTTTGTCACACAGCATTTTATGTATTTCATCATCCAGGGTCATGACTTGCTGTGGGGTGATGTTATACCAAAAATCCCAGGCAGTATCAAAATCATCCTGGACCATTAAACCACCATTAAAGGATCCCACAGATGTACCTGTAATTCCCTGAAATTCCATGCCCAATTCTCTGAAGGCCTTCCAGGCGCCTATCTGGTAAGCGCCCTTGACACCGCCACCTTCCAACGTCAGTCCGATCATATACCCTCACTCCTATTCATAGAATTCTTTAAGCCGTTTCAAATCCTGCACAATGACCCTGCGGTTTCCTTCCAGCTTTAATATACCCTCTGATTGTAATGCTGAAAGTCTTCTACTGACCGTTTCTCTGGTCAATCCCAAATACGCTGCCATGTCTTCCCTGGACAGTGGCATTGTGATGGCAATGCCCTGGTCATCACCAACACCAAAGCCTTCCGCCAAGTTAGACAGAAGGACCGCCATCCGTACGTCCACATCTTTGTTAGTCACCACCTGCACCAATTTTTCCAGGGATTTAATCCTGTCATAGGCATGGGCCATCACCTTGTCTCTCACCTGGGGACTGGCGGCCAAAATCTCCCTGAAATCCTGTTGTGACAGAACACAAAAAGTGGTGTCTTCCAGGGCCGTCACATTGTATTCAAATACATCTTCTTTTAACAGGCTCAATTCCCCGATAAAATCTCCCTCTGCAAGTACATAGAGAATTTGTTCCTTTCCTTCCCTGGTATAGGAATATGCTTTCACGCTGCCCTTATTAAGAATGTATAGACTGGACAGCGGTTCTCCTTCATGAAAAGCAGTCTCCCCTTTTTTAACACTTTTATGACTGATCATCTGGGTAATCTCTTCCAGCCCCACTTCATCCAAGTGCTGAAACAGCGATACCTTTGAAGCACAGTATCGATCCTGGCAGGTTGTGCACCCACATCCTTTACACGCTGACATCCTCTGTCACATCCTCTCCAAATGTCTTTCATTGGTATATACCCATAATATCTCTTTTTGTTGCATTCAGATAGACGGTTCGTATTATTAACGGCATCAAAAACATTCACTGACGTGATTTCAATCACATGCAAGGCCTCTGTAACTTGGTAGAATGACATCAAGGCAATTAACCTGAACCTTAAAAAAGGAGAATGTGTTATGAACACTCAACCAATCCAATTATCCGAAACCCTGGGCAGTATTGTAAGCCGCTATCCCGGTTCAATTCCCATATTAACCAAACACGAAATCGACTTCTGCTGTGGCGGTCACCGAACCCTGGCAGTTGCATTGGAAACATCAGCAGAAACCCTCCGTCATCCTATTTTATCAGAACTGCGGGCAGGCTTTGAACAAGCCCTGGTGGAGGGAGAAGACATTCAGCAATTTCGTTATGAGGATCCAGTGATGCTGATGGACTACATTGTACACTGGCACCATGAGCGTCTTCGGGAAAACCTGCCGGCCATAGCCAAGCTATTGCCAAAGTTGATCCAGGTTCATGGGGAAAATCACCCTGAACTCAACCAGGTTGAGGAGGTATTCACGCCCCTGAAAAATGCCATGATGGACCATCTTGCAGAAGAAGAAAACCACAGTTTTCCATTGATTAAAAAAGCCAGCGAAACAGACACAGTGACACCTGAGGTAACAGGCGCCATTAACGGCTTACGGAATGACCATGATGATGTGGGTGATCATTTGAAAGCCCTGAGAAAAATCACAAGAGGTTATGTTCTGCCAGATGACGGGTGCGCCACCTACTCATTTGTCTACCAAAAACTGCAGGAACTTGAAAATGACACCTTTCAGCATGTGCACCTGGAAAACAATGTATTGTTTCATATGATAGGGTATTAATACTAAACAAGGTACGCTCACCGTTAATAAGGAGGAATTGGTATGTCAATGAAAATCAATGACCACATCACTTGGGTAGGAAAAATAGACTGGGAACTAAAAAAATTCCATGGAGAAGAGTATTCCACTCACCGGGGATCATCCTACAACTCCTACTTAGTCCGTGACAAGAAAACCGTGCTGATTGATACAATCTGGATGCCTTATGCAAAAGAATTTGTTCAAAACCTTAAAAAAGAAATTGATCTGTCGGAGATTGACTACATTATTGCTAATCATGCTGAAGTGGACCACAGCGGTGCCTTGCCGGAACTGATGAAAGAGATCCCGGACACCCCTATTTACTGCACAAAAAATGGGATTCAATCCTTGAAGGGACATTACCATCAGGACTGGAATTTTGTGGAAGTAAAAACGGGTGACAAGCTGAACATTGGCGACCGTGATTTAATCTTCGTGGAAGCCAGAATGCTCCATTGGCCGGACAGTATGTTTGTGTATATGACCGAAGACAACATTCTTTTCAGCAATGACGCCTTCGGACAGCATTACGCTTCTGAATCACTGTATAACGATACCGTTGACCAGGCAGAACTATACCAGGAAGCCATAAAATATTATGCCAACATATTAACCCCTTTCAGCCCCTTTGTGACAAAAAAGATTGAAGAAGTGCTCTCCTTTAACCTGCCTGTTGACATGATTTGTACCAGCCATGGTGTTATCTGGCGGGATAATCCTGTACAAATTGTGGAACAGTATTTAAAATGGGCCGATCATTACCAGGAAAACCAGGTCACCCTGGTGTATGACAGTATGTGGCGGGGCACTTCCCGCATGGCGGAAGGCATTGCAGAAGGTCTTAAAAAGAGCATGCCTGGCACCACCATTAAGCTGGTGCATGCCGGTTTGATGGATAAAAACGACGTGATCACCGAAATTTTCAAATCCAAGGCCATCCTGGTTGGATCTTCCACCATTAACAAAGGCATCTTGTCATCCATGGCCGCCGTGCTTGAAATGGTGAAAGGCCTAAAGTTAAAAAATAAAAAAGGTGCCGCCTTTGGCAGTTATGGATGGAGCGGTGAATCTGTTCCTCTGCTGGAGGAACTGCTGGAAGAATCCGGGATAGAACTGGCTTCTGCCGGAATTAAAGAATTGTGGAACCCGGATGAAGACGCCATGGCACGGTGCGTTGATTACGGAGAAACATTGGGTAAAACCCTTTAGGTTCTGTGAGGGCTTTGCTAACATATAACGGTTGATACTTTTCAGCTATTGCATTGTAAGTGAAAATGAGTTACAATATCATTCTAAAGTTAATTCCTACCAAAACACTTGTATATAAAGGAGACGATCTACATGAAAGTTACAAAAGATATGACCATCGCTGAGGTACTGAAACACCAACCCAATGCTGCCGTTATTCTCATGCAATTTGGCATGGGTTGCATCGGCTGCCCCTCATCCCAGGCAGAAACACTGGCGGAAGCCGCACTGGTTCACAACATGGATTCTGATGAATTATTGGCCGCGCTGAACGGGGAGGATGCCTAATGAGTTTGTTTTTGGGAAAAGTTCATTATTGGCTCTTCAATAAAATAAAACTCACAGAAGACCTTGAAAAGGATCTGCTTAAAATTGCAGAAGAAAACGACCTTCCAGTTGATGGATATATGAAGGCTGCCCTCCAGCAGTTTGAATCACCCTTGCCACAGGCATCATTGGAATCTTTGATCGATCATCAAAACATCCACGGGTGGTTGCAGCACCGAATCGCACAGGCAGAATCTCGCTTGGCCTTTTATGTCACAAAGATGCTTGATGCACAGCCATCACTGAAGAACGAACTTCTGGGTTTATATGAAAACCAGGCGCTGACAGCTGCAGAAAAAACTGAGGCAGCACCGCCAACACCCGAATCCATGCTGCAGGCAATACATGATTTTCTGTTAGAAGGCATGCCTTGCGACCGCGCGCAGCAAGTGCTTGAAAAAACAGATAGAAACCTTGCGTGGAAATATGAACCCTGCCTTCACAAGGATTACTGGACAGGTGTCGAAGGGGATATTACTCATTACTATGATTTCAGAAAACAATGGATTGAATCTTATGTGACCGCACTACAGCCTTCCTGGCAGTATTCCCTGTCTCCAGAAGGAGTTCATACATTAAGCTTGGAGGGATCTTCAAAATGAATGCCATTGAGTTAATGACCTACGAACACACTTTTATCCGACGGATGCTTACTGTCATGCGAAACTTTTCCTACCAGCTGATGAAAGATCCTGGAATGGATGTGTCTGATGCCCCTAAAATGATTGAATTTGTTCGTCAGTACGCTGATAAACATCATCATGGCAAGGAAGAAGACCTGCTGTTTAACCGCATGGTTGACCATCTGGGCTCTGCCGCCGAAAAACTGGTAAAACACGGTATGTTGGTGGAACATGACCTTGGTCGTCTTCACATGAAGTTGATGGAAGAAGGCATTGAAGCGTTTAAGGCTGGCGACGACACTGCCAGATTGGACATCATCGGCAACGCCATTGCGTACACCCAGTTGTTGGATCGGCACATTTCCAAGGAGGATGACATGGTGTACCCTTTCTCCTGGCGTCATTTTGACGAAAAAATGATTCACCTGATCAATGAAGAGACCAAAGCTTTTGAAGTGAAAGCGTCAGAAGCCGGTATTCAGGAACATTACCTGACACTGCTGGAAGACATGGAAGCTAAGTACCACAAGTAATTGCAATGGTAGTATACATTGAGAAGCGCTGCAGGCAATTACCTGCAGCGCTTTCATTATTTTGTGAAATTGATTATCTTCAAGCCGGCAGCGTTTTCTAGTCTTCTGCCATCTTCTTGTAGATGCTGTAACGCTCCTGGGCATCTTTTTCTGCCTGTTCAAAGAGAATGGCAGCTTCTTCAGGGAAGGTTTTTTTCAGGGACTTATACCGCACTTCACTGTCAAGGAATTCCTGGAAGGAAGCTTTTGGTTCCTTGGAATCCAAAATGAAGGCGTTCTTTCCTTCTTCCTTCAACAGGGGATTGTAACGATATAGGTGCCAGTACCCAGCGTCAACAGCGCGCTTGGTTTGTTCCTGGGTTTTACCCATGCCTGCGTAGATTCCGTGAGCAATACAAGGTGTGTAGGCAATGATCAGTGATGGTCCTGGGTAAGCCTCAGCTTCTTTCAGGGCCTTCATCAACTGGTTCTTATCTGAACCCATAGCAACCTGTGCCACGTACACATATCCATAAGTGATCGCCATGCGGCCCAAGTCTTTTTTGCGGATCTTTTTGCCTGAGGTGGCAAACTTGGCAACTGCACCGGCTGGTGATGCTTTGGATGACTGCCCACCTGTATTGGAATACACCTCTGTGTCAAGCACCAATACGTTCACATCTTCCCCGGATGCCAGTACATGGTCCAGACCACCGTAGCCGATGTCATAGGCCCAACCGTCACCACCAAAGATCCAGTGGGATTTTTTCACCAGGAAGTCTTTTTTCCTGATGATTTCATCCACCACAGCATTGCCTTTGGATGCTTCCAACAGAGGTAACATCTCATAGGTGGCTTTCTTGGAGGCTGCTGCATTGTTCATGCCTTCAATCCAAGCCTTAAAGGTGTCTTTCAGTTCTGCTGCCAGGTCCATTTCAAGGCCTTCTGTCATCAGGTCTGCCAGTCTGTCTCTGAGTTGGTTGGTGGCCAGTGCCATGCCGTACCCATACTCTGCATTGTCTTCAAACAGTGAGTTTGCCCATGCAGGTCCCTGACCTTTTTCATTGACACAGTAAGGAACTGAAGGTGCGCTGCCGCCGTAAATGGAACTGCAGCCTGTAGCGTTGGCAATGGTCATGCGGTCTCCAAAGAGCTGTGTGACCAGTTTTACATAAGGTGTTTCCCCGCAGCCGGCGCATGCACCGGAGAATTCGAAGAGAGGCTGTGCAAACTGACTGCCTTTCATGGTTTGAATGTTCGTCAGGTCTGCTTTACTTTTCAGGGTTACTGCAAATTCCCAATTTTCCTTCTGTGCTTCGATTTGCGGTTCAACAGGCTTCATTTCCAAGGCCTTGGTTTTGGCAGGGCAGATATCTGCACAGTTACCGCAACCGGTGCAATCCAGTGTGGTCACTTGAATACGGTAAGTCATCCCAGCAAATTCCTTGCCCATGGCCTTCAGTGTTTCAAAGTTTTCCGGAGCTGCTTTCTGTTCATCTTCATCCAGCAGGAAGGGGCGAATAGCTGCGTGAGGACACACAAAGGCGCATTGGTTACACTGGATACAGTTCTCCTTGATCCATTCAGGTACATCAACTGCAATACCTCTTTTTTCGTAAGCCGAAGTTCCCATGGGGAAGTGGCCGTCTTCACGGTCAACGAAAGCACTGACAGGCAGTTCATCGCCTTCCTGAGCGTTCATGGGACGGAGGATGTCACTGATGAAAGCGGGTTCGTCTTTAGAGTCTTTTTCTACACAATTTGCGCCTGCCCATGAAGCAGGAACAGTCACTTGGTGCACAGCGTCCATGCCCATGTCGATGGCTTTCTGGTTCATTTGAACAATCTTATCACCTTTGGCACCATAGGTGTCAACCACGGCCTGTTTCATGTATTGAATGGCTTCATCCACTGGAATTACGTCTGCCAGTTTAAAAAACGCTGACTGCATAACCATGTTAATGCGCCCGCCCAGTCCGATATCGGCAGCAATTTTGGTTCCGTTAATGATGTAGAATTTGGCTTCTTTTTCTACAATGTCTTTTTTCAGGCATTCAGGCAATTTTTCGTCAAGCTCTTCCTCAGTCCACAAGCAATTAAGCAGGAAAGTACCGCCTTTTTTCAATCCTTTTAACAAGTCATACTGGTTCACATAGGCCTGGTTATGGGAGGCAATGAAATCAGCTTCGCTGATCAGGTATGTGGAACGAATAGGACTTTTACCGAAGCGTAGGTGGGAAATGGTTACACCGCCAGACTTCTTGGAGTCATAGGAGAAATAACCCTGGGCATACATGTCTGTATGATCACCAATGATTTTAATTGAGTTTTTGTTGGCGCCAACCGTTCCGTCAGAACCAAGGCCCCAGAATTTGCATCGCACGGTACCTTCCGGCTCTGTACTGAGAGGGGGTAGTACCGGTAGTGAACTGTGGCTTACATCATCCACAATACCCATGGTAAATAAGTTTTTCGGTGCGTCTTGTTTCAGGTTTTCGTAGACTGATAAAATCTGTGAAGGCGTGGTGTCTTTTGACCCCAAACCATAACGACCGCCAACAATCACAGGCGCATTTTCTCTGCCATAGAACATGTCTTTAATATCAAGGTAGAGGGGTTCACCCGGTGCACCTGGTTCTTTGCAACGATCCAGCACAGCAATTTTCTTCACTGTTTCAGGCATGACATCAAAGAAATACTTGGCAACAAAGGGACGATACAGATGCACTTTGATCAAACCTATTTTTTCGCCTTTTTTCAATAAATAATCAACGGTTTCGTCAATGGTTTCCGTGACGGAACCCATGGCAACGATGATGTGCTCGGCGTCTTCTGCCCCATAATAGTTAAAGGGCATATAGGTTCTGCCAGTCACATCACTGATTTTTTTCATGTAATCAACCACGATTTCAGGAAGCGCTTCATAATAAGGTGCGGCTGCTTCCTTTGCCTGGAAGAAAATATCAGGGTTTTGTGCTGTTCCCCGAAGTACGGGACGCTCAGGATTCAATGAACGGTTTCGGAAAGCTTCAATGGCATCCCAGTCAACCAGTTCTTTGAAAACACTGTAATCAATGGTTTCGATTTTTTGTACTTCATGAGAGGTTCTGAATCCGTCAAAGAAATGAACAAAGGGCAGACTTCCTTTGATGGCTGATAAATGAGCCACACCTGCCAGGTCCATGGCTTCCTGCACACTACCGGATGCGATCATGGCACATCCTGTCTGACGGGCAGCCATGACATCTGAATGGTCTCCGAAAATAGACAGTGCATGTGCTGCCACTGCCCGGGCACTGACATGAAATACGCCTGGGAGTAATTCACCTGCAATTTTATACATGTTAGGGACCATCAACAGCAACCCTTGTGAGGCAGTATAAGTTGTGGTTAATGCACCCCCTGCAAGTGAACCGTGTACCGCGCCAGCTGCTCCTCCTTCTGATTGCAATTCTGTCACCTTTACGGTTTGACCAAAAATATTCTTCTGGCCATACGCACTCCACTCGTCCACACTTTCTGCCATGTTTGATGATGGCGTGATGGGGTAGATTGCGGCGACATCGGTGAACGCATATGAAACATATGCGGCAGCTGTGTTACCATCCATGGTTTTCATTGATTTTGCCATTTTGTTGCCTCCTTCTTGATTTTGTTTTATTTTTAACATTCATCAGGTTGGAATGTAAAGTGAGTTCTCTCTCATTATATAGTATACGATCAAGGTTTACCAGACCATCAGCCCAAATATGGAAAGTTTATCTATTCAAAAATATGATTGATTGTAATTTAAACTTGCATATCAACCTTTTACCTGCATGGCTTGACATCTTTTGCACAAACCTCCCAGGCCCTCCACTGCTTACCATGGTGAATGGCAGCTCTGTCAATTCTCTATCAATGGCTTTCGAAATACAGATTAATTCAGTTTGTTGTCGGCTAATAGATTGATTAGAGATTGTCAATGGTTTATAATGTAATCATGCATCCGCAGGATATCCCCCTATTTTCTGAATCTTTTTCCGACTCAAGGCGAAAGGATGAAGCCCATGGAATGTTTGGAGCAATACATTTCTCCAGAAATACGCAGGGAAATGGAAGACCGTTTTTATTTGACTAACCCTGGTACCCACGAGCGCCGGGTTTTAAAATATGCCCTGCAATTATTCAATGTTATGGCTGGGCCCTTTTGTCTTGGAAGAAAAAAGAAAAACTTACTCTATTACAGCGCTCTTTTACATGATATTGGTTATGAAATCAGTCCTCAGAAACATGATGTTCACACCTATCGACTGATCTCTGAAGATCCATTTTTTGACTTTTGGCCTCACCAGGAACGTTTGATGTTGGCATTGGTAGCAGGTGGACATCGAAAAAACATCTGTGTTAACGTCAATCATCTGCCTCCCAAAGGCCAGTTGACCGTCAGACAACTTGCAGCAATTCTTCGCATTGCAGATGCCATCGACTACCCCAGAGATCAATCCCTGAAAATTATTGAAACTGAACTATCTGACCAGGAGCTGAATATTTTCATACAATCCACTGCTTCTGCCACGGTTTCTGCCAGAGTGGCGCAGAAATCGAAGCTCTTTAAGGATGTTTTTGGCCTTTCCGTCAGGGTTCTAGAATCATGAAGGTGAAGGAATTGGACAATTCCCTCTTTTTCTGGTATCATGAGGCCATTAACCTTAAAGGAGCGATTTGATGACTGAAAGTCAAGTATTAGCCGTAGTAGAAGGCCGGGAAATTACCCAGGACGACCTGGAAATGGTCATCCGAAGCCTTGATCCCAGACAGGCAGCACAGTTTCAGACAGAGGAAGGCAAAGAACGTTTATTGCAGGAACTGGTTCACCAGGAAATGATTTTATTGGATGCCATGGAGCAAAATATGGAAGACAACCTGGATTACCAGCGTTCTTTAAAGAAGATGAAGGACAACTTCCTGAAACAATACGCTATGAATGCCATGTTCCAAAAAGCCCAGGTAACTGAAGAAGAGGTTGAAGCTTATTATCAGGAAAACCCTGGCCAGTTTGAGTCACCACCTCAAACCCTTGCAAGTCACATTCTGGTGGCTGAAGAAGAAAAAGCCCAGGAAATTAAAAAAGACCTGGACGAAGGTGCTTCCTTCGAAGAACAGGCAAAGGAACACTCCTCCTGCCCTTCCAGTGAAAAAGGCGGCGACTTGGGTTATTACCCTAAAGGACGCATGGTACCCGAGTTTGAAACGGCTGCAGACGAACTGGCAGTTGGTGAAGTAAGCGCACCGGTCAAAACCCAGTTTGGCTATCACATTATTAAAGTCATGGACCGTAAAGAAGGCGAGACCCGTCAGCTGGATGAAGTCCGACAGCAGTTGGAACAGCACTTGGTGTCACAAAAACAACAAAATGTGTACACAGATACCGTGGACCGGTTAACGAAAAAATACAGCTTCGAAATTAAATAAACATGCACAGCAAAGCCCTGGTCACATTGACCAGGGCTTCCTTATTCAGCCACTTATTTTTTATCTAATGTCTTTTCCCGCAACGCCATGAACACTTTTTCCGGAGTGGCCGGCAACTGTCGGATTCTCACGCCACAGGCATGATGGATAGCATCGGCAATGGCTGGTGCCACTGTGTTCAGCACCACTTCTCCAATGGACTTTGCACCAAAGGGGCCTGTCTCATCGTAACCGTCCAACAGTTCAACCCTGACCTTCCCCACGTCTGCCCGACCAGGTATTTTATACTGCATAAAGGTATCCTGGATTAATTTTCCCGTTCTGGTGTACGTCGCTTCTTCATACAGTGCCAATCCAATACCCTGTACAATACCTCCCTCAGCCTGCACACTGGCCAGCCTTGGATTAATGGGCGTTCCACAATCCACCACCCCCACAAAATCAATGGGTGTCACCTTCCCTGTCTCCAGGTCCACTTCCACTTCTGCAAAACCTGCCATATAGGGAGGGGCTGCTTTTTTCGGTATAAAAGAACCTGTGACACATAGTTGCTGATGCATGGTGCTGTAGGTGATTTTGTTGGCAAAATCCGCCAGGGTAATGCTGTCTTCAGGATGATAACAAATCAGCTGATCACCCTGGTAGCTGATATGTTCCTCAGTTGTTTGAAAATAAGCGGCGGCGGCCGTAACAATGGCCGATTTCATCTTATCGGCGGCATCGATGATGGCATTGCCGGTGGTATAGGTGGTGCTGGAGGCGTAAGCGCCACTGTCAAAGGGGGTTACATCCGTATCCGCTGTGTACAGAACAATTTTATCCATGGAAACACCCAGCGCTTCCGCTGCAATCTGGGTCAGGATGGTGTCAGCACCCGTGCCAATGTCCGTAGACCCCAATGCCAGGTTGAAAAATCCGTCATCGTTCAGTTTTAATGTGGCTGCGGCCATGTCAATGTTGGGTAGTCCTGATCCCTGTTGGGAAATGGCCATGCCCACGCCACGCACCTTGTTACCATGCCGCTGTGGGGTTATTCTCTTCTGGTCCCAGTTTATGAGGGCTTTGCCTCTGCTCACACATTCCTCCAGCAGACAGCTGTCCATGTACATGGGTGCATCCCCGGCCCCTTTTGTGACCATGTTATAAAGCTTGGTGGTTTCACCCTTGCGAATCATGTTTTTTTCCCGTAAGGCCACTGGATCCATGTCCAGGGTTTCCGCTAACTCATTCATCGCTGATTCAAGGGCAAAAATTCCCTGGGTAACACCATACCCGCGTAAAGCCCCGCCAGGCACATGGTTGGTGTACACCGCTTTTCCGCTGAACCGACTGGCTTCCACCTTGTTATACAAGGTTAACACTTTTTTTCCCGCACTGCCCAGCGTGGTGGCGGCATGCTCACCATAGGCACCGGTGTCCCAGATGCCCTTCATATCAATGGCCCTGATCTTACCGTCCCTGTCAGCTCCCAGGGTGATGTCGAAGGTCATGGCGTGCCTGGATGTGGTGCCCCGGAAAACCTCACGCCGGGTGTATACAATTTTAGCTGGTTTGCCCGTGATCATGGTGACCAGGGCAGGGTAAAACTCCGAATGCACTGTTTGCTTTGAACCGAAACCTCCACCGATGCGGGGTTTGATAACCCTTATTTTGGAAAGGGGCAAGTCCAGTGCATTGCCTAAAATCCTTCTGACATGAAAGGGGATTTGGGTGGAACTGACGATCACCAGACGCCCGTAAACATCCAGGTAGCTGTAAGTACGCTGGGTTTCCATCATCGCCTGGGCCTGACCCTGGGTTTTATAGGTATGGGTCACCACCACGGGGCATTCAGGCATTACCTCATCAACGCTTCCCAGCTCAAAATCAACCCTTCCTGCAATGTTATGCGCAGGGTCATGACCAAAATTTGCCAGGGCTTTTATGTCTTCTTCCGGGTGTATGGGCGGCATGGTGTCCGCTGTTTCCATGTCAAGGACCATGGGTTGCATTTCATAGGTGACTTTTATCATTTTCAGTGCTTTCTCTGCCGTTTTTTCATCGATTGCTGCCACGATGGCCACATCGTCTCCCACATGACGCACCCTGTGGTCAAGGAGAAACTTATCGTGGGGTGACATTTCCGGGTAGGCCTGTCCTGCCCGGGTAAAGGGCTTTCGGATAACATCCTGGTGTGTCAGCACACACACCACTCCCGGCATCTTCTCGGCCCGACCCTTGTCGATGCTGGTGATCAGGGCGTGAGGGTGAGGGCTGCGCAATACTTTTACAACCAGGGCTTCCTTTGGTGCCAAGTCATCTGTATACACTGGTTTTCCCGTTACCAGGCTGATACCGTCCATTTTAGGGAGACTCTGGTTTACGATTTTCATCCTCATACCCTCCCCTTGGCACTTGGCCCTCAGATTTTTGCTGCCTTCTCAGGTTGAAATAGGCCTGGATGGCCCTCAATTGGCTGGCGTAACCGGTACATCTGCAAAGATTACCTTTTAAAAAATGTTTGATCTCTTCTTCAGTTGGATCTTCCACTAACTGCTCCATGTACAGGATGTTCATAACGGTTCCACTGGTACAGTAGCCGCATTGATCTGCTCCCTGTTCAACAAAAAAGTTGGCGATAGTTGCCGCCTGTTGGGGAACCCCTTCTATGGTGGTGATTTCATGACCTTCTGCCTTGATGGCCAGCAACACACAGGAAAGCACCGATTTGCCATCCAGGTGTACTGTACAGACACCACAGTTGCCAGTGTCGCATCCCTGGCGAACCCCCAGGTACCCATTGGCCCTTAATACATCCACCAGGTAGTCATCCGGTCTGATTTCCAGGTTCTTTGGCATGCCGTTAATGGTTGTGTTCAGTTTCACTGTTCGCCACCTCCTTCAACACCAGCGCGACCAGTACCTTGGCCATTTCTTTTCGGTAAGCTCCCGTACCCCGGCTGTTAGTGCCAAAAACCAATTCTTCTGATGCCATCCTGGCAGTCTCTTCCAGTGCCTCATTCCAGTTGCTCTGCTTGTTCAGGTACTCCATAGCCTTGACTGCCAGTTGAGCTCTGCCGGGTCGGGCACCCAGGCAAATGCGCCAATTCCCATCAAAAAGTGCTGCTGATGCATTTAAGAGCGAGTAATCACCATCACTATTGCGCAGGGATGTGGTGAAGGTTTCCGTTTTACCTTTTGGAATAATGATCATCTCCAACAGGTCCCTGCCTTCAACCCCTTTTTCGAGAAAAACCTCCAGGGACATGGTGCCTGCTTTGTACAGCTTCACCTGAACGGGTAAGGCCAACAACCCGGTAATCAAGTCGGAAAAACCATACCTTGAATACACTGTGGCGCCCAGGGTAACCACGTTTCGCAGCTGCACACCAACGATGTGCTGCACTGATAATTTAAACAGCTGGCTGAAATCGCGGTTCAGCGCTGAGTGCCTTTCAAGCTCTCCCAAGGTTACCATGGCCCCTATGTGCCATTCATGCTCCTGCTCGCTAATATCATTAAGGCCACAGCTGCTAAGGTCAATGAGGGTGGTGATGTTTTTACTTCCCATTCTTAGAAAACCGCCACCCCCTAATAATGTGGCAAACTTGTTTTTCTGCAAAGCCTCGTATGCTTCATCCGTTGTTGAGGGTACCACCACTTCTCTAACGGTGATCATCCTCTATCCCTCCTGTTCCATTTCTCTTCTTTCCTGTTGTTCATCCGCTAATGTTTTTTGCGGTAAAATCAGGTTTAATCCAAAGGCCACAATTGTTGAAATAACAACGGCTGAGCGGCCAAATACCATGATCACCCAGGCCGGAAAAAGTTCCAATGACTGGGGCACTGTGGTAATACCTATACCCAGGGCAACCGCCAAGCCAACAATGGCCATGTTCCGTCCGGAAAGTTCGTCCTGAATGATCAGTTTAATGCCTGTCATGGTGATCATGGCAAACACGGTGATGGTGGCACCGCCCAGCACACTCTGGGGAATGGTTGTCATCAAAGCACCAAATTTTGGAACGAAACCGGCAAGCAAGATAAAGCCCGCTGCAATGGCCAGGACAAAACGACTCACGACTTTTGTCATTGCCACAATTCCCACGTTTTGGCTGTAGGTTGCCGTTGGTAAACCACCTATAAAGGAGGCTAGAATACTGGAAGCACCGTTACCCATGATACCACCTGATAATTCCTGGTCTGTTGCTTCTCTGCCCATACCACCGACAGTTGTGGCAGAAAGATCACCCACCGCCTGCACTGAATTGACGATGTACATGATCACCATGCTGAGGATGGCCGGCGGGTAAAACTCAATGCCAAAATGAAGAGGTCTTGGCACTGCAAACCATGCAGCTTCCTGTACCGGAACATAACTGACCATTCCCAGAAGGGCAGCCACCACATAACCAACAATAATTCCCACTAAAATCGAAGCCAGTTTTGCATACCCTTTCGTAAACTGGTTACAGAACAGCACCACGCTCAATGTCAGCAGTGCCACCAGCCAGTTGGCATAAGAACCATAAGTGGCAGATCCAACCCCTCCGGCAATGTAGTTAATCGCAATGGGATACAATGATAAGCCAATGGTAAAGACTACGGTACCTGCCACAAGGGGCGGAAAATATTTACGTATATGTTTAATAAAAATACCGACGAAAATCGCCACAACTCCACCCACCAACTGGGCTCCAAAAATACCTGCGATACCATACTGCCCACCGATGGCAATCAGTGTGGGTACATAAGCGAAACTGACACCCATGATTACCGGCAGCCTTGACCCCACTCTGCCGATGGGATACAGCTGAAGCAACGTGGCAATGCCCGCAATGAACATGGCCATCTGAACCAACAGAGTTCTGTCGGCAGAACCCAGCCCCACCACACCTGCAATAATGATGGCCGGTGTTACATTACCAACGATCATGGCCAATACATGCTGCAGCCCCAGGGGTATTGCTTTCCCCATCGAGGGTATTCCGTTTACATCAAAAACCGACGTGTTCTTCATCGTGTTGCCTGTTACCGTTTTTTCCATCTTTTTTCCTCCATTCTGGATTTTGTTTTGGAAATTTTCCTTCAACCTGTGCCGGTTTTTGTCAAAACAAAAGGCCGACACAAAACCGGGGTACACCCCCACTCGTGTCGGCCACCTTGAGCTTCATCATATGATCTCAGGTCGTTACCGTCCGCATCATTCAGTTGTAGTCATCCGTTATTCCGCTTCAGCACTGGGTCTGAAGGCGGCTAATTGTCAAAATGTTCAAATACATCTTACCACAATGGCCCTGGGTTTCGCAAGACGTTAAAGAAAAAATGTTAAAGAAAAAACATGGGTTGCCTTCATCGAATGACGAGGACAATCTTCTCAGCGTTGCGCTGGCTGTCACAAGTTACTTCTTCCAACTCAACAGCACAGGACATTACCCCAGAAAGATTTTTAATCAACGTGGTTTCATTCTCACCATAAAATATTTTTCTGTGGTAATCCACCAGACTGTAATGACGACCATTCACCAAGATCCCTTCTTCCAGTTTGGTCAGGCATCCCTTCAGACGTATTTCGATTCTGTTTCCCTTAATGGCAACATGTACGTCCCTGGGTCCTTTTCCTGTCTGTTTTTTAAGAAAATGAGCCATTTCACCTCTGATCTTCATCTCCACTTCCGCCACTTGGTCTGCGTCCATGAGGCAATGCTCACCTAACACAACCACGTCACCTTTTTTCATCAGGATGTCCCTGGCCACCCGTTGCATCTGTGTCATTAGCTCTTCCAAGTTGATGGGCTTCACCACGTAGTGAACGATACCCACATCAACCGCCTCAATAATGGTTTCTGCGTCTGATAATGCAGAGGTAATAATCACCGGTGTTTCTTTGCCGTTTCTTCTCATCTGGCGAATCATACTAAGTCCATCCATTTCGGGCATCTTCAAATCAGTAATGACCAATTGCGGTGCTTCATCATCAATGTAGCGTAAGGCTTCTTTTCCATTGGTTGCAATGATAAGACGCCCCACCCGTCGCTTCAGGTACAACGCCAATTCCTGTCGCGTTTGGCTGTCGTCTTCAATGTACAACACCGTTAATTGCTTTAAAACTGCAGTAGATTCAGGTTGAATCATATTTTTTCCCCCTTAGTCACACCATGGATCCACACAGTCATAGTAGCCCCCTTTTCCCAATTATCCCAGGTCAATCGGCCTTTCAGCCTGCTCTCCACAATGGTTTTCGTCATATATAACCCCAGTCCGGTGCCCTGCTGTTGTGATTTTGTGCTGAAATAAGGCTCAGCGATTCGGTTGATAATTTTACCCGGTATGCCGCCGCCGGTATCCGAAACCGATATTTTTACCCACTGGTCTTCAGACAGTATACGAATCACAATAGCACGGTGTGCTGGTTTATTCTCCACCAACACATCAACGGCATTGGCAATGAGATTGAACACCGCCTGGGAAAATTGGTTGGCGTAGCCGTGCAGTTGAATCTCCTCCTCTGAGGATATATGAACAACAATATGATGCACCCTGCATTTTTCATCCATTAAATCGACAATTTTTTCAATCTCCTGAAGAGGATCGAAGGATTCTTTGTCTTTTGTAGGATTGGCAAATTGCATAAAATCATCAATGGTACCAGACATTCTATTAATTAATTTTTTGCTTTTATCCATGGACAGCATTAGCTGGCTTTCATCCAACTCTCCATGCCAAAAAGCATCTTCCAGGTTGGCCAATACCAACCCCATGTTATTTAATGGCTGTCGCCATTGATGGGCAATGTTTGCCACCATTTCTCCCATGGCCGCCATGCGGGCTTGATAGATCATCAAAGCTTCCTTTTTTTTGTTTTCCTCTTCTGCTCGCCTAAACAATGCTTCCATCTTGCCAGCGGTACTCCTGGAGGCCATAGTGACCAACAACACACCACTTAGCACCAAAAGTGCGATGATGCTGGTCACTAACAACATCTGTCTTTGACTTTCAGTCTGCTCACTGCGGATGTGATCGTAGTTAAAGATGAAACGACCGGGGTTAAAAGGCTGCTGCAACATGTTGAGTTGAGACAGCAACCGATGCATTTCCTCCCATCGAAAAGCGTGCAGGTTACCCAGTTCAACAACAGGGAAATAGCTGAGTTCTCTGACCTGGTTCGCCTGAAAGAGGTTGTAGGATAATACTTCCTCTTGATCACGTTCGGGATAAAAGGTCTCCGCAATGGAGGTTGCCATGGTTTCCGGGTGTTCCAGGGCAAACAACCAACCTTTCAGTGTCGCCTTTCTGAATCGTTCCACCAGCTCAGGGCTCTCCAGTGTCAATTTAGTGGAGGTAAAGAGACTGTCACCATAAAAATCAATGCCATGATCGATGGGGCGCATGACTTGTAAGGAAATACCTGCATCCTCTGCTTCTTTTAGTATGCTTCCCAGGTATACCGGCACCACATCGTACTCTCCCATTAACAGATCTTTCAAAACAAAACTCCCCTGTTTTTCAGTGTAGGATAACAGCTCCGGGTCAATCCCTTCGGCGATGAGCATCGCCTGTAATTCAATGTCCAGCAAATCATCTTCTCTTCTTGCTGTGTTTACATGCACCAGATCAACAGGTGTTCTTACCCTGGTACCTTCCTTCATGTAATAACCCACGGCACTTCTTTGAAAAATAGCTGCCACTACTGTAAGCGGTTCATTTTGGTCATTGGCCAATAAAATGTCAACGGCCCCAACGCCAAAATCGGCCCTTCCCGCCTGCACTTCCTCTGTGGCCTGAATAACCTCACCTTCATCTGAAAATCCGGATCGAATCTCAACAGAAAAACCTTCCTCCTCATAGAATCCTTGCCAAAGAGCGGCATAGTAACCGGCAAATTGAAACTGTGGTTCCCATCTTAACTGGAGCACCACTTTGTCCAACCCTTCTGCCTGAACAGGAAGAACAGAAAACATGATAATACCCCATAACAACAGCAGTGCCGCCATTGATAAAAATAATAATCTCTTCCCACTGTTCCATTGAATCACATGATCATATCCTTTAAGAGAATTATCCCTTTTACTGGATTTATTTTGCATCAAAATTTACGTTGACAATTATACTCGTACTTCTTCGACAAAGACTTTCATTTTCCTGCTGTTTTTATTTCGATTTAAAGGAACGCAACGACTCGATGAATTTATTGGTCTTCTCCTCAAAAAAAACAATCCTAAGATCAGGATTGTTAGTAAGTGATGTCAACTCCTTCAATAAAAATCTCTTTGGTGAACAGGTACTTCCGGATATCCAATTTCACGGTTTCCCGGTTAAATTTAATGGATTTATTAAGGTATATGGTAATCCCGTCCACTTCTTGCTTATTGAACTTCTCCGGTTCTTTTGGCAGTGATTCCATCACCGATGGAAGGTTGGGCGCCAGTCAGCAGTTTTTAAGGTCAACCTGGTCCACGGTTAAGATCCTTGTATTTTTCTTTCCTAAATATTGTTTCAGTTTATCCGATAAAACTAGGTTCATGCAACATCCTCCTTTATTTGGCACCATAACAATATTGATATTTTTTCAAATCTATATTCTTTTCATTTTATAGCTTTGTAAATACCCCACTGTCAATAAAATTACACACCAACTTTTTATCTGTGAGGAAGTGAAAAACAGTGGAGCTGCATCAAACAGATAAACAGGATTCTTTATATTGGTTTGTATTGTCTTATGATTTCTTCTGCTGTCTTTATCCCGTCCACAGCTGCAGACATGATGCCGCCTGCATGGCCGGAACCTTCTCCTGCAGGGTAAAAACCATGAATAGCACTTTGGTGACGCTCATCACGCAACAGCCTCACCGGAGATGAACTTCTCGTTTCTACTCCAGTCAGCAACGCATCTTCCATGGCAAAGCCATTCATACTATGGTTCCAGGATTTCAACGCTTCCTGTAACACCACCGTGACGTAAGACGGCAAACATTCTTCCAGGCTGGTCATGGTCACTCCTGGCCGGTAGGTCGGTGTCACACTTCCCGTATTGCCGGAAGGCTTTCCCTGTATAAAATCTTCTACCCGCTGGGCCGGAGCACGATAAGATTCTCCTCCAGCCAGAAAAGCCTTTTGTTCCCATTTGCGCTGAAAACTGATGCCTGCCAATGGATGTTTATCTCCAAAATCTTCAGGTGTTACGGAAACCAGCAGTGCACTGTTGGCATTCTTTCCTTTTCTGCCATAGGCACTCATGCCATTGGTCACCACACCTCCCCTTTCTGAGGCAGAAGCCACCACCTGACCTCCCGGACACATACAAAAACTATAGGCGCCCCGTCCCCCAGGGTGATGCCATGACAGACGGTAATCAGCTGCCCCCAGCACAGGAAATTTTACGGCGGCTTCTCCATACTGTATCCGGTTAATCAGTTCCTGAGGGTGTTCAATACGAACACCTATGGAAAAAGGTTTCGACATCATGGGAATCCCCTGGTGATAAAGGGTTTCAAATAAATCACGAGCGCTGTGGCCCATAGCACCAATGACAATATCAGCATCCAGCTCTTCGCTGTTCATTAGTTTGATTCCCCGAACTTTTCCGTCTTTCAGCACAAGCTTTTCCACTTCATGTTCAAAAAGCACTTTTCCACCATGTTTCTCAATGGATTTTCTAATATTAACCACCACTTCTCGAAGACGATCTGTGCCGATATGAGGTTTGCTGTCGTACAGCACATCCTCGGGTGCTCCGTGTTCAGCTAAGGCATTTAATACCCAGCGACAACGAGTGTCCGAGATGCGTGTGGTGAGTTTTCCATCTGAGAAGGTACCTGCTCCTCCTTCTCCGAACTGTACGTTGGACTTTATGTCCAATGTGCCTTCTTTCCAGAAACCGTAGACGTCTGCCACCCGCTGGTCCACTGGTTTTCCTTTTTCAAGTAGTATAGGGTTGTATCCCTGGTAAGCCAGCAATAATCCTGCAAAGAGTCCCGCTGGTCCGGTTCCGATAATCACCGGCGGGTGCCGCAATGTGTCTGAACCATGGGCCACCTTCAGAACAGATTCGACGGGTGTTGTCAATGCCTGTCCACTTTTAAGTTTTTTAAGCACCTGCTTTTCATTTTTTACAGTGGCATCAATGGTATAAACCAGTTGAATACTGTCTTTACGGCGCGCATCAATGGAACGTTTATAAATTCGCCAACTCAGTAAATCTTCTTTCTTTATGTGTAATGCCTTCAGCAGTTTTTTTTCCAGTTTATCCCCGACCTGGTCACCTTGACTAACAGGCACCTTAATGGATTGAATGCGGATCATTGGACAACTCCTTTCCGGCAGCTGCATGTCGTCCGGCGATGATGCCCGTTGCCCAGGCCCAGTACAGGTTAAATCCACCGCAATCACCGTCAACGTCCATCACTTCTCCTGTGAGGTACAACCCAGGACAACATTTTGACATAAGGGTAATAGAATCTATTTCACTGGTTTCAATACCTCCAGCCGTTACCTGCGCCTGGTTCCAGGACAGCGTGCCTGTGACGGGCACTTTCCATTCCCGGCATATGTCAGCCAATCGACTGATGGATTTCACAGGCACCTGGTGTGCCGGCTGCATCAGTTCCGTAATCCCAGCCTCTTTCAGGACAACGGAAATCAACCGTTTGTGAAACAGTCCTACCAGACAAAGTTCCACGGGTTTATCAGGATCCAGATGAAATCGGGTCATTAACTGTTCATAAATTGATTCAGTAGTCCAATGAGGCAGCAGGTGAATCAACAATTCACACGACTTTTCCGGGTATTCATGCACCTGTCTGGATAATTGCAGCACCGGAGGGCCAGAGATACCATAATCTGTAAAAAGAAGCTCACCAGCTTCCTGTCTGACCACTGTCCCATCAATCACCACTGATGCAGCACCTTGCCATTTAACACCCTTTAAGGTTTTAAGCCAGTGTGCCGCAAGCTTGATCTGGACCAGTGCCGGGTGCAAAGGAGTGATGGTATGACCCAGGCCAGCTGCCAGGGCATATCCGCTGTCATCTGCCCCAAACTGGCTTCCTGCTTTACCTCCCGTGGCCAAAACCACCCGATGGGTTTCATGTTCTTTTCCAGCAGCCGTTTTCACAATCCAGCCTTTGTGTTTTTTATCAAAGGATACCACTTTTTCACCCGTGTTTACTTCAACACCCAGGTGATCCATTTCGTAGCGAAGCAGGTCCAGTACATTTGAGCCCTGGTCAGAATAGGGGTATACCTTTCCATCTTCTTCCACCTTCGGTGTGATGCCCAGCAGTTCAAAATACAGCTTCACTTCCTGTACGGGCATATGGTACAACACTGATTGTATCACGTCTTTATGCTGGCCATGGAAATGTCTGTCCTCGGCTTGCAGGTTAAGAAAATTGCAGCGGCCATTTCCTGTCGCCAGCAACTTTTTCCCCACGCGGTTTTCCTTTTCCAGCAACACCACCCGTGCGCCATAGCGAGCTGCCTCGATGGCAGCCACCATGCCTGAAGCGCCTCCGCCAATGACCAACACCTTACGTTGTTCATAGTTGTTTTGAGTCATTCACCCTCACATCCTGTTCAAAATTTTCGCTTATACATTAGCAAAAAGACTGTACCGATTGATGGTACAGCCAGAAGACAAACGTTTTGATCTAAGGGTTATAAAAAGATACCCTTTGTTTTTTACTCCGACCTCAATGGTATTAAATATCGTACCACAGGCGGCCATTTAACTCAATAGGTTGGGCATTCATTCAACAGAATTGGATTACTCAAAGGATCGCAGAATCTTACCCAAAAAATCTTTGGTTCTTGGGTGTTGCGGTTCATTGAAAATAGCCTGGGGGGTGTTTTCTTCCACAATCAGACCCTCGTCCATGAAGAGCACCCTGGATCCCACCTGTCGCGCAAACCCCATTTCATGGGTAACCACCACCATGGTCATTCCTTCAGCAGCCAGTTCTCTCATAACATCCAGCACTTCTCCCACCATCTCAGGGTCCAGGGATGATGTGGGTTCGTCGAACAGCATCACCTTGGGAGACATGGCCAGGGCTCTGGCAATGGCAATCCGTTGCTGTTGTCCTCCAGACAGTTGTTTGGGATAAGCTTTGGCTTTATCAAGCAAACCAATCCGCTTCAACAGTCCATAGGCCACTTCTTCCGCCTCAGCAGCTTTCATTTGTTTCACCTGGATCGGTGCCAGTGTAATGTTTTGCAAAACCGTCTTATGGGGGAACAGGTTGAATTGCTGAAACACCATACCCATTTTTTCACGCTGACGGTTAATGTTGTTATGTTTATCGGTGATTGAAACGCCATTGAAAAGAATCTCACCTTCTGTCGGTTCCTCCAAGAGGTTTAAACACCTTAAAAAAGTACTTTTACCGGATCCGCTGGGGCCAATGACCACCACCACTTCGCCCTGTTGAATCTCTTCATTGATACCTTTTAAAACATGTAAATCTCCAAACTTTTTATGAAGATTTTTAATGTGAATCACTGGCTCTCATCCTCCTTTCAGCGATGCCCAACAGGTTGGACAGGGTGAATGTGAGTACAAAGTAAATCAGCGCTGCAACAATGAGTGGTTCAAAGGGTCGGTATGTGATTCCCCTGACAATATTAGCACTGCGCATTATTTCATAAATACCAATCACCGATACAATGGCGGATTCTTTAATAACGACAATAAATTCATTTCCCAGGGCAGGCAGTATGTTTTTAAAGGCCTGGGGTATAATGATGTACCGCATGGCTGTTTGATGGGTCATTCCCAGTGAACGGGCCGCTTCCATCTGTCCTCTGTCAACAGACTGCAGACCGGCTCTGATAATTTCTGCCACATACGCGGCACTGTTAAGGGACAGGGCAATGACCCCCGCTACAAAATCGGGAAATCGCATGCCCGTAATCACCGGTAACCCATAAAAAATGATGAATAGCTGTACCAGAAGTGGTGTTCCTCTGACAAATTCAATATAAGCCGCAGCCACAAATTTGACCAACTTAAACCTGGAGCGCCGCATAAGCGCCAGACCCAACCCAATCACCACTCCAATTAACACTGCCAGCAGTGCCAGCATAATTGTGTTGCGCGTGCCAGTCAGGTAGAGATCAGCATATTTAGTGATAAAGCTGAAATCCATGCTGTAATTCATTGTTAACACACCTCCAAATTCAAGAAAAAAGACGGCGCTTTCGGATGCGCACCGTCTTTAAGCATACCAGATTGTCCTGACTTATTCCACTTGTTGTTCATCTGCCAGCGCTGTGGCTTCGGCAATAAATTGGTTAATCAGGTCTGCTTCCATCATTCTTTCAAGGGATGCGTTGATGGAGGCTGTCAGGTCGTCGTTACCTTTGGCAATGGCGATGGCCACGCCGTCTTCCTGTCCGAAGCTGATGTCCGATACCTGAAGCTGGTCATCTGCCTTGGCATAAGAATCTGCCACAGGTCCCACCAATACGATGCCATCAATACGATCACTTTTCAGGTCCAGTACCAGGTCATTGATACGGCTTATTAAACGAATCTCTTCTGGATCCGTTATCTGTTCCTTGGCAATTTCTTCCTGTACGGTTGAAATCTGTGCTCCAATACGCTTTCCTGTTAAGGATTCAATGGTGCCCATTTCTGCTGCATCTTCAGCACGAACGAGAAAACGTTGTTCCGCGCTATAGTAAGGTATTGAAAAATCAACACTTTCCTTTCGCTCTTCCGTAGGGACCATGCCCGCCACAATGAAATCGATGTTGCCTGCTACCAATGCAGCCAGCAGACCGTCAAAATCCATGTCCCGAATTTCCAGCTCAACTCCCAGGTCGTTGGCAATTTCCCGGGCAATTTCGATGTCAAATCCAACCACTTTAAGCTCGCCATCCACTTCCGTTATGAATTCATAAGGCGGGTAATCAGCCGAAGTACCCAATACAATTTTGCCTTCATTTTGAATGGCTTCGATTTTTCCACCAACAGCCGCTTCCCCATTGGATGGTTCCTCGGCAGGTGTTTCTTCTCCGTTGGATGGTTCTTCAGCAGGCGCTGTTTGTCCTCCGCAGGCTGTCAGCAGTAGTGCAAGTACCAGCATCAAAGCCAGCAGTATAGACGTTTTTCTTTTTTTCATGATTTCTTCCCCCTCAATAGTATGAATAAAAATTTAATCGATTGTATTATTATACACTCGCTTTTCTAAAAATGCAACCTTTTTTCTCGCTATTCCCGATTTATCCCTTTGTTGTATTGGTAAAACCCGGTAATATGCTTGAAGCGGAAGGAATCACATAGGTATCTAAATGAGTGCCCTGCCGCTGTTCAATGTCAACAAGTGCTTCCGAAGCACTCCTGAAGACCCTGAACCCAATGCCTTGAAGAATGGATGGCTCCAACTCTGTCACACAATAAACCTGATAATCTTCTGCCATTTGTGATGCTAAAAATCCGGCAAATTTTGACACTGTAAAAGCCCTGCGCATTTCTTCCTCTCTGGCGGCATGGCTGTGATATCGCATCAACAAATCACTCACTTCCGGATGGCCAACACCTTCTTCACACTGACACATCAAAAGTATAATGCCACCCTTATTGACAGCCTCCCTGGCACTGCTCAGTGCTTTGGTTGACTGGTAAAAGTCAATGTCTTTGGGATACCCTCCCGCAGAGACAACGGCAAAATCTGCCAGTCGGTCTATTGTTACCCGTTCAGCCTTGTCTAAACGACGTTTTCCCTCTTCAAAAGCCTCCAGGTAATGTCCGGCCACCACGTCACTGATTCGGTTTTCTTCATTTACCATGACGTTTAGCATGAAGGACGGATTCACCATCCTGGCGGCTTCTTCCATGTCTGCGTTCAGGCGATTGCCTTCAACATTACCGCAACGAATGTTCGGGTGTATGCCGCTGCCATTTTCGTCACCCAAAGACAATGAATGGTTTGCCATGATGGAATCATATCCGGCGATGCCGGGCAAAATAGATTTTTTACCACCACCCCACCCTGCCAGGTCATGGAATACAATACCTCCCGTAATGATTAGATGATCTGCTGCCAATGCTTGCCGGTTTAACTGTACCACCGTGCCTCTTGAAGTGGTACCCACTTCCACAAGGTTTTTTTCATCGCGGCAGTCATGGCTTATGACACGGAATCGATTTTCTAGTTTAGGACCAAGAAGCACCCGTGCTTCTTCCTTGGTCATGGCTCGGTGAGAACCGGTGGCACATACAAATTGTATGGATTCATCCCCAATACCTGCTGTATTAATCCGATCAACCAATAAAGGTAAAAACACATGCATCCGTTGCCATGAACGGGTCATGTCAGAGATGACAATGCAGACTGTTTCTCCCGGTTGCAGCAACTCTTTTAAAGCTGGTCTGCCAATGGGATTATCCAATGCCCCATTAACCAATTCTGTTTCACTTGGGGTTGGTTCCAAAGTATGTCTGCTTGCACCCGTGAGCACCGACAATACATTTTGATTCTTCAAATCAATACTTTGTGTTTTCCTTCCATAGGGAAGTTGGTACAGATTCGCATTCATAGCTCAATCTCCTCATATATCCATTCCTACTTAAAAAGGCATATGCATGAAAATGCATATGCCTACAACATTATACCACACGTGCCACTTCCGTGGTACCCACCTGAACACTATTCGTGAAGGAAGGGTTTTTTTCCTGACGTTGAGGAATCGACACAGCCGGGATCCCTACAGCACTATGCCGAGAAGGGACATCTTTCAGTACCACTGCATTGGCACCAACCTTTGCGTAGTCACCCACGTGTATGGGTCCCAGTATTTTAGCCCCGGTTCCAATCACAACATTGTTGCCTATGGTTGGATGACGTTTACCCTGGTCTTTCCCTGTTCCCCCCAGGGTCACCCCATGGAACAGGGTGACGTCGTCACCCACTTCAGCTGTTTCCCCTATCACAACTCCCATACCATGATCAATAAAAAATCCTTTGCCAATGTGGGCTCCCGGATGAATTTCGATGCCTGTCATAAAGCGACTGAAATTGGAAATGATCCTGGCCAGAAGAAACCATTTATGTGTATATAGAAAATGGGCAATCCGGTGAAAAAAAAGTGCATGCATCCCCGGATAACAGAGTAAAATTTCCAGGCTGCTCCGGGCAGCGGGATCTCTTTCCCTCACAACATTAAAATAAGAAAACATTTATCCACCCCCTGATCATGGTGTCCTCCAATTTGCCAGACATGCCTTGCTAAATGGTCATGCCTGCTCCTCATACAAAGGCGTGCTCAAATACCGTTCTCCGTTACTTGCTGAAATGACAACGATTCGTTTACCAGGCCCCAGCTTTTTAGCCAGTTTCAAGGCAGCACCAATGGCCGCTCCCGATGAAATTCCCATGAACAGACCTTCTTCCCTGGCCACACGCCTGGCAGTTGAGTAGGCCTCTTCTTCCGTCATTTGAATGATATCATCTAACAGTGACACGTTCATCACTTCTGGTATAAAACCGGCACCTATTCCCTGGAGTTTATGGGGGCCGGGCTCACCGCCTGATAAAACAGGTGACCCCGCTGGTTCAACCGCAACAATGCGAATGGACTCATCCATTTCTTTCAGGTATTTGCCTGCACCTGTGATGGTTCCTCCAGTACCAACTCCTGCAACAAAGGCATCCACGCGACCTTCCATGTCTTGCCAAATCTCCGGCCCCGTGGTCCGATAATGCACGTTAGGGTTCGCCGGATTGTTGAATTGTCCCACAAGTACGGCGCCTGGTGTCTCTTCAATGATTTCCGCCGCCTTTTCCATGGCTCCTTTCATGCCTTTTGAACCCTCCGTTAACACCAGGGTTGCTCCATAAGCCTTTAGAATCTTTTTACGTTCCACCGTCATGGTTTCAGGCATCACCAAAGTTAGTTTATATCCTTTGGAGGCCGCCACCATGGCCAACCCAATCCCGGTATTACCACTGGTTGGCTCAACCAGAAGGGTATTTTCATTGATGAGGCTTTTTTCTTCCAGGGCTTCAATCATGGCCAGAGCAATTCGATCCTTTACTGAGCCTCCAGGATTTTGAAATTCCAGTTTTACATAAATTTCTGCCATATCATCCTGACACTGTTGATTTAACCTGACTATGGGAGTTTTCCCGATCAATTCACTAATTTGGTTTTTTCTCATGTAATTATCCTCCTTTTATATCCTACTATTCCAGTCGGAATAGTTGCTTTTATTTTACTGGTTTCTATCCTTTGTGTCAAGTAAATCACTCTGCCATGTAAATTATGTTTTCAAATCGATCTTTCATCTTCATGTATCAACCATGCATTCGCTTATCATTTCTCCTGTTCATTTGATTTGTCCAAAGTCTTTCTTTTCTTTTATGGTCAATGTGTCTATAATAGAATTATGCCATAGGAGGTAATACACCATGAAAGAGATTGCACAAAAGCACCGGCTGGGTACCGAAGCCATTCTGCCGTTATTAATTAAGCTTTCCATACCCGGTATCATTTCCATGACCATACAGGCATTGTATAATGTTGTGGATAGTTTTTTCGTTTCCAGAATCAGCGAAGATGCCTTGACAGCTCTGGCCATTGCCTTTCCTGTCCATATTTTTTTAATCGCCATCGCCGTAGGAACAGGGATTGGTACCAGCTCACTCATATCCCGTCTGCTGGGTCAGCAAAAAGAAGAAGAGGCTGTAAGGGTTGCCCAGCATGTATTATCCGCCGCTTTGGTATACGGAATTATCTCTGCCCTGGCAGGCATCTTTCTATCGGGGCCCATCGTCAGGGCTTTCAGCAATGATCCCCAGGTGATCCGGTATGGCATTCAATACACACGCATCATCATGATGGGCGGCGTTTTTCTCTTTACTTCCATCATTGCCAGCGATGTGCTGCGGGGACAGGGGAATACCTTCCTGCCCATGTTGGCCCTTATGCTGGGCGCTGTCACTAATATCATTCTTGACCCTTTAATGATCTTTGGTATTGGTTTTTTTCCCAGACTTGAAGTCACAGGGGCTGCTTTGGCCACCATTATTTCCAAAGGCATCAGCACCTTCTTTATCTTGCTGTTGCTTTTTAAAGGTACTCATCTGGTGAAACCAAAAATTGAAGCGTATACACTTGACCTGTCCATTCTAAAACGTGTTTACCAAGTGGGCCTTCCCAGTATGTTTATGCAAATCTTAACCTCTTTCATGATCGGAGGACTTAACAGCATTGTGGGCACCTACACAGAAACTGCCATCGCTGTCACTGGTGTGTATTTTAGGTTACAGTCTTTTGTACTGATGCCAGTGTTTGGGTTAACCCAGGGTTATATTCCCATCATTGGCTACAACTATGGAGCTCGTCAGGTCGACCGCATGAAACAGGCCTTGCGTTATGGGTTATCCATTTCGTTTGTGATCACCGCTTCCGGTGCACTGTTGTTCAGGTTTTTCCCCCATGTGCTAATCGGCATATTTAATCCAGGTCCTGAAATGATGAGCATCGGGGTGGAAGCTCTTTCCACCATTGCCCTTGGGTTGTTTGTTGTTGGACCGGCCATCATTGGCGCTACCACCTTTCAAGCCATCGGATTAGGGCTCCCAAGCCTGGCATTGTCCTTTCTGCGGCAAATGATTCTCCTGTTGCCTTTGGCCTGGTTACTGGGCCGCATCGGTGGTCTCAGTGCAGTCTGGTATGCCATGCCATTGTCTGAATTCATTGCGTTGTTCATTATGATCTTCTGGCTGGGCAGGCGGCTGCAAAAGATTTTTTCGTCATTATCTGACACAACATCATAAACAAGGTTGGCATAACTGCCAGTTTGAGGTAAAATAGAATAGATCTCATCATCTGACAGGAGGAACCTTATGGAATCCAATCAAGTGGTGATGCGCGCATCACTACAGGGAATGCTTAGCAAGCTAATAAAATTGGGAGTTTATTTTTTGGCCGTACTATTGGTCTGGAGAAGAGTTCGACGTTATCAAACTAACATCTTTGATACATATGATGTCAGTTATCTTTCTGCCCTGACCAATGCAATGGAAACTGACATTGAAATGGTTGAAGTCGGTTTACTGGTTGTTTCGTACCTGGCCGTTTTGGTGCTCATTTTTCTCTTTTTATACTTGGCCTACCATCTGCTCCGTCTACTCTCCCAATTGACCGGGGTCACGGTAATTGATTTCGAGAACAACAAAATTTTAGAGAAAAAATACCTTTTTCCTGTTCAGCGAATCGAAGATGAAAATATTTTTCATCAGATCATTCAGGTACGTATTGAACAAAACCTGATTGATCGTGTGTTAAAAGGTGGCCATCTCTATGTTGAATACCTGGTCCTCAGTAAACTTGATTCACAGCTTCGGGTTTTGGAAGTGCCTTTTATTTCCGAACCGGAACGAATAAAGAAGAAGCTCATGTAAAGGCTAAAAAAAGCAAAAAAAACAAAACGGTCAGTTCCTGTTTCGGAGACTGACCGTTTTGTTGCGTGTCCTTACATCTGGCCCATCAGTATTCATACACCTTTGTAAACTCGTCCGGGTCCTTAACCATATCGAAGGGTACCCCACCGGATAAATAAGCGGCATCGACGGTGGAATCAACAATGACCCATTCTCCGTTTATATACACTTCGTTCCAGGCATGGTAGCCGTCTACATGTTTTGTATAGCCTTTGACAAGTTTTGTGGGTATACCGTCACTCCGTTTCATGGCAGCCAGCAATGAGGAGTAATCATAACATATTCCCTTTTTTTCAAGAAATGTTTGTACAATGTTGGGTTTATATGCTGCCGTTAATGTTGGTATTTTATCGTAATCATACGTATAATTTTTGATAATGTATTCGTAAATAAGATTGGCTTTTTTCCCTTCCTCTTCCAGTGCACCAATCAATTCCCTGCTTTTAAGAATTGGTTGGTCTTCCGTGTTCCAGTTTATTTCCTGGATGGAATTTAAAAACACACTGTTGGGATCTTCCATGGCCAGTTTAAGGGTTTTTGACTTTACATAACTGTAGCGTGTTCCACCCACATTTTGCAGCACATCAATTTTATAGCTGCCATTGCCCATTTGCAGCGGATAGGTTTCAACCTTGCCATCGTTTCGCAGATCATAGGTATACCTTCCTTCCCCTTTGGTAATCATTACCTTCAAGGGACGCGAGCTTTTATAACTGATATGAACAATACCCAGGTTCAGGTCCTCCAGGTTAAAGGTAACCCCTGCAGCCTCACTCATCATGGGCACCATGACTATTAACAGGATTGTGACGATGTATTTCGCAAACCATTTTTTCATAACCCATACCTCCACTGCCTATATTCATTGTTTACCCGATGACTACCACCCTGGATAACGCATTCTAACCTTCTGATGTAGTTAAAACTCCACCAGAAGCTAAGAATCCTGTTTATGATGAGTAGATCATACAACAACCAAGGGAAAACGTCCAGTGTTTTCTCTTAACCATTACCATAAAGCTGAATTCACTACGCTGTTACCCTGTTTATGGCAGTAACAAGGCGCTTGTCGAAAACATCTGACGAAGGATATTAAATCACTCTCCCTGTTCTGGCAAGTACCTGTGTATCACTTCTGGGTTTATGCAGTAGATCAACGCATCTTCCCTGGATATTTTACCCTTCTTAACCAGATTTGCCAGACTCATGTCCATGCCCACCATACCTTGCGACCTGCCTGTTTGGATGACTGCATCGATCTGAGGAATTTTACCATCCCGTATCATGTTTCGTATGGCTGCATTAACGATCATGATTTCAAAAGCTGCCACACGACCATCTTGGTCTCCAGGGATTAACTGTTGTGAAACCACTGAATGCAGCACTGTTGATAACTGCACCCTTACCTGCTGTTGTTGATTGGCAGGGAACACATCGATAATTCGGTCGATTGTTTTGGCCGCCCCTACGGTATGAACCGTTGAGAGTACCAAGTGACCCGTTTCAGCCGCTGTCAGGGCAATGGATATTGTTTCGTAATCCCTCATCTCGCCTACAAAAATAACATCGGGTGCTTGCCGCATGGCAGATCGCAGGGCTTTGGCATAATCTTTGGTATCCATCCCGATTTCCCGTTGATCCACCAAACTCTTTTTGTGGCTGTGCAAATATTCAATTGGGTCTTCCAGCGTAAGAATATGACAGGAGCGATTCTGGTTAATCAAATCAATGATAGCTGAAAGGGTTGTTGATTTTCCACTTCCCGTAGGTCCTGTGACAAGGATCAAGCCTTTTGTTCGTTTATGAAAATCCAGTACCGTATCAGGTATCCCCAGTTCTTGAGGATCTGGTTGTCCGAACCGTAGTATTCTAACCGCCGCTGCCAGCGTGCCCCGCTGTGTATAGGCTGCCACCCTGAATCTACCCACCCCAGGCAATGAAATGGAAAAGTCTTTTTCACCTTCCTCTACAAACTCGTCATAATGACCTTTCTTTTCAAATAATTCTCCCACCAACCGTTGGGTGTCTTCAGGTGTAAGATCCACTTCGCCCATTTTTTTCAGCTGGCCGTCAATCTTTATGGTTGCCGGTCTTCCCACCGTTACAAATAGATCAGAGGCATTTCTTTTTACTGCTTCTTCTAATAAGCGGTTTATTTCACTCAACTTGCACTTCCACCTCCACGTCCCTGAATTCGATGTCTTCTTTGTATTCAAAGTCTTCTGTCACGCTTTTCCACACTGTTTTCTCCACCACTACCCGGGGATGATCCCCTTTTGACAGGTCTATCCTATACTGAAGGGCGCTATAAAAACCAATTCGATCTTCCGTCGGAGGCAAAACAGATATTTCAGCCAGAAATACCACATCTTCAACTTCTGTTGAGTGGTCACTTTTTGTGATTGTAACAGGCAGCTTCTTTTCAGCCACCCTACTCTCAATTGACTGCATGATGGTTTTTCCCTGATCTGACACGTCTGTATCATCTGCCATAAAACTGGTGACATCCGCTGTTTCATCAAAAACCAGCTGGTGAAATTCAGCAGCAATCAATGCTGTCTCACTTTCCACCTGATGGTATTTTGTATTCCATTCACCATGTCTTCGTGCCACTGCTAATCCTGCATGGGCAGTCATCATGGAAAACACACCAAATACAACCAAGACCAGCGACAGCATGATGACTAAAATTGAAGCGCTTCCTCTCCGAGGATTCATTCTGTTCATTTTTGTTCCCAGTGTTTTCATTGGCTGGCCACCTCCCATTCCGGCAGGTAACGTAACACTGAGAGACGGTACAAATCGGTGTATTCCTCCTGGCGCAGCAGATAGGGTTTTACCCGGTTTACCTTCACCGTCACGTGCCATAACCCATCCAGTTGATGGGGTTCAATGTTTACCTGTACTGTGTGATAAATGGTTTGGTCTTCGTTGACCTCTTTGCCATCAACCGTCATCCACTTTTCATTATACCATTGTTGTATTTCCACTGTGTCACCTTCGAAGGCAAAATTGGCTTGTTCAAAAAAAGGGTGAAGGGCCAACTCATTCCGTGATGAACCATCAACCAGCTGCATAACAGTATTGGCCGTCTGTATACTTTCATCCATGTCAATGGTCTGTTGGTTAAGCCGATGTGCTGTTACGTAAATTTGGAGAGTGTAAACACTCACCAGGCTCAGCAGCCCCACCGCCATGATGATTTCCAACAGGGAGAAACCTGCTCTTGTTCTTATCTTGCTAAACAGCATCATTGTTCCCACATCCTTGTCAGGGTAATGGCTACTGGGTTATAGTACCCACCGATTGTTCTGTCTTTAATTCGTAATAGCCCCTCCGACTGAGGGTTTCTTTGCCAATGTCATACGTCACTTCATATTCAATGGTTTGTCCCTGATTAATCCCATTGACATAAAGGCCATCAATTCTGGCAATGGGAAAACTGATGTCATCTTCAATGGATTCCCCGGGGCTGATCAATACTTCCCGCAGGTATCCCTGGTTGAAGTAGATCCAGGTCTCCAATGAAGTTCCATAATATTCTTCTTTTATCACCAGTGCTTTGGTTGGTAGTGATGGGTGAGGTCTGATGGAAATCATTCCCTGTTCATCGTGTTGCCGTAACCTGGTATTAATATAGGCATAGGCAGTTCGCATTTCTGACAGGCTCTCCTGCCGATCAATCAACTGTTGGGATGCCTGTTGTCCTGTAAGCACCATGGCAAAGGTTGAAACGCCAAAAACCAACAGGATCACCATTACCAAGAGCAGTTCTGTCAGTGCCCGCCCTTCATTGCGAAACAATCTTTTCTTCATGACCATTCCTCCATTACTGCCATCTTTCATAAACCCCGATCTGGGGCATCAGGTTTGAACCCAGGACTTCGTAATGATAAAAATAAGCCTTTTCATTCAGCACCAACCCATAATGTCTAACCAAATAATGCAAGTCAGGAGGATAGCTTCCTTCAATGGCATAGCACTGTATGGCAGCACGTTGAACAGCCTCTTCCACAAGCTGCAGGCTTTCCTCTGAAGCATCTTCACCAAAATTTTCCATACCACCGATTAAAACTAAAATCAGCATAAACAGCATGAACAGGCTCAACCAGCGACCCTGTTTTTCCCACATCATCATAATCACCTTCCCTATGTCTTAACATCTACCACTTTTATGGGACTTTTGGTAAAACAGCTGGGTGTTTTCACCCAATGGTGGACAAGATCCGTACCAGGGGGAACATTACCGCCAGTAGTATGATGCCCACAATGACAGACAACACAAACACCAGGGCAGGTTCAATGGAGGAGGTCAACCGATGTAGACTTCGTTCAGTTTCTTTCTCATAGACATTGGTGCTGCGGGCAAGAAAACCATCTAATTCGCCTGTTTGAATGCCTAGACTGACCATCTTTTTCATGAGAGATGGTATGGTAGTCATTTCATGAAAGGCTTCCTGTGGAGAATTTCCACTTTCAATTGAATTCCGACACTGATTCAGTTCTGTTCTTGCCAGGTGGTTGTCCACAATACCTTCGCACATGGCAAGGGCTTCATTGAAGGACAAACCTCCGCCCACCAACAGGCTCATGGCATGACTCAGACGAAAGGCAATCATTTTTCGTGTAAATGTGCCTACAACCGGGAGGGATAACCTGATTCTGTCAAATTGTCTTTTACCTTCGGCGGAACGCTGGTAAAGCCATAGCAAAGCTCCCAGGGTCAGTACACCCACCAGTAGCACGCTGCTGTATTGAAGCAGGGACTGGCTCAGGTTAATCATTGCCCGGGTACTGGCAGGCACCTGCCCTCCAATGGATTCCAATATTTGGTGAAACAGGGGCAGCACCCGGAAAATCAGCAACAATATGACTGCCCCCATCATGACACCCAGTATGACTGGATAGACAATGCTATTTTTCACTTTTTGTTCAATGGCATCCAGCCTCTCATAATAGGAGGATAACCGCAGGGTTTCCTGGTCAAGTCTGCCGGTTTGTTCGGCTATGGCCAACATTCCCACCATGTATGCTGGAAACAAAGGTTGTTGACTGATACTTTCATAGAAGGTTTTTCCCCGGTACACGTCTTGGTAAAGCTGGTTCCCCACTTTTTTAAGAGTCGCGTTATCCATTTCATCTGCAAACAATTTCATCCCGTCCAAAAGTGGTATACCTGAATGAAAAATAACAGACAGCTGATAACAGAACAAGGATAACTCGGCCGGTTTCAGTGTGGCTGTTTGTCGCCGGGATTCTTCATTTGTAAGACGTTTTTTTGATTCGGACATACGTACACCTCCAGCATGTGTTGAATGTTACTTAGAAAAATCCTTTATGTTTCAGTCTTTTTATCCACACGATGCAATGCATACTTATCTGCATCTCTGCGGGAACAGATCAACTTCATGCGAACACCATCTGCTTCATGGGACAGTTCTTTGATTTCAGCGGTCTCATTGAGATATGAAACAACAGCACCTTTGTCATAAGGAATCAGCATTTCACAGGTTACATAATCATCAAAAAGTGTCTCTGTTACCCTCTCCATCAGTTCCTCCAACCCATCACCGTACCTGGCTGAAAGAAAAACCGAGTTCTGTTTTACAGGCTGGCGCTGCTGCGTGGTGACAACATCCCTTTTATTATAGGCGTATATGCTGGGTATTTCTGTGACACCAATGTCTTCCAGGGTTTTTTCAGTCACACGGATTTGTTCAAAATAGTCAGCGTTGGAATAATCCACCACATGAATCAACAGATCAGCTTCACGCACTTCTTCCAGTGTTGATCGAAAAGCTTTCACAAGGTGATGTGGCAGTTTATCAACAAACCCCACCGTGTCCGTCAACAATAACTGTCTGTTGCCTGACAGTGTTATTTTTCTTACCGCCGTCTCCAGGGTTGCAAAAAGCATATCTTTTTCCAATACCTGCTTTTCATCCAAACCGCCATAGCGGGCCATCAAAGCATTCAACAAGGTTGATTTCCCCGCATTGGTATACCCCACCAATGCCACCGACGGAATGCCTGATTTCAGACGCTGCTTTCTTTGTGTTTTTCGGTGAGCCGTCAAATCTCTCAGTTCTCTTCCTAATAATGTGATGCGGTCTTCAATATGCCGGCGATCCAGCTCCAGCTTTTTCTCTCCCACACCTCTGTTCTTTGTTCCGACTCCGCCCACCTGACGTCCCAGGGACTCTCTCAAACCTATCAACCTGGGCAGCATATATTGAAGGGCAGCCACCTCAACCTGCAGCTGGGCTTCCCTGGTTTGTGCACGTTCGGAAAAAATATCTAAAATCAGCATGGTTCTGTCAATCACTTTACACTGTAGGATCTCTTCGATGTTTCGTATTTGGGATGGCGACAGTTCATCATTGAATATGACGATCTCTGCCCCGGAGGTTTCCAGTTTTTCTGCTATTTCATCCAATTTTCCTTTTCCAATGTATGTGGTCCGGTT
>JAABSW010000064.1 GCA_011390155.1 Clostridiaceae bacterium
CGGGAAGCCAAAGAGATATTGCTCCTGCAGCAGCTGAAGAATAAACTCCCGGCAATGATCCCACGTGCTGTCCCTATCGCTCATAAAACCGGGGAAGACAGCAACATGACCCATGACGTGGGCATCATCTACGCCCATCAACCATTTATCCTGTGCCTGGCCAGCAACGACACCGATGTAATTCTGGCGGAGGAAGCCATCCGTCGCATTGCCCTGGTGTGTTATGAACATACTCAGTAAGTCGGGCAGGAAAAAGACTTCTGATAATCGTCACTCATTTTTGTATATTTTATAGTTTTGGCTGGGGGAAAACCCCCAGCCGTTCCATTTCCAAAAGGCAATTTCAGCCGCCTCAGGGTTTTCATAATCTCCCTGAATCACCACCAGATGGTTTTCACCCTCTCCGTCAATTTGGGCAATAAAGGCCCGGTAATTGGGGCGGGCCAGGTGAGAAGACTGCCAAACAGCTTTCAGGGAGGGCTTCTCAAGGGGGTGTTCCCCAGCTTCCTCCATTTGGTATAGAAAAAGATGGTTTCTCACAAGGGAATCATTGTCATCCTCCCAGAATGGCCGGTAAGGACCATAGCTGCCTTCTCTCCACACAGACAGGCACAGGTTCTGCCGGCCGTCGTTGGTGATGTCACCCAAAAAGAAATCGTCAATCCACCATTCCTCCGGTGACTGCCACAGGAGATGGTCTCCCTGGTCGGTAACAGAGAGACAGCCATTCCGTAGAGAGTAGGTTTCTCCCTGGCCGTCGTCATCCAGATCAGCCTGTTCTTCCCGGAAAAGCCGTTGGGGTGATACAGGGCCATCAATGAAGTCATCATCCACAGCCACCGGGTTGGTGGGTGGAGTGGTTTCTGGCAGTGCCATGCGGCTGTCAAGAAAAGTTTCAAAGGGGCTGGCAAATTCAGCGACCTCCAGTGGCACTTCGGCTGGGGCGCAACCAACCCCTCCCCCTATCATAAGCAGCAACAGGGCCAGTGGCAAAAACAACTTCACTAAACCTGATGGCAGCAGGTTTCTTTTCTTCGGTGGCAACGGTAATGCTTTTAGGGGTTTCATGGCGCCACATAACTTTCTGTCCAGGGAGCAAGAGGTGGCAGTTCACCGACTTGCACCATATATCGCCACTTTTCATTGGTCAGGCGGTCATTCAGGGGCCAGGGGAACTCATAATGAGAGTAAACTCCGCCCCGGGCAATGCGCAGGCTGTCTTCCACCGGCACCACCACATAGATTTCGAAAATATTTCCCGTGGCTTGTGTCAGCACTTGTCCCGTAGGGTCAGTGGCCACATCCGTTACCAGGGCAGCCGGATTATCCGACAGGGCTGACCGGTGGTCCACCCCTTCGTCCGCCAGGGCTTGTAACCAGAAATGCTCCAGCTGGCCGCCGTAAGAACGGATGAGGTCATATTCTTCCTCGGTGAGCAGTTGGTTTTCCAGCAGTTTTTCTGACATGGTTTTCAGAGAGAAGGCCAGGGTCTCCAACCGCACCAGGCTTTCCCGGTCCCGCTGGCTTAAGAGCCCCCGCTGGTCCAGTCCTTCCCGGGTCATGTGCACCAGGGAAACCAGCCGGGCGTAAAGCCCTGGGTTGGGTTCCACGTAGCCTCGGTCGTCCAGGTTTTCCATTCCTCCGCCCATTTGGGCATAGACCTGTTTGGCGTAGAGGACGGTGTCGTGCTTCAGTTCTGTCCAGCTGGATAGAAAGGTGTTAAGGTTCTTTCGGGTCCAGGCCTGGTTTTGCATAAAGGCGGGGTAGCCTTCACCCTTTGGTGTCAGGAGGGTCTCCAGGGTATAGAGCCAACCCTGGTAAAGGGTGTCATGCCAAAAATGGGGTGGCACATCCTGAAAATGGGTTTGCAGCTTTGCCATGTTTTCCTGATAGCCGGCATAATCTGTTTCCTCTGCAGCTTCCAGTAGTTGGTAGGCTTCCTGGGAACCAAGGGCAGCAGGAATGTCCAGGGCTTTTGGCAGCATCCGCTTTTGGCCTTGGCTGTTTTCCCCCACATCACGGTAGATGAGCCGCTGGAAAACTGAAGCGTCCAGGGTGAAGCGCTGGCCCATGAACCGGAAGCCGGTGATTTCTGCCTGCCGGTCTGGCTGAAGGGTTTCGTCAAAAATGGGCATGGAATTGATCTGTGGTGGCTGCAGCTTAGCAGCTTCTTCAAGGAAGGTCACAAATTTAGCGGCGTCGTCGGATAACTGGTCAGCCGTCACTTCATTGCCATAGACCTGGTACATGAGCTCCTGGTAATGGCGCACATTCAGGTCGTCGCTTTCGCCCACAAAGAAGCTGGTGGGCTCATAGATCCGATCCCAGCGGGACAGTGAATCTTCCTCTGATAGGGCAAGGGTCATAAGCAGGGCTGAGCGGGTTTCATCCTCACTTTTCAGCCGGAAGGTCATGCGGCCATACCACATCATGGTCTGAAAATAGGCTGTTAACTGATCGTCGGTGGTGTAGTGGCCCCGGGGAATGTACTGGGAGTAATCTTCCTGCAGGGCATCCAAATCAGATAAGGACTGCCCCAGGTTCATCACGGGTGATACCTGAATACCTTCTTGTGCTTCAATGAGTGCCAGTTCTTCATCAACCACTGACTGCACTGATTCAGGTATCGGCATGGCCGGGTCCAGCAGTCTTCCTGCCACGGCTAAAAAAGCCAGGTTTCGCAGGGCCGCGTTGTGCCAGTCAGTACCTTCCAGGGCGGTCACTTGATTTTCCGTTGCCGTCATCATGGCAGATGTCAGTGCTTTCAGTTCCGGTACCAGGTGATCTTTTTCCGTGACCCGCAGTAAATGGCTGAAAAACAAGTGGTAGTTGTGGAGCATGGAATCTGTGGTGATAAAGCTGGGGATGGGTTCGTAAAGATTTGTCTCATAAAGAACGAAAAACTCCTGGTAAAAGTCGTTGGGGACCACCACAAACCCGTTTTTTGCCAGCAGCTCCCTGGCAGCTGGAGACAGTTGAAAGGTTTCCAGGTTGGTTATGTTGGAGAGATCCGGCGCAACGGTATAGGCAGGCACCTGGGGGGTATAGGCTGTGGGGGTTTCCTGGTAAAGAGCAGAGAAAGTTTCCACAGCCAGGGGTGTTGCCTGGGGTGGCGGGAGGATGGGTACTTCCTCTTCAGGTGAGGGAAGGGCGGGTTCTTCTTCACCGGGTGAAGGGGTTTCTTCCCCTGGACCAGTGTTTCTTCCACAGGCCGTCAGGGTAGAAAAAAACATAGACAAACAGAGGATGCCGGCAATCATTGACAGAACACTTTTTTTCATGAATACATCTCCTATCTCTTTTATTGAGGAATGGTGATGGTTCAACTTGATGATACCAGGATAGACGTGAAATGATTGATCGTGTTGCACTACTTTTTTTCAGTTCAAAGGATAGAAATCCGATGTACTGATATGAAAACAAAAATAGAATCCTGTTTATTGACATTATGTATGACGAAACTTTTGTAAAAACGTCTGTACCGGAGAACCTCTCTCCTGTTTATCGAAGTACAATGTGATTCTCTTTGTTTTTGATGAATAACATGATAAAATTAAAAGAATAAATGCACTTAAGCCAAAAGGTCTTTGTTTGAAATCAAATGGTTAATAAATGCAAGAAAATAGGTGAAGGAGTGATGGAATGTCAATGTTACGACCGATTGAAGAGAAATTTGTAATAGAACATGAACACTGGGTAGGGAATGGTTTTCGGGTCAGAAATTATTTTCCCGGAGGCAGATACCTGCTTGATCGATTCTCTCCCTTTGCGCTGATGGATTATAACGCACCGAAGGAATTTACGCCATCCACCTCTTCACGGGGCATCGGGCCTCATCCTCATCGGGGCATTGAGACCGTGACCTTCGCCTTTCAAGGGGCTGTGGAGCACCACGACAACGCCGGAAACCATGGCATTATCTATCCTGGGGATGTTCAGTGGATGACAGCCGGGGGCGCCATTATGCACAAGGAATACCATGAAAAGGAATTTTTGAACAAGGGCGGGGTCTTCCATATGATTCAGCTCTGGGTGAACTTGCCGAAAAAAGATAAATTCGTACCGGGACGCTACCAAGACCTTCCCAACAGCAAACTGGGAAAAATGGAACTCCCTGATGAAGGGGGAAGCGTCACCGTTGTATCAGGGGAATTTAAGGGCGTGAAGGGCCCTGCCATGACCTATTCACCTATGAACATCTATATGATGGATGTGAAAAGTGGCGGCAGTGTCACCTTTGAGGAACCTGGAGAGTATAATACAGGCCTCCTTATGACAGAAGGGCAAGCTACTATAAACGGTACAGCCTGCGCCCACAAGGATTTCATTCTTTTTGAAAACCGGAAAGGTGAAATCACCTTAAAGGCGGGAGATGAGGGGGTAAAACTCATTGTCTTCAGCGGTGAGCCATTAAACGAACCGGCTGTTGCAGGAGGGCCTTTCGTTATGAACACCAAGGAAGAGCTGGAACAGGCTTTTCTGGATTACCGTGACGGAAAGTTCGGGACCGAAGATTTTTAGTTGTGAAGAAAGGATGTCTTGATGAATAAGATGGATAACCAAGGTTTTTTTCATTGCGACAGTGAACTAAAACAATATGAACAAAACCTAAAAGAAAGCGAAGAAAAATACCGTCGTTTATTTGAGACAATGTCACTGGGCGTTGTCTATCAGTCATTCGATGGATCCATCATATCAGCAAACCCTGCAGCCGAAAAAATGATAGGCATTACCCTTGATCAAATGCAGGGTAAAACATCCATTGATCCCCGCTGGAAAATGATTCGGGAAGATGGTTCTGCTGTCCCGGGACCGGAACATCCCGCCATGGTTGCACTGAGAACCGGGGTAAAAACAGGCCCGGTGACAAGAGGTGTGTTTATTCCTGAAACAGGTGATTATGTGTGGTTGTCAATTACGGCCATACCTCTTTTTAGGCAAGGAGAAGAGACACCTTTCCAGGTATATGCCTTGTTAGATGACATTACCAATCGCAAGCAAGCGGAAGATAAGCTGCAGGAGAGCGAGAATAAATACCGGGCATTGTTCAACCAGTCGGTTGCCGGCATTTACCTCCACGACCTTGAAGGGCACATCATGGATGTTAACCAGGAGGCTTGTCATCAGTTAGGCTACTCCAGGGATGAACTATTGAAAATGGATGTCTTTGACCTTCATCCTGACAGCCCTGAAACAGTAAACCTGTCAAAAGAGGAGATGCTGCATGTCTGGAACCAGTGGCAACCGCAACAAAAATTCTTACTTGAAGCGGTACACCAGCATAAAGATGGCACCATTATTCCCATCCAACTTTCAACAGGCATCGTATTTGAGGAGGATAAAAGACGAATTCTGGCCATTACCCAGGACATCACTGAACGAAAACGTGCGGAAGATGCACTTTTGGAAAGCAAGGAACAATTGGAAACACTGAGCAATAATATCCCTAATGGTTTGGTTTATCAGTTGACGGTTGATCCAAAGGGTAACCGCAGGTTTACTTATGTGAGTGCCGGTGTGGAACGGCTGCATGGAATTACACGAGAAGAGGTGTTCAACCGTTCACAAATATTGTACGATCAGATCATTGAAGGCGATCGACAAAAGCTGATTGAGGCTGAAGAAGAAGCCTTTATCAACTTGGATCCTTTTTCATTCGAAGCACGTATCAAAAAACCTGATGGGGAGATTCGGTGGGTTCATTATCGATCAGCACTCTCAAGAAAACCGGATGGGATCATCGTTGCTGATGGCATTGGGATAGATATCACAGAGCTGAAAAAGGCTGAAGAAAGACTGCAGGAATATGCCAGCCTGCTGGAAATGAAAAACCAGGAACTGGATTTGGTCGCCCAGGAAGCTGAAAAGGCCAACCAGGCCAAGAGCCGGTATTTGGCCCATATGAACCACGAAATACGAACCCCTTTAAACGGTTTCGTAGGGTTTTTACAACTGATGGAAGACACACAGCTTGATGAGAATCAACAAGATTTCATGCACCACATGAAACTCTCCACCAACCACATGTTAAGCATCATCAACAACGTGCTGGACATGGCCAAAATTGAAGCTGGGGAAATGCAGCTGACAAACCAAGTATTTAGTCTGGGAGAGGAAATACAAATCGCCCTGGCACCCCTCCATTCCCTGGCCAGGCAAAACGACATTGACCTGCTGGTGACAATGGATAAAAACCTGCCGCAACAGGTGGAAGGGGATCCGGACCGGCTGCGGCAGATTGCCATAAACCTTGGAGGTAACGCTGTTAAGTTTACCCAGGAAGGGCAGGTTCATATCGCTGTAAAATGTGTTGAAACCACTGAAAAACAACACACCTTGCAGTTGACGGTGGAAGACACCGGCTCTGGCATGACCCGGGAAACCCTGGACAAAATGTTTCTGCCCTTCTATCAGGCAGACGATGGGTCGAAACTCCAGTCTAAAGGGACGGGCCTGGGGATGACCATTACCCGGGAATTGGTGGAGCTGATGGGGGGAGATATTCAGGTGGACAGCACTCTGGGCAAAGGAACACGGATTCAAGTTCGCCTGATGTTAGGCAAGACCACGGACAGTGACAAAGCTGGATCCAACTGAGATTAGTTTTTTTTCAGGGTGAAAAAAGAATTTTGCAACGCCTTAAACACTTCAAACTGCCGCACATAAACTGCCTGGTTTTCTCTGTTAGGTGTGAAGCGTGTTGTTTGATGGGATGACGGTGACTCACTATTTGACAGGATCCGGTATAAACCCATTAAACCCAGTTCTTGCTGGGGTGACCGACAAATGATTTCGCCAGTGAGGTCGCTGATGATACTGCAGAGAAAATCGCTGCGGGCAGCA
>JAABSW010000065.1 GCA_011390155.1 Clostridiaceae bacterium
AGGGGATTAGGCTCACGCCTGGAACGTTCACTCATTAATTTTATGCTGGACCTGCATACAGAAGAACACGGCTACACCGAGCTGATGCCCCCCTTCATGGTGAACCGGCAAAGCATGACCGGTACTGGTCAGCTGCCTAAATTTGAAGAAGATACCTTCCGGGTGCCACAAAAAGATTATTTTCTGGTACCCACCGCTGAAGTGCCGGTGACCAACATCCACCGGGACGAAATCATTCCGGAGGAAGACCTGCCCCTGATGTACGCTGCCTATACTCCCTGTTTTCGTTCTGAGGCCGGGTCTGCCGGACGTGACACCCGGGGGCTCATTCGCCAGCACCAGTTCAACAAGGTGGAAATGGTGAAATTCACCACCCCTGAAACCTCCTACCAGGAGCTGGAAACCCTGACGGCCAACGCAGAGGAAGTGCTGAAGCGCCTGAACATCCCTTACCGGGTGGTGAAAATCTCCACCGGTGACCTGGGTTTCACCGCCGCCTTCAAGTACGACGTGGAAGTGTGGATGCCCAGCTACAACCGGTACGTTGAAATTTCCTCCTGCAGTAATTTTGAAGATTTCCAGGCACGCCGGGCCAACATCCGTTACCGGCCCAAAGAAGGCGGAAAAGTACAGTTCCTGCACACCCTTAATGGTTCCGGGTTAGCCGTGGGCCGCACCCTGGCCGCCATCCTGGAAAACTTCCAGCAATCTGACGGCAGCGTAGTGATTCCGGAAGTGTTGCGGGGCTACATGGGCGGCGTTGATGTGATTAAAAAGTAGTCAACAGGTAAAAAATTGTCAACAACAATAAGAAGGTTTGATTTGCCTTGTTATCCAGAAAGTAAAAACATTGAGCCGGTAATCACTTTGTTTACCGGTTTTTTCTGGGTAAAAGAACCATAGGGAAACCGAAGTGTTATCCAAGGCAAAGTAGCAGTTGAAAGTTCATGCAGTCATGCTTGGTAGTATTTGGTTTTATAATTGAGGATCGGTCGAGGAGGCACAACCATGAAAGTGTTAATAACCAGAGGTTACCACTTTAAGGAAGAACAACTGAAGCAAATTGAAGCGTTGGGCTGCCAAGTGGTGGTATGGCACACGGAAGAGGAACCGGTGCCCCCGGAGCACCGGGACGCCGACATTCTCATTAACTACCAGATGTTGAAACGTATGAAAGTGTCGGATTTCAACAACCTGAAACTGATTCAGATGACCAGTGCCGGCCTGGACCATGTGCCCGTGGAAGAGATCCGGCGTCGTGGAGTTCAACTGTGCAACGCCCGGGGCATCTACAGCATTCCCATGGCCGAATGGGTGGTACTGAAGGTGCTGGAAATTTACAAGAAAACCCGGGAGTTTGAAACCCGTCAGCGAAGGGGAGAGTGGAAACAGGAGCGGTCAATTGAAGAACTCTATGGTAAAACTGTGGGCATCCTGGGCACCGGCAGCATCGGCACAGAAGTGGCCAAACGCATGCAGGCCTTCGGGTGCAGGGTGATTGGTCTAAACACCAGAGGTGCGGCGGTGCCTTTCTTTGAGCAGTGCTATGGCACAACAGATCTGAACATCTTTTTACCCTTGTGCGACGTGGTGGTGCTGACACTGCCTTTGACAGAAGACACCCGGCACCTGCTGAATGAAGAAACCCTGGGATTAATGAAAGCCAGCGCCGTGCTGGTGAACGTGTCAAGGGGGGCTGTGGTGGAGGAAAAAGCCCTGGTCCATCACCTGGATAGAGGCCATTTGCTGGCAGCAGCCTTGGACGTGTTCCAGACAGAACCTTTGCCAGCCGGTCACCCCTTGTGGAAGCATCCGAAAATACTGGCCACTCCCCACAACTCATTCTTTTCAACAACGGTGAAAAACCGCATGTTTCAACTGGCCTACGACAACATCAAGGCCTACCTGGAGGAGAAACCTCTGACGAATCGGCAACCCTGATGAGCACTTGATGAGCACTGATCAGGCTTACCATAGATGACTATTTGCCAAGTTTTCAGGCATTTGGATTTTTAGTGAGCTGCGGAGGTTTAATCAGCAAAGCCGGTGGTATATAAAACAGGAACATCAACATCAGGTTTACAACAGGTAGCTAGCAACATGAAGAGAGGCTCGTGAAGAAATGAATGCAGCCGTGACTAAAACGAATAATCGAATAAAGAAATCAGGGGTCAGGCAATTGCTTCTGGTTTTGTTGTTGCTGTTAATAGTGGGTTACGGCGGGCAAGGTTCTGGGCAGAGCACAGAACCCAACCTGAATGACAACATGGCTGACCTTTCATCCTGGGATTTTGAAGAAGATGGATTGGTTCAGCTTCATGGTCAATGGCACCTCTATCCAGGTCAGTTACTGACCCCTGAAACCATCTACCCAGCCCAAGAAGTTAAGGTGCCTGGTCAGGTGTATGCTTTTTCTATTCCCGGAGAAATGGACCCTTCCACAGTCGGTGAGTTTGGGATGGAAAGCCAGGGTGCTGCCACCCTTCACCTTCGTGTGATCACAGATGGGCAACCAAGGGTCTATGGCCTTACTTTCCGTTATTTTGCTTCTGCCAATGACATCTGGGTCAATGGAGAGCATCTGGGCGGCGCAGGGCGTGTGGGACTGACGAAAGAAGGGTTTACCCCTCATTACCTGCCCCAGGAAGTGTTTTTTTATGATGACACAGGTCAAATGGACATTGTGTTGCACATTGCCAACTTTCATCACCGGCGGATCCGGTTCAGCGAAGTGAATTTCGGTTTAGCTTCAGACATACAACAGCATGTGCAGGGAGGGGTTGCCTGGGAGAGCATTCTCATGGGGAGTCTGCTGATCATGGCCATTTACTATGCCGTTCTTCACTACATACAACGACGAGACCCCGCTTCTCTCTACCTGGCAGCCATCGCCCTCATGTCCCTGTTCAGGGTGGGCATCACAAGCCAGCGGGTGTTAATCCGCTTGATTCCACTCATTTCAGGAGAGTGGACCATGAAGCTGGGGTACATTGCCGCTTTTATCAATCTGCCCCTCCTGGCGCTGTACATCCGTGAGATTGTAAGGGTTCCTGCCCTTGATACGCCTGCCCGTTTATCAAAAGGGCTGGTGGTTGTTCTTTCACTCTTTATCATAGCCACGCCACTGCGTATTTATGACGGGGTTTTTCAGTATGCACAAATCTTAATATTGGTGTTTTCTGTTTACCTGATTTATGTGGTGGTACGGTATGGTTTCATGAAAAAAGTCAGGGGTACCTGGGCCATGGGTGTGGGTACCGGCATTCTGTTGGCGGCAGCAGCCAATGACATGTTGCGGGAGTACACCATCATCAACACACCGGAAATGGTTTCCCCAGCCACAGTTGTTTTCATCATGATCCAGGCCTTGTTCCTGGCCTGGCGGTACAACGATGCCTACCTGAACACCGTCGCCCTTGCCCGGGAAAACCAGCAGATGGTGGAACGCATAAAGGGGATGAACCTGGACCTGGAAAACAAGGTGGAGAAACGTACGGAAGAACTGAAGGAAGCCAACAATAAACTCAGGGCAATTTCCAACACGGATGGGTTGACAGGGGCCTCTAACAGAAGGTATTTTGACCAGCAATTGCAGGTTGAATGGAAACGTGCACTGCGCCAGGGCAATCCCTTGTCTGTGATTATGTGCGATGTGGATCATTTCAAAGATTTCAATGACCATTACGGCCATCCCGCGGGAGACCAGTGCCTGGTCAACGTGGTCAAAGTCATTCGTGACCAGTTGAACAGAGAAGGAGATTTACTGGCACGGTATGGGGGAGAGGAATTTGTGGTATTACTGCCCAACACGCCCCGGGAAGGGGCCTGCCGGGTGGCGGAAGGCATTCGCCGGGAAATGGAGGCCCTGGCCATTCCCCATGCGTACGCTGCCACAGCACCCGTGGTAACCTTAAGCCTTGGCGTGGCAGGGGGACAGGTTTCCGAAAGCATGTACCCTGAAAAACTGGTGGAAAAAGCGGACAAGGCTCTGTACCAGGCAAAGAATAGTGGACGCAACCAGGTGAACTGCGGTTCGTAAACAGAAGATACCCTCACAGAGATTTTGGGACAGATGAAAGGTGTGTCCAGATGAAAGGTGTTGACAAAAGCCTGCACATTGATTATTCTACAAGGGCGGGGGAAAACATTCCCTCGCCATCCATGCACCTGTAGCTCAGGGGATAGAGCATTGGTTTCCTAAACCATGTGCCGGAGGTTCGAATCCTCCCAGGTGCACCACAACAAACACAAACGAATCCTTTATGACACCTGTGGTGGAAAGGATTCGTTTTTTTCAAAAGGGAAGGTGATGAAATGAGCAGGCATTGGTTACCATGTTCAAAAAATAAAAACACCTCTGTGTTTATTCTCCTGGCGGTGTTGATTGTGATAATAACCTTGGTTGTTTCTGCCTGTGGCCAGCGTCCAGGGGACCCTTCCACGACGAAAGAGGAAGCCATGGTAACCGGCACCAAAAACCTGGTGACAAGTGCCAATGACGGGTGGCGGTATTATTCCTTTGACCCACAATCAATCCGCTCATGGACCGACGAGGAAGGCATCGATGTCATTGATGTTATGATCACCATAGATTACAAGGACAATCCGGGTAACGCTGCCAAGGAAGACCAATTGTGGCACATTGACAAACCAGGTTCCCGGTACCGGGTTTCCGACACCATTGCTTACGACCTGGAAGGCAAGGCGTGCGAAGTCTGACCCCTTCCCTACGATATGGTCTCGTGGAGACCTGTAACCCAGGGAAGCACCATTGAACAGGTGTTGGCTGACATATACCAATACATGGAGGATTACCCACAAAAAGAAGAGGATTGATCCACCAAATTCAGGTGACAGAAGACAACAAGAAAGCATGAGGAAAGAGGTTGTGAAGCGTAACCGGTGGTTTTGAAATGTGAAAAAGAAAACGGGACAACGGTCTATGTGAAACAGCTAAGACAACACTGAACCTTTTGAAAGTGGCACTGTCCATTATGAAAGGTTCTTTTTCATTGATAAAGAAAGAATGCCAGGGGTATTCATTGAATGAAGGGCATAAAAAAACTGGTTTGAACGGCTTGTGATTCGCATTGGACTTATCAATTGATGGGAGGCAAGGATCATGAAAATGCAACTGATACGAAATGCAACGGTGAAGCTTCAGTACGGAGGTCAAACCCTTCTTTTTGACCCGTACCTGGGAGAAAAGGGCAGTGGACCTTCTTACGCAGGCCAGGAAAAAAGCCCGACTGTACCTTTACCCATCCCGGTGGAAGAGGTGCTGGCTGGGGTTGATGCGGTACTTTTATCCCATGTTCATTCAGACCATTTTGATGAAGCCGCTCAAAAACGCATACCTGGGACCCTGCCCATCATCTGCCAGACAGAAGACCAGCAGGCCCTGGGAAACAAAGATTTATACAACCTGTTTCCTGTCACCGATGACATTGAATGGGAAGGCATTCACATCACCCGTGTTGACGGTCAGCACGGTTCTGGTGATGTGCTGGGAGACATGGGGGTTTCCTCCGGATTTTTATTGAAAGCACCCGGGGAACCCACCTTGTACTGGGCAGGGGACACCATTTTGACAGAAGACATCAAAGGTTTCGTCAGTGAAGAACAGCCTCGGGTGATCCTCACCCATTCTGGTGGTGCTGTGTGGGGTGATGGTGTACTGATTCTCATGGATGAACAGCAGACGTTGGAGGTTTGCAAATTGGCTCCTGAAAGCATTGTTGTGGCCATTCATATGGAAGCCGTGGACCATGCCACGGTGACCCGTGAGCAGCTGAGAAATGCCGCTGAGAGAGCAGGAGTAACGGAGAAACAGCTGTTGATTCCTGCTGATGGCAGTATGTTGGTGTTTTGAAGTGGCACTGTCACTGACAAGGGGCGCAGAGACCCCAATATGACAGTTTCATTAAAAAAAATAAAAGTGTGTCTAAAAGAGATTTCAAATGGGTATTAACCAACGTGCAGGTATTTTACAAACAGAAGAGAAAAAGGAGGAAACAGTTATGAAGCAAGGCAGTATGAGCAGGAAACGGCTTGTGTTGGTCTTAGTACTCACCATGATCCTCACCAGTTTCAGTTCGTTGGGCGTCTTTGCAGATGGACACATGCAGAAGTTGGTATTGCTACACACCAACGATGTTCATGGGAGGCTTTTGGAAGGCGACTATGACGGCATGGGGTACGGAAAAATTGCCACCCATGTGAACGAATTCAGAAGCATGAACGACAATGTGTTGTTGTTGGACGCAGGTGATGCCGTCCATGGCTTACCGATTACCACACTGACGGAGGGTGAAAGTTCTATCAGTGTGATGAACGCTGTGGGCTATGATGTCATGGCACCAGGCAACCACGATTTCAACTATGGTTCTGATCGTTTGTTGGAACTGGCAGAAATGGCAGAATTTCCTGTTTTGGCAGCCAATATATACAAGGAAGACGGCACACGGCTGATGAACGCCTATGAACTCTTTGAATTTGAAGGATTCACCGTGGCTGTCTTTGGACTGGCCACACCAGAAACCAAAACAAAATCCCATCCTAGCAACA
>JAABSW010000066.1 GCA_011390155.1 Clostridiaceae bacterium
TATCCAGCCCACGGGCCTGAAAATCCAGGGTGCGCTGAATGAGCAGGTCCATTAATTGCCGTGTTTCTTCGTGGGTGACGTCTTCTTCCACCATTTTACTGCCTCTGCCGGAATAAACCAGGTGATAGAAGCAGATGCGGTCAATGTGTTTTTCTTCCATCAGGTCCAGGATCAGGGGAATATCGTCATAGTTGTGTCGGTTAATGGTGAAGCGCAGACCCACCCGCTGGCCCACAGCCACGCAATTTTCAATGCCCTCAAGTGCTTTTTTGAAAGCGCCCTTGTGGCAGCGGAATTCATCATGAACGTTCTCCAGGCCGTCCAGGCTGATGCCCACATAACCGACACCAGTGTCTTTCAGGCGGTGGGCGGTGGCACGGTCAATGAGTGTGCCATTGGTGGACACCGTGGGGCGAATGTTCAGCCTGGCCGCTTCTTCCGCCAGGGTGAAAAAATCAGGCCGAATCAAAGGTTCTCCACCGGAAAAAAGCAGTACCGGCACCTTGAAATCTGCCAGTGACTGGATAAAACCCAGGGCTTCTTCAGTGGATAATTCCCCCTGGTAATCTTTGGGTTCAGAATTCATATAACAATGTTTGCAGGTCAGGTTGCAGGTACGGGTCATGTTCCAGGCCACAACGGGGCCAACACCTTCCCTGACACCGTGGGTAGACGCGGAAGCGCCAGGGGTATAACGTAGACGGTCACCATAATGAGTAGCACCCGTAAGAAGTTTCGATAAACTGATCATCGGTCGTCCACCTTTCAGATAAAACAGGAAGACCATGAACAAGCCTCCTGTTAAATTTTTTACTCATATGCTATTATATAACAGAAAGCGTAAAGAATACAGGATTCATTCCAAGGATGAAAAGAAGCAAAGGTAAAAGGCTGAACAGGGTGATGACACTGTGGGTTGGTTATTTAAGATAAAAATGATGCTGAGACTATTATTTTAAGTTGAATATTATGCCGAAACAGAGCCCCAAATATTGAAGCGGAAAATGAGAAGACATATTGGTTCCCAGAAAGGAAGAGGCTGTATGCCATTAGTGCCGAAACGTGATTATTTTCCTATTCTAGTGAGTTTGAAACAGCAACCCTGCTGTGTGATTGGTGGCGGAAGGGTGGCTTATCGCAAGGTATCATCCCTGTTGCAGGCTGGCGCATCAGTAAAAGTCATCAGCCCTGAAACCGTGGAAGAACTGGACCAGTTGGCAAACACTGGCCAGATCATTTTGGAAAAACGAACCTACCAACCCGGTGACCTGGCCGGCTGCCGACTGGCCTTTGCTGCCACCAACCAGCAGGAAGTGAACGAAGCCTGCCGTCTGGAAGCCCTTGAAACGGGGATATTGCTTAATGTGGTGGATGTACCGGATTTGTGCGATTTTATCATACCGGCAGTACATCAACAGGGTGATCTACTGCTCATGGTGTGCAGCCAGGGGAAAAGCCCCATGCTGTCAAAAAGAATCCGAAAAGAACTGGAAATGATCTATGGACCCTCTTATGGTTGGGTATCACATATATTAGGTGAGATTCGCCTTCAGGCTTTCAAAGACTTAGACGCTATACGCCAGAGGACAACCCTTTTTAAACACCTCATTGAGGAGGGGCCCTTGGATGAAGCCCTGGAAATGAAGGAAGAAGAAGCCAAGGCCATTTTATGGGAGGCCTATGACAAAAAAGTTGAAGCATTGCTGGGAATAAAAAAGACAGGTCAGGATGTGGTTGAATGAAATCGATTGTCATTGGGTCCAGGGGGAGCAAGCTGGCATTGATACAGGCTGAGTGGGTAAAACATGAACTGCAACAGATTTACCCGGGCCTGGAGGTTCAGATTAACGTCATCAAAACAAAAGGTGACCTGATCCTGGACAAAACCCTGGACAAGATTGGAGGAAAGGGCCTTTTTGTGAAAGAAATTCAACAGGCTCTTTTTCAGGAAGAAATCGACCTGGCAGTCCACAGTATGAAAGATGTGCCGGGCATAGCACCGGAAGGGCTGCTTATGGCGGCGGTGACCAAAAGGGAAGACCCCAGGGATGTGCTGGTGACAAGGGATGGACGCATGCCGGAAGAACTGCCAACCGGGGCGGTGATTGGTACCAGCAGTTTGCGACGTAAAGCCCAGATACGGTGGCTGAAACCGGATTGCCAGGTGGTGCCCATCAGGGGAAACGTACAGACACGGCTTAGAAAAATGGAAGAACAGGAAATGACAGGCATTCTTCTGGCTGCGGCAGGGCTCATCAGGCTGGGCATGCTGGAGGAACTCCCGCATGTCATGCTGGAAACAGACATTTTTGTACCCGCAGTGGGCCAGGGGGCCTTGGGATGTGAAATTAGAAAGACAGATGACTGGATGAAAGAACTGTTACAACCCCTTGAACATGACGAAACACGCTGTGCCATTCGGGCAGAGCGGGCCTTCATCCAACGGTTGGAAGGCGATTGCCACGTGCCCGTGGGCGCCTACGGCAGATTGGAAAAGGGGGAAATGGTGCTAACGGGGCTGGTGGCCTGCCCTTCAGGTGAACATCGGCTGCAAGAGACAGTCAGGGGTAAACCAGGGGCTTGCGAAGCCCTGGGCCTGGGTTTGGCAGAAAGGCTCATTGAAAAAGGCGCCAAAAAACTGATGGAAGCAGGTGTATGCCATGAAACAGACAATCGATAACCCTGACAGGAAGGGAATGGTTTACCTGGTAGGTGCCGGTCCCGGAGCGGAGGATCTCATCACCCTCAAAGGCCTTCACTGCCTGAAAAAAGCAGATGTGGTCCTTTACGACAGGCTTTCCGGTGCCCCTTTGCTAAAGGCAGTACCTGAAACAGCGGAATTCATTGATGTGGGCAAAAAGCCCAACCATCACCCGGTGCCTCAGGAAGAAATCAACCGGTTACTGGTGGAAAAGGCCCAGGCTGGTCATGTGGTGGTAAGGCTGAAGGGAGGAGACCCCTTCGTGTTTGGACGGGGAGGGGAAGAAGCCCTGGCCTTGCAGGAAGCGGGCATTCCTTTTGAGATCGTTCCCGGTATATCTTCTTCCATTGCAGTGCCTGCCTACGCAGGGATCCCTGTGACACACCGCTACTTAAGTGCGTCCTTTCATGTGATTACCGGCCATGAAGACCCGGAAAAAGGGGGGGACAGTGTTGATTATGGAGCCCTTGCCCGGCTTTCCGGCACGTTGATTTTTCTCATGGGTGTTAGTCAGTTGCCCTATATTACCCAGCAGTTACTGGAAAATGGAAAGAACCCATACACGCCGGTGGCATTGGTACACCGGGGAACCACCCCACAGCAAAAAACAGTGACAGGTACACTGGAAAACATTGTTGAGCGGGTGAAGGCGGCTGAGCTGAAGCCTCCCTGCGTCATCGTCATTGGTGATGTGGTGGCCCTGCAGCCGATGCTTTCCTGGGTGGAGAAAAAACCCCTTTTTGGGAAACGTGTTCTGGTCACCCGTTCCCGGCAGCAAGCCAGTCAGTTGAGCCAGCAGCTTCGAATGGCAGGGGCTGAAGTGATGGAAATACCCACCATTGCCATACGACCCCTGACAAACCAGCAGCCGGTGCAGGACATGCTGGAAAAACTGGAAACCTATGAACATTTTGTGTTTACAAGTGTTAACGGCGTTCATGTTTTTATGGAAACACTGCAGGCTGCCGGTAAAGACCTTCGTTGGATCCCTGCCGCCGCCACCATCACCGCCGTGGGTAAAGCCACCGCGAAAGCGCTGGAAGCCAAAGGACTCAGGGTGACGTACATGCCTGAAGTTTTCACGGGAGAGGGTATATTGGAGGCGTTGACACCCATCGTAGCTGAAGGTGAAAGGGTGGTGATTCCCCGGGCTGAAATCGGTCGTCCCCAACTGGTGGAAGGATTGACAGCCTTGGGCGCGGAAGTGACGGATGTACCCCTCTATGAGACTGTGATTCCAGCAGCAGAGGAAGCTCTGTTGAAAGAGATGGTTAAAAACCCTCCTCACTGGGTCACCTTTACAAGTGGGTCCACGGTTCATCACCTGATGCAAATGTTAAAGGATGCCGGGTCTGTTTTTCCTGCTGAAACAAAGATTGCCGTCATCGGACCTGTAACAGCCGCGGCTGTCAGGGAACATGGACTGAACATCACAGCAGAGGCCAGCCCCCATACCATCAATGACATGGTGAAGGCCATGGTGTTGGAAATAACGAGAGAGAGGAGCAATTCCAATGAATAACGTCATCAAACGACCCCGCCGCTTACGGGATCATGAAAACTTACGGGCACTGGTGCAGGAAACCAGGGTTTCCACGGCAGATTTAATCCAGCCTTTGTTTGCGGTGCATGGGCAAGACATAAAACGGGAAATCCCCGGTATGCCAGGCCAGTACCATTTCTCAGTGGACAGAATTGGTGCTGAAGCCAAAGAACTGGAAGCCCTGGGGATTAAGGCCGTGTTGTTGTTTGGGCTCCCTGAAATAAAAGACGCTGCAGCCTCCCAGGCCTTTGCAGAAGAAGGCATTGTACAGCAGGCTGTGAGAGCCATTCGAAAGGAAGCCCCCCACATGCTGGTAATGACCGACGTTTGTTTGTGTCAGTATACCGATCATGGGCATTGTGGCATGGTGGAAGAAGGTAGAATTCTCAATGATGTCAGCCTGTCAGTGCTGGCAAAAACCGCCCTGTCCCATGCCCGGGCCGGCGCCCATGTGGTGGCACCCTCCGACATGATGGACGGTCGGGTGGCGGCCATTCGGGAAACCTTGGATGCCCACGATTTTCAACATGTCAGCATTATGAGTTACAGTGTTAAATACGCCTCCGCTTTTTATAACCCCTTTCGTAATGCCGTGGCTTCGGCCCCCCAGTTTGGAGACCGAAAAACCTACCAGATGGACCCTGCCAACCGGCAGGAAGCCCTGCGGGAATCTGCCCTGGACATTGAAGAAGGGGCGGACATACTCATGGTGAAGCCAGCCCTTTCTTACCTGGACATCATCCGGGACGTAAAAAACCATTTCTCCATGCCCCTGGGCGCCTACCATGTCAGCGGTGAATACGCCATGGTAAAAGCTGCGGTAGCTGCCGGCCTTTTAGACAACGACAAGGTCATGGTGGAAATACTCACCAGCATCAAGCGTGCCGGAGCAGACCTGATTCTCACCTACTTTGCCAGGGAAATGGCACAGTATTTAAAGCGGGAATAAACAAAATCCCCTTCGGCATGAAAAAAGTTGATTCAAACTGAGCACATGTGATACGATGACCACAATTAAATAAGATGACGCTGATGGTACTGTTGGGAGTCATCCCACAGTAAAAAGGGAAGACCGGTGAAAATCCGGCGCGGTCCCGCCACTGTAAAGCTGAGTCTGTCATAGAATCCACTGTTGAAAAACGGGAAGGAATGACAGGGCAATGAAGCTGAGCCAGGAGACCTGCCACAGGTGTTTTCGTTTTGTTCTCACGGGAGATGAGGAACAGCGAAGCCATGACGGATTCCTGGCACAGTCACATGAGCAAACCAGGACACATGAAAAAACCGGCATGAATTCCAACACCTTCCCACCCGTGGAGGGTGTTTTTTCGTGGGTGAGGGAAGGTTATCCTTTTTGAAACAGCCATAAGAAAGGAGCAAAAACCAATGTTGGAGGGCATTAAGATCGTCAGACCGGAAGAAATAGAGGCAAAAAGCTTTGAGATGATTACGGATATTTTGGGGGACAGAACCTTTCCCCCTGACCAGGAGGGTATCGTGAAACGGGTGATTCATACCACGGCGGATTTTGATTTTGCCGATGACCTGTATTTTAGTGAGGGCGCCGTTGAAAAAGCGTTTGCCGCCATCCGATCCGGCAGCCATGTGGTCACAGACACCCAGATGGCCGCCGCCGGCATCCGCAAGGCCAGTGTGGCCAAATACGGCGGCCGGGTCATCAGTTATATGGGAGAGGAAACCGTGGCCTCAGAGGCAAAAGACAGGCAGGTCACCCGGTCCAGTGTGTGCATGGAACGGGGGGCAGCGGACCCCAATAACCGTATTTTTGTGGTGGGCAATGCCCCCACGGCCCTGGTGCGGCTGGTGGAACTGATCCGGGAGGGTTCCTTTTCGCCAGCCCTGGTCATAGGCGTTCCTGTGGGTTTTGTCAACGTGGTGGAGTCAAAAACCCTGCTGAAAGACTGCGGTGTACCCTGCATCATCACAGAGGGACGAAAAGGCGGCAGCACCGTGGCGGCGGCCATTGTCAACGCCATCCTCATCATGCTGGAAAAAGACGCTGATACCCAGGGGACAGAAAGATGAAGCAAGAGGACTATGTCCTGGTCAATGGCAGGAAACTGCGGCGGGGTGTCACCACCGGCTCCTGCGCTGCGGCGGCTGCCAAAGCAGCAGTGAAAATGCTTTTTGAAGAGATCCTCCTTGAGCAGGTCATCATTGAAACACCGAATGGGGAACAGCTGACCCTGACCGTGGAAGAGGGAAGCATTGACGGGGAAGGTGCCAGGTGTTG
>JAABSW010000067.1 GCA_011390155.1 Clostridiaceae bacterium
GTTCCGGCTGATAAACCCAAAAGTAAGCATCACAAAACGATCCTGCAAGGCCAGCTCATTCTGATAATAGAGGGGGTCAATGTAATACATATCTTTCACGCCATGGGGAATCAGATGAACCTTAGCGGCAGGCACATCGTACACATCCGTCAGAATGTTGATGGCCAGCTGGTTCATCACAATGACTGCCTTGGAAAAGGCTATGACTTCCACCAGTGATTTATACTGGGCCGGCGTTGGCTTTTCCAGGATGGTGTGCAACGTAGTCACCACCGGTTTATGAAGGCGGCTTAAGAATTCCACAATGTGGCTGCCCTCCTCACCACCATACAAACCGTACTCGTGTTGAAGGGAAACCACGTCCACTGCGGACGCATTAATGGTATCGGCAGCCGCCACATAGTCTTCTAACCTGTCCTGTTCAATTTGTGTGATTACCTTTGACGGATATTCATAGGTTTCGTTGTCGTTGACCGCAATAAAACAGGTGGCCTCCCGCCCCAGCAAGTACCCGATTCCACGACTGACATCATCTGAAAATGTGGCAATACCGCATTTTCGGGGCAGCGCACTGCTGACAATGGCAACATGCGGCCTTTTCTTGATTTTTCTGGATTCAACGTTGGTTAGCAATGCCTTCGCCCTCCTAATTTTACGGAATATTCAGTAAATACTCCAGACATCAAACGATCACTCATTCAAATAGAACCTATTGGTTTGTATACCCTTACCAGCGTTAAAATAACCCTTGGTAATCATTGCTAAAACGATCATTCGATTACACCATTGGAAAAAGGGTACGTAATGGTTGAAACGCAAATACAAAAGGCTTATTGGAAATAAAAAGTGCAAGGTTGGTGTTATCGTTTGCAACGCTTCAGTGGAGGTGTATAAGGTGGATCAAACAAAATTGAATTACCAGGAATGCATCACAACAGCTTATCAAAAAATCACGGTAACGGACTCGGTTGACCTGATCATAGGAATTCCTTTGACATCGGCCTGGGAGGATGCCCAAGCGATGATGACCATTTTGAACCGGGGAATAGGTACTTTTTACCCAGACATAAATGTCCTGTACATCTCACTGGGTTGCCCACACAATTTATCCCGGGGACGGTTGGCGGTATATAAGTCAGGTGAAAAAGAACCATTTGTGACCAGCGAAATAGACAGCGATTTGTCCGGGCGTGGGTGGGCTGTCAGAGGCCTGATGGACATTGCCCACAGAATGTCTGCTGACCTGCTCATTGTTGAACCAAACCTTTTGTCGAAAGAAGATGATGGACCGCCCAGAGGCTTGGCGCCTGACTGGGTAAAAATGATGTACCAGCCCATTCGTGACGGAATCGCACAATTTGTGCTGCCCCGGTTCACCATGTCCCATTTGGCCAACCCGGTGGGTTACCATTTTACCTTTCCACTACTGGCCACATTGTATAATGTGGAACTTAAAGGATGTATGGATGCGGGCATGGCCTTTTCCAGACAGCTTCTTTCACAACTAACCGAAGATCTTAACCTTGGCGTCAGTGATGTTCATGAATATGGCATGAATTACTGGATTGTTGCCCGAGTTTTAGAAATAAAAGCCAAAACAGCCGAAGTCTACCTGGGGGTAAAACCGAAAACATCTTTGCCGGTGAACATGAACAATTTGTTCAGCCAGGTGGCACATGTACTCTTTCAATTTGTGGGAAAGAGACAGAACAACTGGATGAACACACCCCGGGCGGTTCAGTCAGCCCTGGCCATTGGTTTTCGAAAAAAGCAGTTTATTGAAAACACTGAAAACGATGTGCGTCCCCGGATTGCCCAATTCAGAAGAGGGTACAACCGTTACTATGAAGCCATTTGGTCCCGGGTTTACGGTAAAGAAGTTTCTGGGGAATTAGCGCATATTATTAAAGCTGCAGAAGCTGGACAGGAATCCTTTACATTCCCAGCTGCCCTGTGGACACAGATTGTCTATGAAACCATCATTGCCTATCATTTCATTCCCAAAGTGGACAAGGAAGACTTAATCAACGGATTGGCAGCCCTTTTTGAAGGCAGACTGGCCGGCTATTTTATAGAAATCAGTAATAATGTGGGCAACGAACAGGACCAGGAACCCACCCATTTTTACGCCGAATCATTTAAGGCCCAGGCTACCCTGGAAGCCCAGGTGGACGAGTTCATCAGCCGAAAAAATATGTTATCTGAAAGTTGGCATCATCATAAAGAAGAACTGGAACCTTTCCTTCCGGAAATTTCTTATTGGGAATATATTCCAGGCGTGCCCATTCTACTGCCTCATGTGGCAGAATCGCCGGGGGGAGACACTGCCCATGTGTATAACACATACGAAAAACTCCTGCAGGAATACTCAGAAGATTTTAAGCAGTTCGTTGATGAAAACCTGGGCCTCACCCCCTACGATGGGCATGAAAAAGTCAGCCAAGGGATAAAGGAGCAAGTCAACCAACTGGAAGAAGACCTGGATGAAATTCTGCTGACGGGAAACCTTCACAACCTCCGGGGAACGAAACGGATTGCCGAAAAAATATTCCATCTCTACGATTCGCCTGAAAGCATGTCCCTAAAAGAAGAAGTGGCCATCCGTTTACTGCGGGTGAATCCCCCCCGGAACCTGGTCACCCGATGGGGCCATCGCAACATTGAAGAACTCCTGCAACACCACAATGCACTGGATATACTGGCACTGGCCCCCTGGGCAGAAATCGACAAGTACAGCGCCTGGAACACAGAATGGTTGAGAGAAAATGTAAAACCGGAAGATTTTCAAATGTCACCAGTGGTACCCCTGGTGGTGGACTATAAAGACTTTCCCGGCCTGACAAGTATGGTGGAAGCCTCCAGCCTGTATCACCTGACCAGCCGGGTGGTTATCAGTAATCTGCGGGAAGGAAGCGGCGGCGAATACCCAAAAATCAGGTTTTTGACAACGACACTAAAGAGAATTGTCGAAGCAGAACAATATGGGAAAGCCTGGGAAAAATTTGCGCAGACCTGTGCAAGGGAAAAATTTGCCAATTGTGTGATTAACTCCATCGGTGGTCACTGGGGAATGGGAATGTTCTCAGCCCATGCCATATTTGAAGATTTCCAGCAACAGATTCTACAGAACAAACTGCTGGAAATCTCACAGCATGACTGGGAATTGTCTGGGAACCCTGTGGAAAAGGCAAAAGAACATTTGACCCGCATGGCGAAAGCCTATCACTTGGGTCTGACCCTGCCCGACGGCGTCTTTGTCACCTGCTGCATCTGGAGTTGGGCCAGCTATAGTTCCAAAGGAGGAAAAGACATACCCACCCCTCTCTCACTGATGATCGAAAGACGCAGGTTCAGCAGCGAACTTTTCGGCCGTCTTTATGAGAAAGTAGTGGGAGAAAGAGAAGAGATCTTACCGTTGATCATCGATTTGATGGGCCAGGGTAAAGAGGGTGAAGACCTGGCTGTTCGATACCTGGGAGCAAAGCCCATGAGGTCTGAAATGATCATTGAGCATAAAAACAGTATGCCATCCAGCATTAAGGCGGGAAAACTGGTGCGGTCAGAGTACAACCCGATGCTGGCGCCCCTGGCGGAACATGACTGGGAGAACAAATACGTACTGAACTGTGGCGCCATCCGACTTCAGGGGTCTGTACACATCTTTTACCGGGCAGTGGGCGACGACGGAATCTCCAGGATTGGTCTGGCTGTCAGCCGGGACGGTCTGCAGGTAGACGAACGTCTTCCGGAGCCTGTTTTCAGCCCGGCCAATGAAAGTGAAAAAATGGGTGTGGAAGACCCACGGCTCATTGCCATGGAAGGGCGGGTCTATATGCTCTACACCGCCTACGACGGCGTTATTCCCCAGATTGCACTGGCCTCCATCTCTGAAGAAGATGTGGCCGCCCGCAACTGGGAAGGATGGCACCGAGATGGGCTGCTCTTCCCGGGTTTTCACAACAAAGACGCAGTACTGTTCCCAGAGCGCTTTAACGGCAAACTGGTGCTTTATCATCGAATCGCCCCCAGTATCTGGATTACCTATGCCGATACCTTCGAGACACCCTGGCCCCGGGAAGGCCACAAAATTATTTTGGGAACCCGTTCAGGGATGACCTGGGACGCTGTTAAAATTGGTGCAGGCGCCCAGCCAATCAAAACGAAGTTAGGCTGGCTTCACATCTACCACGGCGTGGATTACGTCTTTTGCTATCGGTTGGGCGTATTCCTCACTTCATTGGATGACCCGGCCAAGCTTCTTTACCGTTCACCCAACCCAATCTTCGAACCGGAAACCTCTTACGAACTAGGCGTCTCCGGAAAAAGCTGGGTGCCAAACGTGGTTTTCACCTGCGGAGCTGTTTCTGTGGAGGAGAAAGAAATACTGGACGAAGAGGATGAAATCCTTGTCTATTACGGCGGTGCCGACACAGTGATTGGCGTTGCTTCAGCCAAAGTGAAAGAGCTGATTCCTGAAGAAATAAGAAATTTCTTGAAAAAGAAGTAGAGGCATATACAAAAAAGCTCCAGGCCCCCGGTGTTCATCACTGGGCCTGGAGCTTTATCAATTAGAAGTGCATTTCTTCACTCATTAATTAGAGTATTCTTAAAATGACTGGAAAACTACACATGTAAATGATATTGTAAAAGTGTATTATTTCCACCGCAAAGGAAAAGAGGACTGGTCATCATGAAAGAGAATTACTTAAAAAAAGAGTTATATGATTTGATCAAGAGTGATCCAACTATTTTTGAGTTTATTCAATCAGGTTCTCTGGATGGAATATGGTTTTGGGATGTAATCAACCCCGAGAATGAATGGATGAGTCCCAAGTTTTGGAAAATACTGGGCTATGATCCGGATGAAAAAAAACACCTGGCAAGTGAATGGCAAGACATTATTTTTCAGGAAGATTTGAAAGTAGCTGTGGAAAATTTTCAAAAACACTGTGCGGATCCGAATCATCCCTATGATCAAATTGTACGATACAAGCATAGAAATGGTTCGACTGTCTGGATAAGATGCAGAGGTATGGCCATCAGAGATGAAAACGGACAAGCCATACGTATGTTGGGAGCGCATACAGATATCACTGATTTAAAAGAAACGGAAAAGAAAATGTCAAGGGTAACAAATGAATATGAAATAGTGTTTAATGGCACGCAGGATGCTATTTTTCTGATAAAAGTATTGGAGAATGGTGAATTTCGTTACATTCGAAATAACCTGGCTCATCAGAAAAAAACGGGGGTTCTTTTTGAGCAAATCGCGCATAAATCGCCACAAGAGTTACTTGGCAAAGCCATGGGTGACACTGTTGGAGAAAATTATCAAAAATGCGTCGACAGCAAAGAAAGCATCACCTATGAAGAAGACTTAAATTTTCCGGTAGGAGAGGGTGTTTGGTTAACAACATTAACACCGATTATGGAAGGGGATCGGGTGACACACATTGTCGGTTCATCCACAGACATATCCAAACGAAAAAAACTGGAACTGGAATTGGAAAAATACGCCAATTATGATAAATTAACTGGACTGCCCAATAGGAGATTATTTTTTGAAAGATTAGAGCGTATGGTTGTGGAGAATGAAAGAGACAACAGTCAATTTTTGCTTCTATTTATTGATTTGGACGGATTTAAAGACATCAATGACCAGTATGGACATGAAGCTGGCGATGAAGTCTTAAAGATAGTGGGAAATCGGTTGTTAAAGTGTATCCGAAAATCTGATACAGCGGCACGAATGGGTGGAGATGAATTTACCATGATTATTCGTAATATTGAGTATAAAAAAGTGGCAGAAAGACTTGTGAATAAAATTCATGAAGCATTACAGGAAGTCATGTGGGTCGGTGCCATTGAGTGTAAGGTGAACGCTTCCATTGGAGTCGCCCTATATCCCGAGGATGGGAATGATGGCGAATCCTTATTAAGAAACGCTGATTCATCAATGTACGAAGTGAAAAGAAATGGAAAAGGAGGATTTCGTTTTAGCAATTCCACTTCCGGTTAATCGTCCTCCTCATCATCATCGTCTTCGTCATCGTCGTCATCATCCAGTTCCTCTAAGTCATCGTCTTCGTCATCATCGTCATCGTCGTCATCGTCGTCATTATCCAGGTCCTC
>JAABSW010000068.1 GCA_011390155.1 Clostridiaceae bacterium
ACTATGGACATTTGGGTTCATTCTCATAGCTAATCAGCGTTTAAATATAGAAAACCTTTTAGAAAAAGAAAAAATGCAACTAATTTTCAACACAAGTCCAGATGCTGCATTGATAACCCGGTTGAGTGATGGTTTATTTGTAGATGTTAATGTTGGGTTTACAGTACTGTCCGGGTATACGCGTGATGAAGTAATTGGAACCACTTCAATGAAGACAAATGTCTGGCATAATAGTGAAGATCGACATTTGCTTCTCGCCGAGTTGAAGGATAAAGGCGTTTGCGAAAACATGGAATTTGTTTTTAGGCGCAAAAATGGCAGTCAGTTTTTCGGGATGATCTCTGCCAGAATTATTGAAATTCAGGGGACACCCCATATTGTCAGTGTTGTTCGTGACATAACTGAACGTAAGCAGGCTGAAGAGGCACTTATGGAAAGCGAAGAACAATATCGGTCCATCCTCAACGCCTCACCTGATAATATCACCATCACAGATCTGGAAGGACGCATCCTCATGATTTCCCCAGCAGCCAAAAAAATGTTTGGGTATGAACTGAATTTTGATAATTTTGAAGGCATGCGGCTCCTTGACTTCATCGTGCCCGAGGATGTTGAAAGGGCAAAATCTAACCTCTTACTTATGTACCAAGGCGGTTTCCGTAAGCCAAATGAATACCTTGGCATGCGTCGGGATAAAAGCATCTTTAATATCGAAGTTAACAGTGAGTTTGTTCGCAACGCTAATGGGCAACCGATTAGAATGGTATTTATTATACGTGACATTACAGAACGTAAGCTAGCTGAACAGCATATCCAAGAACTCGTTCAACGCCTTGAAATCGAGAAAAACACCGCTCAACTTAACTCAATAACGGATAGTCTGACCGGATTGTCGAATCGAAGATATTTTGATATGGCTCTTAAAACGGAGTTTTACAGGTTGAAGCGCTCTGGATCAACTTTGTCATTAATTATGCTCGACGTGGATCATTTCAAAAATTTCAATGACACCTATGGTCACTTAGCCGGGGATGATTGTTTGCATCAAATTGGAATGATGCTTAAGACGATTGTTGGACGAGGACATGATATTGTTGCACGATATGGTGGAGAAGAGTTTACTGTCATCCTTCCGGAAACAGAATCTTCTGGAGCACAAGCATTGGCAGAAAGAATCCGAAAAGGCGTTGAAGAGCTGGCGATTCCTCATTCTACATCCGACACTGCCGAATATGTTACGGTCAGTTTGGGGGTTATTAGCGTTTACACTTCTAGCTTAGAATCACCACAACAAGTAGTGGCACTAGCAGATGAAGCACTTTATAGTGCTAAAAATAAAGGACGCAATAGAATAACAGTCGTCGATGATAAAAAAACACGTGAAAACGCAGAGGGAGATGCGAACGTTTAATGTGTACTAAAAATTAATTTAACCTATCAAAGCCCTTGAAAATCCTGTTTATAACTATTTCCAAGGGTTTCAAAGTGAAGCTGCTATTTCAAATGGCCTCCAACTAAGTATTAATTCTAAGTATTAATTCTAATTGACACAAATATGGATGAATGATAAAATAAACACTGTTTAATAAACAGTGTTTATTTTATTGTCATCGATCAAGATCATTTCCATTAAACTAATTGATGTATCGTTCTTTCGTATAGTAGGAGTTTAATCACTTAACAAAGAATGGGAGGTTTAAGACTGTCATGAGAAAAAAAATGGATGATAAACAACGTGAAGTTAACAAGAATAATCTTTTAAACTGTGCAAAATCAATTGTGGAAAATGAAGGGTTTGAAGCCATATCCATTAGAAAGGTAGCCAAGTTGGCGGGGTATACTGAAGGAAGTGTCTATAACTACTTTGACAACAAAGATGATTTAATCTCTGCGTTAATTCAGCTAGGCTATCACCAGATCATGAAAGCAGCCATGATTGATTTCGAGGAGGGTTTATCAATTGAGGATCAAATCATACAAAGATTCGTCAACTATACGAAAGCAGCCCTTGAAATGCCGGAGTATTACAAAGCCATCATGCTTAGTGAAGACCCTACAATTCTGGAAATGACTTCTGTGTTGAATACTGAAGGGAAGAAAGAACAGAAAGGCATTCAACTGTTGGAAAACTTGATAAAAAAAGGAATGGCAACTGGTGAGTTGATTGAAGAAGACCATACATTAATTGCCAGGGTTATTTGGACAGCAAATTTTGGCTTAATACTACGTCATATCATTGAAAATCATCTGGAGGAAGAAGAAGTTGTCACTTCAGTTGAACGTCAGCTTCGGTTATTATTTAAAGGTTTGAAAAGGAGGAGGTAAAATGAAAATGAATCATTTACTGAAAAACCATTGGTGGATCATTCTATTGGGAATCATCGGCCTGATCTTCATCACTTTTATCCTTGGAAACATTCAAATGAACCGTAAAATTTCCAGGGAGACAGAGATGTTAATGGAAACAACCGAGAAGCATGAACCTTCAACCATAGAAGAAAAAGAGTTAGCAGGTTTGCCAGAACCCGTACAAAAATGGTTGCGCACCTCAGGGGTTATAGGTAAAGAGCGAATTCGTTCGATACGTATATCTCAGCGGGGGGAAATGAAACTTGATCCAAAGCAGGATAAATGGTTAAAGCCGGAAGCAGAACTCTATGTAAGGGTTGATGAACCAGGATATTTATGGCATGTGGACCTTCCCATGATCCCCTTGCTCAACGTAAAAGGACGAGATTTGTTCCATGAAGGAGAAGGGGTAATGGAGATTCGCATAGGGTCATTGATTCCCGTAGTGAATGAAAAGTCAAATGATAAACTGAATGAGTCTTCCTTGCATCGTTTTCTTCTGGAAATGCCTTGGTACCCCACAGCTGCCTTGGAAGATTACATGACCTGGGAAGCAGTGGATGATCATAGTGCTAAAGGGATTTTAACATACAAGGGCATTACTGTAGACGCCATGTTCTATTTTGGAGGCGATGGCAGACTGCTAAGACAGGAGACCCTGAGATTCAAGGAAAACAACGAAGAAGCGGAACGTCTTCCTTGCATAGGAGAAGTAAAAGGGTATAAAGAATTCAACGGTTTTAACATCCCCAATCGATATAACGTAACATGGATGATGGATGGAGAACCCTTTACCTGGTATAAATTAGAAAATTATGCAATCGATATAATTTAACCGACCGCCACAAACAGCCAGCTTTATCATGCGGAAATGTTGCCGCCTTTTCATTGGAACTATTAAACAGCCCGTGATTTCTCCTGGTTCATTTGTGCCTGGCAGTAAACATCCAGGAGGCGATTGGCCAAATCGGTGGCATCTTGGTTGGCCACATACTGTCGGCAGCGTTGACGCCAGGTTTCTTTTTCCAGGCTGGAAAGACGATGATAGGTGAGCAGGTGACGGCCAAAATCAATGGCGTCATGAAAGATAAACCCATTGACGCCTTCGCTGATCTGTCCTGCGTTCATAGGATCATAGCGTTGCAACACGGGCAATCCCATGGACTGGGCTTCCAGCATGGCAATGGACATCATTTCCGTGGTGGAGGCGGTGACAAATAGATCGGAAACACCATAGTAAAGGGGCATTTGATCGTGGAGTACTTTTCCGCCAAAATGTATCTGATGCTGGGTACCATAGCGGTTCACCAGACGTTTAAGGGCGTCGGTTTCCGGACCTTCACCAAGAATGAGCAGATGAAGGTTTTTTTTAGCGTCAACCTTTTCATGCCAATACTGCAACAACACATCCACGCTTTTCTCTTTCCCCAGTCGTCCCACAAAAATGGCCAGGGTTGCCTCTTGGTCGATGCCCAATTTTTGTCTTAATTGCAGTCGTTGATGGGAAGTGACAGCTACCGGATTAAACTTGTTCCTGTTGATGCTATTGGGAATATAAATAAAAGGTGTCTTGACGCCCCGGGCATTGATGTAGGCGGCAGATTTTTCCGAAGGGCCTGTGACCCTGAATGCCGATGAAGCGAGAAATTTCACATACCCCCGGGACAGACTTCTGACCAGGGGAATCAGGGGTGGCGAGGCAAGGTAATGAAGGTAGTCATCATAGGCTGTGTGAAGGGTGTAGAACAGGGGAACCCTTAGGAGGCGGGAGGCAATGAAACCGAAAGTACCCATGCCAAACTCCTGGTGAATGTGGATCACATCAGGGTGAAAGGCTTTTAACGAACGGTATCTGTCCATGTTAAAGGGGGACGCCAGGGCATAGCCATACACCTTTTTTAAGGGCCGGCCGGGGCAACGGAAAACACCCTTTTCGTCGGTCACATTTTGCCGCACATCCGGGTCGGTGGTCATCACCAGCACCTGGTGACCAAGGGTTGTCAGCCCTTCTGAAAGCACTTCGATGTGGGTGACAACACCGTTGGTAAAAGGATGCCAAGTCTCGGTTAAAAGGGCGATTTTCACTGTGAACACCTCCAAGATGGAAAAGCCTGGGCCATAACATAATGGTACCCGACAAATAAGATGCAAAGCAGCAGCCGCTGGAAAAAATTCTTTATTACAAATACTGTGTATGATAAACACTTAAATTGAAACATTTTGGTGCTTTTGTGGTATGTATAGATAGAGGATGTAATATAATAATGAGTGAAGGTAAGCACAAATCCTTATGGAATTGGAATACAGGTTTAAAAATGACAGAAATAAGGAAGGGATCAGCCATGAAAAAAACGATGATTGTGGTTTTGACAGTCCTGCTGGTCTTGGCCCTGGTGGTCACAGCGGTGCTGAGCATTAATATTGAACTGAACCTGCGGATCCGCAGGTGGGCCCAGGAATTACCGATGATGGGCGGCTATGAAACCTATGAAATACCGCCACAGGTGGTATACCTGGGGGAAGAGGGTGTCCAGGTTGAGCTTTATACGGAAGACCTGCTGCGCATCAACGGAGAAACCGGTAAAACCCATTTCAACACTTACTGGTTGTGGGATTCCCTCTACACCCATCATTACGATGAGGTGAAGGGGCAGACAAATCTGGTGGGCCCGGAGCATTTTATCACCATCTCTGACCAGGGGGAAGTGACAGTTGACGGTGTTCCTGAAAGTGTTCAGGTCATTCCCGTTCATCTGGAAGAGAGCACATTCCTGCCCTACGAGGACCTGGCAGCTTTGGATGTTTTTGACTCCCTGGGCATACGGCTGCAGGAAGAAACAACCAGCGGCCATGTGATCTTCTCCAATGACTACCTGCCGTACCAGCACCTGGAGCTGGAACCCGGCCAACTGGTGTTTGAAGACCTTGAGAAAATGAACGCCTACCGGGATAAACGCCTGTCCCTGGAGACTTACATTGATTGGCAGGCCATCCGGGAACCCACCTGGATCCTGGAAGAGTCCCCGGGCGGGCGGGCTGTTGCCTTTATGTCCGGGGAAGACCAAACGACTGTGGTCACGGAGAATGGCACCATTGGGGTGATCCGGGAAACGGAAGACCGTCTGGCGGCCATGGAAAGGGTTCAGGCGGCCAAACTGCCTGAATGGCAACCACCTCTGGACGAACCGGTTATGTTGGTTTGGGAGGCGGTGTACGGTCGGAATCCTGATGTGGACACCTTGCCGGACATGCCAGGGGTCAACGTGGTGTCCCCCACCTGGTACGACCTAGTGGACGAGGAGGGAAACGTCTCCTCCAAAGTCTCCAACGATTACATCCGCTGGGCCCGGGACAACGGGTTTCAGATTTGGGCGTTGGTCACCAACGAATTTGACATCGACCGGACCCACGCATTTCTTAAAAGTGCAGACGCCCGGGAACGGTTCATTGACAGGATGATCAGTGAGGCCCTGGCCTATGGGTATGAGGGAATCAACGTGGATTTTGAACACATCTACATGGCGGACCGGGACCGACTGACCCATTTCATCAATGAGCTGGCCTGGGCCATGAAGCAAAACGATTTGATCCTCTCCATGGACGTGACCATCATGGGGGGCAGCGACAACTGG
>JAABSW010000069.1 GCA_011390155.1 Clostridiaceae bacterium
TGACTCACTCTCTTCTTCTGCCTGTGCAACTCGCTGATCCCTGTCAGCATAAACAGGTCGGTCCTGGATAAACAATACCACAACAAGGAGCAGTGCCAAGGTCAAAAAAGCCACCATCACATATGACCCACGCCAACCCATGAGTGAAGTGGCAAAAAGAAAGGGTGCCGTGGCAAGGATCGCCCCCATATTGCCTAACACTGAAGCCAGCCCGGCCATTGTGGCATACTCATTGGCTTTAAACCACAGTGATTGTATTTTAAAAAGGGCGGTGAACATGGTGGCAGCTCCAAAACCAATGAAGACACGGGCCACATAAAGGAGCATCAGTTGGTTTGACACTGCAAAAAGAAGCGACCCAATAAAAAGAGCACCCATGCCGGTGATCACGACTTTTCTGGGCCCTTTGGCATCTACCATCATGCCAATGGGAATTTGTAACACACCGTAGGTATAGAAATATAAAGAGGCCATCAGGCTGAGGCTTGATGGCGTTAAACCGATCTCAGCACTGAGTAAATCGGCAATGACACCAATGGCATACCGATGGAAAAAAGCAATCATGTATGCAATGCCGAAAATTAGCCAAACAACCCATTTTGAGTTTATTTTTTTCATGTTATCCCAGCTTTCCGCTACACATCGTTACCAAGGAAAGGCACCCTCTCCTTCTTCGCAGGTTCTCCTCTATTGTATAATGAACTTAGTGGCGTAACAATCAACCAATGCAGCATTCCTTTGAAATGAGTGATTATCTCCAGCTATCGTCAAACCTTCAATAGGTTTGACTATATCATTTTTCAAGTGCTTTAAAAAGCAAAATCTACCAATTTGTGATTTTTAATGAGAGGTTTTTGTTCCATTCTTTTGGTAAAGTTAAGTAGAAAGCAGCGGATCATGCTGCCGATCTAATGAAATGAATCATGAGGAGTGGTAAAAATGAGTTTAGCATTTAGAATTGAAAAGAAAGAGACCTTTCGAGTGGTGGGGGTTATGACAAGTACAACGATGGAAAACAAAGCAGCCATGACGGATATTCCGGCATTGTGGGGAAAAGTCATTCAGGAAGAAAAGCATTTGGAAATAACAGGATTAATGAATCAGCCTCCCTATGGGTTAATAGGGCTCAGTGTTTATAACACAGACCCTGTCGACCCGAAAAATTTTAATTATTTTGTTGCCTGTGCGTCCGATCAACAAGTGCCTGATGATATGATAGAATATACAGTGCCAGCAGCTACCTGGGCCGTTTTTCCCTGCAAACGGACCGAAGTCTCAGAGGTTGAAATGCGCATTGTGAACGAATGGCAGCTGACTTCTGGTTATAGCCTGCTTAACAGTGGCTATCACACAGGGGAGATGAAATCCCAGGCCCCTGACATGGAGGTTCACGGACAGGATGATGAGGCGGAAGTTTGGGTGGCGGTAAGTCAAAACAAGTGATGGAAAGAAGGAGCGTCAATGAATTGGTTGGATGGCATTAATCAGGTAATCGAATACATTGAAAAACACCTGGAAGACGACATCGATTATGATGACATTGCTGAGCTGTTTGGATACTCCGTCTACCACGTTCAGAGGCTTTTTGCCATGATTGCCGGGGTACCCCTTTCCGAATACATTCGTAACCGGAAATTATCCAAGGCTGCCACAGAACTGCAAACCAGTGACAGTAAAGTCATCGACATCGCCTTGAAGTATGGCTATTCCTCACCCACCGCCTTCAATCGGGCATTCAAAGCTTTTCACGGCGTAGCGCCCAGGGAGGTTAAAAAAGAAAAGGTCATGGTAAAGGCATTTCCACCACTGCACTTTGAACTCACCGTGAAAGGCGCTAAAACCCTGGATTATCGCATTGAAAGAAAACAGGCCTTTCGTATTGTAGGCATGAAGCTTCGCACCACCCTGGAAAACGGGGAGTGCTATGAAAAAATCCCAGCTTTTTGGAGCAGTTTAGTTCAGGCTGGTCATCATGAGCAGATCATTGCCCTCATGAACCAAGAACCACCAGGACTTTTAGGTGTCAGCCATTATTCTGCCGATTTCAGCACGGGCAGCCTGGACTATTACGTTGCCTGTTCAACAGATCAGCCAGCCCCCCATGGCATGGAAGAATTCATTGTTCCCGAGTCAACCTGGGCCATCTTTCCCTGCCCGGAAAAAGGGGCTGAGGCCATCCAGAAACTTGAACACCGCATTGTTATGGAGTGGATGCCCACCAGCGGCTATGAATTTGGAAAAGCCCCAGACATGGAAGTCTATGCTTCACTGGAGGAAACCGATATTTGGATTCCAGTGAAAAAGATTTGAGCAAGGTTTTTGTTGCTTAACCTTTCTTTTTCCCACGGTTCTCATAATCTTCCTCAATCCGCTTTTTCCAGTCTTTGTCAATCTTCTTGTTGGCCCGCAGGCTGCTGACAGCTTCTCCCACCACCTGGTAGTTCAGCTGGGTGCCCTGCACATCGGCATGGTAGTTAACAGCTTTGTCTTCACCAATGCCAAACTGTTCTGCCGCCGACACCGCATCTATGTTGGCTCCCAGGAAGAGAAACTCCCAGTTGTAGCGTTCCTGCTGGTGTTCGATCATCCGGCGCACCTTCTCGTAGTTAAACTCGCGGCTGGCGTTTTCCATGCCATCGGTGGTGATGACAAAAAGGGTGTGCTGAGGCTGGAGTTCTTTGGGTGTCCGGCGGGTTTGTTCCACCACTTTGTTGATGGTTAAACCCACAGCATCCAGCAATGCCGTAGTGCCTCTCACAAAATACTCCTTCTCCGTCATGGGCAAGATCTCTTTCAGGTTCAGCCTGTCATGAAGCAGCTCTGCCTTGTCGTCAAACAGTACCGTGGTGACCAGGGCTTCCCCCGGCTCCTGCTTCTGCTTTTCCAGCAAGCTGTTGTAACCCCCAATGGTGTCACTTTCCAGACCGCTCATGGACCCGCTTCTGTCCAAAATAAAGACCAGTTCCGTTAATGCATTTTTCTTATCCTTTATCTTTTCTTTTTTCATAGCGTACCCCTCCGTTCCTTGATTTATCTCAAGGATATCACCTTAAGGGGCACCCATGGTCGCCTGCCAGGCGACAAATAAAAAAACCTCCGGACAGCTCAAGAGGTTTCATGGAAATCCTGTTTATTTCACATACTTGTGAATCAACTTCACATAATCCCGGTATCCGTTGATGGTTTTAGGGATCGCCTCAAACACGATCTGTGGGTTAATCGACTCGTACTGGTGAACGAGGCGGTTTCTCATCCCTGTGCTTGGTGCCATGGAAACAGCAAAGTCTGGAGGTAATACACCTGCTTCTCCCAACTCTATAAACGTATTAAAATAATCCTTTGAAGTGGGTTTCTTCAAATAGTTTAATATCAGGTTATTGATGTCAATGGCCAGGTCGATGATCAACTGAAGCAACCGTTCAATGGCGTACCTCTTCCATACATCTTTTTCAAACTCTTCCAGGGAGATGGTGCTGACGGTCTCAAGCTCATCAATGTACTTTTTCATGGTGTTCAACTTTTCCATCACCAAATATAATTGATCGCCCATACTGCACCTCCTGTTCCACTATTTCATTGCTTCAATTTGTCGGGAAATCGCTTCCACCCGTTGGTCCAACATTGGCTTCATTTCCTGAAAGAGTTTAAACACCTTGCTTTTAAAACGGGTAAAAGCCTGTTCTTTATCATACAGCACCCGACCGTTGGTTGCCACTTCATTTTTCAACAAAATGGGTGCAGTCCGCAGGTTGATTAAATCAAGTTTATCCCGTCTGAAATACAGGATCATATCTATCATAAGCTTTTCTTCCTCCTGTTGGTCCAGAACCCTGGTTGGTTGAAAAGCAATATCAATGTCACTTTCATTTGTAAAACGTGGGGTTCCATAGGAACCAAAGGTTACAATAAACGCCAGATCATAAGCTTCTCCAATGGCTTCAATCTCTTTTCTTTCCAACATCTCACATCACCTTCCAAAATCATTATACCATAGAGAAACCTTTGTTATCGATATAGTATAGAGACTTCACATTTTTATACTACACCCCCAGGGTGGGCTGTTCGAAGGCAAAAAGGGCTTCGTTAATGTGAAAGATGTTGTAGTTTTCCTCTTCGATAAAATACTGGACAATCAGGTCGGCACGGCTGCTCCGTGACAGGGCAAACCCGGCCCGCAGCAGCATGTCGTTGGTTTCGTCCAGGCTCAGCTCCAGGGCAATGGCAAAGGCCAGCACCGTTGGTTTACTGGGCTTGTAGTGAATGTCGTTACGGATCTTCGAAAACAGTTTCCGATCGATGTTGGCCCGTTTATAGGTCTGTGAATCCGTCAGGCCCTTTTCATCAATCTTTCGCAACAGCATCTGGGAAAAGGTCTCGTCCACCTGGTTCACCACTTCTTCCAGGCTGCGTTTAGTTTTGGGTTCTTGCAGAGATTCTTCCACAGGCGCTTCCATGGCCGCATCCTGCAGCTGGTCAATTTCATATGCCAGTCGCTTCTCCGCTGCGGCGTAACGCTCACGCAACCCCTGCCGGTCACCTCCACGACTGGTGCGGGCCACCGGGTGTTCTTCAATGTAACGATCGTCGATGTACTGGGTAATGGAAGAAAAGAGCTTCTTCGACAAGATAAAAGCCGCTTTGTCGAAGACCACCAGGGATACCTTCATGTCATGCTGCAACAGAAATTCACCGATGGCGGCAATGGCCACTTGCAGGGCCTGGTCTTTGGGGTAACCAAAAGCACCCGCCGAGATCAAGGGGAAGGCCACGCTTTCAAGGCCATGTTCCCTGGCCAGTTCCAGGGAGTTGCGGTAGCAGGCCTTTAGCAGTGCTGCCTCTCCCTGGTTACCTCCCTGCCACACCGGCCCCACGGTATGAATCACGTGCCTGGCCGGCAGCTGGTAGCCTTTGGTGATCTTCGCCTGGCCCACCTGGCAACCGCCAAGGCCCCGACACTCTTCCAGCAACTCCGGTCCCGCCGCCCTGTGAATGGCACCGTCCACGCCACCGCCACCCAAAAGGGTCTCGTTGGCGGCGTTCACAATGGCATCAACTTTCACTCTGGTGATGTCGTCACGAATCAATTTCAGTGGCATGTGAAACCCTCCCTCACTCCAATTGTAAAAGTCTAATCACTTTATTACACTTCTACCCTTTTCACTGGCTGGTATTTCACCAGCAAGTATACACCCCACACACCCATGACCAGGAACAGCACACCCAACCCGCCAAAGGTGAAGGACACATGGATGGTGTCAAGGGCACCCAACAGCGGTGGCAGCACTGCCTGGGATAAAGACCAGAACAACCCGATAAAGGCCATGGCAGTGGCCATCTGTTTTTTGGGCGTCACCTCTCCCACAAAAACCAGGGCCACGGTTTGCAGGGCGCCGCTGGAAAACCCAATGAGACAAATAAAGAGCACCTGCAGGCCAAAATGGCTGGTCAGGGGAATGAAGAAAAACCCGGCCGCCCCCATTAAAATACTGCCGATAAACATCCATTTAAAAGAAATTTTTTCCAGGTAAATACCTCCCAAAAACCCGCCGGGCGCTGAGGAAAGGGCACGCAGGCCCACCAACAGTCCCACCAGGGTGGAAGAAAAACCCAACTGGTTCTGCATGTAAATGGGGTAAAAGGAACTGACCAAGGCCCAGGAGGTGGCGCCGCAAAAAGTGGCTATGCCGGCAAAATACAATGGTTTTTCCTTGATGACCACCAGCATGGTTTCCAGAAAACCCAGGCGACCTTCCCTGGTTTCCTCCTTGGCCGGCCGGGGCAGGGTAAGTGTTATGAGCATTAACACCACTGATACCGCCAGCAGCACATAGAAAGATTTTTCCGAACCAACCAGGTCTTTACTGTATCCTCCTGCCAGGGGGCCCA
>JAABSW010000070.1 GCA_011390155.1 Clostridiaceae bacterium
AAACCGTTGAAAACATCGTCAACCAGCAAATACAACGTGCCCTGGCCGTTAAGGTCATGGAAAGCACTGTGGAAGAAGCGCGTCAACAAGGGGCAGAAGCCCTCTTCGAAGCCAAATACGGCGAAAAAGTACGGGTGGTGAAAACCGGCGACTTCAGCCTTGAGCTTTGCGGTGGCACCCATGTCAACAACAGCGGTGAAATCGGCATGTTGCTGATTCTCAGCGAAAGCGGCATCGCCTCCGGCGTGCGGCGCATTGAAGCTGTCACCGGCACCGGCGCCTACCGTCTGATGAAACAATACCAGGAAACCATTGTGGAAGCCGCTGCTGTGCTGAAAACAAGGCAAGACCGACTGATCCCCAGACTGGAAGAAGTATTGACAGAAAGCAAAGACAAAGACCAGCAAATTCAGAAACTGAAAAAAGACCAGATGAAAGATCAACAGGGCGACCTGTTACAACATGCCGAAAAAATCGGCGACACCACCATCGTTGTCACCAGCCTGGAAGGTCTTTCCATGGACGAACTCCGGGACATGGGCGACCGCATCAAAGACCAGGCCGGTTCAGCGGCAGTGCTATTGGCATCCGTCAGCGACGGCAAGGTACAGTTAATGGCCACCATGACCAAAGACCTGGTGGCAAAAGGCCTTCACGCTGGCAAAGTGGTGAAGGAAGCTGCCACCATCACCGGCGGCGGCGGCGGCGGACGGCCAGACATGGCCCAGGCCGGCGGCAAGAACCCTGATAAACTGCCCGAAGCTTTGGAAAAAGCCAGGGAAATGATTAAGGGAGGAATAACTCATGAATGATAAACTGAACGGCACCATGCGTTTCGAAATTGATCAGGACAAAAAAGAACTGGCAAAAGAAGTGATTACCCAAGTCTATGAAGCCTTGGAAGAAAAGGGTTACAACCCCGCCAACCAATTCATCGGATACATTCTTTCAGGCGACCCATCCTACATCACCAGCCACGGCGGTGCACGCAGTGCCATCCGTAAAATTGAACGGGATGAAATTCTGGAAGAACTATTGGCAAGTTATGTTATAAACGAAGTTAAGGGCAAATGATGACAAGGCTTACACCCCAGGCCCTGGGCACCACCGGCCTGGCTGTGTCAAAACTGTGTTTCGGTACACTGACCATGGGCCCCCTTCAGAAAAACCTGGCTCCAGAAGAAGGGGCAGCCTTGCTGCTCCACGGTTACCGCCAGGGCATCAACTTTCTGGACACAGCACAAATCTACGGCACCTACCCACACATCAGGCACTTTTTGAAACAGGTGCCCAGAGACCGGGTGGTGATCATGACAAAATCCTACGCCTGGTCAGAAGAAACCGCCAGAGAAGCTGTGGATGAAGCGCTGCAAGCGATGGACACAAAGTATCTGGACATTTTTCTCATGCACGAACAGGAAAGTGAACACACCCTCCGGGGGCACCGAGAAGCCTTGGAATACTATGTGAAAATGAAAGAAAAAGGCCTCATAAAGGCCATCGGCCTCTCCACCCACCGGGTGGCAGCCGTGAAGGCCAGCCTTAAACTGCCGGAGATCGACATGGTCTTTCCCATTTTCAACCCCCAGGGGTTAGGCATTGGTGACGGCACCATGGATGACATGCTCAGCGCCCTGAAAGCCGCCAGAAAAGCTGGCAAAGCAGTGGTGGGGATGAAACCCCTGGGCGGCGGACACTTGCTGGGCACCTATGAAGAAACACTGCGGTTTTCACTGGATCACCCATTGTTAGACGCAGTGGCTGTTGGAATGCAAACTACCTCAGAGGTAGACGCCAACTGCGCCCTGGCACTAAACCAGCCATTACCCCTTAAAGCACGGGAAGACGCCCTGAACCGAAAACGTCGGCTTCACATCGGCGACGAATGCCGGGGTTGCGGCAACTGTGTAAACATCTGCCGACAAAAGGCCCTCACCATGGTACACAACCAGGCCGTGGTGGACCACAGCCAATGCATCCTGTGCAGTTATTGTGTCAAAGACTGTCCTGAATTTTGCATTAAAATTATCTGACACAAAATAAAATAGATACATTTGTCAAATTCAGGGTTGAATTGTGCTAATTCGGATATGAATTGAATAGATTCGAAGCACAAACTCCTTGTTTGCTCTCACAATGACCTAAATTCCAGGGGATAACAGTACAATTCAGCTTTTTACACCTTAAATGGTTTTAGGTATACTAAATGTAGCCAAGAAGGAGCACTCTATGAACGATTTTAAACGCATTCTGGCCCTTGACGTGGGTGACAAAACCATTGGCATGGCCATCAGCGACCTCATGGGCTGGACAGCCCAGGGGCTTCACACCATCCGACGGGAAACCGACCAAAAAGACCTGGAAGCACTGAAAAAAGTCATTGACGAATACCAGGTTTCACAACTGGTGGTGGGATTGCCTAAAAACATGAACGGCACCATCGGCCCCCAGGCCGAAAAAGTAAGGGAGTTTATTGAGCTGATTCGCCCAGAGTTCAACTGCAGCATCACCGAATGGGACGAGCGCCTTTCCACCAAAATGGCAGAGCGTTCCCTCATCGAAACAAACATGCGCCGCAGCAAACGCAAAAAAATCATCGACACCGCTGCCGCAGTTTGCATTCTGCAGGGATACCTGGATTATTTACAAAATCAATCGAAAATACCAAAGGAGGAACCAATTATGCCACATGATCATAACCATGATCACCATGACCACAATCACGACCATGACCACAACCACGAGGACAACATTGTTACATTAGTAGACGAAACAGGAGAAGAGCAGGATTTTGAAATCATCATGACCCTGGAACTTGAAGACCTGGAGTACGCAATACTGTTGCCCCTGGACGCAGACGACGATGAGGAAGCCTACATTTTCCGCATGGACCCAGACCCAGATGACAAAGAACAGGTCATGTTAATCGCTGTGGAAGACGACGACGAGTTTGACAAAGTTGCCGCTGCCTACGAAGCCATGATTGACGATATTGTAGAAGAAGGCGACGAAGAAGAAGAGTAGGTTTTAGAATCACCTTCACAGAATATGACAGAGGGGTGCAGGTTCGAAACCCGGTTTAGGGTGTTCAGGCCACTGCACCCCTTTTATATGATATGATTACAAATTCTATTTGACAAAAGCACAAACTCTCGTTATAATCGAAGATGAAATATGTTTTTAGTTGAGAACAGGAATGTTCATCTTTACCTGTATCTATCGAATTTTATCAATGCAATCATCAATTGAAAATGAGAAAAGCGGGTGAAGAATTGGAAAATATGGCAGACCAATTAAAAACCATGTTAAAAGAAAAAGGATACAAACTGACCCCACAGCGCAGGGCAGTTTTAAATATCATTATGGAAAACCAGGGACAGCATCTGAACACAGAAGAGATTTACGATCTGGTCAAGACCCAATGCCCGGACATAGGATTGGCAACGGTTTATCGAACCTTGCAGATCCTGGATGAAATGGGCTTGATCCTAAAGATCAATCTGGACGACGGATGCAGTCGGTACGAATTCAACAACAATAAAGACGACCACCAGCACCATCATTTAATCTGTACAAGCTGCGGAGCAATCATCGAAGTCGGTGAGGACTTGTTGGGACCTCTGGAAGAACAGATTGAAGAAAAGTACGATTTCTCGATTACAGACCACAAAGTCAAGTTTTTTGGATTATGCTCCAAATGCAGGTAGTCCAGGGATTAACAATGGACTGCCTGTCTTTATGTGTGTCCAAAAATGGAAAGGAACAATTATGACAGAAAACCAACCGAAAAAAAAGAAAAAATGGTATAAACGACCAAAGAAAAAAGAGAACACCACTGACAACGTCAGTGACGTTAAAGGAGATAAGAACATAGATAAACAGGAATCACCAAAAAAGAATGAAGCAATAAAAAAGAATGAAGCAACAAAAAAGAACGAATCAGCAAAAAAGAATGACAACGACAAAAAACAGGAACAACAGAAAAGCAATAAAAAAAGCAGTAAAAAACCCCAAGTAAAAGTAAAAAGCAAATCAAATGACATCAAAGTTACCAACCCGGGTGAAGATAAAATTAGAATCACTCCCCTGGGCGGTATGAAAGAAATCGGGAAAAACCTGAACGTCATCGAATACAAAGATGAAATGCTCATCGTCGACTGCGGCCTCAGTTTCCCTGACGACGAAATGCTGGGCATCGACATCGTCCTTCCCGACATGACATACCTCATTAAAAACCAGCACAAAATCAAAGGCGTGGTCATTACCCACGGTCATGAAGACCACATTGGGGCCATCCCTTATCTGCTAAAGCAGATCAACGTACCAATCTACGGCACCCGGCTCACCCTGGGACTGCTGGCAAAGAAATTTGAAGAACATCGGCTGGGCAACGTGAAAACAGTACGGGTGGAACGCAACCAGAAATACCATCTGGGCGGCTTCAAAGTGGAATTCATCCGTGTCAGTCACAGTATTCCAGACGCTTCCGCCATTGCCATCTACACCGACATGGGTACCATTCTCCACACAGGAGACTTTAAAATCGATTACACACCCGTGGACGGCCAGGTCATGGACCTCCACCGCTTTGCCCAACTGGGCGAAGAAGGGGTGCTGATGATGATGGCAGACAGTACCAATTCCGAACGTCCGGGCAGCACCATTTCGGAACAAACTGTGGCAAAATCCATGGAAAACGCCTTTATGAACGCGAAAAGCCGCATCATTGTGGCCACCTTCTCATCCAACGTCCACCGACTGCAGATGATCGTGAACACCGCCGCCAAGTTTAACCGTAAAGTGGTGATCAACGGCCGCAGCATGCTGAATGTTTTTGCTGTTGCCAGCGAACTGGGCGTCATGGATGTACCAGAAGGCATCTTAATTGACATTAAAGAAATAAACCGATACCGAGAAGATCAATTGCTTCTGATCACCACCGGCAGCCAGGGAGAACCCATGGCCGCGCTGAGCCGGATGAGTGCAGGAGACCATAGACAACTGCAAATACAAGAAGGTGACCTGGTTATTTTCTCAGCCTCACCCATCCCTGGTAACGAAAAAACCATCAGCCGTGTCATCAACCAGCTCTTTGAGCGAGGCGCAGACGTAATCTACGACTCCGTCGCCGAAGTACACACCTCAGGCCATGCCTGTCAGGAAGAGCTGAAGCTGATGCACAAGCTGGTAAAACCAAAATTCTTTATCCCCGTCCACGGCGAATACCGCCACCTGAAACAGCACGCCAACCTGGCCATGCGCTTGGGTATGGACGAAGAAAACATCTTCATTATGCAAAATGGCGATATGCTGGAATTTGACCAGGAAGAGTGCAAGCACGTTGGCACCGTCCAGGCAGGGCCAATCTTTGTGGATGGCCTTGGCGTTGGTGACGTGGGAAGCATCGTCATGCGCGATAGAAAACACTTGGCTGAAGACGGCCTTATGGTGGTAGTTGTCTCCATGGACCGCAGGGAATCCAAAATTGTGGCCGGGCCAGACATCATCTCCCGCGGATTTGTCTATGTTCGGGAATCAGAAGACCTGATGGACGAAGCCAGAGAAGTAGTGCAGAAACGCATGAACCAAATGGAAGAGAAGGGCATTCGAGAATGGTCACAGCTGAAAAACGGTATCCGTGACAGCCTGAAAGACTTCCTCTACCAGAAAACACAACGCCGCCCCATGATCCTCCCCATTATTATGGATGTGTAGGGGTAAGGCAATGGATAGGTAATAAGGATTAATGGATAAGTTAAAACTCACAATCCTGTTTATCTTTTCTATTAACAAGACAATAGTAGAATCGTTTTTAACCAGCTGCGAAGATCAATCTTCGCAGCTTTTTTATTGCAAATTA
>JAABSW010000071.1 GCA_011390155.1 Clostridiaceae bacterium
TTCCGCTGGCAGCAGGTGTTTTATATAACCAGGGAATTCTCATCAGCCCCGCTGTAGGAGCAGTGTTGATGTCGCTGAGCACAGTGATTGTCGCTGTTAATGCCCGACTTCTGAAATTGGAATAGTAACCAGAACCATTACAAAAAAAGGCAGCCCGAAGGCTGCCATCAAGTAAGGGTTAGATTTAATGCAGTAAAAATACCGCGTTACCATTGATATGGTAGAACGATTTGAAACATTTAGTTTACAGGGATGTTGTTATATCCGCTGAAACTGCCTCGTTGACTGCCAAAGCGACCGCCGCCGAAGCCGGCACCACCATGGCAGGGTCCAAATCCAGGACCATAACCAGGGCCGAAGCCTTGTTCGATATGAAACTCATCCATGGCTTCCCAGCGCTCTTCCTGCCACTGGGCTTCCTCACTGGTGATGAAGCCTTCATCAACAGCAGCATCAAGTCGTTCCTGACGCCACTGAAGCATATCATTGTACCAGTCCGGCACGTCTGCCGTTTCTGCAAAGGTTACAATGCCAAAAGCCATTACCAGAAGCAGGGTAAGACCAATCATCAATCTTTTTTTCAAGGCTGATTCCTCCTTTATTGTATTTGTGTATATCAACAGGCTCATATTGAATGGCCTGTAACACAGCGCTTTTTACAGGTGAGTGGTTTTACAAATCTAATACTTTCTTTTTCTCCAAGTACTCTTCTTCAGTTAATTCTCCATTGACATACCTGATTTTTAATCGTTCCAGGGCATCCTTCGAGGTGTCCTTTTTATTGCCTTTTTTGACGACAAGAACTGATAACACGATTGCGGCCAACACGATGGCCACCAGCATCAAAACGCCCCAACCTCCGTATAAATACCGGCCAAAAAACCAAAAGCAGTTGTCAAGACCACCATAACCTCGCGTGAACATATAACATCCTCCTAATCTCTCAGTGTTTTAAGCATTCGCTGGTAAGTTTCGGTGTCTATTTCACCGTTCACATAACGTTCTTTTAACTTATCTTCAGCACTTTGTCGGTTGCCAGCGTTTGCACTTTGGTCACGGTTGGTGTACAAATAGTAGATGCCAAAACCAATAATAATCCAAAACAGAAACATCATGATTGAACGCCTCCTTTTCATATGATCCTTTCAAATACCTTACATACATCGTAACATGGAAATGTGTTGAAAATGTGATGGAAATGTGTAATTGCAAAGGTTTGAATCTGTATTATTTCCAACAGCGACTGTGGCAAATGCCACAGTGTAAAGAAAAACAGGTTTCAAAATGTGAGTATCTGGTTGATTTCAGTGAAAAAAATCCTGTTCATTGCCACATAACACAATATATTGCATAAACCATGCCAACAATTATAAAATCAAGACCTCACCTTCCAAAAAATTCATAAAACCCCAGCGAGAAAAAACTGAGGTTTATGATGGTACAATTAAAAGCGGTTGGGTTAATTCCTGATGCCATGCTTGTCCATGCGGTACATCAGTGTGTGACGGCTGATGCCCAAAAGCTGTGCTGATTTAGTCTGATTGTTGTCGGTTTTTTCCAACGCCTGCATAATCAAATCCTTTTCCAATTGGTCCAGGGACAGACCCTCTTCGGGCAACTGCAAAGGTCTGTCTTTCTTTGCGTCTTTGGTTCCTAAGGTGGGCAAATCCACCTGTTTGACGTCATCCGTTGGAGAGAGTATCACAAGACGTTCAATAAAGTTTTCCAGCTCCCGCACATTTCCTTTCCAGGGATGGGTCACCAGTTGGTCCATGGCTTCGGAGGAAAGGGTCATTAATTTGCGACCCATTTCATGGCAATAATGTTGCAGAAAGTGGTTCGCAAAGGCAGGAATGTCTTCCTTCCGATCCCGAAGGGGTGGAATGTGCAGGGGTATGACATTGAGGCGATAGTAAAGGTCCTCTCGAAAGGTACCCTCCTCTGTCATTTTTTTCAGTTGACGGTTAGTGGCAGCAATGACCCGGGCATCTACAGATACCGTTTCTGAACCGCCTACCCGTTCAATTTCTTTGTCCTGTAAAACCCGTAGGAGTTTTACCTGCATGGATAAATTAAGTTCGCCGATTTCATCCAGAAGAATGGTGCCTCCACGGGCTCGTTCAAATTTACCGATTTTTCGACTGGTGGCACCGGTAAAAGATCCTTTTTCATGGCCAAAGAGTTCGCTTTCAATCAGGTTTTCAGGAATGGCACCACAGTTTACCTTGATAAAGGGTTTGTCCTGCCGAGGGCTGTTGTGGTGAACCAGGTGAGCAACAACTTCTTTTCCTGTGCCGCTTTCTCCCTGGATCAAAATGGTGGCAGGGGTGGCGGCCACCCTCTGTACCATTGTCATTAGATTTTCCATAGGCTGGCTATTACCAATAACCACATTGCCGGTTTCAAAGGCGGTGGTTTCCTTCAGATAGGTAACCTGTTCCTCCAATTCGCTGACATGAAGGGCTTTACGAATTTGAACTTTTAATTCTTCCACATCAAAGGGTTTTGACAGGTAATCCAAGGCCCCCAGTTTCATGGCTTCAATGGCAGTTTCCATGGTACCATGGGCTGTGAGCATGAGTATGGGTGTGACGCTGTTGGTTTCTCTTATTTTTTTCAGCGTATCCATGCCGTCCATCACCGGCATCTTAAGGTCCAGCAACATCACATCAGGACGGTGTTTGTCGAAGGCTTCGATACCCTCCAGACCGTTGGATGCTTCGAAAATTTCATAACCTTCCTTCTCCAGAGCTCTGTTGATGGCCCAACGCATGTTTTTTTCATCATCCACAATGAGTATTTTAGGTTTCATGAGTTGCCTCCTCAATCCTGAACTGGGCCAGGGGCAGGTGAAGGGTGAAGGCTGTGCCTTTTCCCGGATGGCTGTTTACGTCAATGGTTCCCCGGTGTTCTTCAATAATCCGATGAGTAACGGACAGTCCTAACCCGGTACCACCATCTTTGGTAGTGAAGAAGGGGTCGAATATATGAGGCAGGGTCTTTTCGTCAATGCCATTGCCCTGGTCGGTAATGGTGATCTGTGCCAGGTGGTCATTTTCTTTCTCCAAGGTAAGGGTCAGGGTGCCGCCATTTTCCATGGATTGTATGCCGTTGAGCAGCAGGTTCATCACAGCCTGTTTCAGCCTGTCAGCATCTGCCTGAAGTGGTGGCACTGGTTGAAGGTGACTTTCTATCTTCACTTGGTGCTGTTTTGACAGGGAACGCATGATGGCTAGCAAATCAGACAGCAATAATGCGCCGTCTGTGGGTTTCAGTTGAAGGGGTTCTGGTCTTGCAAAGTCCAGCATGCCCTTGATCACCTTGTTCGCCCGGTCTGTTTCACTTTCAATAATGTTCAGACCTTCCGCCAGTGAATCTTCCCCGGTTTCCAGGGCTTCCAGATGAAGGGTTTGGCTTATGGTTTTAATGATGCCCAGGGGGTTTCTGATTTCGTGTGCAATGCCTGAAGCCAATTGACCCAGAGAGGCCAACCGCTCACTCTGGCGCAGTTTTTTTTCCAGCAAGTCCATTTTCATCAGTTGTGATACCTGGCGTTGAAGCTGCAACTCACGGCGGTGGGACTCTTCAGACAGATAGCCGGTGATTACCCCCACCACCATAAACATGCCTGCTTCCAAGAGCTGGTTAATCACGGTAATGTCCAACCGTCCGAAATAGAGAAGCAGGTGAGGGGCATAGAGAAGCATCACCAGTGCAGAAGAAATAAAACCGCCCCGCAGGCGAAAATGGAAGGCTGCCAGGATAATGGGGATGTAATACAAGCGTCGGTAAAAATCATGCATGGCCCATGGACTGGCAGTGGTTCCATAGTGCAGCCCGGTGATTCCCAAAATCAGCAGCAGGACAAGGGTAAGATTCCATTTGTCTTTTTTTGGCATAACAGACACTCATTTCATTTGCGGCATATGATACTAACTATAATGATATTGTAGCATATCCTACACTTTATTACTCTCATATTTCTCCAGGAAACTTATTAACTCCCGGAGAAACAAACAAAAAACAACAGGCTATGAAGAAACCTGTTGCTTTTGATCTGAATCTTTTTTTGCAGATGATGTGTCTTTACTGTTCAAATCGCAACAATCCATACGCTCTGAGCCAAAGTTTTTCTTGTTGGCTGCTTCAATTTTTTTAAGAAATGATTCAAACCACTTTTTCATGGGCAAGCCCTCCTTGGATACCAGTTCAAATAACGTTACCCAATATTGATGCAACAATCATGCCAGATTAACCAAGCAAACCCTCAAAGCAAATTTCGATGGAATACATAACACAATGGGGGGTATCAACTAAATAATGTAAAGTGATTTGAATCACAGAAATGTGCCAGGAGAGATGGTACACTGTCAACAGTGATCAGCATGAACAAGCAATAATAAGAAAGTTGAAACAACCAGAAACAACCACAAGCTAAACAAAAATCTAACAACAAATTGAATGGAGGAAAAAGAATGGATTTCATAAAGAACATTGCAAAAGCACAAGCCATTGATTTTGACGAATTGGTAAGCTGCAGACCTGGCCAGATTGAAAGCAAGACCCTGGCACAACAAATGGGCGTTGGCATCACCCTGCTGGCTTTTGGTAAAGGTGAAGGCGTGGGTCCTCATACCGCCAACGGGGATGCATTGATTTACATTCATGAAGGTGTGGCCAGTGTAACCATAGGAGAAGATACCCAGGAAGCCATCAAAGGTCAGTTGGTTCTCATGCCTGCAGGCACCTCGCACCAGGTGACGGCCAAGGAAGACATGAAAATGCTCTTGATGGTCGTGAGGAAGGAGAAATAAGCATGAAAATCATGAAAAACATTGAACCTTTTCTGCCGGTGTCCCTCCAGGGAATCATTGAAAACAGCCCTCATACCATCGCCAGCAAAGCACTGTGCAGCACAGAGCACACAGACGTACGTTTTTTTTCCTATGCCAAGGGAGAAAGCATCAGCAAAGAACATCAGGAAGAAGACAGCCTGATTTACGTCTTCGAAGGTAAGCTGAAAGTTGTTTACAACAAAGATGATGAACAGGTGGTGAGCCAGGGCGAGCTAATGGTACTGCCCGGCAATGTGGCCTACGGCATTGAGGTGCTTGAAGATGCAAAAAGCTTTAACATATTAGTGAAGTAAAGATTAGTCAAATACGTGTTTACAATGAATTATCGGGGCAATGTTGCAAAAGAGTCTTAACGTTGGTAATCATCGGATAAATTTTTCGGCAACAAAATGGCAGCGATAAAATTATTTGTTGAAATTTAAATCAGGGTTGACATGCCATAAAAAGGGGTGTATTCTTTATATAATTTAATTCTAACAAAAGATTTATTCGATGAAGGGAAAAAGTAAGCAGTTTGTGACAGCCAAAGCGAACCGGGGATGGTGGAAGCCTGGTGCGGGTCAATCTGTTGAATGGTTCCTGGAGAAGCACCGCAAAATCACTTGGGTGAGAGTAGCGGTAGCCGTTTGCCCAACGTTATCCGGGCAGGGTATCGAAAAAGGTAACAGCTTCTGGACTGATGAAAGCTGTACCGTTTCTCCGTACCTGTAATGAGTGAGACAGTTCTTCTGTCTAACATAGGTGGCAACACGGAATCTTCGCATTTCGTCCTATCCGGGACGAAGTGCGTTTTTTATTTCCCGGAAAAGCCCCTTGTTGGAAACAGTACCGGCACAGCCGGAAGACGTCTAATGTGGGTGGTACCACGGTTGCCGACACCGGCACATCGTCCCTGATACAGGGGAGATGTGTCTTTTTTTGTAGCATTCTGTT
>JAABSW010000072.1 GCA_011390155.1 Clostridiaceae bacterium
CTCCTTCTGCAATGACGTCCAGCCCAAAGCTGTCTGCCAGTTCGATGATGACCTTGGCTATGACCCCGCTGTCTTTTTCGGGTATGTCTTTGATAAAGGCTCGGTCGATTTTCACCTGGTCCACTGCAAATTTCTTTAGGTAGGACAAGGACGAATACCCGGTACCAAAGTCATCGATGGAGATGAAAAAACCCTTTTCTTTCAATTCTTCAATCAGCCACCTGCACTCATCTGCATGGTCCATCAGAATGCTTTCCGTAATCTCCAGCTGAAGCAAGCGGGGAGGCAGTTTTGTTTCCTGAAGCACCTGGTCCAGCAACTTCACAATGTACGGATGCCTGAACTGTATTCGTGACAGGTTCACTGCCACAGGTATTTCTTTGCCCCCAGCATACAGTTCATAGGCAAACCGGCAGGCCTGGCGCAGTACCCACTCACCAATGGGCACAATGAGCTGTGTGCTTTCTGCCAATGGAATGAAATCTTTGGGAGCCACCATCTCGCCCTCTCGTTCCCATCGGATCAAGGCCTCCATTCCAACGATTTGTTGTGTCTGCATGTCTACCTTGGGCTGATAATGCAGCATAAATTCCTCCCGGTCCAGGGCATCTCGCAACCGATTTTGAATCAAATAATTGTGAACCAGCTCCTGGTTCAGCTGTTTGTTGTAAAACTGATACCCAGCTGAGTGATGGGCTTTGGCACGGTTTAAGGCCGATACGGCCGCATCAAATATGTCGGTGTAATCACTGCCGTCCGATGGGCAAATGCTGATCCCCATCCTGATGGAAAGGTACAGGTCTTCACCGTCCACTCGGTAGGTTTCGTTCAGCTTTCCGCTGAGTTCCTGTATTTCCTGATACAGTGTCTGATAACCGGCTGCACCGCTCTTCCACAGGGCAAACTCGTCATTGCCAAGACGGGCCAGGGTGTCCGACTCTTTTGCCAGGGTTTCCAACCGCGCCGCCACAGCAGTGAGGACCTGGTTGCCGTAGGCGTAGCCTTTCACTTCGTTAATCATGCGAAAATCATCAATGTTCAACAGGATGAGGGCATGGGCTTCGTTGTGGGAAATGTGTTCGTGGATGAATTTTTCAAGGTGCTCCCGAAGAAAACGGCTGTTATGAAGTCCTGTGAGTGGGTCAAAGTATTTAAAGTAGTCCAGTTCTTTTTCCCGCTGCCGGTACCGGGTAATGTCTGTCAGGATGCCGGTGAAATAAGATTCGCTGCCGTACATCAGGTGGTTCACCCTCATAAAGACAACTGTTATTTCCCCTTCCCTATTGGGGTATTCCTGTTCTCCGGTCCAGTACCCTTCTTTCAGGACATCTTTCATCAGCTCCTGGTTTAGAATCTTTCCTTCCTGTACCAGGTTTCGACGGGCCAGTTCCGCTTCCGGCATCTGCATCATATCCCTAAATGACTGGTTGCTGTATATGCATCGGTAGTCTTCGTCCAGAATAAAGACGATTTCTTCCGCATCTGACAGCAGGGACAGGATCATTTCCAGCTCTTTTTGGGCCGTTTTTCGTTCCTGCATTTCAATGGACAGGCTTTGCTCCGCTGCTACAAGCTGTTGGTTGGTACTAGAGAGTTCTGTGTTGGAGGCAGTCAGTTCTTTTTCCTTTTCTGTTAGCTGACGACTGATGAAAAACAGAACACCCATGACTGTGAACAAAACCGTTGCTATAAAAATAAGGAACAGATGGGCCCTGCCGGTAAACTGAAACTGCAGGATAAAACCCAGGGCCACCATGAGTACCATGAGCACTTCCATGAGATGGCATTTTTTCAGTATTTTTTTCATACGCGTTCCCGCCTTTTTCTCGCTGTAAACCGGGATGGTCCTCTTCAATCTATTGGCACATTCTCCCTGTTCATCCGCCTTACAATCTGGGTCTACTCATTCAGTATCCGGTCAAGGTTTTCTGCAGTAACCGGTTTGGTCAGGAAATCGTCCATACCCGCTGCCAGGAAGGCTTCCTGGTCTTTCAGAGTGGCGCAGGCTGTCATGGCCACAATCCGTGGCTGGGAGATCTTTATGTTTTTACGGATCTGGCGGGTAGCTTCCAGCCCGTCCATCAGGGGCATCTGGATGTCCATGAGAATCAGGTCGTAGGAGTGGCGAATTGCCATTTCCACCGCTTCCTTTCCGTTATATGCCAGATCATAGACAAGGCCTCTCTCTGTCAGCCTATGCTTCATCAGGGCCTGGTTCATTTCCTGATCTTCCACCAGCAGTAAGCGGCGGATTTCAGGCACTGGGTTGGTTTTCTGTGAAGAGCTTTTTTTCTGGTGGCTTTGGGGATCTTCCTTTATTTCTTTCAGGCTGAGGCGGACTGTAAAGGTGCTGCCTGTTCCTAATACGCTGTGAACCTGGATCCTGCCGTCCATCAGTTCCACCAGTTCCCGGGTAATGGATAGACCAAGGCCGGTGCCGCCAGGATGAGCCGTGTGGTTGTCCCTTATCTGGAAAAAAGGCTGGAACAGCATGTCCTGGCTGTCCTGGTCCATACCGGGGCCGGTGTCCCGAACTTCCAGGTGCAGGTTGTGAAAACCCCCGGTGCTGCCCAGGGATTCAATGGTCAGGTGAACACTTCCTTCTTCTGTAAACTTAAGGGCATTACCCACTAGATTCAGTATGATTTGCCGCAGTCGGCGGGGGTCGCCTTCGAGTCGGTTTGGGAGTTGGGGATCCTGCACCACTTTAAGTTGGAGGCCTTTTCCCCTGGCTAATGGATGCAAAGACGCCAATGCGGTGTCAATTTCCTCTGCCAAATGGAAGGGGCGTTTGTCCAACTGCATTTCACCGGCTTCAATTTTTGCCATGTCCAGTACATTGTTCACCAGGCTCAGTAGGTGCTGGGCTGAATAATTCATGTAGTTCATGTACTCGGATTGCATATCGCTGATTGGCGTTTGTTCCAAGAGTTGCAGAAAGCCTAACATGCCGTTTAAGGGGGTGCGGATTTCATGGTTCATGGTTGCCAGGAATTTTGTCTTGGCCTCATTGGCTTCTTCTGCCTGGTACAGGGCAATGTCCAGTTCTATGTTTTTCTTTTCCAACTGATAGGCCGCCTCCCGGAGTTTTTCTTCGGCTTTTTTCCGGTCGGTGATGTCCCGGGCGATGCCCAGAATACCCCGCACATTGTTATTACTATCCCTTAGCGGCGCTTTTTGGGTTTCCACTATTGCTTTTCGTCCATCATGGTAAGTGATCCATTCTTCTGTATAGCTGGGTGATTGCTGCTTTAGTATCTGTTTGTCCTGGGAGATGTACTTCTCTGCTTTTTTCCAGGAATAGATCTCATAATCGGTTTTTCCCACAATTTCTTCTGGTGCCATTCCTTCCATACCGGCAAAAGCCTGGTTGCACCCCAGGTACACACCATCCAGGTTTTTGTAAAACACCAAATCCGGGATGGAGTTGTGTAAAGAATTTATCAGCCCGTTTTGGAGGCGCAGCTCTTCTCTGGCCTGATGGTGTTCAAGCATCGTTCCGATTAATCTGGCCGAACTATGTAGCCGTTCTTTGGCTAAATGAATCATAAAAGGAGGACGCGACTCGTAGGCTTCAGCATATTGACGCAGTTCTTCCAGGTCAACGGCATATTTATCAGCAATTTTTTGCAGTTCATCCGGTTCTTGTGGAGGGTCACCATAACCAAAATTAATCGAACCCACAACCTCACCTTTAGCCCGGATGGGTACCGTATGCATGTGAAGTCCGCCATGGCAGACAATATCAACCGGTTGGCCTGTCTCAATGGCAGTTTTAGAAGCATTTGACCAGCAGGATTCATGGCAGAGCCACTTGCCACTTTGGAGTGCAACCCGGTTATCGTCTGTTTGGCAGAGCTGCCGGGAGGCATTATCCAGGAAACGGCACCAGCCCGAAGAAAAAATACCCAGGGCGTAGTCTCCATTTTTTTCGTAGATGGCAGAGGACGTTTCCATAAGCCTAAGATAGTCTTTGGCTATATCCGCAAGCATCTCTTCGCCGATGGAATTTAAAATAAAGCGGGATGTGTTAAGCTGCGTCAAGTCGCCATAAGATGATTCTGATTGGGCTGGTGTTTCTTTATGCCTTTCTATTTTTTCCGTGTCCAGCATCCACTCAATACGGCGCAGCTCGGCTTCAGCCTCCCGTTGTTTCGTGATGGCCTGGGCCAGGCTGACATTGCTAAAACTCAAGGAAGAGATCATGTCCGATAGTCCTGAATAGAACCGCATGACGTCGGCAACGGATTCCCGATCGTATCGCGGAACCCGGTTGAGGGCGGCAATGTAATCGGTTTCGTCGAATCCGTAATGCCGGGCCCTTTGTCGAAACTGCTCCACATCCGGCTCTTCGTCCGCATAGAAGAATTGACCGAAATAGATGTTTCCCAAATGCTGGCCGGCCACTTCAATGGGTGAGGCCATATCATTCATGCCGTTCTTGCAAAGATAGTTTTTAAATGATCCCGGCGCTACACCCTGGGAAAGAAGCGTGTCACTTTCCTGGCAGTGTTTCAGTGTTTCAGGATGACACCTGTGGAACTTCGTGCAGATCTCCTGCCAACCGGCGCTCACCAATACCTTCCCATTGTTGTCTACAATGGCGCTTGTCAAGCCGGCGATTCTATGAAAACGACTCATCAGGTTTTGTACCGCCGGTACATCGATGATGTCCCCCAGTTTTAGGTCGCCCAAATCGCTTGTTGGTTCGAGAATGGTCTTGAGCTTATTGCGGACAGATGCTTCACTTTTTTGCAATGCTTCCTTACTTTCCTCCAGCTTGTGCTGGTACTCTTCCCGGTCCAGCATAAGCCCTACCTGGGAAGCGAAGAGGGCCGCCAGTTCCGGGTTTTCCAGCTGCCTGCCCCGGGGCATCATTAAGGTAAAATCTCCCAGGATTTTGTCCTGTTTCGTGATATTCACAATCACCGTCTGGCCAATGCCAAAGGTCTTTTCCACCAGGCGGATTAACCGGGCGGGGATGGTTTTGCCTGTTAACATTTCCAAATTGTCAAAAGTGGTAATGGTTTTATGCCGGGTTTTTTCCGCCCGGTCCGGGTCATGGGGCCACTCTTTCCCAGCAATTTCAAAACCCAGCAAGTTGGCTGCTTTTTCAATAGAGGACACCGCACCAGCGATGGCTTTTGTGGTAAAGCCTCGTCCTTCATCATCAAACCGGTTACAGGCTACATAAGCAGCCCCTGTCAGCCGGCGGATCTCTTCCACAAGGTATTGATAATCCACTTTTTCAGATGTGTCCAAAAAAAGCTGAGAAGCTTTAACAACCTGATCCAGTTTTTCTTTTTCCTGCTTCTGCCGGGTGATGTCCCGGGAGCTGAAGAGTAGTTCTTTGATCTGGCCTGAGTCATCGGTCATAATCTTGCCCATGGTTTCAAGCCACAGGTAGCTTCCATCACGACACCGGATCCGGTACTCCACCCTACGACCGTCTTCCCGTTTTTGGAGAAAAACCATAAAGGTTTCCATCACTTCCGCATAATCGTCAGGATGAACGAAATCCATGACGTTTTTTCCTTTTAGGTAGTCCAGGTCATACCCCAGTATTTCATGGGATTTTCCCAGGTATGTAAAATTACCCTTGGGGTCGGTTAAAGCCACCAAA
>JAABSW010000073.1 GCA_011390155.1 Clostridiaceae bacterium
CTCATGGGTCATGTTGCTTAAAAAAGTACTTTTTGCTTTGTTTGCCGCTTCTGCTTTTTCTTTTGCTTCCTTTAATTCAGTCACATCAATGCTTGATCCTCTAAAACCTGTCATACGGCCATTTTTATTGAAAACTGGCGCACCTGCATGGGATATCCACAATTGCTGCCCATTTCTTGTTGTCACTTGCGACAGTATGCCCGTGAAAGAATCTCTTTTTTGTGTTAATTGAGTAAAAAATTCACTGGCCTCATCACCCTGTTCCTTAAGAAAAAAATCAGGGATAGTCATTTTGCCCATCACTTCTTCAGGTAAATACCCCAAAACTGATGCAATGACCTCACTCACATAAATAAATTTTCCCTCAAGGTCAATTTCCCAGGTAATGGTCCGGCTCTGTTCCGCCATTTGCTTTAATCGCATTTCACTTTTTTGCAGTTCTTCCTGAACCCTGATACGATCCGTTATGTCGATGTGCGTGCCGACTGTAATTTCTGTCAATCGTCCTTCCTGATCTGTCAGTGTTTTACCTCTTGAAAGCACCCAGCGCCAGCTGCCATCTCTGTGTCTGATCCTGAATAAGTTCTCATACATCCCTTCTGGCTGAGCGATGTATTGATGAAATAAATCAACTGCCGCATCTCGGTCTTCCGGATGGATGTGATCAAAGACCACTTTATCCACATTATCCTGCTGTTCTTCCATGAATTCTTTTTTATCCAGCCCTCTGATAGCATAGTATTCAGCACTGCAGGTCATGCGGTTTGCTTTACTGTTATATTCCCAGGCACCTGTGTTTGAAGCGGTTATCAAAGCCTGGTAACGAGTTGTTTGTTCAAATAATTCGTCTATGTGCCTGGCTCTTTCCATTCGTTTTTTTTGCATGAAAATAAGCAGGACAATCAATAAGAAGATTGATGTAAAGAGTGATACCAACCACAAGTACATACGGTCCTGAGCCTGCTGTTCAGCTTCCAGCCGGGGTGTGATATCCTGAATAATGGAAAAGAGCAGGGGGCGTTCGTCATAAACATATGGATAGGAATACACTTCCACATTTCTGATATCCCCATTTGCCAGCTTGTGATCAAACAAAAAGTAGTTTCGCTCTTCAATGGCTGCTAATGCCATTTCGGTATTCACTGCTTCACCACTAAGCTTATTTATATCCTGGATTCGCATGCCCTGTAATTCCTCGCCTGAATACCCATAAAAGGCAGCTGCCGCTTTATTGGCTTCCAAAATAATTCCTGTTTCCACATCGATGACCATCATCACCGACCCATGCTCTTCAAATAAATAGTCAAAATTAAGTTTGTTCAGTTCCACCACTGCTTCGGCCCTGATACTTAACCCGCCCAGTATAACCACCATTACCATAAGTAACAACAGGCTTTTTTGCCAAAACTTTTTATTAATAAAACCTTTGTCTTTAAGTAGCCCCATCCGTCATTACTCCTTCATTTCCTTGATCATGGTCAATCCAATAGGCAATTTTATCTTTCCAAAGGTTTAGCGACAGTGGTTTCACCAGGTAATCATTCATACCAACCTCCATGCACTTCTCTTGCACACTGGGCATGGCCAAGGCTGTCATGGCCAAAATTGGAACTTTTTTTAGTTCCGGAGATGTAATCTCACGAATCATCTTTGTGGCATCATAACCATCCATTCCGGGCATCTGCAAATCCATTAGAATCAGCTCATAATCCCTCTTTTTTACTTTTTCAATGGCTTCAAAACCGTTATTGGCTTCATCAACAATCATTCCTATTTTGCTCAGGTAGATCGCTGTCACTTTACGACTGGCTTCATCATCATCCACCACCAAGATGTGCTGTGATTGGTCTTCGGTAGGTAATAATTCCTTTTCAACTGTCACTACTTTTTCCTCCATCATTTCAATGCCCATCTCACAGACAAAACAGAAGTTGCTGCCTTGCCCCGGCACACTGGAAACCTTAACTTCTCCATCCATCACCTTTGAGAGTTCATTAACGATGGACAATCCGAGGCCTAACCCTCCATATTCCCTGGTGTGTGATCCATCCACCTGATTAAACCTACCAAAAATATGGTCAATCAACTGGTCCTGGATGCCAATGCCGGTATCAATCACTTCGAAACTCAATCTTATGCGTTCCCTGTGATCACTTGACTCTGTATTGACGATGATATGAACAGCGCCAGCTTCAGTGAATTTAACCGCATTTCCCACCAGGTTATTTAGCAACTGTTTTAGCTTATACCGGTCACCCATGATGATTTCCGGCACCTGTGGAGAGATGGTAAAATCAATTTCCAGTTGTTTTTTGACCGCCATAATCCTGTGCAGTTCCATGACTTCACTGATCAGTTCTTTCATCTTAAAGGGTACCTCAATGCATTTCATTTGCTTTTTTTGCATGACAGTGTAGTTCAGTATTTCATTGACCACGTCGGTGATGGCTGTGCATGCCTGGATAGAAAGATCAACAAATTCTTCCTGCTCTTCTGTCAAAGCCGACATTTTTAGCAGCTGGGTCATTCCCATCAGCCCATTCAAAGGTGTTCGCAGCTCATGACTCATGTTAGCCAGAAATTGCTCTTTGATCCGGTTGGCTTCCTGTGCCCTATCTTTTTCGTTGATTAACAGTTCTTCGGTTATTTTTTGGTCGGAAATGTCCATGACATAGCCATGAGCCCGTACAATGTCACCCTCCAGGTATTCTGCTTGCCCGATAGATTTTATCCAAATTCTCTCACCATTTTTATTATCCAACCGCAAATCCAGGTCATAGGGCTCGCCTGTGTCTAAGAGGCGCTGAAATGCTTTCTTGATAAGAGGCTGGTCTTCCGGGTGATAATAACTGAATATATTTGTTACCTTGAGATCAGAGGATTGAGGCATTCCAAAAATTCGATAGATTTCTGCAGTCCACCGAATCTGCTTGGTGTGTACGTTGTATTCCCAGCCACCTATTTGAGCCAGTCTTTGGGTTTCATTGAGAAGAGCCTGGGTTTTAAGCAATTTGTTTTTTATTTCAACTCGGTCAGTCACGTCTCGTATCAGCCCTAGGTACAGCCTTTCACCTTTCCAATCGACACAACCAAATCTAACTTCCACAGGAAACACAGTACCATTTTTTCGTCGCTGATGACCATTTAGTGTGAAATGGACATTTGGTTCTATTTTAACCCATTCCCTTTGGGCACTTATAAGATCGAAGTCCATTTCAATATCAGGGATCGTCATTTGGAGCAATTCTTCTCTGGTATAACCAAGTGTCTCACAGGCAAACTGATTTACATCCCGAATTCGGCCTTGAAAATCGTGAATAATAAAAGACTCACTGGCCTGTTCCGCCAATGCCAGGTAGAACAGGTCAGTCAGTTGCCCCCATTGCTGTTGTTTGCGGATCTTTTTCCGATTAATCTTCATTGGCTTCATTTTGCATTCCCCCAGTAAATCCTTCTGCCAATCGCCGTCTGTTGTGCTCTATACATTGGGCTTACATTTTATCCGATGACTACCACCGCTAAGACTCCCTCTTCTGCAAGAGGGAGATAAGCGGTGCTACGTCCCTGGATAACGCATTCTAACCTTCTGATGGAATTAAAACTCCACCAGAAGCTAAGAATCCTGTTTATTTAGCTGAGATGATAAAGGAGGAATGATTGGATGGAACACTATGGACTGATCAGTTTGATTCCTGTATTAACTGTGGTGATACTGGCTTTTGTCACAAGGCGTACCTTTGAGCCACTGTTGATTGGGTCTGTCGTGGGTTTTATTTTGCTTGAAGGGGCCGGGTTTTTTCCTGCCTGGCTGGACGCTGTCTATTTTGTCATGATGGACGGGGTCACGGTTTGGATTATCCTGGTTTGCGGTCTGTTTGGAAGCCTGATCAAACTGCTGGAGAAATCCGGCGGCGCCCTGGGGTTTTCCGCCATGGCCACAAAGCACACAAAATCAAGGGGCGCTTCACTGATTGTCACCTGGATATTGGGCATTATTGTCTTTGTTGATGATTATCTCAATGCCCTCTCCGTGGGCACCGCCATGCGGAAGGTGACGGACCACTATAAAGTTCCCCGCGAAATGCTGGCTTATGTGATCAATTCCACCGGTGCTGCCGTCTGTGTGCTCATCCCTTTCTCCACCTGGTCAGCTTTCATGGCAGGGCAACTGGAAGCCAACAATGTACTGGCAGGAGGTTCCGGCACCGGTGCTTACATCGCCACCATTCCCTACATACTTTATGCCTGGGTGGCTGTGTTGATCGTGCCTTTGTTTGCCCTTAAAATCCTGCCCCGTTTTGGCCCTATGAAAAAAGCGGAAGAGAGAGCAGAAACCACTGGACAGGTTTTCCCTGATTCACAGTTGGGGGAAGATGGTAAAACAGAAGTGTTGGAGTTTGAACCTCTGGGAACACCCCGGGTCATTAATTTTGTTGTTCCCATGTTACTTCTGGCCGGTATTACTGTGTACACTGAAGATATGCTGGTAGGGGTTATCCTTGCCATTGTCACCTGTGCAGTCATGTTTATCCCACAAAAACTCATGAGCTTCAATGAATTTTTTGATAATGCCCTTGACGGGTTTAAAGACATGGTGCTGGTGCTGGGAATCATCGTGGCCGCTTTTTTCCTGCAACAAGCCAACGAAGGCCTTGGCCTGACACCTTACATCATTGAAACGGTGGAACCCTTGATGAACGCCACTTTACTACCAGCCATCTCCTTTGCCGTGGTGGGTTTTCTGGCCTTTGCCACCGGCAGTTTCTGGGGCGTGGCAGCCATTGCCTTCCCCATCATCATTCCCCTGGCATCCTCTGTGGGTGTTAACCAATTTTTGGTCAGCGGGGCCATCATCTCTGCTGCAGCTTTTGGCAGCCACACCTGTTTCTACGGTGATGCGGTTACCTTAACCTCTGCTTCATCTCAGATTAAAAACATGGATTATGCCAAAACTTCCATTCCGCTGGTGGTGCTTCCCACCATTATTGCCATCATTATGTACCTCATCATGGGAGCCATCATGGCTTAAGGCGTAAAACATTTTGGAGAACAAAAAAATGGTACTTCAACAAATAGAAAAAGGAGAGGATTTTGTGAACAAAGGAAAGGTAACCATCGCCATGCTGCAACACGCCTGCGGAACCGACCGGGAAGCCAATGTGGATAAAGCCATTCAGATGGCCCGGGAAGCTGCCGGCAAAGGTGCCCAGATCATTTGCACCCAGGAACTTTTTGCGGGACAATATTTTCCTCAAACCATTGACGTGGAAAAATACGATTGGGCAGAGCCCATTCCCGGCCCCACTTTCAATAAAATGCAGGCCCTGGCGAAAGAACTGAAGGTGGTCATATTGGCTTCCTTATATGAATATGCCATGGATGGCATCTACTTTAACACCATGGTGGTCTTTGACACGGACGGTACTTATTTGGGTAAGTACCGGAAACATCACATTCCCGAAGGCCCTCAATACATTGAAAAATATTATTTTACGCCTGGTGACACAGGCTACCCTGTGTTTAAGACAAACTACGGCACCATCGGTGTGTTGATCTGTTGGGATGAATGGT
>JAABSW010000008.1 GCA_011390155.1 Clostridiaceae bacterium
TCGTAAACTCTGTCAAATCCTCCCACGGTTAATCGTTTTAAATGGAGTTCCGTGGCGATGCGCAGGTACATGTCGATGTCCAGGGCATTGTGGTGGGTGATAAAAGGCTTCGCATTGGCACCCCCCGCCAATGTGTCCAGAATGGGGGTTTCCACCTCAAGGTAATCCCGTTGGTCCAAGTATGAGCGAATGGCTTGTATCACTTTGCTGCGTATTCTAAATACTTTTTTAACCTCAGGGTTTACAATCATGTCAACATACCGCTGTCGGTATCTTGTATCTGTGTCTTTTAATCCATGCCATTTTTCAGGCAGGATTTGCAGTGATTTTGATACAAGCTTGATGGAAGTAGCTTTTAAGGAAATTTCACCTCTTTTTGTGCGAAATGGATCTCCATTCACTTCCACCAGATCTCCAATGTCATAATAGTGAATAAAATCCTGGTATGCCTCTTGGCCTACCCGGTCTTCCCGCACATATACCTGTAGTTGACCGTCTTTATCCTGCAAGTTGATAAAAGTGGCCTTTCCATGTTCCCGGCGGGTCATGATTCTTCCTGCCATGGTCATTTCCACGCCTTCCAATTGATCAAACTGGTCTTTTACCTGTTGACTGTAGTGGGTTACATGTACTTTCTCCACCAAATAGGGGTTTTTGCCTGCCTGTTTTAGTGTTTCCAGTTTTTCTCTTCGAATCTGCAACAATTCATTCAGGTTTTTTTCTTCGCCCTGTCCATTCATTCCTTCACCTTCTTTGTCGTTTATTTCGTTATATTTCATCCGTTTTTTCTATTCTGATGACTTCATAGATGGTTGTACCGTCAGGAATCTGCACTTCGACTTTATCGCCCACTTTTTTACCCAACAACGCTTTGCCAACAGGAGACTCATTGGAAATTTTCATCTCATAGGGATCCGCCTCAGCAGACCCAACAATGGTATATTTCAATTCTTTAGGGTCATCATTTTCTTTGATGAATACCGTTGATCCAGCACCCACCAAGTCTGTACTGATTTCATCCTCATCAATAATAACAGCTTTTTTCAGGGTATTCTCAAGTTTCATGATTTTTTCTTCGATTTGCGCCTGTTCATTTTTGGCTTCATCATATTCTGAGTTTTCGCTGATGTCGCCAAACTCGATGGCCTGTTTGATGCGTGCGGCAATCTCCTTACGACGAACGGTTTTCAACTGCTCAAGTTCTGCTTCAATTTTTTCTTTTCCCTTGTTGGTTAAAACTGTTTCTTTCGTCATCATTCTTTATTCGCTCCCTTACAGTTTGTCTTTTTCACTTTCACCGGTACTGTTTTTATACTAAAAGTACGTTCCCTTTTTGATCAGACTGATAAAGCAAGAAACACTGATTGCATCAGTGTTTTGTCAGTTCTTCGATTCTTACAATTATAAGGTAGTGATATACGCTTGTCAAGCAAAGGACATGCTTTTGATAAGACTCATTATAAACACATCTTTAAGAGCATGTTATCGTAAATAGTCTTCAAGGGTTTTAATGACTTCTTCGGATGACTCCATGGTGTTAATTTTTTGCCGAATGGCAGCTGACCCCTTAAACCCTTTTGTATACCAAGCTGCATGCTTTCTCATTTCCTTCACTGCAATGTACTCACCTTTAAACGCCACAGCCAGCCTCAAATGTTTTTGAAGCACCCGGAACACCTCCCGCCATTCCGGCTTGCCCTGGGGCGTTACTCCTTGGCCTAATTGCAGTATGTCCTGAAACAGCCACGGATTTCCCTGAGCACCCCTTGCAATCATCACTCCGTCACAGGAAGTTTGGCGAATCATTTTTTCCACATCTTCTGCTTTGAACAGGTCTCCATTGCCGATGACAGGGATCTGGACAGCTTTTTTCACCTGGCCAATGATGTCCCAATCTGCTTCACCGGAATAAAAGGCTTCTCTTGTTCTTCCATGCACAGCAACCGCCGATGCACCATTTTCTTCAGCGATACGTGCCATTTCAATAGCATTCGTCGATGCGTCATCCCAACCCTTTCGAATTTTCACAGTGACAGGTTTCTCACTTGCTTCCACAACAGCCCTGATAATTTTACCGGCTTTTTTCGGTTCCAACATCAAGGCGCTCCCATCGCCATTTTTTACTATTTTAGGCGTGGGACAACCCATGTTTATGTCAAGTATGTCATGAGGCATTTCATTCAATCTATCGGCCGCCCAAGCCATCACCTTTTCATCGGATCCAAAAATTTGAATGGCTGCAGGCGATTCCTCAGGTACTGTTCTTAATAGATCTTTGGTTTTTACATCTTTGTAATACAAACCCTTGGCGCTAATCATTTCTGTCACAACAAGGCCGCATCCCATTTCTTTGCAGATCAACCGGTAAGCCAAGTCTGTCACACCTGCCATAGGTGCTAATATAACCGGGGTTTCCAGTCTAACATTTCCAATTAATAATGGTTTTAACATCCAGAAAAATCCTCCAGTCAATTTTGATTCTGTCTGTTATCGATTGTAACCTGTCCAATTGTCTTTGACAAGTGCTAAAACAAGTCATCGATTTCCATCCAGACCAGCTTGTCGATCTTAGACCTAATAACAGGAAATGAATAGAATTCCGCAGAAAAAAGCCGGCGAATGATCCATTCATTCAACCGGCGCCAGACATCCCATTATTCCACAGTGATGGCATCTACAGGGCAGGATGCTTCAGCTTCTTTTGCGCTTTCTTCCAGCTCAGCAGGAACTTCATCCACCTTTACAATCGCTATATTTTCATCATCCATTTCGAATACTTCCGGACAGACGGATGGGCACACCCCGCAACCGATACAGGTGTCTCTATCAACAGTTGCTTTCACAATGATTCCTCCTTTCATCAGCTCCAGTTCATCCGATGACTACCACCCTTCTTCAATCAAATACCCGCAGCACAATTTCGTAAACAAACGTTAGGTTGTGTCCATGTCGACAACATACTAAAACAGCACAGGCATGGGCCTGTGCTGCGAGACAATCGACAATGTTAATGAAGTCAGTGGTATTGGAGGTCTACCTTTTAACCACCAGAGAGGTTCCCATGCCCCCGCCAATGCACAGAGTGGCCAAGCCATGGGTTGCCCCTCTTTTTTCCATTTCATAGAGCAGCGTGATTAAGATGCGTGCACCACTGGCACCCACAGGATGACCAAGGGCAATGGCGCCACCGTTAACGTTGACAATTTCCTGGTTCCATTTCAGTTCTTTCCCAACAGAAAGAGCCTGGGCCGCAAAGGCTTCATTGGCTTCGATCAGGTCCATGTCATCAATGGTAAGCCCTGCTTTTTCAAGTGCCTTTTGCGTGGCACTGACAGGACCTATGCCCATAATGGATGGGTCCACCCCAGCGCTTCCATGGGAAACTATGGTGGCCATGGGCATGAGTCCTAACTCATCTGCTTTTTCTTTTGACATAATGACCAGGGCAGCAGCCCCGTCATTAATACCGGAAGCATTCCCCGCTGTAACAGTCCCTTCTTTTTTAAAGGCAGGTCGTAGTTTTGCCAGTTTATCCATGGTCATACCTGCTTTTGGAAATTCGTCCTGGTCAGCAATGATAGGGTCACCTTTCCGCTGTGGAATTTCCACAGGTACAATTTCATCTTTAAACCTGCCTTCACTCATTGCTTTTTCAGCTTTGTTCTGGCTTGACACTGAGAAAGCATCCTGCTCTTCACGTGTTATGCCATATTTATCTGCAAGGTTTTCTGCTGTAACACCCATGTGATAATGGTTGAAAGCATCGGTTAACGCATCAAGCACCATGGAATCCACCACTTTGTCATCACCCATGCGCAAACCCCACCTTGCTTTTGGCAACAAATACGGGGCCTGGCTCATGCTTTCTGTACCACCCGCCACCACCACATCGTTGTCGCCTGCTAAAATGGTTTGTACAGCCAGTGAAACAGCCCTCAGGCCTGACCCACACAGCATATTGATGGTGGTTGCAGGCACTTCTACGGGTATACCCGCATTCACAGATGCCTGTCTCGCCACCCCTTGGCCGGCACCGGCTTGTAATATGCATCCCATGAACACTTCACTTACCTGATCCGGAGATATTTTTGCCCGCTTCAGGGCTTCACGAATGGCAATCTCACCCAATTTTGCCGCCGACACATCCTTCAACATTCCTCCAAAGCTTCCAATAGCCGTTCGAACACCGCTAACAATGACAACTTCTCTCATATTGCTGTTCCTCCTTTAAAATACAGGTGGTTATATTCCCGTGTGAATTTGTTTTCCATTTCTGATACCATTTTATCAATTCATAGAAGGAAATACAAATGCACTGCACTTTCGTCTCATCACTCATTCTGAGCTCTTATGGAAACTTCTCCCCCGGAAAGTAACTCCCGTTCTCCACTGGAGTATACCACTTCAAGCCTTCCATCTTCGTGGAGCTGAACTGCCGTGGCAGGCTGTTTTTTTTCTCCCCTAAACACATTCACAGGTTTACCCAATAAAGACGATTGAGCCCTGGCCACTTCTAACACAACATCATAAACGTGTTGTGTGACATAGGCATCATAATAGCCTTCAAAATGTTTCAAAAATGCTGCCACCAGTCTGCTGCGGGATGTTTGTCGGTGGGTTTTACTGTACAATGAGGCGGCTGTCTCTTGGATGTCAGCTGGAAAATTTTTTTGGTTCACATTGACGCCTATTCCCACAAATAAATGCTCTATTCGGTTTAATTCACCTGTCATTTCTGTCAAGATGCCGCATATTTTTTTTTCTTCAATGAGTAAATCGTTGGGCCATTTAATGTTAGCCACCAATCCGGTTTCCTGCAAAATAGCCTGAAACATTGCAACAGCAGCCATTTGTGTAATTTTTCCGCCTTCTGACATGGGCAACTCAGGACGCAGCACCATGGTCATCCAAATGCCTTCCCCTTTACTTGAATCCCACCGTCTGCCCATTCTGCCACGTCCCTGGGTTTGTTCATTTGCCACAACAATGGAACCATGTCCCAGTTCTGCCATGTGGTCTTTGGCCCAAAGGTTTGTGGAAGCAACGGTTTCATGATAAACAATCTCATTCCCCAGCCATTTCGTCACGAGATGTTCTTGAATTTCTGGAGGAAGCAATTCATCCTGTTGGCGGGTCAAACGATAGCCTTTTCGATGGCCCGTTTCAATGGCATAGCCTTCCTGCTGCAGGGAGCGTATATGCTTCCACACTGCTGTTCGGCTGATGCCCAATTGTTCACTCATTTCCTGTCCCGACACATATGTTCCAGCATATTGATATAATAAGGCAATGATTTTTTTTCTCATATTTCTCACTCATTTCACCCAAAAAACCCCACAGAAATCTGCGGGGTTTTGGAAATCACTTCTAGTTAAACAAAGATAACAAGACACCTGCTGCCACCGCTGAACCAATAACACCGGCAACATTTGGCCCCATTGCATGCATTAACAGGAAGTTGCTCGGGTTTTCCTTTTGGCCAACCACCTGTGAAACCCGTGCTGCCATAGGTACGGCAGATACACCTGCAGATCCGATCAGAGGATTGATAGCATCTCCGCCCATCATCTTGTTCATCAATTTAGCCAGCAACACTCCGCCAGCAGTGCCTATACCAAAGGCTATAACACCCAGTACAATGATCAAGAGTGTCTGCACCTGCAGAAACTGCTCTGCCTGTGCTGTTGCACCCACACTGACACCCAGGAAGATGGTGACAATGTTGATCAGTTCGTTTTGTGCTGTTTTGGATAAACGATCTGTTACCGTTGACTCCTTCAACAGGTTACCGAACATCAACAGTCCCACCAAGGGTGTGGCTGAGGGCAGTAACAATGAGACAACGATGGTGACCATGATTGGGAACAAAATCTTTTCCGTTTTGGACACATTCCGCAGCTGTTTCATTTTGATTCTGCGTTCCCGTTTTGTTGTAAGCAGTTTCATGATTGGCGGCTGAATAATAGGCACCAGCGCCATGTAAGAATAAGCTGCCACCGCTATAGGTCCTAGCAAATGACTGGCCATCAGGGCTGTCACCAGAATGGCCGTTGGTCCGTCAGCTCCACCTATGATTCCAATGGAAGAGGCTTCCTGGGCAGTAAAACCCATGAGGGTTGCACCCGTAAAGGTGAAGAAAATTCCCAGCTGCGCCGCTGCACCTAAAAATAAACTTTTTGGATTAGCGATCAGCGGACCAAAATCAGTCATAGCTCCCACACCCATAAAAATCAGCGGTGGGAAGATCCCCAATTTATTGCCTGTGTACAAATACTGGATTAAACCGCCGGGTGTTTTTGTGTAATACTCCACCGGAATACCTTCCCTCAGCATTTCCGCTGTGGGTTGAGTAAGCAATCCTGCCACATCGCCTGCAGCCGCAGGACTGATGGCACGTAGAACCGTATCACCAATCTCCATAACACCTGACAGGGGAAGGTTCGTTAATAACATACCAAAAGCTATGGGAACTAACAAGAGGGGTTCAAAGCCTTTGCCAATGGCCAGATAAAGTAATATACAGGCCACTGTCAACATCACTAAATGCTGCCAGGTGAGATTGGCAAATCCCGTTGTTCCCCAGAATTTAATCAATACGCTTGCCATGAGTACATCTCCTTTCGAAATGGTACGCTGTCCATGTTTTTATTTGATGGATACGAGAATGTCTCCACCATTGACAGCTGCGCCTTCCGCTACATGTAGAGATGCCACAACACCATCACAGGGTGCGGGGATTTCATTTTCCATTTTCATTGCTTCAAGAATAATCAGTGTTTCGCCTTCTTTCACCTGTTGTCCCTCTTTTACAATGACTTTCCAAATGTTACCAGGCATAGGTGATTCAACGATGGTACCACCGGCAGGAGCCGTTGCTGCAGGGGCAGGTGCCGCAGCTGCCTGTGGCTTAGGTGCTGCAGGAGCTGCTGCTGCAGGGGCTGCAGCCTGGGGTTTGGGTGCTGCGGGAGCCACTGGGGCAACCCCATCCTTAATTTCTTCCACATCTACTTCATAACTAACACCATTTACGGTAATGTTAAACTTTTTCATGTTTCCAGTTCCTCCTTATGGATTCAGTCAATTTGATTTTTATCGCACCCGCTGGTTGATCTGCTGCATTCTGCCCAGACGATTCCAGGCAGGCGCCGTATCCGGTGTGCGTACAATGTTCTTCACAATAATGTTATGGGTGGATGTGTGCAGACTGGCAGCCACTGCTGCTGTGATCACTGCCACCAATTGGCCGCTGTCTTCCTCTTGTGCATCTTCAACCGGTACTTCAGTCACCGGTTTCCCAGCAGTTTCCTTTGTTGCTGTTGCCATCGCTTTTTGCGTTTTTCTTTTTTCTGCACCTGATTCAGCCTGATGGATGAATTTTTCCAGGAGCATAATAATGATAAAAAGCGATGCCAGTGCCAAAAACACAACAGCCACACCCAAAAGGGTCACTTGGAGACTGCCCAGAAACTTCTCTCCCAGCGTCATTGTTTCAATGGAGCTGTTCATTCTTTCCAGTAATGTCACAATAACTCACCTCTCCTTCCTCCAAAGTAGATTCTTCAACCGTTACACAGGCAGGTTGCCGTGTTTCTTCGGAGGTCTGGTTTCCTGTTTGCTTGCCAGCATGTTTAATGCATCCACCAGACGCGGCCTTGTGGCGGAAGGTTCGATGATATCGTCAACAAATCCACGTTCTGCAGCCTTATAAGGGGTTGCAAATTCTCGCTTATATCCTTCGATAGACTCAGCCCTCGTTGCCTGCGGATCATTTGATTCAGATATTTCATTTCTGAAAATGATGTTGGCTGCGCCTTCCGGTCCCATGACAGCAATTTCAGCAGAAGGCCAGGCAAGCACAACATCTGCACCCAAATCACGACTACACATGGCAAGGTAAGCACCACCATAGGATTTCCGTACAATCAATGTGATTTTGGGAACGGTTGCTTCACTGTAGGCATACAACATCTTGGCTCCATGGCGAATGATACCACCATACTCCTGATTGGTTCCCGGTAGAAAACCAGGGACATCCACAAGGTTCAGCACAGGAATGTTGTAACAGTCACAGGTTCGAATAAACCTTCCAGCCTTGTCAGACGCATTGATGTCCAGGCAGCCTGCCAATACTTTTGGCTGGTTTGCAATGATACCCACCGATTGCCCATTGATGCGGATAAATCCCGTGATCATGTTGGTGGCATAGTAAGGCTGTACTTCCATAAAGTCACCTTCGTCAGCGATGGCCGTGATGATGTTTTTCATATCATATGGTTTATTGGGGTTGTCAGGAACGATTTCATCCAGTTCGGGAATAATGGCGTTGATATCTGTTGATGACTGAAACACAGGGGCGTTTTCCTGGTTGTTGGAAGGCAGAAAACTTAGCAGGCGTCTGATTTCCATCAGACATTCTTCATCATTAGCTGCTTTAAAATGAGCCACACCACTTGTACGGTTGTGAGTCATTGCGCCACCCAGGGCTTCTGCTGATACTTCTTCCCCGGTAACTGTTTTAATCACCTGGGGGCCAGTGATAAACATCTGGCTGGTTTTGTCCACCATAAACACAAAATCTGTCAGTGCAGGAGAATAAACCGCCCCACCTGCACAGGGCCCCATGATGGCAGAAATTTGGGGAATGACACCTGAGGCAATGGTATTACGAAAGAAAATGTTACCATACCCGGAAAGGGCATCGACACCTTCCTGGATTCTTGCACCACCTGAGTCATTTAGCCCTACAATGGGTGCACCCATTTTCAGTGCCAAATCCTGCACCTTACAAATTTTCTTCGCGTGCATCTCTCCCAAAGAGCCGCCTACTACGGTAAAATCCTGGGCGTATGCATAGACAAGACGTCCATCCACTTGTCCATACCCAATAACAACACCTTCACCAGGAGATTCCACTTTCTCCATGCCAAAATTCACACATCTGTGTTTCATGAAGGCGTCAAGTTCTACAAAAGTACCCTCATCAAATAAAATATTGATTCTTTCACGGGCTGTTAATTTTCCTTTTTCATGCTGTTTTGCAATTCTTTTTTCCCCGCCACCGGCAAATATCTTTTCTTTACGTTGGCGCAGTTCTTCCAGCTTGTTTACGCTCATCCTCGTTTACCCTCCTACCTTTTTTCAAAAATGCCTGCCTAATCTGGTTTATGCTTCTTCACGTTCACTTAGTTCTACCAGCACACCACCGGTACTTTTGGGGTGACAAAAAGCGATTTTAGCCCCACCTGCCCCATACCGCGGTTTTTCATCGATCATCCGAATGCCTTTCTGCTTCATATTTTCAATGGCTTCTTCGATGTTGTCCACACGAAACGCTATGTGCTGGATACCTTCCCCCTTTTTTTCAATGTATTTGGCTATGGGTCCTTCAGCATCGGTGGATTCCAACAATTCAACCTCTGAATCTCCAACGGGAAGGAAAGCTACCCGAACCTTCTGGTCTGCCACTTCTTCTTTTCCTGTGCAGGTCATGCCCAATACTTCTTCATAAAACGTCAATGTTTCATCCAGGTTTTTCACCGCAATACCGATATGATCAACTTTCAGTGTTTTCATCTTTACCCCCTCCAATTGATTGTGTTATCATTTTATCCAGCACCATTTGGCTGCCGGTGTATGGATCCAACTCACGACGGGCTATTTTCTCTGCCAGGCCTCTTAGCCAGGCTCTGTTGTCATCACTGCGTGTCATGTGTTTAAGTAAAGCTGTTTGTGACAAATCCAAAATTTCCATCTCACTGTTTTTGACCCTGTTTTCCATGAGTTTTCCACTCTCTTCCAAAAAGGTCAAGTGCAATTCCAAGTTATCCACAATTTCATCGATGCCCTTGTTATTCACTGCGACAGCCATTGAAACCGGGGGTCTCCATTCCTGATGACTGAAATCAAGCATCATTTCAATTTCCATCTTGGTTCGATCAGCACCATCCCGGTCTGCTTTGTTGACAACAAAAACATCTCCGATTTCCATAATACCAGCCTTAATGGCCTGGATATCATCCCCCAGACCAGGTACCATCACCATTAGAACAGAATCGGCGGCTTTGACAATGTCAACTTCCGACTGTCCAACCCCAACGGTTTCGATCAGAATAAAATCTTTGCCCAATAAATCCAGAATTTTTACCGCTCCCAGTGTTGCTTTGGAGAGGCCTCCCAAATGACCTCTGGTACCCATGCTGCGAATAAACACGCCTGGATCCAGGTTCAGGTCAGACATGCGGATACGGTCTCCTAAGATAGAACCTCCTGTAAAAGGACTTGTGGGGTCAACCGCTATAACCCCTACCGTTTTCCCCCTGGCCCTAAGCTGTTTAACAACTTTGTCTACCAACGTGCTTTTACCGGCCCCCGGTGGGCCGGTAATACCAATCACTTTTGCTTTTCCAGTATATTGATAACTTTCAGATAGTATTTCAAGCGCATGGGGGTCATCATTCTCAATCAAAGAGATCATACGTGCCGCTGCTTTTTTGTCTCCTTCTAGCAATCGTTGTCCCAGTTCCATGCTTTCATCTCCTATTGTTTGCGCTTCAGGTTATTCTGAATGAAATCGATGGTCACTGTTGTGGGTGTGCCCGGAGTAAAGACTTCAGCGATACCTTTTTCCTTAAGACCTGGAATATCCTCTTCAGGAATGACGCCACCACCCAACACCAGTATTTCATCATAGGCATCTTCTTGCTTAAGAAGGTTTACCACTTTTGGCAACAAATGTCCATGAGCACCGGACAAAATGCTGAGGGCCACCACGTCAACGTCTTCCTGAATTGCCGCTTGCACTATTTGTTCCGGCGTTAAACGTAGTCCGGTATAAATCACTTCCATCCCCGCATCACGGAGAGCTCTTGCAATTACCTTTGCGCCTCGATCGTGGCCATCCAGTCCAGGTTTTGCCACCAACACACGAATTGGTCTATCCATTAGATTTCCTCCTTATCCACAGGTCATTTCTAAAGCACAACACTTTGTTGATATTCTCCAAATACATCACGGAGGGTACCACATATTTCACCCAAGGTGGCATATGCCTTGACAGCGTCAAGGATATAGGGCATCAGGTTGGCATCGGTGCCGGCTGCTTCCTTCAGCGTTGCCAGTTTTTCAGTGACTGTCTGGTTGTCACGTTCCTGACGGAGAAGTTCCAATTTTTTCTCTTGCATTTCACCTACGGAAGGATCTACCCGCAGCAGACCTTTTGGTGCCCCTTCCTTCACCTGGAATTTATTCAGTCCCACAATAATGCGCTCATTTTTTTCGATTTGTTTTTGATATTCATAGGCGCTGTCCATGATTTCCTTTTGAATGTAACCCTTTTCAATGGCCGCAGGTGCACCCCCCATCTCAGAAATCCGGTTGATGTAGGCCATGGCCTCTTCTTCAATCTTGTTGGTCAGGCTTTCAACATAGTAAGAGCCAGCCAGGGGGTCTACTGTTTCTGCCACTCCACTTTCATGGGCGACGATTTGTTGTGTGCGCAACGCAACCCTTACAGAATCTTCTGTTGGAAGTGCCAACGCCTCATCCTTTGAGTTGGTGTGCAGTGATTGGGTGCCTCCCAGTACTGCCGCCAGGGTTTGTATTGCCACACGCACCACATTGTTATCCGGTTGCTGGGCTGTCAAGGTTGAACCCGCCGTTTGTGTGTGGAATTTCAGCATCATGGATTTGGGATTCTTGGCACCATATTTTTCTTTCATCAATTTTGCCCAAATTCTTCGAGCAGCTCTGAATTTAGCCACTTCTTCCAGCAAATCGTTGTGGGCATTGAAAAAGAAACTTAAACGGGGCGCAAAACTGTCCACTTCTAGTCCTGTTTCAATGGCAGCTTCCACATAGGCCATGCCGTCAGCCAGTGTAAAAGCCACTTCCTGTACAGCCGAGGAACCAGCTTCCCTGATGTGGTAACCCGAAATACTGATGGTGTTCCACTGGGGAACTTCTTTCGAACAATATTCGAATATGTTTGTAATCAGTCTCATGGAAGGTTCCACCGGGAAAATGTAAGTACCCCGTGCAATGTATTCTTTTAAGATGTCATTCTGGATGGTACCTCGTAACTGATCGGGTGATACACCTTGTTTTTCAGCAACTGCTATGTACATGGCCAGTAATACGGAGGCAGGTGCATTGATGGTCATGGAAGTACTTACTTTATCCAAGGGTATTCCGTCAAAAAGTATTTCCATGTCCTTTAGTGAATCAATGGCCACTCCGACTTTTCCGACTTCTCCTTCAGACAACGCATGGTCAGAATCGTACCCGATCTGGGTGGGTAGGTCAAAGGCTACTGATAAGCCTGTCTGTCCCGCATCCAGCAGGTATTTATACCGTTTATTGGATTCTTCCGCCGTTGCAAATCCTGCATACTGGCGCATGGTCCAAAAACGCCCACGGTACATGGTTGGTTGAACACCTCTTGTATAAGGATATTCTCCCGGCAATCCCAGCTGCGCTTCATAGTCAAAATCTTCCAGGTCCAGGGGAGTGTAAAGCCGTTCCACAGGCTCATTGGATCCGGTAGTGAACTTCTCTTTTCTCTCTGGAAACTTCTGCAGACTTTTCGCGGTTTTTTCATCCCACTGTTGTCTTTTCTTTCGTAGTGCGTCCATTTTTTCATTGTCGGCCATTTTATTTCCTCCCTTGATCAGATTTTCATCTCATCCAGTTTCCATGACATTCGTAACATCAGTCTTATTCTACATTCTTTTTCGTGCCGGCGCAACCTATTCTCTTTTATTTGGTGAAAATCTTTCTTTTTTTCGAATTAATTAGAATAAAGCAACATAATTAGCAAAAAATGTGCGAATAGGCCACATCGATGCTTTTCTGTCATTATTTATTTCTTTGCAATTTATACACCATTTTCGCAGCCTGCTTTGTAAAAGAGACACGAGAAGCCCTATTAATTAATAGGGCTTTTCAGTGTTGATGCGCTTATATCATTAGGTTTCTTGACTTTGTACAGGTTGGTATCCTTCTTTAACTGTTTCTTCCTTATTGGTTTCCGGATCTTGCTCAAGTTCATCTTGCAGGTTTTTTTCATCCTCCAGTGGATGATCCGTTTCCTGCCGCTCATTTAACCGAATGTTATCATCTTGTGATTCCTCTTCCAACATCACAGAGCTAATTTTGTTTTTCACTGTATCGATGTCATCATCTTCTTCGATGATGATGTCTCCCTTGAATATGCGCATGTACTCGTCGGCATTCAAGGTTTCCAGCTTCAACAGGGCATTGGCAATTGAATGCAACAGGTCCATGTTTTCTTTAAGCAGTTTTTCAGCCATGTGATATCCCTCATCAACCAATTTTCGAATTTCTTCGTCGATGATGGAGGCAATTTCTTCGGAGTAATTACGTTTTGATGTGAAGTCCCTTCCCAGGAATACTTCGTCTTCATCACTGCCAAAGGTCATTGGACCCAGCTTTTCACTCATACCATACTTTGTCACCATGGCCCTGGCCACTGCTGACACACGCTGCAGGTCATTTTGAGCACCTGTGCTGATGTCTGAAAGTACCAATTTTTCAGCAACCCTTCCGCCAAGAAGATGCACAATGTGTTCTTCCATCTCCGTCTTTGTGGCGTAATACTTATCTTCCTTCGGCAGGATCATGGTAAATCCGCCAGCCCGTCCGCGGGGAATAATACTGATTTGATGCACCGGGTCTGTGTTTGGCAACATGGAAGCCACCAAGGCATGTCCCGCTTCATGGAAGGCAGTGATTTTTCTTTCTTTTTCGCTGATGACACGGCTTCGCTTTTCCATGCCGGCGATGACTTTCGTAATGGCTTCTTCAATGGTTTCCATCATGATTTTTTTCTGGCTTTTCCGTGCTGTTAAAAGCGCTGCTTCATTCATTAAGTTCTCAATGTCTGCAGGAGAAAAACCTGGTGTTCTTCGTGCCAACACCTGCAGGTCAACATCCTCAGAAAGAGGTTTTCCCCTGGCATGAACCTTCAGGATGGCTTCTCTGCCTCTCAGGTCCGGCAAGCCCACCATCACCTGGCGGTCGAATCTGCCTGGTCTTAACAGGGCAGGATCCAGTATATCGGCCCGATTGGTTGCAGCAACGACAATAACACCTTCATTGATGCCAAAGCCGTCCATTTCAACCAACAGTTGGTTAAGGGTCTGTTCACGTTCGTCATGCCCGCCGCCTAACCCAGCGCCTCTTCTGCGTCCCACGGCATCAATTTCATCAATAAACACAATGCAGGGCGCACTTTTTTTTGCTTGGTCAAAAAGGTCACGAACGCGGGAAGCGCCTACCCCAACAAACATTTCAACAAAATCGGATCCACTGATGCTGTAAAAAGGTACACCGGCTTCACCTGCAACAGCTCTTGTCAAGTAGGTTTTACCTGTTCCCGGAGGGCCTATCATGAGAATCCCCTTGGGAATTCTAGCGCCCAAATCAATGAATTTCTTGGGATTTTTCAAGAAATCAACCAGCTCTTGCAGCTCTTCCTTTTCTTCATCAAGACCTGCCACATCACTAAAATTGATTCGGTTCTTTTCGTCATCCTTGTGAAGTTTTGCTTTGCTTTTTCCGAAGGACATCACCTTGTTTCCGCCGCCCTGGGATTGCTGCATAAACACAAACCACAGAACCACAAAAATGAGGATCATGAAAACGGATGGAAGCAACTGAATAAACCAGGGCGTTGTTGGTGGCGGTGCCCCTGTTACTTGCAGTCCCTGTTCCTCCATCAAAGGTCTTAAAATTGACGTTAATTCATCTTCACTGAAGACGACGGGAACAAAAGATTCAAAAGGTGTTGCCACACCATCTCTGCTGATTGTGCCTTCTATGGCCCTGTCGACATTTTTAATTTCCTTTATATTACCATTCTGCAACTCTTGATAGAACTCAGAAAACGGTATTTCGACAGTTTCCTGTGGTGGTTGTACAAACTGCTGCACCAGAATCAACAAAACAATGAAAATAATGATGTAGAAACTGGCACCGCGGAACATTTTCCTCAAACTCTTGTCCTCCTCCCACACATAAGCGTGTTAACATTAACTCATTGTAACACAGAACAGGGTCTGAAACAACCGGAAATCTTACTCTAAGGCCCTTCCTGCGTCGTATTCAATTACTAACACTTCTTTTGTTTCAGGGGTTACACGCACCCTCTCACTGATACCATTGCCAACAATCCAGATCACCTGCTTGCCATGGCATAAAAGTAATTGCTGGTTTCTTTCTTCCCTGGGTATTTTCATTTCCATAAAGGTTTTCTTAATGCTTTTCTTACCTCCCAGCCCCAGAGGCTCCCAGTGTTCTCCCTGGTAACGGTGCCTTAAAATCAGTTCTTCCTTCAAACAGTCAGCCGATAGAATTTGCTTGTAAGGATTGTTTGACATTTTCATTGGTATACTTATTTTTTCCCGGGTGGCACGAATACAGCCTCTGCCTTGTGGTAACCATGTGGTGCCATTTTCCTTAATCATCACCGGTGACATGGGAGCTTTAGATGTTAACACAACGTGTTCTCCGGTGCACACAAGTTCATGCGGCGTTACAAACACTGTCACGCCGCCCGGTAGTTGAAAGTTTTTTTCCTGAACAGGGTTTCTGACAGCTTTCATAACATTTTCCACATGAACCATCAGCAATGTGTGGTTGGTCTCCGTCTGAGACCTCCAGATCCCGCGGATCACCCGGGATAAAACGGCATCTGGTAAACTTTTCAGGCTGTTAAGATCATGAACAACTTTATCCTTCACCTTTTTACCCTGCTTGATGGCCTCCTCTGCCAGGGTGTTTAATGTTCGTTCATCACGTTCCAACAGAGATGCCGTTCTGCCCAGAGCTCTTACCACTTCAGGGTTATAGGTCTCCATCAATGGAATCAATTCCAGTCTTACCCTGTTACGCATTACCACTGGTTCTTCGTTGGTTGTGTCCAGGCGATACGCCAGCTGATGTTCATCACAATACCTTAGAATTTCTTCCCTGCTGATGGACAGCAACGGGCGTATGATCCTTTCTCTTTGCTGTATCATACCCACTAAACCCGTTAAACCACTACCTCTGAGTAAATGAAGTAACAAGGTTTCAGCCTGGTCGTTCAGATGATGGGCCACGGCGATTTTATCCGCTCCAATTTTATCCGCCACTTCTTCCAGAAATTGATAACGACACTGACGGCCAGCCGCTTCAATGGACAATTTTTCTTTTCTTGCTACAGCTTCCACATCTTCACTCTTGACAATGCAGTGTATCCCCAGTTTTTTGGAAAAAGCCATGGCAAATCCAGCGTCCTGGTTAGCGTCCATCCCCCTCAGGTTATGATTCAAATGAGCTGCGTATATGGTCAGTGACATGTTTTTTTGCAGTTGTGTCAAGGCATGGAGAAGGCAGACAGAATCCGGTCCTCCTGACAATCCCACCACGACACAATCATGAGGTTTAATGATGTTGTTTTGTTTTATTCTCTGTATCAGGTTCGTTGCCATGGGATTCTCCTTCCATTGATCTGCTCAAACTGCTGCTATTCTATTGTAACATAAAAAGCCTGTTTCCAAGAGACCCTGGAAACAGACTGAATTCTTTTTATTATCTGGCTTAGACCAAGTTTCGCTGGACCATTTCCTGTACCACAAATGATGCCACATCTTCAGCATAACTTCCAGACGAGAACCCGGCGTCGTACCCCAGTTCCTTGGCCAGTTCGTGGGATATGCGAGGCCCTCCGCAAACGACAATCAATTGATCCCTCAGCTGCTCCGCTTCCAACAGCTCAATTAAATGGGTCAGGTTTTTAACGTGCACATCCTTCTGTGTCACTACCTGGGAAATCAGGAGAGCGTCTGCTTTCATTTCAATGGCTTTGGCCACCAGCTCCTCATTTTCCACCTGGCTTCCCAGATTGTATGCCTCCACACCCTTATACCTTTCCAAGCCATAATGTCCGTGAAATCCCTTCATGTTCATGATGGCGTCGATTCCCACAGTATGGGCATCACTTCCGGTACACGCTCCAAGAATCACCACGTCTCGTTTAACCTGGTGTTCAATGAACTCCTCAACTTCTTCCTTGGTCATGTGATCAGATTCAACTTTTGGCACTTTGATAGCGTTATAATTGATGCTGTGTGGGCACTTGGCATAAACAATAAAATAGGTGTACCCAATGCCCAGGTCCATGGCATTGACAACATTTGGTTCTTCCATCCCCATTTTTAGCACCAGACGGCGAGCCGCCTCACGGGCTTCTTCGCCGTAGGGTACGGGTAATGTAAAACTGAACTGCACCATGCCGTCATCAAGGGTGTCGCCGTAAGGTTTTACATTTGACAAATCAACCAGTTGTGCCGACATTATCGTTCACCTCCCAACATTAGATGAATAAAGGGATTCATATACTTTTCACCCTTAGGGAACACACCCTTCAACCCTTTACCGCCATCACGGGAGCGTTTGACCCCGCCGAATTTACCTTCTTCAATGGTTTTGTACAATCCGTCACCCTGGATCTGATCCAGCAATAGCACTGCATCCTTCAATACCTGCTGAGCCCTGCGTTGAATAAGGCCATCTTTTTTAAACTCCACTTCTTCACCGATGTCCTGGCAATTATTAAAAATGTATTTGGCGTTTTCAATGGCCAGCGCCCTGTCATGCAGGTGTGGTGTGTGGTTGGCTTCCGTCATCATCCCCAGCAGCTGAATACCTTGATGTGTCCATATGGAAGCCAGGTTGAACATGGCGTCCTGGATATGGCCCTTAAAGATGTTGCCTGTCATGAACTTGGTGGGAGGCATGTACTTAAGGGGGGCTTCGGGGAAAATCTCCCTGGCCATCTGTGCCTGGGCCAGCTCCATGAGAAAACCATTGGTGATGTCAGGGTCCATCTCAAAGGCATGTCCCAGCGCCATCTGCTCTTCAGGCAATCCGGCCTTCAGGGCAAACTGTTCGTTGATAAACTGGGAGGCAACCACTGTATGGGCTTCCTCCACCGCATCAGCTGTGGTCAGGTAGTTGTCCTCGCCGGTGTTGATAATGATTCCGGCGAAGCCGTTGATGACTCGGGAGAAAAACTGGTCCACCAGGGTTCGCTGCATATTGATGTCACGGAACAAAATACCATACAGGGCATCATTCAACATGACATCCAGTCTCTCAATGGCACCCATGGCTGCAATTTCAGGCATACAAAGACCACTGCAATAGTTGCACAGCCTCACGTAACGTCCCACCTGCTCGCCAGTTTCATCCAGTGCTTTTCGCATAATACGAAAATTCTCCTGGGTGGCGTATGTCCCCCCAAAACCTTCTGTTGTCGGCCCGTAAGGAACGTAGTCAAGTAAACTCTGGGCCGTGCTGCGGATGACTGCAATGATGTCTGCACCCTGCCGAACAGCGGCCTGGGCCTGCACCACATCTTCATAAATGTTACCTGATGCCACAATCAGGTAGAGATAAGGTTTGGGACCTTCTCCCAATTCACTGATCATGGTTTCTCTGGCTTTTCGGTTTTTCCCGATGAGCTTGACCATTTCTTCTGCTTTCCGGGTGATAACTGCCTGGACTTCCGGCAAAGGCTGCGCTTCGACTTCCAGAAGGTTCATAGAACCATCACTGACAGCTCGGGCAATTTCCTGCGGGCTCTTTCCAGTTGCCACCATGGCGTTGCCAATCCAATAAGCTGCTCCGGTTTCAATGCCACCACCTTCTCTGATGTGATTGACAACCACATTGGGCAATGGCTGGTCAACTTCGTCAATACCGTCAACGCCTAATAGGCGGACAATGGTTCGTTCCACAGTCACTGTTGCGTGATCATCGATATAAGTTTGAACGTCTTCAGCGATTTTTCGTGCCGCTTTTCTGCCCTCTTCAATCAGGGCTGGATCCAAATTCAGTTTGCTTGACATCATCATGCCTCCCTCGGTCCTTCTGATTCCAATTCCAACAATCGTCTGGCTTCTTTCAGGATTTGCCGGTTAAGCCCCATGATTTCAGCCACTGCAATGGCGTCCTTGGGAACTGGACTTCCCGGTTCCTTTTGCAATAAACGATAATCCATGGCTTCCTCAAACAAACCTGGTGACCATCCTTTTTCTTCTATGACACACTGTAACGCAGTCCATTTTTTTCGATTCAATCCCACTACCTGAAGATGCGTGACATTGGGTATACTGCCAACATCATCGTAATGTGTGGTGACCAGGGATACAGGTTCTCCCTTGTTTAAATAGTCCACAATGGCTCTGGAAATACAGGACCCTTCTTTAGGGTTGGTGCCACTGGCCAGTTCATCCAATAGCACTAAGCCCTTTTGATTGGTCATGTCCAGTATTTTTTTTAAACCATAAATTTCTGCGCCGAAAGTGGAGAGTCCCAACGCCTGGGATTGTTCATCACCAGTGGAAAAATAAATCCATTCAACAGGGTAAAAGGCGAAAGCTTGCGCTGGAACCCAAAACCCCAGCTGGGCTAAAGCGGTCAATAATGCCACCATCTTCAACGCCATGGTTTTCCCGCCCATATTGGCCCCAGTGACCACAGTTACCCCCTGGTGAAGTTGAACACTGATGGGCATAACCTTCCGTTTATGCTGTCGCAGTGTCTTTTCCAGCACCGGATGCCTCCCTTCAACAATGGAGATTTCCCGTGTACTCGATTGAACCGGCTTGCAACCTTGGTAGCGCACGGCCAACATGGTTTTTCCTATAAGCAGGTCCAGATGTCCTAACGATACAGTGTTCGCAAGGAATACTGACGCTTTTTCACCGATGTCTGCACTGAGTTTTCTTCGAACACGGTGCTCAATGGCGCCTTCTTCCAATAACAGGTTCTCCATTTCTATATGACGGGGGTCTGTCTTTTGCCGATAAATCCATTCTTGACTCGTTTCACCGGACAAGGTGTAGGTGCCCAGAGTCTCCATTCTATCCTTCAGGACAGGCTGTGCTTTGGAAATCAACACATCTCCGTTCCATAAGGGTGCTGTTTCAAGTATTTTAGCAACTTGTTTTTCAGTTGTTTTTCGATGTTTCAGCATCTCTTCTTCCAACTGTTGCTTTTTTTTACGTACCTGTTTCAAAGCTTCATCATAGGCATCATAAAGATAGAAGGTTTCAATGCGGGTTCCTTCAGGGTCCAGCAACTGGATCAACCATTGAACATCTTCCAGCTGAACAGAAGGCCTGTTAAGCCTTCGATGACGTTGAAGGTACTGACGAGCCCTCTCCATGGAAAAGGCCTGCTTTTTTATCTCAAATAATTCCACATCACTTAACACAGCCTCATCTGCTGCCGCTTTGATAAATCTACGCGTGTTTTTAACACCATGGAGCAACTGTCGTATTTCTTTCAACTGAGTGGGATGATCCCGGTGGGCATTATAAAAAGAGTCAATTTCTTCCCATGCTTCCTTCATCTGGTCTGATTCAGAGGCTTTATACGGCACCAATTCCGCAAGTGCCAGTCGTCCATATTCCGTTTCAAGCTGTATGTCGTTCAGTGTTTCCTGTAAACCAATCTGTTCCGGCAAGCGAGGATGTTGAAAAAATGTCAAAATGATTCCTCCTTACCCATCACATTAACAACGGGCACCGATTTTATTTCATGTTTCAATGCCTCCAGAAAACGCATTTCATCAAATCGCCATCCACCCGGCGACCAGGGGTTGGCTGTCACAAACAACAATCGATTCCTTTTCATAAGATTCACACGCAAACCCATTTTGCGAAAGATGCGCCACTCCCGTTCACCTATAAAGATCCGGGTGGCGTCTTCAATCACCAGGGGCAGTTCCCTGTAAAGGTCTGTAACAGCCATCAGGTCTTTCACTGTTTTTTCCGTCAGGCTTCCCCGAATCAATAAACCTGTATCTCCTTTTTTCAACAGCCTGCCAATTTCCTTACCACTGCTCAACGCCGTTGTGATGGGCAGTGATTCCACCTGTCCCTCTTTTCTCATGATACCGGCTCCACTGCCTTGTTGCAGCCACTGGTCCATGGTGGTGTCAGGCCTCTTTTGGAATAGTGGGTGATTCCACCCAGGTAATTCCAAGAGCATTGCCTGATGGGCAGTTTCCTTTACCACATTGGATAAATCCCTGTCCACCACAGCACCGGTTGAAAGAATTGTTGCCTCAGTCACCGCCGGGGAAGCACTGGATTTTCGATCCAGTGCACCATCCACCAGCACTTTTTCAGCGCCCAGGGTCAGCATTCGCAAACACACACGCTGAATGCCTCTGTTGGAATCCGGCCCGGCTATTTCCACCATGCCTTTTTGTCTCACCTTTAAAATCACAACATTACCCATGGGGGTTCGTTCATTGGTGGTTTCCAGGATCTCCATCCGGGCATCACTCCGAGCCATACAAACATCAGTGGTGGCCACAATCATGCCTGGCACCACCTCAACACCCGGTTTTTCCGTTCCTGTCACCACATCTTCCAGTTCCCCGTCCCTTCCAATGGAGGTTAGCCCCACCCAGTTTCCGGATTTCTGGCTTTCAGACAACAAACGGTTCAGGGTCACTGTTTTTCCTGCATTCTTTGCCATGCCAATCACCGATATGGTTTTCACAGTGTCAGGTATCAGTTCCCACAGTTTCATTTTTTGCCGCGTTCATGGCGCGCCAGGTGAGATGGTTCCATTGAGATCTGTTCTCCCAGAATCAATCCGGCCACGCCGCCAACTTCTTTCTTCTCTTTATCAGCGCATACCTGACAACTGCTGTCAGGGGTATAATCTGTTGGTTCTGAATAGGTCGTGATGACCCCTTCATAATTTCGAAGCACCACTTTTCCTGTTCCCTGTGAAATCACATATTGTGGGTTGACAGGAATTTTTCCGCCGCCACCGGGTGCGTCCACCACAAAGACAGGCACCGCGTAACCCGAAGTGTGGCCTCGTAAACCTTCAATGATTTCAATACCCTTTGAGACAGTGGTTCTGAAATGTTCAATGCCCATGGATAAATCACATTGGTAGAGATAATAGGGTCGTACCCTTTCCTTTACCAGTGCATGTACCAGGTCTTTCATCACATGGATGCAATCATTGATGCCTCTTAGCAGAACAGATTGATTGCCTAAAGGAATCCCTGCGTCTGCCATTTTGGCCAGGGCTTTCTTCGCCTCAGGAGTGATTTCTTTTGGATGATTAAAATGGGTGTTTAGCCAGATTGGATGATACTTTTTCAGCATATTCACCAGGTCATCAGTGATTCGCTGTGGCATCACCACTGGCGTACGGCTTCCCAGGCGGACAATTTCCACATGGGGGATTTCCCTGAGCTTGGATATAATGTATTCCAGTCGGGAATCGGAAACCAAGAGACAATCTCCTCCTGATAAGAGTACATCCCTCACCTGGGGTGAGTTGCGGATGTAATCAATGGCAGCATCGATGCGGTCCACCGGAAGCCCTGTGTCATTTTGGCCGGCAAATCGTCGCCGGGTACAGTGTCGACAATACATAGAACACATGTCAGTGATGAGCAGCAGTACCCTGTCAGGATACCGATGGGTCAGGCCTGGCACGGGACTGTCCACGTCTTCATGCAGCGGATCAGCCATGTCAGATTGACTTTTGTGCAGCTCACTGACAGTGGGTACCGCCTGCATGCGCACCGGACAATGACGGTCGTCCGGATCCATCAACATTGCATAATAGGGTGTGATGCCCATGCGCAGGGTTTCCAGTGCTTTTTCAATGCCACGTTCTTCTTCCTCCGTCAGGTTGATCACTTTTTTCAGTTCCTCCACCGTGGTGATACGGTTTTTAACCTGCCACTGCCAACTATCCCATTGTTCTTCTGTTACATCAGCCCATAACTCAATTTCCTTGTATGTTCTCATTATTTGCTCCTTTCATATACATGCATGCGGAAAAAATCGCCTGAGGCGATTTTCCGTTGATTTTATGATGTGACTCATTATGATATTTATGCGTATAATTCTTCGAAACGTTTTCTAAGCACTTCACTTTCCCGCATGATTTGCAGTGAAACCGCCGCATGCCCTTTGGTATAACCGTTGCCAATAATCATGGTAGTGTCACGTCCAATGCCTTCCGCACCCAAGGCGGCTTTTGTAAAGCTGGTGGCCATGCTGAAGAAGTAAATAAGGCCTGTGTCTTTGGCTGCCAGGATGCTTCCCATCTCTGTATTTGGAATGTTGACACAGTTAATCACCACATCTGCCATTTCACCATTGGTGACTTCTTTTATGCCCTCCATCAGTTGAACCGCATCAGTGGAATCTGCCAGCACATATTCATCCGCCAAGCCCAGGGGTTTAATCTCTTCAATGGCTTCTGCCCTTCGGCTGACACAGATAACTTTACCGGTCACTCCAGCACGTTTCTTCGCTTCGTAAAGGCACAACATACCGGATTTTCCGTTACCGCCAATGACAGCCACAGTGTCACCGGGTTTTACCAGTTTTGCTGTCTGAGCTGGGGCACCTGCTACGTCAAGCACTGAAAGTGCAAGGGTTTCAGGCAAATCCTCCGGTAAAACTGCATAGATGCCGCTTTCAAACAGGATGGCTTTCCCTTTGATATCCACCTGGTCAATGTTTTTGCGGACATCTTTGATCTCTTCGATCACCAATGGGGTTAGTGAAAGGGATACAAGGGTTGCTATTTTATCCCCCACTTTTAGGTCAGTTTTGTCTTTCATAGCACTGCCCACCTCTGCAATGGTACCGATGAGCATACCTCCAGAGCCTGTAACAGGATTATGGTGTTTTCCTCTTTCTGCCACAATACCCATCATAATTTCCTTGATTTTCTCCACGTCGCCACCAGCTTGTTCCTTAATTTGTGTAAAACTGGCAGAATCAACGTTGAGGGTTTGTACGTCGATGAGAATCTCGTTGTCATAAATTTCCATGGTGTTGTCGATTTTCTGTGCAGGCTGAGGTAAAACACCTTTTGGTTCAATCACCCGGTGTGTGCCATAGGGACATCCAATACCTTTATTCATTATATTCCTCCTCTTCATATTCTTCTTGCTAGTAATAAATGCAATGATCGTGCCAACATTTCAGAACTGCTGCATCCACTGATAAACAGGATTCTGTCTATTCATTAAGTACCTTTTCTTTTGTAACCCTGTTAATAATCGCCTAATTTTCGGCACTTTGCCGCAGATCCTTCGTTTGCAGGGGTGTAACAGCGGATAAAAAAACAAGCCCATGACTGGACTTGCTAATCCTTTTTATACCTTGATCCCTAATTTTTCCAGTCTGTATTGCAATGTCTGTCTGGGCATGCCAAGTACTCTTGCAGTTTGAGTGGTGTTTTCTCCGGTTTGCCGATAAACCTCCAATACCAGCTGTTTTTCAAGTCGGTTCATCACCGTTTTAAGATTATCTCCAGGGCTTATGTGTGTTCCCGCACCCAGGGGAGACCTAAACCCCGGGCTTTTCTTCAGGTAATAAGGCAGGTCATCCACACCGATCATTGTGCCGTCCATTACATTCATGGTGCCTTCAATAATGTTTTCCAATTCCCTGATGTTTCCCGGCCATCCATGATTTCGGAGTATACGGAAAGCTTCCTGGCTCACACCTTCCACATTTTTATGCAGACGTCGGTTAAATTTATCGATAAAATGTTTCAGTAGTAAAGAAAAATCTTCCATCCTTTCAGAAAGGTCCGGCAACCGCAGGGAGACGACGTTCAATCGATAGAACAAGTCCTCCCGCAGCATTTTATCCTGTACTGCCCGAAAAGGGTCAACATTCATGGCTGCAATAATGCGCACATCAATTTCCCGGGTACGTATATCTCCCACACGACGTATGGACTTCTCTTCCAGTACACGCAACAATTTTGCCTGCAACTCCATTGGCATGGAATTAATCTCATCCAAAAACAGGGTGCCCTGATGCGCCAGTTCAAACAGACCCGGTCGGTGGTCTGCCCCTGTGAAACTACCTTTGACCGTACCAAAAAGGATACTTTCAAGCAATGTGGCTGGAATGGCAGCACAGTTTTGTGCCACAAAGGGCTTTTCCTTCCGCTGGCTGGTGTTGTGTATGGCTTGCACGATCAATTCCTTACCTGTTCCTGTGCTGCCGTAGACGATCACTGAAGAATCTGTCATGGCTGCCTTCGCAGCTTTCTGCTTCAGTTTTGCCAGGGTCGGGCTTGTGCCAGCCATGTCTTCGAAAGTATATTTGGCTGTACCCTTGGATTGTTGTGTTGGTTTTCGGGGTGTTCCATAGATTTTCTTCTGCAAATCCACCAGTTGTTCCGACAGCTCCCTCACATGGGTGATATCCCTGGATATTTCCATTGCGCCAACAACCTGCTGTTTCTCCAGTATGGGAATGGTTGTGTTGACTGTTGTGATTTTACTGCCTTTGTAATTCAAAAAAGTTTGTTGATGGTCTGTAATGGGTTCGCCTGTTTTTAGTACTTGAAGTAATGTACTTGATTTTTCCGTCAAAGAAGGGTAGATCTCAAGAATATGCCTGCCAATGACCTCTTCTTTCTTTAAACTGTCTAAGTCAGCGGCTGCCTCATTGCAAAAAACAATGAATCCCTGCGGGTCCACCATTTGGATGCCTTCATGCAGCAGTTCCAGCAACACTTCCATATGTTGTTGTGTTAGATAAGGGGTCATTGAATTCACCGCCCATTTTTCAGCTTATCGCCTATTTTTCAGCACTTCCGATTTGGTCTCTCCTTGGCGGACGAGGTCCCTGGTATTGATAATATTGGCACTCGATACGTCCATTGTATAGTTTTCGCCTGCGGTCTGCCTTTTTACCGAAAATCCGCTCCAACTCCGGATAGGCGGTTAGCACATAAACAGACCAGGTGTCCAACTCCATGAATCGTTGGGCCATGGTGGTGTACAATTCCTCCAGTTCATCAACACTTCCCATACGCTCGCCATAAGGGGGATTGGTGATGAGGCAGCCATAGTGATACCTGGAGCCAAATTCGGCCACGTCCCGGCGTTCAAAATGAAGTTCGTGACTGTCCAGGGCATTAAAGGCATAACGTCGTGCCATTTTGATGGCGTTTTCATCCACATCATATCCCTGAATGTTCACAGGCCGCTGGAAATCTGCCAGGTCATGGGTTTCTTTTCTTGCTTGTCGCCAAAGGGCAGGATCAATCCATTCCCAGTGTTGGGAGGCGAACTCCCGGTTCATGCCAGGGGCAATGTTTTTTCCAATGAGGGCTGCTTCAATGGGTATGGTGCCAGACCCGCACATGGGATCCACCAATACCCTGTCAGGATTCCAGTAACTGAGCATCACCAGTGCCGCTGCCAGGGTTTCCTTTAAAGGTGCCTGGTGATAACTTTCCCGGTAGCCCCGGCGATGCAGGCCACTGCCGCTGGTGTCTATGGTTAATGTCACCCGGTCTTTTAACAATGCCACCTCAATGGCATATTGACTGCCCTTCTCTTCAAACCAGTCTTTGCGGTAGGTTTTTTTCAGGCTTTCCACCACGGCTTTTTTGACGATGGCTTGACAGTCAGGCACACTAGCCAATTGAGATTTAATGGATTTTCCAGACACAGGAAAAACCCCGTTTTCCGGGATCCATCGGCTCCAGGGTAACGCCTTTGTTTTTTCAAATAGTTCTTCAAAACTGCGGGCATTGAAGCTGCCCACTTTCAGCAGCACCCTTTCTGCGGTGCGCAGCCACAGGTTGGCCCGGCAAATGGCTTCAAAGGAGCCCTGGAATGTGATTCGCCCGTTTTCTGTTTCCAATACTTCATAACCCAGGGCTTTTATTTCCCTGGCTGCGATGGCTTCCAAACCGAAGGCGGTGGTGGCAATCAGTTGAATTTCTTCGCCCCGGTTCATCTTATTTTTTTGTGTGATTGATCCTTTTTTTTCATCCACTTATTGATGTCCTTCCTCGGGTACAATACAAATAAATTCAAAAGGTTCTTCTCCCACATTTCTAAACTGGTGCAGGGTTTCTGCCGGCACATAAGCATATGACCCTGCTGAAATTTGATTTTCTTTGCCATTGAGTAAAAGGGTGGCCTTCCCATTAATAATGTAGTTGATATGAGGCCATGGATGCTGGTGCTTTGGCGTGTGACCTCCCGGTGCCACTTCAAAAATTCGCATCACGTGACCTTCCCAACCCTCAGCGGGTGAAATTAATACCTGCATGGTGGCGTCTTTGGCTTCTGGATGAGTGACAACTTTCTTCTCCACATCTTTTTTATGTCCCACAATCATTTTTTATTCCTCCTTGCAGCGGTTTTGCCGCTGACTTTGTTTTTTACCTGCTTTTCAATCACTGGCCAGGTGAACCTGCCCCAAACCAGCCCGGCCATCATAAACAGCGCCAGTGTCAGAAGGCCCTGGTATGAGCTAAAGGTTGACTTCCAACCAATGAAAGACAGACCATTTTGCCACAAACTCTGCAACGTTAAAAAAATAAGGCCGGTGGTGAACCCCCAGCTGATCATGCCATTGACGATCATATAACGCTTCAGGCCTCTCGCATGGATCATTTCCACCTTTTCCAGCTCTCTTCTCTTTCTTCGTGCCATGTGCATGCTCCTTTATGTCTCTTTGTCTGTTGCTTTTATTATACCAAATATTTACACTCCTCACAAAACAGCTTACGGTTGCTGCTTATGTTGATCATTCTCACGAAATGATGTGTAGACCACTTCACCCTGGCGCAATGTCATGTGGACACACCCTCTCAGGGCTATGCGGTCGAAAGGTGTGTTGCGGCCCTTGGATGCAAAGGTTGATGAATCCACCGGTCGCCTTGTCCGTAGGTCCACCAACACCAGGTCAGCGTCAGCGCCCTGGTGAAGTGTGCCTTTGTTCTTCAAACCAAGCATTTCTGCCGGTCGGGTGCTGAGACATTCCACCAGTCGTGGCAGTTTCATATACCCTGCCTCTACCAAGTGTGTCAGCGATGCTGCAAAACTGGTCTCAAGTCCCACTACTCCATTGGCTGCGTCAACCAGGTCTTTTTCCTTGTCTTCCAGTGTATGAGGCGCATGGTCTGTTGCGATGCAATCCAAGGTGCCATCGGCCAACCCCTTGGCAACAGCCTTCATGTCATGTTCACTGCGCAGTGGCGGGCTCATTTTTGCCATGGTACCCCTGGTCATGACCCTGTACTCTGTCAGGGAAAAGTGATGGGGGGTGGCTTCCGCTGTCACCGGTACGCCTTCTGCTTTGGCCTGCCTGATCATTTCAACGCTCCCGGCCGTACTGATATGCTGAAGGTGCACCGGACAGTTGGTTGCCCTGGCAAGGTACAGGTCCCGTTGCACCATCAGCTCTTCTGCCAATCCTGGAACCCCCTGCAATTCATAGGCTCTGGAAGCAGGCCCCCGGTTCACGCTTCTGTCAAACATAAGGCTTACCTCTTCACAATGATTGGCCACCAATAGTTTTTCCTCCCGGGCCTGTTGCAATGCTGCCACCATAATGGCCGCGTCAGCCACCGGTAATCCGTCATCCGTGACCCCCACCACGGATGTACCTCTATACTCCCTGAAATCAACCTTCTCTGTTCCCTTCAACCCCCTGGTGACAGCTCCCATGAACAGGGTGTTACAGGGCAGCTGACTGGCCCGGCGCATCATGTCCATGAGCACAAGTCCATTGTCCAGGGGCGGCTGGGTGTTGGGCATGCAGACAACGGTTGTATAGCCGCCTGCAACAGCAGCGGCGGCACCGGTGGCAAGGGTTTCTTTATCTTCCTGTCCTGGTTCACGAAAATGAACATGCAGGTCGATAAACCCAGGCATCACCCAATAGCCTTTTCCATCGATGGTCACATCTGCCTCCGTTATCAGTTCAGTGGTAAAACCTGCAATACGGCCTTTCTCAATAACAAGGTTCCCCTTTCTCGACTCATTGGTGTCAGGGTCCAGGTAGTTAACGTGTGTCATCACTTTTTTCATTTTCACGGTCCTTTCTATTTCCATGGAGCTCTTATTCTCCCTGCAAGACTTCCTCCGTTTCACTTTCTTCCACTTCCACGCCCTCTTCCGAGGTTTCTTCATCTGGGTGTTCCTCTCCTGTGGTGTCTTCTTCCATGGTTTCTTCTGACCTGGGGGGAGGAGGTGGTGGAGGTGCCCTGTGCACATGACAGGTGGCCGTTGGTTCTGTGCCCAGAATGAATCGTTCTGACCGGGGACTGGGGCAATAACGGTTTGCAAGTAATCCTGTCGTTGTGCATACGGTCATTTCAGAAATATCCTGTGGTCGTTGGAAATTCTTAGGGTCCATTCCTTCATGTATTCTCATCATCATATGCTGCCAAAGTGATGCCGCCATGCCGCTGCCGTCTGCCAACTCTTCTGGTCTGTCGTTGCCAATCCAAAGGGATGCTGCATAATATGGGGTGTAGCCCACAAACCAAGCATCTTTTTTATCAGTGGTGGTGCCTGTTTTCCCAGCCACGGGAATCAGGCTGTTTGCCGGATCCAGCTTAGCCCTGGCACCTGTGCCATAGGTAATGCTGTGGACCAGCAAATCTGTCATGAGATACGCACTTTGTGTTGTCAAAACGCGCTCTCGCCTGATAGGCCTTTCCACCAGTACATTTCCCTCCCGGTCTGTGATACGGGTAAAAGTCACCGGCTCCGCATACACCCCTTCATTGGCAAGGGTACCATAGGCTGCCGTCATTTCCAGAGGACTGACCCCCAGGGTCATACCACCTAAAGCAGTGGAAAAAGTTTCATCGTGAAACAAGCCACCGTCAGCACCTTGGTAAGGATCATCCCGGGTGATCAGTGTGGTGATCCCCAACCGCTGCAAATAATCAAACATGACATCAAAAGCACCCTGGCGGCCTCCTCCCACTTCATTCAGCAATTTAACCGTGGCCACATTGCTGGACCATTGCAGGGCTTCCCGCAGCGTCATCCAGCCAAAGTATTCCTGGCGGTACCAGTTACCAGGCCAGGCCTGTTGCGGCCGGCTGGGGTCATAATAAACCGGTGCATCATGAATCATCGAAGCCGGCGTCCATCCTTTATCAATGGCCGGGGTGTAAACCGCCAGGGGCTTTATGGCAGATCCTGGCTGTCTGGGCACCAGTGCTCTGTTTAACATCTGTCTGCCCCCTTCAACCATGCGGCCTCCCATAAGGGCTTTTATTTCGCCTGTTCGGTAATCCATCACCACCATGGCCGCCTGTGGTTGAACATTGCCGTGAGCGTCCACCAGCAGGTTACCGTTCTCGTCTGCCTGGGTGCCGGGAAATAATTCCGGTGTATCAAAGGTCTCTTCCAATATTTGTTGCAGTTTCATGTTCAGGGTGCTGTGAATGTGCAACCCTCCCCTGTAAAGCAGATGGCGGGCTTCATCAAGTGAGTATCCCCATTGTTGCAGACTTTCCAGTACATCCTGGCGCACAAGATCACCAAAGTAGCTGGACAGGTTGTCGTTTTTCTGGGTTTCCGGGGGATTAAGCAGCGAGAATACGTCCTGGTCAAGGGCTTCCTGGTATTCCTCTTCACTTATCCAGTTAAGTTCTCTCATTTTATATAAAACCAAACGTTGCCGCTGGACAGTTTCTGGGTTATAAACCAACACATACCCATTATCGGTTTCCTTCAGCAAGGTATCCTGGGGTTTCACCTTTTCCATTTCCAGGGTTTTCATTGGCGCATAGCGTGTGGGGTTTCTGGGAATGCCCGCCAGCAAAGCCATTTCGCTGAGGGTTAACTGGGACACCTCTTTGGAAAAATAAACCTGTGCAGCTGCCTCCACCCCATAAGCTCCAGCTCCCAGATAGATGGTGTTCAGGTATACTTCAAGCACTTTTTCTTTAGATAGTTCCCGGGCCAGTTGCATGCCATAATAGGCGTCCATGATTTTTCTTGTATAGGTTTTCTCATGGGATAAAAAAAGGGTTTTGGCAAGCTGTTGGTGGATGGTGCTGGCACCTTGAAGGGATCCTGTGCGAAAATTGGTCCAACCTGCTCCTAAAATCCTTCTTATATCAATTCCCTTATGATGCCAAAATCGTTCATCTTCAATGGCAACAAAAGCATTCAGCAGTGTTGCCGGCATCTCCTGGTAATTGATGATTTCCCTGTAAAGGGGTGTTTCAATTTTTTCAAGTAACGCCACACCATCCTCTGTCTCATAATAAATAAAGGAACTCTCCTCCAGCATGCCATATAAATTTGAGGTGTCCAGTGGTTCAAGTTCAGTGATAATGCCTCGCACAAGGGCCACTGCCGTGCCTGTGACAGCTCCCAGGACCACCAGCATGATGAGCACCAGGATGATCAGAATACTGCGAAGGGTCTGCAGCCATTTTCGTTTCTTTTTCATGGTTTTTTCTGTGCGGGGTGCTTTATCAGCCATCAAATTCATCCTTCAAACATTAGTGTAAAACAAAGGCCGGAGAGCATCGTACCCTCACGGATACAGTTAGCTTCCAGCCTTATTGTAATGGATTTATGTCATGGGCGCAACGTGTCCCTGTTTACGCCTTCAACTTTTCTTCCAGCATTTCCTTTGCTATCCTGGGATTTGCCTGGCCGCCAGTGGCTTTCATCACCTGTCCCATGAGGTAGCCCACTGCCTGTTTTTTGCCTGCATGATAGTCTTCCACAGAAGCAGGGTTCTCTTTTAAGACCTTCTCAATAATATACTGGAGTTCGTCTGTTCCACTGATCTGTTTCAAACCCTTTTCTTCCACAATCACTTCCGGGTCTTTTCCGGTGTCAAACATAACCGCAAAAACCTCTTTGCCAACAGTGCCGCTGATGGTGCCTGCTTCAACCAGTCCAATGAGTGTGGCCAGTTGTGACGGCGCGACTTGTTGTTCCCCAGGTTCCATTTCTTTTTCTTTTAAATAACGCAGCAGATCACCCAGCACCCAGTTGGCACTTATTTTTGCATCAGCCCCTGCCTTTACCGTCTCCTCATAAAAATGACTCAAGGCTTTTTCTGCTGTTAAAACTTCAATTTCTTTTTCTGTTAACGCATAGACTTCTTTAAACCGCAGTGCTTTTGCCGCTGGTAGTTCAGGTAGCGTTTTCAGGATCATACTTATTTGCTCATCCCTGACCACGATGGGTTTCAGGTCCGGTTCAGGAAAATACCGGTAATCGTGGGCATCTTCCTTTGACCGCATGGAGATGGTGCGTCCCTTGGCAGCGTCCCACCTTCTGGTTTCCTGAACCACCTGGTCTCCCTGTCCGAAACTGTACAGTTCAATCTGCCGTTTCTCTTCTTTTTCCAATGCTTTTTGTAACTCCTTAAAGGAGTTGATGTTTTTCAGTTCCACTTTGGCGTTCAACGCCTCCTGCCCCATAGGTCTTACAGAGATGTTTCCATCGCAACGCAATGACCCTTGTTCCATCCGACAGTCTGAAACACCTGCATACTGCAGGATCGCCCGCACTGCGCGAAGGTAATCAACGGCTTCTTTGGGTGATCGCATGTCAGCCTCAGAGACAATTTCGATCAAAGGCACCCCCACCCGGTTGTAATCGATGTACGAAAAGGGTTCATACTCATCGTGGAGCAATTTTCCAGCGTCTTCCTCAATATGAATACGGTGAATGCGAATGGTTTTTTTGTTACCATCCACCTCAATATTTACCGCCCCTTCAGTACAGATCGGCAGGTCATATTGTGATATTTGGTAGGCTTTCGGCAGGTCCGGATAAAAATAGTTTTTCCGGTCCATTTTGCTTAATCCTTCCACACGGCAACCCAGGGCCAATCCCGCCTTGACAGCCATGTCCACCACGGCCTTGTTCAACGTGGGCAAGGTACCGGGCAATCCCATGCAAACAGGACAGGTGTGTCGATTTGGCGCTGCCCCAAAAGTGGTGGGACAGTTACAAAATATTTTTGTTTTGGTATCCAGCTCCACGTGCACTTCCAGTCCAATCACTGTTTCCCACTTCATTTTAAAACCTCCCTTGCCACTGGGCTCACCAGGTCTAAATTCATCTGCTGTTCTAACTGATAAGCTACCTTCAACAGCTTGTTTTCAGCTAAATGGCCACCAATAAGCTGCATGCCGATGGGAAGTCCCTTTTGGGAAAAGCCACAGGGCAGGGAAATGGCAGGCAGACCAGCCAGGTTAATATCAACGGTGAACACATCTCCCAGGTACATCTCCAGGGGATCGTCAGTTTTTTCACCCTTCACGAAGGGAAGGGAAGGTGTCACCGGCCCCAGCACCAGGTCATAGCGGCTGAACAGCTCAACAAATTGTTGGCGGATACGGTTTCTTAACAGCTGTGCCCGGTGATAATAGGCATCATAATACCCTGAACTCAAGGCATAGGTGCCCAACATGATCCGCCGTTTCACTTCACTGCCAAAGGCTTCTGACCGTGACCGCACCATTAATTCTTCCAGGTTATCAAATTCTTCAGGGCGATACCCGTACCGTATGCCGTCAAACCGGGCCAGGTTGGAGCTGGCTTCTGCCGATGAAATCAAATAATAGGCGGACAACCCTGCTTTTGAATAAGGCAGGGATACTTCATCCACATCCACCCCCAGGGTTTCCAGGAGAGCGGCTGTTTCCAACAAAACCTGTTTGATTTCCGGGTCAATTCCTTCCTGCATATATTCCTTTGGTAACGCCGCTTTCATCCCTTTCAAGGGCTGTTCAAGGTCTTTTGTATAGGAAGAGGCTGCTTTGTACTGAAGGCTTGTGGCGTCCTTCTCATCATGACCTGCCAACACATCCAGTGCCAACGCCGCATCCCTGGCGTTCCTGGTAAACGGTCCAATTTGATCCAGAGAAGACGCAAAGGCTACCAACCCATACCTGGACACCAGGCCATAGGTGGGTTTTAACCCCACCACACCACAGAAGGAAGCTGGCTGCCGGATGGACCCGCCAGTGTCTGAGCCCAGGGCCAGGGGAACGGTGCCCGAAGCCACAGCTGCAGCAGATCCTCCGGATGAACCACCTGGCACCCTGGTTAAATCCCAGGGGTTGGAGGTCAGTTGAAAGGCAGAATTCTCCGTGGACGAACCCATGGCAAACTCATCCAAGTTGGTTTTTCCCACGATCATGGCGCCTGCATCGTTCAATAAATCTGTCACCTGGGCATTGTAAGGCGGCACAAAATCTTCCAGAATCCGTGAAGCACAAGTGGTTTTGATTCCGTCGGTACACATGTTGTCTTTCAAGGCCACCGGCACGCCTGACAGTTTGCCGGTTTCCTTGCCATCCGCCAGTTTCTTGTCTTGTCTATCCGCCTGATCCAAGGCCAACTCCCTGCACAGGGTGAGGTAGGCTTTCACGGATGGTTCCACTTTATCAATCCGGGCAAATGTTTCCATAACAAGTTCCCTGGCAGAAGCCTGTTTGTTAAGGAACAGCTGTTGGTATTCATCCAGGGTCATTACTGTTTTCACCAATGTCACCACCTCCTATTCCAGTATTTTGGGCACAACAATGAACCCATCTTTCATTTCCTTTACGTTTTTATGAAGCTTTTCCTGTTCTTCAAAAAGCCTTGGCAAGTCATCCCGCAGTAAGGGTGCGTCTTTTTGTTCAACTTCAAGCGTAACAGCCTCGCTGGACAGATCATATTCATCTATCACGGCAAAATGTTCCAGGATATTGTCGAATTCACGGGTGTAGACCTGGGCATCCTCTTCTGTCAGGGAAAGCCGGGCAAGGTTTGCCACCTTCATAACTTCCTCTGTTTTTATTCTCATATACATGCCTCCTTCAAAAGGTTTTATCACTTATTGGCCTTTGTCGCTCTCACTAAGGTGTTAATCTTTTAAGGTCTCTGGGTAATAACGTGGCTTCACGTATATTGCTCAGCCCGCATAATTTCATGGTAATCCTTTCCAAACCGATGGCCAGCCCTCCATGGGGTGGCATGCCATAACGGAAGCTTTCTGTGTAGAATGAGAACTCTGTTGGATCCAGGTTGAATTTTTTCATGTTGTCCATCAGATGATGGTAATCATGAATCCGTTGGCCACCCGTGGTGATTTCAAGGCCCCTGAAGAGCAAATCAAAGCTTCTGGTAACCGACGGGTCATCCTCATAGGGCATGGTATAGACAGGCCGTTTAGCCGTTGGGTATTTAGTGATGAAAACAAATTCACTGTCGTATTTCTTCATAATGTATTCAGCCAGAAGGCTTTCACCTTCTGCATCAAGGTTTCCTGGGGGTGATGGTTTTCCATATTCTTCCAACAGTACTTGCTGCGCCTCTGCCAAAGGCATACGGGGAATGTCCCTGACGGTTGGCAACACAGCTCCCAACATATCAAGCTCCTCACTGCAGTGTTCCTGTAGGTAAGGGATCAACATTTTCATGAAACCTTCTTCCATGTTCATGATATCATGTTCGCTTTCGATGAACCCCATTTCAAAATCCAGGCTCACATATTCATTCAAATGACGCCAGGTGTTGTGCAATTCAGCCCTGTAGGCATGACCGATTTCAAAAACCCTTTCGAATCCGGCTCCCACCATCATTTGTTTATAGAATTGGGGACTTTGGGCAAGAAAGGCCCTGGTATCAAAATATGACACTGTGAACATTTCAGAACCGCCTTCTGTGCCTGCTGCAAGAATCTTAGGGGTGTGAATTTCTGAAAAATGTCTGGTCGACAGATAACTGCGAAAGGCTTCAACAATGGCTTGCTGTATTACAAAAGGTGCCCTGACTTTTGCCGGTCGAAGACTGATGGTTCTGTGATCCAACTTGGTTTCCAGGTGTACTGATTCCTCTTTGTTTACAGGAAAAGGTAATACTTCATAATTAGCCTTACCCACAATTTGCAGGGATGTCACTTGTATTTCATAACCACCGGTTGCTTTTTCATTTTCTCTGCAGACACCCTTGACAGTCACGGCTGCTTCCAACCGCAGGTTTTCTTCCAACTCACCTTCCAGCACCAGCTGAACCAATCCTGTTTTGTCCCTTAGGGTGATAAATTTTATCCTTCCCAGGTCATGGATTCGGTGAACCCAACCCTGTACTGTTACCTCTTGTTCACAATGTTTTTTCAGCTCTTTGACATAAATTCGTTCCATATGCGATTCTCCTCCCATCATTTCAAATGTTACTCATCTGTGTTGCCGGTTCGCTTATACAAAAAACCCGTCCATTGCACAGTTTCCTGTTGCAAGGGACGGGTTTTGATTTCCGCGGTACCACCCTGATTAGTCTGGTTTTCAGACTCACTCGTGTCAATACAGAAAAACGGTCTGACATTGTCAGAAAATTTTTCGATACCTGTTCCCGATAACGGGGGACTTCCGTTCGAGTCTACTAAGGAATTCTCCTTTTCGGTCGAATGCTCCTGGGTGTTCTTCAATCCCATCCGCCTGCCAGGCTTCCACCATCCCTGACTCGCTGAAAAGTTGGATATTGGATCTACTCTCCCTCTCAACGCACTTCTTATGTAAAGATGTCACTAATTATACAACTGCCTGACTAATATTGCAAGGTTTTTTTATCCGAAGCCAAGAACCCTGTTTAAGGATTTACCCAGTGGGGGTTTTTATCAATTAAAAGTTTAAGGTCGTCAGCCGAAATAGCAAAGTTGAGATTCTCTGATTCCGTGATCTTGAAGGTTGTCAACCCAATCAGTTCACCCTTCATGTTTAGCAGCGCTCCACCTGAGTTGCCCGGTGAAATAGGCGCTGATATTTGAACATAAGTCTCCGCATCAAAGCGACGGATCCCGGATACAATGCCATCGGAAACAGTGTTCATCAGTCCCCGGGGACTGCCGATGGTTACAATGCGCTGCCCTTCTGATATACTTTCAATGCTGCCCATGGGAAGGGGCTGCAGCGGCAAATCTCTTCTGTTTTTAAACTGCAGCAGCGCCAAGTCTTTCTTTATGTCATAGCCCAACAACATCAGTTCCCGGTGTATCAGTTCTCCTGTTGGCGTTTCCACCGTTGCCACTGTCATATACGGTGACGCCTCAATCACATGAAAGTTAGTGACTACATGTCCCTGGTCGCTGATGACAACGCCAGACCCCTGGTTATCCTCTGTCTCAATCATCACCACACTCCGTTTTAAGGAAGCAATCTGTTCAAGACTTTTTTCAAGGGGAGATTCGATCTGGGTATAGGCATTTATGTTCTCCGAAGCTGGCTGCACTAGCTGCGGCAGTAAATTTCCATTGGCCTTGGCAGGGGTTTTATCCATTTCTTCCGAAACGGTTTCCATGGGTTGTTCTGCAACCGGTTGTGGTTTTGGGCCGGCGTTTTCATTGAAATACTGAAACATTAAGAACCCTGCTGTCCCATAAACAAACAGCAATAAAAATGTGATTCCCGCAATCAAGGTGACTGCAAGGGATTTGGATATGGGTTTATTTTGTTTTTCCGTTTTCTTTGCCATTCTTCCACCACACAATCCAAATATTGACCACTTTTATCCGATGACTACACCGCTTATTGCTTCCATATTTTATCACAAATACCTGACGTTGCCCATCCCTGTCATGAAAAAGTAATGGAACGCATCATTTTTCTTTTTCTGAGGTTGTTGTGCTGCTGATGGTGGCAACGATCACCAGGTTTCGCTGTATAAGCAAGTCAATTTCCTTACCTTTAAGAGACCCTTTCACGATTTTTAGCAAAGGCCGGGTATGAAAAGGACTGTTGCTTCTGATCACAACGCCCACACTGCCGTCGTTCAATTCTACCAGGGTGTTGGGTGGGTAAGGATTGATATTGGTGACAAAAGCCTGGATCAACTGTGGATTAAACTGTTGTCCAGCATCTCCCATAATGTACTCATAGGCTTCTGACACTGGATAAGCTTTGCGGTAAATGCGGTTCGATGTCATGGAATCAAACATGTCGGCCAATCCGATAATCTGCCCATAAAGGGATATTTCATCAGCCTTTAACCCATCCGGATACCCTGAACCGTCCCATCTTTCCTGATGTTGCAACACCGGCGACAGTATTTCATTGCTTAATTGTGTGTGTTTTACAAGAAATTCATAGCCAAGGACTGGGTGTTTTTTAATGAGACCATACTCCTCCTCCAGGAGCTTTTCCTTGTTCATGATATGTGCCGGAATAAAGAGCATCCCGATATCGTGCAGGATAGCCCCCAGGCCAAGGTTTCTAAGGGCCTCTCTCTCAAGGCCCATACTGGTGCCCAGCAAGAGAGAGGTGATCATAACCCCTACGGAATGCTGGTAAAGATATTCATGGACATCCCTCATGTTTACCAGTTTTTCCATCACAATTCTTTCATTAAAAAAATCCTCCACCACAGAACCCACCATGGCGCGAATGATGTTCAGCCGAATGTCCTCAGGCCCCTGGTCCTCAAGTCCTGTAATTTTTTCAAGATGGCGCAATTGCTGGACGGTTTTTTGCTGCAGGTCCGACCGAATGACTTCTTCCACCAGGTATTCTGTTTTGTCTTCATACACTTCAATGGTTTCATAACCTTCAAGAAATGTGCTGGTGCGTACAAAAACGCTCAAAGCTGTTCCCTTGTTATACACCAAGCTTCCCTCAGGATTGTAAATGTCCTGGGCCAGCACGTGATTTTCCTGCGCATGTTGTGTTTTTATTGTTTTCATCGGAGATCACCTCTTGATCTTTAACATCATACCATACTCATTCCCATTATGACTGATACCCCACCTACTACTCCTCACAACCCCTCTTAACAGAAAGTTATGTCATCTTCATTAAAAATCTTTTGTCAAATGGATAATGATGAGATATAATTATGTGGTGGCAAATAAGAAAGACGTTTGTACACATCAAGAACACAAAGGGGGAAATAATATGAAGAAAAGTTTGTTAGTCATCATGATTCTGCTTTTAAGTTTTTCATTGGTACTGAGCGGCTGTGGAAGTCCTGCTCCTGCACCGGAAGCGCCTGAAGAAAGTGAAACTGAAACAGAAAACGGAGAGACACCCGCAGCAGAAGGTGATGTCATTAAAATTGGTGTCTTCGAGCCTATGACCGGCGCCAATGCAGCAGGTGGTGCCCTTGAGGTTGAAGGTGTTGAACTTGCCAATGAACTGTACCCGACTGTTCTTGGAAGACCCGTTGAATTTGTTGTCGTTGATAACCGTTCAGACGTTGTTGAAGCAGCCAATGCAGCTTCCCGCCTGATCGAACGTGAAAACGTTGTGGCTGTCATTGGAAGCTGGGGCAGTGGATTTTCCATGGCTGGCGGACCAATCTTCGAAACTGCACAGGTTCCTGCAGTGGCCGCTTCTGCTACCAACCCATTGGTGACACAGGGCAACGATTACTACTTCCGTGTATGCTTTATTGACCCATTCCAGGGTGTTGTTATGGCCAACTATGCTTATAACAACTTAGGTGCGCGAAAAGCCGCCATTATTCGTGAAGTATCCAACGACTATGCCGTCGGTCTTGCCAGCTTCTTCGAAGATGCCTTCGTAGAACTTACAGGGGATCCCGATGCTGTTGTTGCTATTTCTGACTACCAAACCGGTGACCAGGATTTCTCTTCTCAGTTGTTGAACGTCAGTAACCAGAACCCGGATGTCATCTTTGCACCTGGTAACTTTACTGAATCTGCACTGGTCATCAGCCAGGCTAAAACCCTTGGTATCGAAATTCCTTTCATTGGCGGCGACACTTGGGAAACACCAGAATTCATTGAAATCGGCCAGGAAAACGTTGAAGGCGTTGTTTTTTCAACATTCTTTGACGCTGACGCTCCTCTGACGGATGAGACCCAGGTCTTCCTGGACGCTTACCGGGCCAAGTATGACAAAGAACCTGCTGCTGTAACCGCCCTTGGGTATGACGCCTATATCTTAATCTTGGATGCCATTGAGCGCGCCGGCACAACTGATGGTCCAGCCCTCCGTGAAGCCATCGCTGCCACAGACGGATTCCCTGGTGCTGCCGGTATGATCACGCTGAACGCAGACGGTGATGCTGAAAAGAATGCCGTTATCAAAACTGTTCAAGACGGAGCTTTCACTTATTTGGACACCGTTTCGCCTGAATAGTCCTATAAGCAGATAGAATATTCATCTTATGTTATGTAACAGATTGCTTCCCTTCCCAACGGAAGGGAAGCATCTCTATGATTGGTCCATGTTTTTAGAAGATTATCGAATAAAGATCGGATGGTGACGCAATGTCTTTTGATCTGTTTATGCAATACCTCACCAATGGCATTTCCCTGGGCAGTCTTTATGCCCTCATTGCCATTGGCTACACCATGGTGTATGGAATACTTCGTTTGATCAATTTTGCCCACGGGGAAATATTTATGATGTCATTATACTTTGCATTTTACGGCATTGCCATTTTTTCTCTTCCCTGGTACATGACCTTTCTGGTAGCCGTTCTCGTAACAGCGGCACTGGGAATGTTGGTGGAGCGGGCAGCTTATAAACCTCTGAGACACTCTCCACGAATTACCATTATGGTATCCGCCATCGGAGCTTCCTTCTTTCTCCAAAACCTGGCAGTGGTGATCTTTGGCGGACGTCCCAAAGCTTTTCCAACTGTACCTATGTTCACAAAAGTCATTCGCATTGGGAATATATCACTGCAGGCACTCACGTTGTACATTCCTGTTGCAACCATCATCTTACTGATAGGCCTTCATTTTCTCATTCAAAAAACCAAAACAGGTCTGGGGATGCGTGCTGTTTCCAAAGACCACGACACAGCGCGTCTGATGGGTGTTAACGTAAACAAAACCATTACGGTTACCTTTGCCATTGGCTCCATTTTAGCTGCTTTTGGCGGTATCATGTGGGGCATGAAATTCCCACAGATTGTTCCCACTATGGGTCTTATACCCGGTCTAAAGTGCTTTATTGCTGCTGTTGTTGGGGGTATTGGCAACATATCTGGCGCCGTATTGGGAGGCTTCATCCTGGGTGTTGGCGAAATTATGCTTATCGCCTTCCTGCCTGGTCTTACCGGGTACCGTGACGCCTTTGCCTTTGTTTTACTGATCGTCATTTTATTGGTTAAGCCCACTGGTCTTTTGGGCGAAAAAACAGCAGAGAAGGTGTAGCCATGAATCCGAAAAAAAGGAATATGATGTTGAATTTGGCGGCCATTCTGGTGCTTATCCTGTTCTTGGTGTACGCCAATCGAAACCTGGGCTCTTACAATATCCGTGTATTAAACCTTTGTGCCATTTATGCCATATTAGGCATGAGCCTTAATTTGATTAATGGCATAACAGGTCTGTTTTCTTTGGGCCATGCGGGTTTTATGGCCGTTGGTGCCTATGCCACGGCTCTCTTAACCATGCCGCCGGCTGTAAAAGAACAAAACTTTTTTCTTGAACCCATCGTGCCTATTTTGGCCAACATTACTTTACCCTTCCCCGTAGCCATCACCATCGGCGGGTTCTTTGCAGCCTTTGTTGCTTTTATCATCGGTGCTCCTGTGCTGCGTCTTCGGGGTGACTACCTGGCCATTGCCACTCTAGGGTTTTCTGAGATTATCCGCATTGTCATCACCAATACACAAAGCATCACCAACGGTGCCCTGGGCCTTAAATCAATCCCTGGTACCACCAATTTATGGTGGAGCTATGGCATTGCACTGTTAACCCTTTACCTGATGTTCGCCATTGTGAACAGCAGTTATGGGAAAGCCTTTAAGTCCATTCGCGAGGATGAAATTGCTGCAGAAAGTATGGGGATTAGTCTCTTTAAACATAAAGTCCTGGCCTTTGTCATCGGCGCTTTCTTTGCAGGCGTGGGGGGCGGCCTTCTGGCCAGCCTCCAGGGTGCCATCAATCCACTGATGTTTCGGTTTATACTTACCTTCAATGTCGTGCTGGTTGTAGTGCTTGGTGGTATGGGCAGCATGACCGGGTCCGTAATTTCTGCCTTTATCGTCACCTCCGGCCTGGAAACCCTCCGGGTGCTGGATGAAGCCATCAACATTGGACCCATACAAATGGCAGGCATTCCGGGACTCCGTATGGTGGTTTTTTCAACCATGTTAATGATTGTTGTTATTTTCTTCCAAAGAGGTTTAATGGGTACCAACGAATTGTCTTGGAACCGCCTCTTTCAATTCTTTGAAAAACGCTTTTCCAAGAAGGGGGTGTCTTCTAAATGACGCTTCTTAAAACCAATGCCATCACTATGCAATTCGGAGGTCTGACCGCCGTTAGCGAGTTATCCCTGGACATTGCCCAAGGTGAAATCATTGCTGTGATCGGACCAAATGGTGCCGGTAAAACAACTGCCTTTAACATGATCACCGGCGTGTACAAACCCACACAGGGAACCATTGAATTTGCAGGTAAAAACATCACCGGATTAAAACCTCACCTGATTACAAAACAGGGGATGGCCCGTACTTTTCAAAACATACGCTTGTTTAAAGATTTGACGGTTGAGGACAACCTCTTCATTGCCCAGCACTTACATTTAAACGCTAACCTGTACCAGGCAATGTTTCGATTACCCGGATACAAAAAAGAGGAAAAACACATCCTTGAAAAAACTGCGTTTCTGTTGGAAAAAGTTGGTCTGTCCAATCTGGCAAAGGAAAAATCTTCCAGTCTGCCTTATGGATTGCAGCGAAAATTGGAAATTGCCCGCGCCCTGGCCACAGATCCCCAACTATTATTGCTGGACGAGCCTGCTGCCGGCATGAACCCCAAGGAAACAGAAGATTTAACACATTTTATCAAAAATATTCGGGATGAATTTGATTTAACCATTCTATTGATTGAACATCATATGCAGGTGGTCATGGATATTTCGAAACGAATTTACGTACTGGATTATGGTGTTACCATTGCAGAGGGAACACCTATGGAGATTCAGAATAATGAACGGGTCATACAGGCCTACCTGGGGGTGGACGAAGATGCTTGAAATCAATAACCTGGTGGTGGCCTATGGAGGTATCCAGGCACTCAAGGGTATTAATCTAACCGTTGAACCCGGAAAAATCGTTGCTTTGATAGGTGCAAACGGTGCCGGTAAAAGCACAACCCTTAAATCAATTGTGGGCCTGGTAAAACCCGTCTCAGGCTCCATCAGCTACGAAGGAAAAGACTTGTTGAAGGTGCCCACAAAGGACATGGTGCGTACAGGCATTACCCTGGTACCAGAAGGACGAAAGATCTTTCCTGATTTAACGGTTTTGGAGAACTTGAAAATCGGTGCTTACTGTCGAAATGACACCAAGGAAATTGAGAAAGACCGGGACTGGGTCTACGAACTGTTTCCCATTCTAAAAGAACGTAACTGGCAACTGGCAGGCACACTTTCCGGAGGCGAGCAGCAGATGTTGGCCGTGGGAAGGTCCCTGATGTCACGTCCTAAGCTGTTGATGATGGATGAACCTTCACTGGGACTGGCGCCATTAATTGTGAAAAACATTTTTAGTATCATTAAAGAAATTCACAGCCAGGGTGTCACCATCCTGCTTATCGAACAAAACGCAAACGTTTCTCTTAAAATTGCGGACAAAGGCTATGTCATCGAAACAGGCATGATCAAGCTGGAAGGTTCCGGTCAGGAACTTCTGGTGAATGAAGAGGTTAAAAAAGCCTATCTTGGTGAAGCTCATTAACATTATTAAAAAAAGCCATGAAACATTCCTGTGGGAGGTTTCATGGCTTTTCATTTTTGATGAACAAATTAGTGCCCGGGAATGTGCATCCGCCGCATGCGGTAAATGACGAATTCTGTGGTGAACAAGGCCCCATTGTCCCCGTCAATGACATAGGTGTATTTCAGCCCATCCAGTTGAGGCGCTTCTTTATGATCCAGGTAATACAAGTCCCTTGCCGTATTTAGGTTGTACTCATGGAAAAAAGCTGACAAGTCTTTTTCATCCTCCAGTGTCACCCGCTGACCCAGGGGGTAGTTTCCTTTCTGGTGGTAATAAGTGTCTGTCCACTCTTTTACCTGCTGGTATTCTGCAGCATATGCCTGGTGTACTTTCTCTTCATGCCTGAAATACAATGGTAAGCTAAAGGCCATTAAGACGATTAAACCAAAGGTGAGGAAGATTCGCTTGCCCGTGTATTTTGTCTGCTTCACTTCAAAAATGGATTCAACTTTATCATGGATTTTCTCCCACATTGTGCCACTCCTCTACAAGTATAATTTCCAACAAAAATACCGGCTGACAGCCGGTATTTCAGTTGTGCTCTCTGCAATTGTTTATACGTGTTCGCATATAAAATGTTTCAGTTCCTGGGCATTTTTCGCCAGGGAAACCGCCCCCGCCTGTAACAACTCTTCCGGCGATCCGTAGCCATACAACACGCCAATAACTGGAATTTTCATTTTCTTTCCACCCAACACGTCGTGACTTCTGTCACCCACCATCACTGTGTCCACTGGCTTCAAATGATGCGTCTTCATGACAGCCTGAATCACTTCAGCTTTATCTGTCCGTCTCCCATCGAGGAAGCTTCCATAAATACCTGTAAAAAGGGTAAGAAGACCATGTTCCTTTAACATGATTTCTGCAAAAGGGGTGGGTTTTGATGTTGCAACGTAAAGTGCTCTGGCCTCAGCTTTAACATCTCTAAGCATCTCTTCCACACCAGGATACAATTGGTGCTGGTAAATGCCCATGGCGGAATAGTATTTTCGGTAAACTGTGATGGCTTCTCTCGCCTGGTCTCCTGTAAGACCATGCACCGTCATAAAGGAATCCAGCAAAGGAGGTCCAATGTAACATTCCAACTGGTCCAGGTCTGGTTCGTTAATGCCAAAATGCATTAGTGCCTGCTGAACCCCTCGGACGATTCCTGGTTTTGAATCTGTCAACGTACCGTCTAAGTCAAACAAAACATGCTGCCATTTTCCCAATGTCATGCCTCCTCACATTGTCATCGGCCACCTATTCATCTTAAAAAACGTCCACATGAGATACTGCATTACCGCCTTTTCCCTTGGATCTATACATGCCCTTGTCGGCTATTTCAATTAATTTGGTTACCGAGGTGGCATCCTTGGGATAAATTGCAATACCAATGGAAATAGTAAAGGAAGGGTCTTTAATATCACTCACTCGTTCCCTGAGGCGTTCAGCCACAATTCTGGCTTCCGGCAGGTTCAGGGATGGCAGTAACACAATGAATTCATCCCCGCCATAACGGCCGAACCGGTCTTCTCCCCGGATCACACCATCGGCTACATTGGCCAGTTGCTTTAAGGCCATGTCGCCCACCACGTGGCCAAAATTGTCGTTTATGTATTTAAATTTATCGATGTCGAACATGAGAATAGAGAAAGCCCCCTCCTTTTTCATGCGGATGGTTTCTTCAATCATGTCCATGATACTAATCCGGTTAAAGGCGCCTGTCAGGCCATCCTTTTTAGCTGTTTCCAGGATGTTCTGATGTGTTCTGGCAATCTCAGATTCCCTTTTTTTAGCAGCGTAGAAGGCGGTTCGGTCCATTTTTCGTTCTAAATCAATCAAATCCTGCTTATATGTCAACGTCTCTGTTCTGGCGATCAGGGCAAAATGAGCCGTCCATAAAACATAGGCTGTGATTTTCAATAACACTGACACTTCGGGTAAATAAACAGATTTACCGAAAAACTGTACACCATAGGATAGGGTTAATATGAATGTGCCGTAGAAAAAGAACCTTCTTTCAATCTTTTTTTGTTTGTTATGCCAATAGAGAATCACCAGTGGAAAGAGAATGGTCCAGACATAATGGACCAAGGGAATTTCGTTCATCAACTGGGCAGCCTGGGCATGCAAGAGCCACACCAAACCTGCCGTGACGGCTGGCAAAAACAATAATGCACCAACAGGTTTCTCCAAAAACCTGGCCGATTCCCAGTAAGCAAAAATTACCAGAATCAAAAACAATGATTCCCCCAGCCAGTACACCAATTCAATGCTAAAACCAGGTGTCAAATGCAAGGCATTCATTACAAATATGGTCAAGGGTACAACGTACAATCTGGCTCTTCTGACCACCAGTTGGTGCTGGTATGGGTGTTGAACTGACAATAGTACAATGGAAAAACATACAGACAATGATAACAGCCAAATGCCACGGTTTAACAGGTATATACTATCCATTCAGCCACCCCTTTCGATGATTTGCGGCATTACATATGCTTCTCTGCCAATTGTGCCAGGGGACTGCGTTCAACCTGGCGCAATGTGATGTGCCCTGTAATATCAAAACCTTTCATCTTGTCAACAGTGTAAACAAGTCCGTTTGATTTGGAATCCACCAGTACGTTATCAATTTGGTTATCAGACGGATCCCCCAGAAATAGAAACTTTGCTCCTTCGCCCGCCCTTGTTAACATCAGTTTAGCCAAATGAGGTGTTGTTTCCTGGGCTTCGTCCACAATCACCAGTGCATTGGCCAGTGTGCGCCCTCTCATGTAATTAAAGGTTTTCATTTCCAACACCCCTGCGTCCATGTAGGTGCTGATAAAGTGTTCCACGGAAAAGTCCGGTTTTTCACCTTTTCGATAAGTCTGAGGGGCTCCTTCCAACTTGTTTTTTTGTTTCAGGTCAAACAGGTTATCCACGGCATCATAAAAAGCTTGCATCCATGGTTTGAGTTTTTCCCGCTCTTCACCCGGTAAAAAGCCTATGTCGTTTCCAGCAGGTACCACCGGTCGTACAAAAATAATTTTTCGGAACATCCCTTTTTCCAGTACTGCCTGTAATGCATAGGCGATGCTTAAAATGCTTTTTCCGCTGCCTGCTCCTCCCATTATGCTGGCGAAATGAATGGAAGGGTCATGGAGAAGCTCCATGGCCATTTTTTGTTCCCGGTTGATGGGTTTGATTCCCCAAGTGTATTCATTGACATATTCCAAAGGAACTATCATTTCTTTTTTCAGTTTGGCCAGTATTTCGTGGCCAGACTGGTCCTGGCTCTTAATGTGGAAAAAGTGGTTAGGGTACACCGGTTCCTGGAAGAAATCCGGCATGGTGATTCCTCCCTGAAAAATCTGGTTGATCTGAGAAGAGGGCAGCATGAGTTCGCTGAATCCCTGGTACAGGTCTTCTGTTCTTACTTTATCTGTTTCATAGTCTTCCACTTTTAGTCCCAATGCATCGGCTTTTACCGTCATGCACATGTCCTTGGTCACTAAGATCGTGGGTCGGTCCTGTTCCTCATCAGAAATACTTTTTGCAATGGACAGTATGCGGTTGTCATTCTTTTTTGTGTCAATGCCTTCCGGGAGATTCAACACATTCGCTCTGTTCATTTCGATCCTGATTTTTCCACCATTGGGCAACGGAATTCCATCCACAAAATTGCCCCACTCTCTCACTTTATTAAGCTCCTTTAATACCTGTCGTGCATGATAGCCAACCATGCCACTGGCTTTTTTAAGTCCATCCAGCTCTTCCACCGTCACTAAAGGCAGAACCACATGGTTGTCCTGGAAATTATACAAAAATAGGGGATCGTGGATCATCACATTGGTGTCAATCACATAATTCTTAATCATAGGCGCAGCTCCCTTCGATCAATGGTTTGATCTTTTATCTCTTTATCATACAGATTTCTCCGGGTTCAATCATCTTGTTCATGTTAAATATGCTATGCTTATACCCTTCGGCATCCTGCACAAATCGGAAAAAACATGGCCATCTTGCTTACCCCGGTTTATCCGATAACTGCCACCGCTTATAACTGGTACGACATCTGTTACGCTTTCACCTTTAGTTTAAACCAGAAAACTGTCCCTTCACCTTCCTGGCTTTCCACCCCGTAAAGTGCTTCGTGGCTTTCCAATATGTTTTTAACGATGGCCAGGCCTAATCCTGAACCTGTTTGAAAGCTGCCTGGATGATGATGGTTAGAGCGATAATATCTTTCCCAAATCTGTTCCAACTCTTCCTGGGGAATACCGCTGCCAGTGTCTGCAATACTCACCCTGACCTGTCCTTCTTCTTCCGTTGTTACAATGGAAATACTTCCACCCTTCGGGGTATAATGAAAAGCGTTGCCCACCAAATTCACAAGCACCTGTTCTATTCGCCTGGAATCTGCCATGACAAGGCTTTCGGAAGAAATGGTCTGGGTCAGCTGTATGCCGTTGTTTTCCGCCAAGAGAAGGAAAGAGTTTCCCACTTTTTTGATGATCTCCGCCAGCTGGACCGGCTCCACTTCCATGTCCATGGACCCGGACTGCAGCCTGGAAAGGTGCAGCATATCATCCACAATATCACTTAGTCTCCGGCTTTCGTCCAAGATGATTCCTGCATGTTTTGTTCTCTTTTCCGGATGATCTCCGCTCAAGTCCCGGATGGTCTCAGCATACCCCTGGATTAAACTTAAAGGGGTGCGTAACTCATGGGAAACATTGGCAATGAATTCCCGTCTTATTTCTTCAATCTGGCTCAGTTTCACCGCCATTTCATTGAAGGTCTCCGTCAACTGGCCTATTTCGTCCCTGCTTTTGACCGGTACATGAGTGTCAAGCCTGCCCTGGGCAATTTCCTTTGCAGCTTCTGTCAGTAACGATATGGGCTTAACCACAATTCTTGCAAGCATGACGCCAATGATCACTGTTAATGCCGTCAGCACCAAGGTGACCTGCATTAATTGTTCTTTCAGCAGTGCCACCGTCTCTTCCACGGACTCCAGGGGCATGGTGACCAGAAGCACTTCCCCGTTACTTTCAGTTCGTTCCACCGGCATGCTTAGCAACATCACATCTGACTGAAAACGGGTGTGCTGGGTTTCAAGGCGTCCCACTACCCCTCCCATGGCTTCTTGCATAATCTGGAAACGGGGGTTCATTCTTCCCATGGAACGTGTCATGCCCTGCATCATTGATCCCATCATTGAGCTGGTGGCGTACAACGTATCACCAGCGTAACTGACCCTTTCAATGATTAAATTATATCGGTAAGATAATTCATCCAGCGCATCATTCAACTGTGCATCTGTCTCCAGGGTTTCATCGGCATAAACAGCCTGCAATTCACCCTCGATTCCTTCGATTTTTTTACTCATATAGTTTTCTTCCAGAAAAACAATCTGGTAAAACCACAGTAAGCTGATGGTGATCAGCACCAACACCAGCAACCCTAACATCATTTTAGTGGACAGATGTTTCATTTTTTCTCCTCCACTTCAAATTTGTAACCGTGTCCCCACACAGTGACAATGTGATTTTTGTAACTCTGAAGGCTTTCCCGCAACATTTTAATGTGGGTGTCCACAGTTCGATCATCACCGTAAAAGTCATAACCCCACACCTGGTTCAACAGCTGCTCCCTTGAAAAAGCCTGGTTAGGGTGCCGGGCCAAATACTGGAGCAATTCATATTCCCTTGGTGTCAACTTGATGATGTTGCCATCGACTGTTACTTGACGGGAGGGAAAATCAATTTTCAGCCCGTCAACAACCACCCGGTCTTCTGCCTCCCCATTGTCCACCTTCCGGCCTCGCCGTAACACTGCATTTAGCCTGGCCATTAATTCTTTTGGGCTAAAAGGCTTTACCAAATAATCATCAACCCCCAGTTCAAAGCCGAAAAGTTTGTCATATTCTTCGCCCCTGGCTGTCAACATAATGACAGGGAGGTCAGACACTCGCCTCACCTCTCTGCACACTGTCCAGCCATCTAAATGGGGCATCATAACATCCAGGATCATGGCATTGTACAGGTCAGGGTTTTCTTTGAATTTTTCCAGTGCATCATTCCCATCAACAGCTTCAGTCACCAGGTATGGCTGGGCTTCCAAATGTTCCCGAATCAATTCTCTGATGCGGGCTTCATCGTCCACCACCAATATGTGTTTCATCCTGCTCCACCTTCTTTGTTTATCCTTGTTTTTAGCGGTCTGTTGCCCGTTTCAACTCATTAGATTTATTATTTTCTCCAGTATATCACAGAATTCAGGACATTCGAATGGAATAAACGCTGGTTGAATAGGGTATGTTTACAAACGGGATTCTTTATTCCCAAGAAAGTGAGATGATTTTATGATTCAACAGGTATCTCTTTGTATCGCAGGTTTTGGCAGCGCTTCCAAAGCCTTCTGTCACATGTTGATGCAACAACACCAACGGATCCTCAAGGACTACAACACCGACATTCGCATCACAGGTATTGCCGGTCGATCCAAAGGCTCATTGCTGGACCCTGGGGGTATTAACCTGGTGCGGGCCATGGAAGAAATGACTGCTTCAGGTTCATTTTCCAGGGACAACCCTCAATACTCCACACACGACACCCTGCACATCATCGAGGGTTCTGATGCAAATGTGTTGCTGGAACTGACAACCCTTTCCATTCTAGACGGTCAGCCTGCCATCAGTCATATTGAAACAGCTCTGTTAAAAGGAATGCATGTCATCACTGCTAACAAGGGCCCCATCGCCTGGGATTATTCACGCCTCAAAAAATTGGCTGAAGCCCAGAACAGGCTTTTGCTTCATGAAACCGTTGTGATGGATGGCACACCTGTGTTTAACCTGGTGAATGAAACATTGCCTGGCTGTCAGGTATTGTCCTTCAAGGGCATACTCAACTCCACCACCAATTTTATTCTGGAAGAATTGGAAAATGGATCTTCCTATGACGAAACCATAAAAGAAGCCCAGCGGAGAGGTTTTGCAGAGGCTGACCCGTCACTTGACGTGGATGGATGGGACGCTGCCGCTAAGACCAGTGCCTTGCTAAACACATTAATGAACGGCCAAATTACTCCACCTGACATTGAGCGCACAGGTATCACCCATATTACACCGGAAGAAATCAAAAAAGCCCGGGATCAGGGCTTTAAGATCAAGCTGTTGTGTGAAGGCTGGTTTGAAAACGGCCATGTAATGGGCAGGGTTCATCCAGTCTGGATCCGAATGAATGACATTTTCAGCACCATTGATGCCACGACCTCCCTCTTGTGTCTTCAAACAGATCTTATGGGTGAAATCTGCGTGGTGGAACGTCATCCGGAAATTGAACAAACAGCTTACGGTATTTTTAGTGATCTCTTAACGCTGCTTAAGAAGAAATATCCTTGAAATAAATGAACCCTGTGTAGCCTCTGCCCCAAAATTCCTGAAGGATTAGTGTTGCTTTATAACCCCAGGAAGAAACCTCCATGTGAATGTCTCCGGATGTCTCATCATTGTACAGCCCCGTGACGGCAACCCAGTGACGCTGAAAGTTCCCTGCCGCCAATAAAGGTGTTTTTTCAGACCGTGGGTATTGAACTTTTCGTAAGGAGGGATTCAGTCCGTTTAGCATGGCCACGGGACATCCACTGTCAATCCCCTGCTTTAGGTACCTTACGGCGTTGTCCATGGACAAGTGTAAACTTGTATTGTAAGAAGGCCTTGCCTTTGTATCCAACCAGACTGGCTGCAGCGTCTTTCCTCTTTTCGCGGCAAAGCGGCACATTCTTTTTGAGAAAAAATCAATGCCCGGAATGCCCAATGATGGCACCATCTTGCTTTGGAGCCATCCAGGCAACCGGTAATAAACCCCTTCCAGTGAAATGGGTTTGATGATTTCATAAACCTCTTCCAGGTGTTTTTTATAATGTATCCACTTTAGGTCAGGGTATGCATACAGCGGCCGCAGGTTCTTCTGTGTCATGGCTAAATAAGCCAGGATGTTGGCCCCTGTCACAGTGCCACAGCCGCCATGCTGCCCATTTTGTGTCTGCAACCACTGCTGGCTGCCACCATAGTAGACATCCTTTCCTTCCTGCTCCTCCTTCACCAACAATCCTTCTTCAACCCTTTGAAGTTGTGCTATTACACCTGGTTTATTGCTGTAAAGAATCATTTTTCTTTTCCAATTGAAGGGTTATGGTGTACTGGGTCCCCAGAGGTCGGTCCTCTACGGCTTCTTCATCCTGGAGGAATGTCACCCGGAATCCTTCCGCTTCCGCTGCCAGTTCCAGGTGACATAAGGCAATCCCCATGTCAATTTTGTTCATCCTTTCATACAACCATGCCTTTAACAGACTCACATTGACTCGATAAGCGTGAATTGCTGACCGTGTTGTTCTGAAACGCCAAGGCTGGCTGTTGGTGGCAGAAGGTGCCAACCGGGCTGCTTCAATCATGTCCCCATGGTGGGTGGTGGAGCAAATCTCCACTTTCAGTTTTCGTTTGTATTGTTCTTCAGTGGTTCTATGCACCGGTTCTGCTGGTGCGCCCACTGCCATGGCAATGACATAGGGAAGTGATGACACGTTCTCAAATCCACTGGTGGGTTTGGCCATGCCCAGCCAGCAAGTGCCCAGTTCCATGGAAGACAGGTACAGGTCCATCTGCTGCAACATATACCCCGCATTTTCCAGGTACCCTTTCTTTTTTTCAGAAAAGAACAACAAGTAATGGGGGGCCTTAATGGCCAGAAGTCCTTTAACTGCATCATGGGGTAACAATTTCATCTCCGTCTTCAACTCTTCCTGCAAAGGCATGACATCTTGCATTTGCTCTTCAATTGCCTTGCATGTGTCCCCCGGTAATGCTTCCATTTTGTATTTTCTTGTTGATTTTCTCTTGAAAATATACTCAAAAAGTTCATTGTTTTTCATCATCAGTCAGCCTCCTTCCTTTACCTCGAACAGCTTCCAATGCCCTGGCTGCATTATATGAACTACGGATGAATGGACCACTTTCCACAAAAACCAGTCCAAGAGCCAGGCCTTCCTGACGATAGGCTTCAAACTGTTCCGGTGTGACAAATTCCTCCACAGGAAGGTGTTCTGCGGATGGCTGCAGATATTGCCCAATGGTGAAAATATCACATTTTAACGCCACCAAACGCTCCATCACCATCGTCATTTCATGGGGAGATTCGCCCAGCCCCACCATGATCCCCGTCTTGGAAAGGATATCACCGCCATACTCTTTCACCCGTTTTAGCAGCAGTAATGAACGTTCAAAGTCTGCACCAGGCCGCACCGTTTCATAAAGAGAAGGCACCGTTTCAATGTTATGGTTTAATATTTCCGGCTTGGCCTTCAAAACTGCTTTTAACGCCTCCTCATCCCCCTGAAAGTCTGGAATTAATACTTCTATGGTGGTGCCGGGGTTTAGTTTTCGCACTGCTTCGATGGTTTTGGCAAAATGAGCCGCCCCTCCGTCGGGTAAATCATCACGGGTCACAGATGTGATTACAGCGTGTCTGAGGCCCAATTCTTTCACGGCTTCCGCCAGGTGCTGGGGTTCCTGTGGATCTGGCGGCAACGCCGACCCTTTTCCCACGGCACAAAAACGACAGCCTCTGGTACAGGTTTCACCCAGGATCATAAAAGTAGCCGTTTTGTTGCCAAAACACTCTCCCACATTAGGACAATGGGCTTCCTCACACACAGTATGAAGGCGCAGGTGTTTCACCATGTTTTGCATGCTATCCATAGACCCTTTACTGGGCAGTTTTTTTCTCAACCATTCAGGTTTTCTCAGTGGTTTATCTTTCTGTGTTGTGGACAAGTTCCTTCACCTCTTCCAACGTAATAGATTCCAAGCGGCATTGAAATCGTTTTTGAAATTCTTCTTTTAATACTTCTGTTACCTCTGATAATGCTGTTCTAACCCCCAGTTTTTCCATGGAAGTAACTCCAAATTCAGTGATTCCACAGGGGTTGATCAATTTAAAATGATCAAGGTTAGTTCGGTGGTTCAGGGCAAATCCGTGCATGGTACTCCATCGCTTAATGGCCACACCCAGTGCACAAATTTTTTCGTCACCGACCCACACGCCTCGGTAAGCGGGTTTTCGGTCTGCTTCCAAACCATAGTGCGCCAGGGTTTTAATAATCAACTCTTCCAGTGACCAAACATAAAGCTGTACATCTTTTTTAAAATGTTCCAGGTTTAACAAAGGATACCCCACAACCTGGCCCGGCCCATGGTACGTAACATTTCCACCCCTGTTACTCTCTACCACATCAAATCCCTGGTTTTTCACCAGTTCAATGGGAAACAAAAAGTCATCTGAATTTCGGTTTCTCCCCAGGGTAAACACGGGGGGATGTTCCACCAGCATCAGGATTCCCACCTGTTCCTTATTTGCCTGCAAATATTTATTTACTTCCATTTGAAGGTTAAACGCCGGTTGATAATCCATACGTCCCAGGTTCAGGTACTGTACTTTTTTCATCCAATAACACCATCCTTTGTCTTCTTAAAATCCACTTCAGTCACAAGAATGGCCACAAGAATAATCACACATCCTATGATCATGGGCGTCGTGAATACCTCTTGCCAGAACAGGTAGGCAAAGAGGGCGCCAAAGACTGCTTCCATGCTTAAAATAATGCCGGCATGAGTGGCATAAGTGTATTTTTGAGCTGTTACCTGGATCATGAAAGCGCCAATACTTGAAAAGAGCACCAGGTACGCCAGGGAATAGACTGCAGGGAAGGTAATGGACACGGGCATGGGTTCCATCACAAAAGCCAGGAACAGGCAAATGAGACCAGCCAGTATGAACTGGTACACATTCATCACCACTGTTTCCACCCGGGTGGCAAAGATGCCAATGGAGACAATGTGTCCGGCAAAACCAATGGCCGACACAAAGGTGAGCACATCTCCCAGGTTTACCTGCATATCACGTGTCAGTGACAACAGCGACAGTCCGATCATGCACAGAAAAGCGCCAAATAGTTCTTTTTTTGCAGGTGGTCGTCGACTGATCATGTAGCTGAGAAAGGGCACCATAACCACATAAGCACTGGTGATAAACGCCTGTTTACCCGGTGTGGTAAAGAGTAACCCCACCGTTTGAGAAACGAAGGCAATGGTCAAAAAAACACCTACAATGAGGCTGTTTTTAATATCTTGTTTGCTTGCTTTCCTGACTTTTGGATAAAAAATAAGTGCCAACACCACCGCTGCCAACAAAAACCTGGCTGCAAGATAATAGAGAGGCGTTAAATATTGGAGAATGTTTTTCGTAAAGGAAAAACCTCCGCCCCACATGGCTGCCACCACTAGCAGTGACAGGTCTGACAATATAATTTTTTTTCTGTCTGGCATTTTATGGTTCCTCCTTGGTGTTTATTTTTCTGCCTGTTTATCAAAAGCATCCACAATCAGTCGGTGAATGAGTTCCGGGTATGAAATACCCGTAGCCTCCCACATTTTTGGATACAGGCTTATTTTTGTAAAACCTGGCATGGTATTGACTTCGTTTACCAGTAATTCACCTGAGGCTCTGTCCAGGAAAAAATCCACACGTGCCAAACCCTGACACTCCAAAAGCTCATAAACCTTAATGGCTGTCTGTCGCACCCTTAGCCCTTCTTCAGGGGTGAGGTCTGCCGGTACCTGTGTGCGACTGGCACCGGAAAAATATTTGTCTTCATAATCGTAAAAATCGTGGGATGGCAGTACTTCTGCAGGTAACGAAGCCTGTGGATCACGACTACCCAAAACGGCACATTCAATTTCCCTGGCATCCACAGCCCGTTCAACAATTACTTTTCTATCATAAGAAGCTGCCACCTTAAGGGCTTTTTCCAGTTCCTCCTGATTTTTTGCTTTGTTAATGCCTACACTGGACCCTAAATTGGCCGGTTTCACAAAAACAGGCAACCCCAGCTTCCGAGGAATTTCTTCCAGTAAAGGTGCCAGGTTTGTCTCACGCTGGTTTATTCGGAACTCCAAATGTTCCGTCTGTCTGATACCAGCCTGTTGGAAGAGTCTTTTGGCAATTCCCTTGTCCATGGCCAGGGCGGAAGAAAGCAACCCGGCTCCCACGTAAGGAATGCCACACATGTCCAATAATCCCTGCAACCTGCCGTCCTCTCCATAAGGGCCGTGCAACACAGGGAAGACCACATCCACATCCAGCTTTTTCAGAGATCCGTCACTCTCCACATAGAACCCCTTACCACCCGGCGCCAGAAACAAAGCCTGCCTCCCTTCTTTATGGTCGAAACGGGGCGCTGAAAATCCCTGCCAGGTACCCTGGTTAATCAAGTGCTGTTCTTCGTACAATTCAAACACACCTTCAGGTGTAATGCCTGCAGCGACAACATCATACCGCTCTTTATCAATGGCTTTCATCACTGACGCCGCCGACATAATGGACACCTCATGCTCGGATGACGCCCCCCCAAAAAGAATTAACACCTTTTGTTTATTCATTTTTCCGCCTGCCTTTCCCCTGTCGCTTATGCCTTAAACCTTTCAAAATGACATGGTATGTGCCACATGTACTTCCTGGTAGAGCCGGGACAGTTTATTGCCTGCACCCTTTGCCTTCCCCCGGTCTTTGAACAGACCAAAGACGGTGGGGCCGCTGCCACTCATCAGGCTGACCATTGCATTGTACTCAATCAGTTTCTTTTTGATCTCCTTTATTTCAGGTACCATTGGTATCGTAACGGTTTCCAGTACATTGTCCATGGATTCTCCCATTCTCCTGAGATCGCCTTTTTCCATGGCGTTAATCAAACCCATGTTATCCGGTCTTTTGGTTACCTCTTCTAATTTTAAACCCTGGTATACTTCCCGGGTGGACACGGAATGTGCCGGTTTCACCAGCACAACCCACAATGGTTTATCCAGTTTTAATGGTGTCAATTTATCCCCAATTCCTTCAGCCAGGGCCGATCCGCCCATGAGGCAGTAAGGAAGGTCGGCTCCCAGCTTAAGGCTAATTTTTTGTAATTCTTCCAAACTGAGTCCCAACCGCCACAATTGATTTAACCCCTTTAGCACAGCAGCGGCATCCGCACTGCCACCCGCCAAGCCTGCTGCAACGGGAATCCGTTTGTTAATGGCAATTTTCACCCCTGTCTCAGAGAGGTTCATGCCGGAAAATGTTCCCAACAGTTCTGCTGCCCGCCAGGCAATGTTCCCCGGGCCTGCTGGCAGAAAATGTGCATCCGTTGTCAGGTTTATGCCTGGTGTTTCTGATATCTCAATGTGTACCTGGTCACACAAACTGATTTGCTGCATGACCATGTGCAGGTCATGATACCCATCACTGCGTTTTCGTAACACATCCAACGACAGGTTAATCTTGGCATAAGCGGGCACCAATAAGCCCAGTTCGCTGTGCTTTATCATAAAAACAACTCCCTGTGTAAAATAACACCGATCCCGATGCCATCATGGGTGAAACAATTTCAAAAATGCGGATTGATGGATCACAATGGCCTTTTCCGGACAAATTTCCTGACAGCAAAAACAGCGAATGCATTTTTGCAGATCAAAGGAAGGACGTTCCTGTTTCATGTCAATGGCATCTGCGGGACAGATCACATAACATTCACGGCACCCAACACAGGATGCTTCCAACACCCTGGGTTGCGGCCGCAGATATCGATTGCTGAATGTCTCTGCGACATTTCCCAACAAAGGAAATGAATGATAGCGTTTGAGAAAATCCGGTTCATGGATTAAGGGGGTTTTAAAGGGTCTGTCCCTCTCGACATCCGGTTCTGCTCCCTGCCAATCAATGGGTTCTTTCCCACCGATAAACAGCTGTCTGCCAGCAGCTACACGAACCAAAGGCACCTGGTCTGGGTCGATGCCCATCCACCGGCAGGCAATTACATCCAATTGGTAAGGATCCGGGGACACTAGCAGGACATTTCTCCTGATCACGTCTCCTGCAGAAGGACCGGCTCCCTCCATGGCTTCGATCCCGTCCATGACGGATAACACGGGTTTTGTGTATTCACAAATATCAATCATGGCATGGGAAAAATCTTCAATGTTGGAGAACCTGAAGTGAAGTGCTGCTTTGGTCAGGCCTGGCATTGTTCCGAAAAGGTTTTTTACCGCCCCTGTCATAAGGGTCATGCTGTGGGTTTTCATTTTGCACAGGGAAATGACATGGTCTGCCTGCTGAACCGCTTCCAAATATTCAAATTCCTTTAGACGAAGTGCTTCAGGATGAACTGCTTTCACCACATTCATGTTCTCGTTAAGGATGGCGCCTGCTTTTTCTGCAGCACTCTTCATGCCTGTGAGGCCATAGATTTGCTTCATTCTGCCAGGTAAAAAAGGCCCCGCAGGGCTGTCACCAATGATCACTTGCATACCAGCTTCAACCAGCAATCCTGCCAGGGCTTCCACCACCACAGGGTGGGTGGTGACAGCTTCCTCCGGCTTTTTCCCCGTCAACAGATTCACCTTCAAAAAAACCTTGCTGCCGGGCTTCATGAACTTCTCAATGCCGCCCAGTTGTTGCAACGCTTCCTCCAGTCTTTCTCGCACCAGAGAAACGTCGTAATGGCTGCACTTCATGGATATCACACTGTTCACTGTACAGCCTCCTCCAACACATGAATCATCGTTGCTTCTATAACCACTCTCATCATTGTACAATATCATTGGTAAAAATGCCACCGATGGTCCGGACATAAACAGGAACAAGATAAGGCAAATTGAAATGCCTGCCACATTTTCATGGCAGGCATTACCTGGGGATTTAGTTGATGCGCAAATATTCTTCCAGCAGCCGGTATTCCAGCGACGGTTTTTTCTGGTATCGTTTCATGGCCTTTAGGTACGCATTGGCTGTGTCCAAAGAGGTGAAGGTCGGCAGTTTATAGAGAATACCCAGTTTTCTTACCTGAAAGCCCCGGCTTCCGAAAACCTGACCCTGGGTGGGGGTGTTGATGATCATGTGAACTTTTTCTTCTTTTATGCCTTGCAGTAACTTGTCTTCCGGCATCACTGTGCAGTCGATACCCTGTTCTTTAAAGAACGCAGCGGTACCATTGGATCCCAGGCAGGTAAATCCCATTTCCATCCATTTTCTTGCCAATGACAGCCCGGCATCCTTGTCTTCCCGCCGCAGGGAGAAGTAAATGCCTCCCGCTTCCTGCATGCGAATACCGGAAGCAATGAACCCTTTGAGAAGGGCTGTGTCATAATCCGGGTCCATGCCCAATACTTCCCCGGTGGATTTCATTTCCGGACCCAGGGCCATGTCAACGTCCGTCAGCTTTTCAGCCGAGAAGACAGGCACCTTCACCGCATAATACCCTTTGGTTGGCAACAACCCGGTGCCCCAGCCCATGGCTGTAAGTTTTTTACCCAACATGGCTTCCACCGCCAGCTTCACCATGGGTACCCCGGTCACTTTACTGAGGATGGGTACTGTTCTTGACGCCCGGGGATTGATCTCAATGACATAGGGGGTATCATCCATCACCACATACTGCACGTTCACCAGCCCTACAATCCGCATTTCCTTTACGATGGTTTCTGTCATCTCTTTCAGTTTGTTCAGCACCGATTGTGACAAATGACGGGTGGGATACACTGAGATGGAGTCACCCGAATGCACCCCCGTTTTTTCAATGTGTTCCATGATGCCTGGAATAAGAACATCTTCACCGTCTGCCACAGCATCCACTTCCACCTCAATGCCAGACAGGTATTGGTCCACGAAGAGGGGGTACTGCATGTTTAAAGAAATCATTTCTGATAAATAAGTGACCAGCTCGTTTTCATTGCTGATGATCTGCATGCCCCGGCCCCCAATGACGTAGGACGGCCTCACGATGACAGGGAACCCCAGGGTAATGGCCTTCTCCATGGCTTCATCGGCTGTATAAGCTGTTGCTCCCATGGGGGTTGCCAGTCCGTTTCGTTGCAAAAACTGGTTGCATTTCATCCGGTCTTCCGCCAGGTCCATGGAAGGGAAAGAAGTACCCAGAATATTCACGCCCTTGGCGTACAGTGCCGGCGCCAGGTTTACGGAGGTTTGACCCCCCAGTTGCAGGATGACCCCCTCGGGCTGTTCCTGTCGAAGGACGTTCATCACGTCGTCCACGTGGAGGGTTTCAAAATACAGTTTATCCGCAGTGTCAAAGTCTGTACTCACCGTCTCCGGGTTGTTGTTCATCATGATGGATTGGTAGCCGGCATCTTTTAAGGCCCAAACCCCGTGGACACAACAATAGTCAAATTCGATGCCCTGGCCGATCCTGATGGGGCCGGAACCTATGACCAGCACCTTCTTCTCATCACTGATCCGGTTTTCATTTTCTTCTTCGTAACAGGAATAATAATAGGGTGTGGCCGCTTCAAATTCGCCGCTGCAGGTGTCCACCATTTTAAACACGGGGAAGATCCCGTGTTCTTCCCTAAATTTTTTCAGTGTTATTTCATCAATGCCAGACAGGTTCATGATTTCATCATCAATGAACCCCATGGCCTCAGCCTCATGAAGCAGTGCGGCTGTCATGGCTTGCTGGGCCAGTTTTTTTTCAAGGTCGACAATGTGCTTCAAACCCTGTAGGAACCAGGGGTCCACCTTGGTCATGTCATATAAATCGCCAATGCTTTTACCCCTTCGCAGCGCGTCTGCCAGGGCAAATACCCGCTCGTCATCGCAGGCCATGATTTTGCCTGTCAGGGCTTCATCAGAAAGAGCTGTCATCTGGGCCAACCGCAAACCTGTAAAGTTGCCTTCCAGTGATGTGATGGCTTTCAGCAAAGCACTTTCAAAGGTTCTGGAAATGGCCATGACTTCACCCGTGGCCTTCATCTGTGTGCCCAGGGTTCGCTTGGCTGACCGAAATTTCTCAAAGGGCCATTTGGGAAACTTAATGACCACATAATCCAGCACCGGTTCAAAGAAAGCGCTGGAACCTTCTGTTACCGTATTTTTCAGTTCATTCAAACTGTAACCGATGGCAATCTTGGCGGCAATTTTAGCAATGGGGTAGCCCACTGCTTTTGAAGCCAGGGCGCTGGAGCGGCTTACACGAGGGTTTACCTCGATGACCAGGTATTCACTGCTTTCCGGGTTCAGTGCAAACTGAATGTTGCACCCACCCGCTACCTTTAGGGCACGGATGATTTTGATGGAGGCCTGGCGGAGCATTTGGTATTCCCTGTCCCGCAGCGTCTGGGAAGGGGCTATGACAATGCTGTCGCCGGTATGAACCCCCACCGGATCCATGTTTTCCATGTTGCAGATGATGATGCAATTGTCTTTATGGTCACGGATGACCTCGTATTCGATTTCTTTCCAGCCTGCTACGCTCTGTTCCAGCAGAATTTGTCCAATAGGACTGGCTTTCATCCCTCTTTCACAGATTTCCAGCAACTCTTCCTGGGTGGCGGCGATTCCACCACCGGTGCCCCCCAAGGTGTAGGCGGGACGGATGATCACCGGCAATCCGGCTTCATCCACAAACTTCTGGCACTGCTCCAAGGTGGTGGCAATGATGCTTAACGCCACCGGTTCTTCAATTTCATTCATCAAGTCCTTAAACGCTTCCCTGTCTTCCGCCTTGTGAATGGTTTCCCAATTCACACCCAGCAATTGCACTTGTTTCTCCGCTAGTATTCCCTTTTCTTCCAAGGTCATGGCCAGGTTCAAGGCTGTCTGGCCGCCGAAACCTGCCAGAATGCCATCCGGTTTCTCTTTGTCCAGGATTTGCTGGATGCTCTCCATGGTCATGGGTTCGATATACACCTTGTCAGCAATATGATTGTCCGTCATGATGGTGGCCGGGTTGCTGTTCAACAGCACCGTTTCGATGCCTTCTTCCTTAATGGCCTTGCAGGCCTGGGTGCCTGAATAATCAAATTCCGCAGCCTGACCTATGACAATAGGGCCGGATCCAAGAATTAAAACTTTTTTCAGTGCTTTATTTAATGGCATTGGCTTCGCTCCTTCATTACGTTCACAAATCTGTCAAAAAGGTGAGCCGTGTCAGTTGGACCAGGGGCACCTTCGGGATGAAACTGCACGGAGAAAACCGGCAGCTCCTTATGCTTCATGCCTTCAACGGTCTGGTCATTCAAGTTTGTGTGGGTGATGATCATGTCCTTTGCCTTCACACTGTCAGCATCCACAGCGAATCCGTGATTCTGGGAAGTGATATAGGCCCTGTCCTGCTCAATGTCGTACACACCGTGGTTACCACCTCGATGACCGTATTTCATTTTATAGGTTTTTCCTCCCACGGCATGTGCCAGTAACTGGTGTCCCATACAAATCCCAAAAACAGGTATTTCCTTCATTAGCTGTTGGATGAGGGCGATCCCCTCCGTAGCTGTTTCCGGGTTTCCAGGGCCGTTGCTTACCAAGAGTCCATCCGGCTCATAAGCCCTAATCTCTTCCAGTGATGTGCCATAGGGAAACATCATGATGTCGCACTGCCTTTTTTGCAGTTCCCGGATCATGTTTTCCTTAACGCCCAAGTCAAGCAAAGCTACCCGAAAACTTTCTCCCGGCAAATGACATTTTTTCTGAATGCCCACCACTTTCATCCAGTCTTCCTTTAAGGTCGTTGCTGTCAACAGCTGTTCAAGGCCTTTCACATCAGAGATTTCCGTAGAAATGACACCTTTTAACGCACCTTCATTTCTGATCTTTCGGGTGATACTGCGGGTATCCACGTCGGAGACACCTGGCAATCCAAGGCGCTGCATCATGTCTTCAAGGGTGGATTCACTCATATAATTGGAGGGATGTTTGGAAATGGACCGTACAATGACCCCTCTGGCGAAGATGCTCTCTGATTCATTTTCGTTAATGTTCACCCCATAATTACCAATCAAAGGGTAGGTCAGTGTGATGATTTGCCCTGCATAGGAAGGGTCTGTCAGAATTTCCTGGTAACCTGTGATGGCCGTGTTAAACACCATTTCGCCAACGGCAGTGCCGACGCGACCGAATCCTTTTCCTCTATACAATGTACCGTCTTCAAAATAAATAATACCTTCCATCTCTACTCGCTCCTTTGGATCACTCATCCGTCCTGGTGAAGTTTTTTTGTTCTGTTTATGCCATTGTGGCCACCATCAACGCTTTGATGGTGTGCAACCGATTTTCAGCTTCATCAAAAACCACAGATTGTTTGCTTCTGAAAACCTCGTCCGTTACTTCCAGTTCTTTCAGCCCGAAAGTTTCATACACTTCTTTGCCCATCTGGGTTTCACCATCATGAAATGCCGGCAGACAATGCATAAATAGGCTGTCTTCCTTACCCGTGGCCTTCATCAGTGAAGCATTCACCTGGTAGGGCAGTAACTGCTTAATTCTTTCTTCAAATTGGTCTTCCTCTCCCATGGATACCCATACATCTGTGTACACAACATCAGCACCTTTAACACCCTCTGCAGGATCTTCAACCAGAGAGACAGAACCGCCTGTGGACGCTGCCACCTGTTTCATTTCATGAACCAGCGCTTCCTCCGGAAATAGACTGGCAGGGGCCACTGCCCTGAAATCCATGCCCATTTTTGCAGCGCCGATCATGAGAGAATTGGCCATGTTGTTCCGGGCATCGCCAACGTATGCGAAACTCACCTGATTCAGTGGTTTATTTAGCTTTTCACTGATGGTCATAAAATCAGCCAGAATTTGTGTGGGATGATACTGGTCCGTCAATCCGTTCCACACAGGCACGCCCGCATGTGTAGCCAACAGCTCCACCGTGAGATGTTCAAACCCTCTAAATTCAATGCCGTCATAATACCGTCCCAGCACCTTGGCTGAATCTTCGATGGATTCCTTTTTACCAATTTGCGAATCTTTCGATCCCAGAAAAGTGGCATGGCCTCCTTCATCACGTATTGCCACCTCAAAGGCGCACCGGGTTCTTGTGGATGTTTTTTCAAACAAAAGCACAATGTTTTTTCCCGAAAGCAGGGGTGCTTCAAAAGGGTGATTTTTTTTCTTTTCCTTTAACACTGCTGCCAGAACAAGAAGAGAGCGAATCTCTTCCGGCGAATAATCCTTCAGGGTTAAAAAACTTTTTCCCCGTAACCTGCTGGCGGCTTCCAGTGCTTTCTCAATCTGTATGGCAAACCCACTGCCCTGGTCTGGTTGTATTAAAGAGTGATTCATCGATTTCATAAGTGACCCTCCTGACTTCAAATTTGATTCTCATAATTATACAGTAAGTATTATATTTATGCAACCTTATTTTTATTTTTCCCTTGTTATTGCTCAAGGGAGGGATTGTTTGAGTCACCTTACCTTCTTACCAAATGGTTAATGTGTGTTTATCCAAAAAAAGCGAAAAGCCGCCATTTGGCGGCTTTTAACTGACTTTAATTTGACGGTTGTCTTCACACACTGTAATTTCAACAGTCTCAGTCAGTATATCACAATAGCTGTAGGATACCCGTCTGACACTATCAAAATCACCATACACTTTTACCACGAATATGCTGGGATACGTATCCTCCAGGATACCTTCCCTTACCACTATTCGCTTCCTGCCTTTGTTGGCCTTTAGCGTCACCCGTTGTCCAAGATAGCCCTCGATGATCTTCCTGATTTCGCCTAATGTATTTTTATCAGCCAAACCATCACCTCTTTCACACATTACATCAAAATCAGTATACCACAGAAAACAGATGATGTCAATCGCAAATTATTTATTATATAACTCCTTTATGTCTTTTGTCAAACATTTTTTTCTATTTTCCGCAGGGAATTAACAGCACCGGTCTTTTTGAGTGTCTGGACACTGCATCGGAAGTACTGCCAAGAAGCAGGGATTTTAATAAGCCTGCCCCACGGGTAGCCATAACAATCAGGTTGGCATCTTCCTCCTCTGCCGTGGCGGTGATAATTTTCGACGGAAGTCCGACACCTGTTTTCACCTTTACCTGAATCCCCTCATTTCTGAAACCCTGGGCGATTTCTTCCAGCTGCCGATTGTAGTCTTCCAAAATACGCTCAACCTCTTCCCTGGTTTCTCCATGCTCAGCAACAGACAGCAGTATGATTTCCTGAATAGCCTTCATCTGACTGATTTCATCCAATACCATCTGAGAACACCGGGAAAAATCAATGGGCACCACAATTTTATCAAATTTATTTGTGCATACATTCTGCAGGTGGTTCTGCTCATCTTTACGGTATTTCTCGATTAAAACAGGGGTTGTTGTCATTCTAATAAGGTCAAAGGTGGTACTTCCCAAAAATATTTCTTTGAGAATGCTTTTACCAATGGAGCCGATGAGAATAAGAGAGGCCTGTTCCTTCTCAGCCACATGGGCAATTTCAGAGGCTGCAAAGCCACCCAACACGTTAAACCTGGCTTTGATGCCCATTTTCTTAAGGTCTTCCACTGTTTCCTTTAGTTTCGCTTCAGTTTCCTGCTGAACAGCAATGATGGAACGTTCTTCACCAATGCGCAAATCAATGACATGCACCAGGATCACTTCTTCAAGGCCTTTATCAACCAATTCTCCCACGCAGTTCAATAGTTTGTCTGAAGCCGGGGAGAAATCGACTGCGATGACCACTTTTTTCACCAGCATGACCTTCGCCTCCTCTGTTTTGTTAGTATTTTCTGTGTATTATATATACTATTATACCACGATTCCACAAAAAAAAGACAGCCCCAAAGGACTGTCTTTCATGGACGTTCAGTGTTACATCTGCCTGGTGTTTACCCGCAGCTTCCGCTGAAAGATCCACCGCCAGCATAATTAACCATAAAGCGTTTACCTAAAAACCCTGAGCTAAAATCAACAATGACACTGCCAAACTGCTTGTCTGTGTCTTCGTCAACCACAAAGCTGATGCCCTCAATTTCCTTCTCAACATCTGTTTCTTTTGCCTCATCCAGAGACAATGCAAATCGCGGGCCTGCTCAGCCAATGCCTGCAACGTACACACGCACTTTTTTTCCTTCAGCATTTTGTTCAGCAATTGCTTCTTTTGCTGCATTCGTAATGGAAATATTCATGAACTCACTCCCTCCCCCCTCGGTATAGGGGTCAATATAATACATATTATACCATGGTTTTTGTATTTGTCAACATGCGTCCCCCGGGTTTATCCGATGACTACCACCGCGAAGAATCCTGTATATCTTATACCCCTTCATGCTTCCAATCATTCACCAAATATGCCAGTGTTCTAACAGCAACGCCCGTGCCTCCTTTAACCTGGTAGGCTTTAGGCTTCTTCGTATAACTGGTGCCGGCAATGTCCATGTGCACCCATGGCCGGTCATCCACAAAGGCTTTGAGGAACAACCCGGCCGTGATGGCACCTGCTTCCTTCCCACCGATGTTCTGCAAATCTGCCACGTCACTTTTCAACTGCTCGGCGTACTCATCATAGGCAGGCAGCGGCCAGCAGGCTTCTCCTGCTTTTTTACCAGCATCAACCACGGATTGTTGCCACTGTTCATCGTTGCTCACAAGGCCGGAGGCATGATTGCCCAGGGCAATGACGCAAGCCCCTGTTAACGTGGCCACATTCACCAGCCGGCTGGCACCTAGCTGCTGAGCATAACACAGGCAGTCTGCCAATACCAGTCTCCCCTCAGCATCTGTGTTTAGTATTTCCACCGTTTTTCCATTCATTGAGGTGAGTATATCCCCGGGTCGATAGGCTGTTCCTGATGGCATGTTTTCACATAACCCCACCACTGCCAGTACATTAGCGACAGGTTTCAATTTTCCAAGGGCTTCCATGGCTCCCAGGACTGCAGCAGCACCTGCCATATCACCCTTCATTTCATCCATGCCTGCCCCTGGTTTCAGGGAGATGCCTCCAGAATCGAAGGTGAGTCCTTTTCCCACTAGCCCAATGATTTCATCCTTGGCATCCGGGTTGCCTTCGTATTTCATAACAACCAATTTGGGAGGTTTGGCACTTCCCGCAGCGACCCCCAGGAAGCATCCCATGTTCAAGTCTTTCATCTCTTCCCGTCCCAGTACTTCGAAGCTCATGCCAGCCTCACGGGCGATTTCCTCCGCCTTGCAGACCATGGCTTCAGGGTCCATGACATTGGGAGGTTCGTTCACCAGGTTTCTGGCAGTCAGCACCCCCTGGGCCAAACAGGCACCCTCTTCCAGTCCTTTATCAATCTGTTCACCCACTTGTTCATCCTGGCCATACAAAAGCACTTTCTGAACTGTTGGCTCCTGATCATTGTCATCTTTTTTCTTTTTATATGCAAGAAAACGGTAGCTGCCCATGGTCAACCCTTCGGCCAGGTATGTTCCCACTTCCCTGGCATTCAGCCCTTCTTTCATCAGCACTGGCATGGCCATTGTCACCGCTTTTGTTTTTTCCGCTGCTTTCAGTGCCTGGGCAGCTGCTTTTCGGATCACTTCTCCATTAAGCTTTTCTTCCTTTCCAAGACCAAGTAACACAACACGTTTAGCTGTAACCTGTCCCTGGGAAAAAATCGTTTCAGTTTGACCTTCTTTTCCTTTGAAAATGCCTTCCGTCATCATTTCTGCAATCTGCCCTGACAGTTTCACGTCCAAACGCTGAACGTCAGTATCTAAGACATTGGCTTCTTCATAAATTCCAATGACCAATACATCCGTTGTTATCCCTTCAAGGGATTCTTTTACCCACTGCATCTGCATTAGTTTGCACACCTCCAGGTTTTTTTGCCGGTAGTTATTTCCCGACAGTTTTCTTGTTACCTGTATCATACCATAATCTTTCTCTTTTTTCATGGCACCCTTCTTTGAAAGCCTGGAGTATACAATATTGCATAAATTTATGCTCTGTTATTGATGCCACTGGGTAATTGTGTTATGATAAGTGAAAATTATCACTTAATTCTGTGTGTTTGTTGATGATTGGAGGTGGTTACATAAATCAACACAGCAACAACGAATCAAAAAATAAGGAGGCGTTTAAATGAAAGAACAGCAACAACCAAAAACGGCTACACTTGGTCATGCACTATTCGTTATTTTATTTCTTGTTGTTATTTTGGCTTTTTCCCTGATTGTCCTGGGTTCAGATCCACACATTCCACTGATCCTTGCCACCATCGTAGCTGGTTTAGTGGGCGTGTTTATTCTGGGCTATTCCTGGTCTGACCTGGAAGAATCCATCATCGCCACCATCGGTATGGCCATGCAGGCTGTCCTGATCCTGATGGTCATTGGTTCCATCATTGGTACATGGATCTTAAGTGGTACGGTTCCCACAATGATCTACTATGGCCTGCAAATTTTGTCACCGGGTATTTTCCTTGTGGCAACCACCCTTATCTGTATGATCGTGTCTGTTTCCACCGGCAGCTCCTGGACCACAGCGGGTACCGTGGGTATCGCCCTCATGGGTGTTGGTATTGGCCTTGGTATTCCTGAAGGTGTTGTGGCCGGTGCCATCGTATCCGGCGCCTACTTTGGCGACAAAATGTCCCCCCTGTCGGATACCACCAACCTGGCTCCCGCCATGGCTGGCACCACTCTTTTTGAACACATTAAAAGCATGATGTATACCACCATTCCTGCCATTATCATTGCCCTGATTCTTTTTGCAATCATGGGCAGTAGTTATGCCGGCCAGGAATTGAACGCTGCTGAAATCAGCTCCATGCTGGCGGCAATGAGGGAAAACTTTAACATTAACCTGGCCCTGTTAATTCCCCCCATTGTGGTTATTGCCATCGTGGTAATGAAAATACCTGCCCTGCCTGGTCTTATGACAGGCGTTTTATTAGGTGGCGTCTTTGCGGCTATTTTCCAGGGCGCTGGCTTAGGTGAATTCATTGACGCCGCTCATTATGGGTTTTACCTTGAAAGTGGCAACGAAATTGTTGATGAACTGCTTTCCCGGGGTGGTCTGGACGGCATGATGTGGACCATTTCCCTGATCCTCATCGCCCTGAGCTTCGGTGGTGTGCTGGAAAAAACAGGCATGCTCCACGCCATTGGCGGAGCCATTCTGCAGTTTGCCAACAGCACCGGTTCACTGATTGCTGCCACTGTGTTAACCTGTTTTGCCGTAAACCTGCTTTCAGGTGAGCAGTACATATCCCTGGTCATTCCCGGCCGTATGTACCGTGATGCCTATAAAGAAAAAGGCATTCACCCCAGCATTCTTTCCCGTGCACTGGAAGGCGGCGGTACTGTCACCTCTGCCTTGATCCCGTGGAACACCTGCGGTGCCTTCATGTGGTCTACGCTGGGTGTTCATCCTTTCACCTATCTGCCCTATGCCTTCTTCAACCTGTCCATGCCTGTGGTTGAAATCATTGCCGGATTCATGGGCTACGGTGTTTTCTACGAAGATGGCACCAAGGTGAATGCAAAAGCGTCATAAACACATACTTGAACTAACTTTTCAAATATCCTCTTCTACGGAAGAGGGTATTTTTTTTATCCGACGACTTCTTTGATGAGAATCACGGAGTATGTTATAATTAAGCCAATTATCAGATAACAGGATAACACCACTCATACAGAAAGGTGGATGAAGATGCAGCCAAACCATTCCAGCCAAACCAATATGCTTAAAATCTGCACAGTAAGGGAAGTGTATACGTCCTAATGACATACCCAATGGGAAATTTAAATCATAAAGTTAATGGTGCCTGGGTGGAGGTGGACCTTGATGCATTAGCCCATAATGTCACAGAAGTGAAGCGGCTGGCTGGCAGCCAAACCCTCTGTGCTGTGGTGAAAGCCGACGGCTATGGACACGGTGCCGTAGCATGCACCCGTTTGTTTCAAAAACTGGGGGTTCACTTTTTTGCCGTTGCTTCCGTGACAGAAGCCATTGAACTCCGACAGGCCGGCATCGATTCATCCATTTTGCTGTTGGGATGGACCCCGGATCACCGGATACCAGATGTCATTGAACACAAGTTAATTCCCACCGTTTTCAGTTTAGACCAGGCAAAAACCTATGCAGCTGCAGCGGCACATAAATCAACAGTGCAACCTGTCCATATAAAAATTGATACTGGCATGAACCGCCTGGGGCTGCCACCCACAGAAGCTTCATTGGAAGAAGTGATGGAAATAAGCCGTTTGCCTCAACTGGAAATTCAGGGCATTTTTTCTCATTTGGCTTTGTTCTTTACAAAGGACAACCGTTTTTCCATGCAACAGTCCAAAACCTTTCTTCATTTTGTACACCAACTGGAAGAAAAGGGGTTGCACATTCCTGTGAAACACATTGCCAACAGTGCCGGACTCCTGGATGTTTCCAGCGAAGGGTACAACCTGGTGCGGGTGGGCAGTGCTCTCTATGGGTTGAATCCCAGGGCAAATATTCCCAGGGAGCAACTGAACATTAAGCCTGCCATGACCTTTAAAACGGTCATTTCCCACGTGAAAATGGTGGAAAAAGGACAAGGTGTCAGTTATGGGCACACTTACATCACGCCTTCCCCCAGAAAAATTGCCACCATTCCCCTTGGGTACGTGGACGGCATCACCAAAATTGGTTCCGGCAAAACAGAAGCCCTTGTTCGGGGAAAGCGGGTGCCACAGGTGGGCATGATTTGCATGGACCAGTGTTTGTTGGATGTGACGGCAGTTCCCGATGTTGCACAGGGAGACGAAGTCATTTTCTTCGGCAGTGATGGCCAGCATGAAATCACCCCTGATGAACGGGCTGAAATACTGGGTACAGGAAACTGTGAAATTGTCTGTGCCGTTTCCCGCAGGGTTCCCCGGGTATACCTTTCCCATGGAAAAGTGATGGATACCATTAATTATGTAACGGATTGCAGGTAAAAAAAAGCGCTCTGCTCAGTTATTGGGCAGGGCGCTTTTTCTATGGACTGTTCAATTCAACTTCCTCATTTTACTGCTTCATTTCCTGTTCAGGTTTTCTGCTCCTCTTCTTCAAGTATAAGAGGCGCCAAGGCTTCTTTCTGGGCCACCAACCTATCAAGTATGCGGTTGGCCAGCAGCCTGATGACCCCGAAAACAGGTACCCCCAGGAACATTCCCAGAAAACCAAAGAGCTTTCCTCCGACGACGATGGCAAAGATCACCCAGAAAGGCGGCATCCCCACGCTGCTGCCAAGGATTTTTGGCCCCAGGTAGAGTCCATCAAATTGTTGCAGGGCAAGCAGAAACATAACCACCCAAAAGGCTTTGACCGGGCTGTCAAACAATGTCAAAATGCCTGCGGGAATCATTCCCAATATGGGGCCGAAATAGGGGATCATGTTGGTGACACCCACAAATACACTGAGTAATAAAGCGTACCTTGCATCCATAAGGTTCAGACCAATGTAACACAATATGCCAATGATCAGTGAATCCAACGACTTACCCACGATAAACTTTGAAAAAAGATGATCCGCGTCCCGGCCGAATTGCTTGATTCCTTCCACACGCGGTCCTGAGAAAAAAGCACGTAAAAAACGTTCGAAGCCTTTTTTAAAGGATTCCTTGTCTGCCAGGGCGTAGACCGAAATCACCAGACCCAAACTGAAGTTCAGCAAGCCGGAAGTAATCAAAAGCGCACGGTTTACCACCATCCCCACCATCATGTCCAGTATTTCTCCCGCCTGGTCAAAGTAATCCGTGAGTCTCTTCTGATACGGTTCAATAAACTCATAGATATTTACATTATAGAAACGCAGGGACATCAATTCTTCGGACCAATGTCGAATGGTGTTTTCCACAAAAACAGCGTATTCAGGGGCCCTTGTGGCAATGTCCCTGATATTGGTGACAATTTCCGGAGCAATGATAATGACCAAGGTTGTAATCAAACCTCCCAGGATTAGAAACATGACCAGTATGCTGGCGTTACGCTTCAACCGTCGTTTATCTTCCAATCCTTTAACAGTGTCAAATACCCTGGTTTCAAACCATCGAACACCCGGATTCAATAAGTAGGCAATGAATGCGGCAATGATAAACGGGCTGATCAGTTTTTTGGTCCATTGGAAGGCTACACCAATGGTACCTACAAAGAGGGACAAATTAGCAACTGTGTGGTAAAAGGCAATGGCAATCATGATGGTCAGTGATGCATAAAAAGTGTATTTCAGGTATTCACGATCCCATTTTATCCTCAAAACCAACCCTCCTCATTAACTTTTCAAGTCATTCTGATGAGATTCTCCACGTACCATTATACCCCATTTAACCAACCGATGCTATGGTTTCTCTTTAGGCTCTTTGTTCAGTTTTTCAACTGGCACCTGTTCACATTTCTTGAAGAAAGAGCAGCCACTGCACTCTTCGCAGCTGGGTGGCTTTACCAGTACGGTCTTGCACCGAGGACATCGCTGCAGGGTTTCATTGGGTATTGGCATGTGACAGGTAGGGCATTCTCGTGTCATGTGAATTCCTCCTTACAACACAATTTGTGCCAACAGTCCAGCTGTCAGGAAAGAAATAACAAAGCTTCCGATCCAAATGGCAGCCGATTCCTGCCAGCTGCGTTCTTTGAAAATGACAATCACCGCCGCTGCACAGGGGACAAACAAGGTGATGGCCACCAGGGAAACCAGTAATTGCATGGGTGACAAAAGCCCTTGGCTTGCCAGTGTGTTTAAGCCGGCGGCGCCAAAATCCCGTCGAATGATGCCCATGACAAAAGCCTGGGTAACCTGGGGATCAAGTCGGAGAAAATCCCTGGTAAAGGGTGTGAAGAAAGTGATCATACCATCCAAGAGGCTGGATACTTCCAGCAGGGTGATGATCACGGCCCCCAGGGCAAACAGAGGTGCCGCTTCCTTAAGAAACATCAAGCTTTTATTCCAGGTTTTTCGCAGTACATTCTTGATGCGCGGGATCCTAAGTGGCGGGATGTCAATGAACAATGCGGTTGATTCACCTTTAAGAAGTTTGTTTAGCAACGTTCCGGTCAGTGCAAAAACCATAAAAATGGTGACCACATAGATCACAAGAATCTTGGTGCCCAAGGGAGCAATTAAACCTGCAATGACACCCATTTGTGCCGAACAGGGAATGGCCAGGCCCAGCAGCATGGTGGCGATAAAACGTTCCCGCTTTGATCCTAAAATGCGGGTGGTTATGGTGGCCATGGTCACACAACCAAACCCCAGGATAATGGGGATAATGGCACGACCATTTAAGCCAAGACCGTTCAAGAGCCTGTCCACCAAAGTGGCCACCCGGGGCAGATACCCGGAATCTTCCATCACCGAAAGGAAAAGGTAAAAACCCACGACCAAAGGCATGAGCAAACCTAACACATACACTGGTGTCATGGTAAGTACACCAAATTCACCCATCAGCAGTTTTCCCAACAGTGTCTGGTCAGATAAGTAAGGGGCCGTAAGGGCTGTGACCCAGTTTATGTAGTAAGTGCCCATGATCAGGCCTTCTGTAAATTCAACGATGGTTTGAGCCACGAAAACCCCCACTGCCTGGTACATCAACCACAGGACTGCCAGCAACATGGGAATACCTGTGAGGGGCTGAATCATCCAATGTCCCAGTTTCACCTTGAAACGTGCATTCCGGTGATCCTGTACCACAACCTCCTCCACAATGGCGTCTATCCAATGCCGTCTTTCCGTATAGAGTTTTTCCTGCACCTTTGGCGCCGATGTAATGTGGTGCCGCGCCAAAATGTTTTCGTCTTCTTCCAGCACAAGCAATGCTTCTGACGGTTCGTCCACCAAGGGAAGCACTTGTGCCATGTAATCCTCCACCATGTCCATGCGTTTGCCTGACCTGGCCTGGGCCAGGGCTTCTTTCAAATCATTCATGCCTGCGCCACTGACGGCCACGGTGGGAATAACCACCACCCCCAACAATTCCGATAAACGCTGCACATCAATGTGAAAACCATTTCGATCCACGTCATCCATCATATTTAAAGCAATCACCATGGGTTTGCCCATGTCCAGGATCTGTTGTGTCAAAAACAAATCCCGCTCTAAATGAGAGGCATCCACAATGTTTAAAATCATGTCACCGTAAAGAATCACATCCCGGGCCACCCGTTCTTCATCATTGAATGAAGACACGCCATAAACCCCCGGTGTGTCTATGACAGCATGGTCCAGGTATTTACCATGGGTAATGTCCACAGTTGTTCCAGGAAAATTGGAAACGTCCACATACATGCCTGTCAGGGCATTAAAAAACACCGACTTTCCCACATTGGGGTTGCCAGCCAATACAATCTTTCGTCCTTCACCCTGCACTTCCAGTGCAGCAGTGGGGTTATGATGTGCTGCCACAGGCCAAACACCTCCGTTGTAAGATGCAAAAAAAACCTCATCCATCGGATGAGGCCTTTATCCAAATCACTGCTTCACATTTTCAACTTCAATTTGTTCCGCCAGTTTACGGCCAATGGCAATTTCCTGCATCCGGTTCTGCAACACGATGGGTCCTTTGGGTAGTTTAATGGAACAAACCAGCGTTGCCCCTTCACACACACCCAGCCGAATGGCCTGGAGCCGAATTTGGTCATCAGGAATACGCAGAATTCGTAATTTTTCGCCCCGGTTACATTTATCGAGGGTCATTCCAATCACTCCCATCGCTCCAAACAAGCAGAATAATTATTATTCTCATCTATAGTATGAAGGAAAAAAGGGAATTTGTCAACAGTAAGTGGTGTCCAGCCATACAAATTCAGTGATAGATCCACATTTATTTAATACACCTTTTGAAATTTTCCATCAGAATCGTGAACCATCACTTTCATCGCTTTCTTCTTTGCCATTTCTTCGACCTTGCTCATGGCTTTTTCTTTTGTATCAAAAACGAATCGGTCCTGTCCCTCTACTGCTTTTAACACCCATTCCCCTTCTTCAGGTGTGAGGTGGTGTGTGATTTCTGTGCTGATTTCCCCACCCCTTTTTTCATCCCATTGTTTCGCTTGGGAAATAGCTATGGGTATTGCCCGGCCATCTTCATAGCCCTCTTCCACTAAGCGGTTGGCAATTTCAATGGCCTTATCTTTTACATGTTCTTCAAGGTTTTTCATGGAAACCGGATAATCTTTCTTAGTCCAAGGCATCCAACCTCTCCTTTCTTGATTTTTGTACAACGGCAACGACTTGCAACACTATGTTGGGAATGAGAGTTCCCATTAACACATATGCCCACATTTCAAAAGAAAGAGATGTGGTTTCAAGGATTCTTTGTACCATCGGCATGTACACCGCAAGGATTTGAAGTGATAATGTTAATGCCAACGCACCCATGAGATACGGATTTTGAAGAAATGTTTTATCATACCCTAACCCATTTTTTCTTCTCACATTAAAGACCTGCAGCAGATGAACCATGGCCAGGGTCATAAATCCGATGGTTCTGGCAACAGGTAGTTCTACTCCCTGGTGCAAAGAAAAGAGGTAGGAAATCAATGGACCTGTTGCAAGAATAAGTCCTTGAAAACCTATAAGCAACTTATATCTTTTTGTAATAATGGGGGATTTGGGATTGCGTGGATGTTTTTTCATTACCCCTTCTTCAGGTGTTTCCCAGGCCATGGCCAGTGCTGGAAATACACCTGTTACCACATTAAGCCACAATATCTGTAACGCAACCAATGGTACTGGTACACCGGCAATAATCGATAAAAAGATGAACAGTATTTCGCTGAGGTTACAGGAGAGTAAATAATGAATAAACTTCTGAATATTATCGAAGATCACCCGTCCCTGCCTGACAGCTTCGACAATTGTGCTAAATCGATCATCCAATAAAATCATGTCTGAAGCTTCTTTTGCAACCCTTGTGCCCCTTATTCCCATGGAAACGCCTATGTCCGCTTTTTTTAGTGCAGGCGCATCATTCACACCATCGCCTGTCATTGCCACAATTTCATCACTGTTTTTTAATGCCTTTATGATGGTTAATTTATCCTCTGGGGTGACCCGGGCATACACAGCATTCTGCTTTAGGTTTTGTTCCAGGGATTTCATTGATACATCCTTTAGCGATGTCTTTTTTAACATTGCCTCTTCATTAACCTCAATACCAATGCTTTTTGCGATACCGATGGCTGTTTCCTGTTGATCTCCCGTCAACATGATGGTTCGAATGCCTGCTTTTGAAGCTGTTTCAATGGACTCTTTTACGCCTGTTCTTGGTGGATCTATCATGCCAGTAAAACCAAGGAATATCATTCCTTTTTCAACTTCATCTTCAAGGTGTGCCTCTTTATCAAGTTCTTTTTTGTAAGCCAGTCCCAAGATGCGAAAACTCTCTTTGGCAAGCCGCGCATTTTCTTTTTGCAAAGCTTCCTTCTTTTCATCTTCAAGTTCTATTATTTCATTGTTGATAAATACCTTGTCACACATTCCTATAACTACTTCCGGGGCACCTTTTAAAAAAATTTCTTTTTTATTTTCCGGTGTCTTTGAAAGAACAGCCATAAATTTGCGTTGGGAGTCAAAGGGAATTTCGTCAAGACGGACATATTTTTCATCAAAATTCTGTTTTTCAAATCCTGCCTTTTGGGCACCCACTACCAATGCACCTTCTGTGGGGTCTCCAATAATTTCCCACTGGCCATTGTCTCTCTCATTGAGCACAGCATCAGAGCAAAGAAGTCCTGTTTTCAACATCAAGGCGATGCCTTGGTCTTCAGCAGGATCCACCTTTTCTTGTTTTTCGCTAAATTCTCCTTCAGGCTTATAGCCAGTGCCTGATATGTCAATTTCCCGGTTATCGACGACAATTTTCTGTAACGTCATTTCATTTTCTGTTAATGTGCCTGTTTTATCTGTACAAAAGACTGTGGCAGATCCCAATGTTTCAACTGCAGGAAGGTTTCTCATCAGTGCTTTTTTCTTTGCCATGCGATTCATGCCAATGGCCAATGTAATGGTTGCAGCTGCTGGCAGCCCTTCTGGAACTGCAGCAATGGCCAGTGCAATAGAAGTCTTTAACATCTCTTCCAAGGGCTTTCCTGTAAGGTAACCGATAACGGCAACAATTCCGGTAATCACCAGTGTTAGCATAATTAAATATCGCCCGGTCTGTTCTAAACGTTTTTCCAAAGGGGTTTCTTCGCTTGCTGTTTCTTTCAACATTTTAGATATTTTCCCAATTTCTGCATCATTTCCTGTAGCGGTGACAATAAACTTCCCATTTCCCTTAAGCACGGCGGAACCCATAAACACCATGTTTTTTCGATCAGCGATATCAATCTTTCCTTCACTGTCAGGTAACTCGCTGTCTTTTTTTACAGGTTCTGATTCGCCCGTGAGCATAGATTCATCAATGGCCAACTCCTCAGATTCAACGATACGACCGTCGGCAGGAATTTGATCTCCCTCTTCTAGTTTTATTAAATCTCCAGGAACCACTTTCTTTGTTGATAGACTGAAGATTTCTCCATCCCTGATTACTTTTGCTTCTTCATGCACCTTCTTTTGCAATGCTTCAATAGATTTTCCCGCCTTATATTCCATGATTAAACCAAGAATTGCAGTGATGAAAATAACAACCAATACGGCAATCCCTTCAACCATCTCGCCAATAAAAAAAGAAGCCACGGCAGCCGCAGTAAGCAAAAGCATGACAATACTTTTGAATTGGCGGAAGAATATTTTCCACAGCGATATTTTGCTTTTTTCTTCCAACTGGTTTTCGCCGTATTTTTCCAGTCGTTTTTTCCCGTTCTCAGAGGAAATTCCCTTACTTCTATCAGTGGAAAGGCTGATTTCAATTTCTTCAATTGTTTTCAAGTAGACCGGTTTCCCGTTTTGCATCGAGTTCTCCTCTCTACCTTAATGAATTATTTTCAAGTGACACAAAAAGCAGGCACCGTAAAGCACTCCACAACACTTCCGATGATGCTGTGGCTGCCAACACGAATGTAAGGTCCCTGGAACACACCGTTATACAAAAAACATCCAATCAAGTAATAAAAGGGCTGGAAAACAGGTTCCTGGTCACTGAAAACAGCCATGTCTACCCGAGGCACTGAACAGTATTGCTGTATAAGGTACGACTGTGAAACCGCTGTTTCCAGTTTTTCTTCCCATTCATGAGCGGCATAATCCCTGCCGGCAAAAACCCCAAAGGAGGCGTACCGGTCATCTGGCTTGATAATCAAATGATCCTTGTTCTTAATCCAATCCTGCCACTGTTCGTCATCTGTGTTGGATAATTTTGCTGTGTAGGGTACATGACGACGAACAAATTCTCTCTCTCTGGCATTCAGAAAATTCGTTGCCTTTTCGTCATGGAGCACAGCAAAGAACCGCTTGTTATGTGGAATCTGGGACCGCACCGGCCCCACCAGGCACACGGCATCTGTCAGAATGGCTTCAATAAGGGGCTCAATGGTGTCTTTGTTTTCCACCATTTCCCAGGTCACCAACCGCCGGTAAACCACGTCTATTTCTTTTCCCTCAGTGCTCAGTCGGCCATTCCTTAAGGATAAGTCCCGGGCGTCCACCACGACGCAGGGATAGCCATTCTTTTCAAAGGCCTTCTTAAATTCAATGAATTCAGAAGGCGGTTCTGAGGAGAAGAGATCAACGATGGCAATCTGTGGATGACGCTTCTGGTGACGATGGTGGAACTGGCACCATTGTCTGTAATTCTCCATCAACGCATCAACCCAACTGTCTAAATATTCTCCTTGTTCCATGTCTTGTTCTTCAATTTCCAGGGCTTTCACCCCCTCTGAGTCACCAATAATTTGTTGCAATTCCCTTGCCTCCACCATGCCCGAAGAACCATCCGTGTTGATTTCGCAGAACTGAAAATCCCCCGTGTCCAGGTGATAAAAAAGATCGACTCTGGTCACCGGCACCGGTTGTTGATAACCAGGTTCCTTCAAAATTAATTGCTCCATCAGTGGTGGAAATTGAAAGTGTTCACGAAACGCTGTATGCTGTACATAATGTTGAATCACTTTTTCCATGATCTTCATCATATAATGATTGATTTGTTCCAGTTCTTTCCACTGGGTGTTGGTCAAAAAAAAGGGTTGGTACAAGAACTCAACCGGATTGCCCTTGTATTTGGCAGGAGAAACCGCCACCTGTTTCAGCACCTGTTCATAGGCCTGACTGGCTTCTTCAGGGTTTTCCTGAACCCATGCCTTGTATTTTTTCCACCAGGGGCTGTAGTCTTCCCTCATTATAGATCCTCCCTTTTCCAGGAATGAGCTGCACACCATTCCAGTGCAGACAGGCCTGTGTCTTCCACCCTTCGCTGACTTATGATGGCCGGGGTTTCCTTTCTAAGCACCAGGGCCTGCAAGTGATCCATCCACTTACTTTCCTGGGGTGTTGCGTTCTGTTTGGCCAGGTCAACAAGGGCCAACAGCATTTGCTGACAGGAAGTGGCGCCAAAACGGGCTTCAAAGCCGTTCACTTGCATGTCTTTGCGCAGCTGGCAAAGTTTATCGTCTGTCATACCCAGTGACAAATGGTATAAATAGGACAAGGCTGTTTCTCCGTAAAACAGGTTTTTCACCAGTGCTGCAAAGGCAAAACTCAGGGGCAGCGGCAGGGAATCGGCCATACGGATTTCAATGTATTTTCTAACACGCACATCAGGAAACACCATGGAAAGCAGATGATCAACCTCTTCGTCGGTTAACAGTTCCCATCCTTGCAGGTCTGAGGCTTTTGTTTTTCCCGTGCCAATGAATTTCTTATCTTTCAACATAATGATGGGCGGATTGTTCAGTATGTAGTCTGCGTATGCACGGTAACCAAATTCCTGGTTCATTACTCCCGGAATAAGGGCGCACCGGGCAGGGTCCGTCTCGTCCCAGATGGCAGTTCTTATACTGAATTGTTCCGCTGGTTTTCCTTCAAAGAAAGGGGCATTGTCTGTGAGAAGGGCGAAAAAAGGCATGAGAAAATGAGCCACTCTGAATTTTTCGATGAAATCAACCTGATTTTTGTAGTCTATGATCACTTGCAATGACGCTGTACCTTTCATCATATAATGAGCATATCGACCTGTTTTTTCCAGGTAATCCGACATATATTGATATCTCTTTTTAGGGTTAAAGGGTATCTCCCTGATGGATGATCGGGGATGATATCCCATGGCCATCATCCATTGGCCCTGTTGCTCAAGTACTGGAAGTAAGGCATCCAGAAAAGACCAATAAATGTTATAAATATCTGTGAGGTTACTTCTTGGGTTAATGCTGATTTCCAGCTGTCCTCCGGGCTCCAGGGTGATCACATAATCTTCATGCTGAAGCCCGATCACATGATCATCTTCCATCAATGGTCTATGGTCAGCGGATATCAACGCTTTGAGCAAGGTTTCAATGCCTTTTTCCTCATAATAATCCACTGATTTTAACGTTTTACTATCTACAATGATGTGTTCAATCTCCATCCCCAAAGAAAAATCAGAAACCGGTGTTTCTGCTTGTTTCAGCAATGTCACAATCCGTTCCTGTTGTTTTGTAAATTCCATGTTCATACCTGCCACTCCCGTCATGATGATGTATTTCCATGTTTGCCTCTCTTCCATTGATGTTACCCATTTAACAGATTCTTATGCATTCTGCTAACTAAAAAACGCCATCCGATAATTTCTCAGTGTATCTTTGTTCCCATTAGGGTAAAGAATGGATAGTAGTGCATCATTGAAAAGTTTTTCACATGCTAAAAAGGGTTTTATTCATTTTCATCGAATATTATAGAATAGGGTTGTTATCCTTTAGACGGACAGGGAGGGAATTGCATGAACCGGGACACAGTCATCAATAACCAATACCAGGTGACCGATGTACTGCATCAGGATGCCTTTCAACGCATCTACCTGGCGCAGGATTTATACTCAGAATCAAAAACGCCTGTCTATTTAACGGCCTTTAAAGACTTGGAAGCGGGACAAGAGGTCATCAATGCCTTTCAGAACTATGAGCAGGAGATGAAACAATTTTTTGATGATTTTTTCCTTGCTGATGATACCTTCTACACAGTCTCTAAACAATGTCCAGGCAAACCGTTCCCCGGATTCATCACCAACACAATCCTCAATCCTTATGAGAAAGGCCAGATCATCAGCAACTATCTTAATAAACTAATCGCCATGGAACCCCTTCCCATGATGGTGAAATACGTGCTGTCCTCCTTTGGAAACATTTCCATCGTTGACCGTAAAATTGTCTGTATGAACAACATCCTGTTTTTCTCGCCTGAAGACATGGAAGCCACTCACAAGGAGCACCTTCAACGCATCGGCGACTTCATTCTGTGTGTGTATGGCAACTCTCTGTATGCATCTCTTGATGACGTGAGGAGTGGGGTTCAACCTGAAACAGCCACTATTATTCAACGATGTTACGAAGGATTGTACCCAGATGTGGGGGCTGTTCAGAAAGATTTTAACCCTATCTTTTTTAAGTCCAGGCTTAAGCGGGATGAAAGACCTGCCATCCCCCCACACGCGCGTCCATCTCAAAGGGTAGCCCAAGGCGATTATGACGAAGGAGATGTGCTTACCATGCCAGACCATCCTGACGCACCCGAAAGACCTTTCCTCCTCACCCGGGAAAGAAAAGTGGGCCGGCGAAAAAAACGGTCACAGCGACATTTTAAATGGTTGATTGCCTTGCTGGCTTTGCTTTTATTCGCCACTGGTGTTTGGGGTGTGAGCCGTCTCTTCACCAGCGACCCAGAAGATCAGATAGCTGAAGAGCCTCCTGTTGAAGAAGAACCTGGTGAAACCCCGCCAGTGGCTGAAGAACCTGAAGAAGGGGAAGAAACAGACCCCAGTGAAGGGCCGGAGATTCCGGAAGAAACTGAAAGTCCGGAGACCCCGGAAACAACACCCGATGCAACGCCTGACAACACCATCACTCCAAACCCTGATCAGCCTTACACCGAGTATACCGTTCAATCCGGTGATACCCTTTACGCCATCAGTCAGCGCTTTTATGGAGATGGCAGTCGCTACCCTGAAATCATGGAGTACAACAATATCACTGACTCCACCACCTTGATGACCGGACAGGTCATACAAATTCCAAATGACTGATAAACACCCCGGGTGATAAAATATAACGCCCGGGGTGTTTCATAATCTATTGATCGTATTGCCCACTACTACCTTCACATACTTCCTTCATAGAACCGCATGATGTATATCACAGTTTTACCTATCTTCCAGGTCGAAAATTTTTCCCGGATTCATAATATTATTGGGATCCCACGCTCTTTTTATGGCTTTCATCAGTTCCAGTTCCACTGGACTGATCAACTCTTTCATATACACTTTTCGTTTAAGTCCAATGCCATGTTCACCGCTAATTTTTCCACCCAGTTTATTTGTGGCTGCATAAAGCTCACGAAGAGCCTTTGGCTCTATTTCATGCCAGTGTTCCATGGTAGAGTCTGGATTTTTCACCAGGTGAGCATGAATATTACCATCACCTGCATGACCATAACAGGGCACTTGAACATCATATTTTTTAGATATCTTTTCCAACTCAGGAATCAAATCCGGAATGGCTGATATAGGAACAACAATGTCTTCAATCACTTGAACCGGACTGGTTACTTTGAAAGCTTCGGCAATGTTTCGCCGAACGCTCCAGATCCGTTCCTGGGTTGTATAATTGTCTGCTACATACACTTCAATCGCTCTATTCTCCATGCACATATCACCAATTTTTTCTGCATCCAGCTCAACTTCATCCTGATCCGTTCCATCCATTTCTATCAACAACATTGCCCCACAATCTTCATACGGAAGGGTTTCGTTCAGGTACTCGCAGGCTGTCTGCACTGACAAGCGGTCCATGAACTCAATACCCGTGGGAATCAAACCACCGGCCATGATTTCCGGAACCACATCAATGGCATCCTTCGGCGTTTTGAATAGTACCAACAGGTTAGATTTAGCTGTTGGAAGCCCTGTCAGCTTAACAGTAGCCTTGGTGACAATTCCCAGCGTACCCTCTGACCCGACAATCAGCTGTTTAAGATCATATCCCGTTACATCTTTGGCCAGCTTTCCCCCCAGTTCAACGATTTCACCCGTAGGGGTCACCAACTCAACTCCCATAATGTGCCTGCCTGTCACGCCGTATTTGATGGCTTTTCCTCCACCTGCATTTTCAGCAATGTTTCCTCCCAGGTAACAGGTTTCCAGGCTCATGGGATAGCCTGCAAAGAATAGCCCTTTTTCTTTCACCAGCTCATTCACTTCATTTGTAATAATGCCCGATTCCGCTACAAACAACATATTGGCATAATCCAGTTCCACAACTTTGTTCATTTTTTCAACTGACAGAAGAATCCCGCCATAGATGGGAATCGCTCCTCCTGAGAGGCCGCTGCCGGCTCCCCGGGGTGTTACCGGAATCATTTCCCGGTTGGCAAGTTTTACCACTTCTGCAACCTGTTCAGTAGAAACAGGTGTAACCACTACCTCCGGCATATGACCATACACTTTCGCATCAGTCTCGTCGTGAGAATAGGCTTCCATTTTTTCTTCATCAGCAAAAACATTTTTTTCACCCAAAATCGATTTTAATTCATCCAATATTTCTTTCGTTACAGGATTATATTTCATCTGGCGCTCCCCCTTTTTCCATCTCCAGCTTTTTATTCAGGGCTGGAATCACTTCAAAAAGATCGCCTACAATTCCAAAGTCAGCTACCTGAAAAATATTGGCATCCGGATCTGAGTTAATGGCTACTATATGTTCTGCCGTTTTTATTCCTGCCAAATGCTGAATGGAACCAGAAACACCAGCACAGATATATAATTTTGGTGATACGGTTTTTCCGCTCAACCCTACCTGATGCGGATAAGTTGCCCATCCACGGTCAACTGCATCGCGGCTGGCGCCAATTACCGCATTAAAATGACTGGCCAGGTCCCGGAGCATACCAAAATTTTCTTCCTTCTTCATTCCTTTTCCACCACTGACAATGACATCAGCTTCTTCAATGTTGGCAAATTCTTCTTCGTCTTTGCGTATGCCAAGCACTTTGACCCTTGCATCAACCAGTTCTTCCTTTAATTTCACCCGAAGGATCTCCCCACTCCGGCTGGTGTTCTCCGGAAGGGGCCGGCTTGACTTTGGTCTCACTGTTGCCATTTGTGGCGAATGGTTGGGTGTTTTAATGGTTGCCATTATGTTTCCTCCGATGGCTGGCCTGGTTTGTAACAGATGATTGGTACCCTCTTCAATGGCAAGCTCCGTACAGTCTGCTGTCAGACCTGTGTTAACTTTTATGGCCACATAAGGCATCATTGTTCTTCCGCTTGTTGTGGCAGCTGCTAAGATGGTATGGGGCTTATAGGTTTCAATTAAGTCTGTCAGCACATTGCTGTGGGTTTCAACAATAAAATCTTCCAATCTCTCATCTTCAACAACGTAGGCCATGTCGGCGCCTCGATGAAACAATTCCTGGAGGGTTTCATCCTTCATCGGTCCACCGATGAGGACGGAACAAAGCTTGGCGTTCATTTCATCAGCCAATTTACGTCCTCTGCTGAGTAATTCAAAAGAGACACTTTTTAATTTGCCATTTTTTTGTTCTGCGATGGTCCACAATTCATTCATCTATATTACCTCCTACCTATGGTTTATATCAGTTCTTTCCTCTTCAGGAAATCCAACAGTTTATCAACGGCTTCTTCGACGCCGGTTTCCCCTTCAACTTTGACGACAGTACCACCTCTGGTCACTGTTGGAAAATCTATTTTCACCACTTTCGTTGGTGATCCGTTTAGTCCCAGGGATTCTGGCTTCAAATTCATTTTTTCAGCCGTGAATATGGGGATTTCTGATACTCGCGCTTTCTTTTTACCCCGTAAAGTCGGAAGTCTGGGATGACTGATTTCCTTTACAACGGTCAACAACGCCGGCATGGGCATTTGAAGTTTTTGGTACCCTTCCTCCACCAGGCGCTCCACAACCAGCTCTGTTTCATCGACTTTTTCAATTTTGCTCACATAGGTGGCCAGTGGAAGATCCAGCCAGGCTGCAATGCCAGGACCAACCTGTCCGGTATCCCCATCGGTTGCCCTTTCCCCGGCTATGATAAGGTCATAGTCTCCCATTTCTTTGATGGACTGTGAAATTGTATAAGAAGTTGCCCATGTATCCGAACCGGCAAATTTCTTATCAGACAATAACACTGCATCGTCACATCCCATTGCAATAGCTTCTTTTAAAGCTTTTGTAGCAGATGGTGGCCCCATGCTAATAACGGTGATTTTACCGCCAAATTTTTCTTTCAGCTGGATGCCTGTTTCCAGGGCATACAAGTCCAGGGGATTGATAACCGTCTGAACGCCATCCCGGATCATGGTACCTTTTTCCTTGTCCATTTTAACATTGCTTGTCTCTGGTACTTGCTTAATCGGAATAATAATGTTCACTGCAATGCCTCCTTATTCACTGATTGATTTCCAATGTTTCCATGTTGTTTTCCAGCTTTTCCAATTCCCTGGCAACAAAAATCAAATGCTGTAACATAGCGTTCTTCGCCGCTTCCGGATCACGACTGATAACAGCTTGATAAATATCCAGGTGTTGCTGGTAAAGTTTGTCCGCATTTCCTTCTTTGGTGAACAGGCGATACCTGCCGCTTCTCATACTTTGTTCCAGTGAATCAGAAATCGTATGCATGATGCGAATTAACGCCCGGTTTTTCGTCGCTTCTGCAATGCAAAAATGAAAACTGGCATCGTTTTCTTCACCGAGGATGTTTTTACCCAGGTCTTCTTTCATAAGCAGAATGTATTTTTTCAGTTTTTCAAGGTCTTCATCTTTTCCACGCAATGTTGCCAATTCAACAGCCTGCACTTCCAGAATTTTTCGCACTTCCAAAAGTTCCATGTTTGTTGTGGGATCCATTAGCGTCATAATCAAAAAGGGTTCTATCAGTGGGTTCTGGTAGTGATCTGCGATAAAAGTGCCTTCTCCCTGCCGGGTTTCAAGAACACCTAAATGCTCCATTGCTGCCAGTGCTTCCCGCACAGACGCACGACTGACACCAAGGGTTTCTGCCAGATCCCTCTCCGAATCCAACCGATCTCCAGGTTTCAGTTCACCTGTCTTCAACAGGCCTTTGATCTGGTCCACAATTTGCTGGTAGACCCTTCTTGTTTTCACTTGTTTAAACATGGGTCTCACCCCTTTTATTGAGTCAGGTTAAAGAAATAATGCTTGCTTTGACCTGGTCATCAGGTGGTCAGGCCAATCAGGACAAACCTTTGATCTCACAAACTGACTGGCCTGGTGGTCACTTCCTGCTTCTGTTCTTGCATTGTATCAGGTGTCATGGTGTGTCAAACCCAGGCAATCCCTGTTGGCATAAACAGAGACTGCCTGATAAGTTGTTCATTTATTCCACTTTTTCTTCTCTACTCAAACTCTTTAAACAGTTTTTCGAACGCTTCTATGGGGTCAGTGATATGGTAAACATATTCATCAGACGGGAATACGCCTTCTTTAACATCCTTGATGTATGCTTTGTAAGCATTGGTTTCCACTTCGGCCACTTCGGCATACTTCTTCACGAATTTTGGGGTGAAGGCTTGGAATTTTCCCACCATATCACTGCTGATGAGCAGTTGTCCGTCGCAGGCACCAGCCCCGATGGAGTATACAGGGATGTCCAGTTTTTTCGTGATGAAAGCAGTCAGTTCCGGTGGAACAGCTTCCACCAGGAGTGCAAAAGCACCAGCTTCCTGCACAGCCAAAGCGTCTTCAATCACGCCCCGGGCGTTGTCCACGGTTCGTCCCTGGGCTTTAAATCCACCCAGCTGGCCCGAACTTTGTGGGGTTAACCCGATGTGGCCGATGACAGGGATACCTGCGTCAGTGATGGCTCTGATGCGGCTTTGAACACGAACGCCGCCTTCCAGTTTGATGCAGTCTGTGTCGGCTTCTTTCATGAAACGAACTGCATTGTTAACGGCTTGCTCATCGGATGCCTGATAAGAACCGAAGGGCATGTCACCGATGATCCATGTGTTAGCTGCGCCTCGTCGTACAGCCTGGCAGTGGGAGATGCAATCTTCCATGGTTACTGGAATCGTGCCTTTATAACCTAATGTCACCATTCCCAGAGAGTCGCCTACCAGCAGCATATCCATACCGGCTGCTTCCGCAAACATAGCGGTGGGGTAATCATAGGCGGTGATCCAGGCCACTTGCTCCCCTGCTTTTTTCATCTTCATCAGATCGAGAATGCTTTTCTTTTTTGCCATTTTTTTGTTTCCTCCTTGGCTTCAAGTATTGTTAGAATCGTCCCTGCCACCAATCTGTTTAGAGGCGGGTTTTGATGATGGCCCCTTTGTCAGCGGATTCTGCCAGCTTACTGTAGAGGAACAGGTAGCCTTCTTTCACCCGGGGCTCCGGTGCTTTCCAGACGCTTCGCCGCTGGGCCAGGGTTTCGTCGTCCACCTTTAGATGCAGCACACGTTCCGGAATGTCGATGGTAATCACATCACCGTTTTCCACAAAAGCGATGGTGCCGCCTTCCTGGGCTTCCGGTGAAATGTGGCCCACAAAGCAACCGTTGTTAGTGCCGGAGAATCGTCCATCGGTGACAAGGGCCACTTTGTCTGCCAGGCCCATGCCATAGAGCAGTTTCATGGCTTTGAACATTTCCGGCATGCCGGGTCCACCTTTAGGTCCTTCGTAGCGAATGACCACGACATCACCTTCTTTTACTTCCTGGTTCATGATGGCGGTATTGGCCTCTTCTTCCGAGTTGAAAACAATGGCCGGGCCTTCAAAGGTCAGCATGTCCTCCTTGATAGCCGCCGGTTTTGTCACAGCAGAATCCGGTGCCAGATTGCCATAGAGGACGGCCAAGCCTCCGGTGGAACTGAAGGGGTTTTGGTAGGTTTTGACAATTTCATTATTGGGTGACTGGGCACCCAAAATATTTTCTTTTATGGTCTTTCCCGTCACGGTCATGCATTCCTGGTGCAGCAGTTCCTTAATTTCATTCATGACCACAGGAACACCACCGGATTCGTAAAAATCGATGACGTTGGGTGAAGCCGCTGGATTCATTTTGGCAATCAAAGGTGTTGTTCGGCTCAGTTTGTCAAAATCTTCCATGTTAAAAGCCACTTTTCCTTCGTAGGCGATGGCCGGGATATGCAGGGCAGTGTTGGTTGACCCACCGATGGCAGAACTGAGGCGCACAGCGTTTTCAATGGATTCTCGGGTAATAATGTCACGGGCCTTGATGTCTTCCTTCACCAGGAGCACCACTTTTCGGCCAGATTCCTGGGCGACTTTCATCCGATCGTTGTATACCGCTGGAATCATGGCGCTTCCCGGCAGTGACATTCCCATGGCTTCGGCAATGCAGCACATGGTGTTGGCAGTTCCCAGAAAAGAGCAGGACCCACAGGTTGGTGCGCAGGAATCTTCCATCTTCACCAGTTCAGCCTCGCTCATTTCGCCTTTTTTCAGTTTGCCGACGCCTTCTATGATGGAAGTGGTGTCCGCTTTCCGGCCATGGATCATGGGGCCGCCCAGCATGGGACCTCCGTTGACAAAAATACTGGGAAGGTTCAGCCGGGCGGCGGCCATCAGCATTCCCGGCACGATTTTATCGCAGGAACCCAGCAGAACCACACCGTCGTACTGATGGGCCTGGACCATGAGTTCAATGCTATGGGTGATGATGTCCCGGGTAGGAAGAATATAGCGCATGCCTTCATGACCTTCCGCAATACCGTCGCAGGCGCCGATAACCCCGAATTCCACCGGGGTACCGCCGGCTTCACGGATCCCTTCCTTCACCGCTTCGGACACCTGTCGCAGGTTGCAGTGCCCCGGCACCGCCGTGCTCCAGGCATTGGCAATGCCGATGATGGGTTTCTCCAGATCAGAATCCGAATAACCCATGGATTTATAGTAGGCTCTGTTGATACTCCACTCCGGCCGGCTTAAAATCTTTTCGCTTCTTCTTTGCATGTCCGAACACCTCTTTTCTTTCTCACTTATAACCATTCAGTTGGTTATTTGTTTCCAAGTGGCTATTTGTTTTCCACGGCTTTTCGAAGTTTTTCCAACTCTTCTTCTTTAATTTTGTAGCAATGTTCCGGTGCAGGAAAGGCTCCGCTTTCCACTTCTGCTTTATATTCTGTCAGTGCTTTTTCAATGATTTCGTTCATATTGGCATATTGTTTGACAAATTTAGCCACATGACCTCCAAAAAAGCCAAGTAAATCGTGTACGACCAGCACCTGGCCGTCACAGTAAGGCCCTGCTCCAATGCCGAGAATTGGAATGCTGGCACGTTCTGTGATTAACTGAGCCACTTCCGCTGGGATTGCCTCCAGTAAAATACTCACACAACCAGCTTCTTCCAACGCTTTCGCTTCTTCCATCAATTTAAGTGCCGCGTCCACATTTTTTCCCTGTGCTTTGAAACCACCCAACATAGAAGCAGATTGAGGTGTTAAGCCCAAGTGACCCATCACGGGGATGCCGGCTTTGGTAATGGCTTCAATGCGATCCACCATCTCCAGGCCACCTTCCAGCTTCACACCATCGACACCGCATTCCTGCATGAGTCTTCCTGCATTGGTCACTGCCTGCTCAGTAGATATTTGGTAAGACATATAAGGCATATCACCAATTACAAAGCTATTGGGAGCTCCTTTTCTGACGGCTTTGGAATGATTCACCATCATATCCATGGTAACCGGCAATGTGCTGTCAAAACCATAGACGCACATTCCCATGGAATCTCCAACCAAAATCAAATCAATCCCAACTTCGTCTTCAATCGCCGCCGTTGGATAGTCATAGGCTGTTAAAAAAGTGATTTTTTCTCCTCTGGCTTTTTTCTCCATCAAAGTGTGAATGGTCACTTTTTTTCTAACGGGTTTTTTTTCTGTTGTTGTCCATGTACTCACATTTCTTCCTCCTCAACATGATTTAAAAGATTTACAGTGTAATGGGAAAGGTATTGGCGCCTTGCGGCATCACTGTTATTTTGGGCTTTTCCACACCACATTTTTCATAAGCAATGGCCATGGCCTCTTCCATGGAAAAAGCAGGAATCAGCTTTGCTTTCCTTGCAAATTCAGCATTTTCAGCTTTTGTCAGAATGATAAACGTTCCATGGTCACTGCATTCCACTTCTTTGAATGCAACCCAGCCAGGAATGGTAAAGTTATCCCGAAGGGCTTTTTCCATTTCCAGTGTATTGTCGTAATCAAACCATTTTGTAAATTCCAATGGTTCCATAATATCTTCACATTCCGACAAAATAATAGCTACGCCACCTTTCTTCATGGCATGATAGGCATTGTCCATGGTTTTCCCTGTTTGATATAGATTAATATCTTTCGGGTAACCGCCGGCGGAAGCGACCACGATATCTGCTTTTTCTTCTATTTTTGTTCCATAAATCTTATCCACCAGTTCTGTTCCATGTAACCAGGCAGATACCCAATTCCCTGCAAATACTCCTGCTAAATTTCCTTCTGCATTTGGAACAGTGTTGATGATGAAGTCCGGCTTAATAAATGCCGCAATTTCCATCATATCTTCATGGCACTCGTTTCCTCTGGTGAACTTAGAGGCTGAGTTTGGATTGGAACCGCTGCCAAGTTCACGGCCCATTGCCCATAAATGATTTTGCTGGATGGTTTTAATCGAGGCAATGCCAGGAATAATGCTTTTTCTACCGCCTCCATAGCCGACCATATAGTGATAAATAATACCACCCGTCAGCACTACCTTGTCCGCTTCGGCGATGATCCGGTTGACGGCAACCTCCGTACCCCGGCTGGTTTTCCCGTAGTAAACCATGTTTTCCTTATCCCATGCATCATGATTTAAAATTCTAACCCTGTCATATACTTCCTGGCTGCAAAGCTCCACAAATTCCTCTTCGGTATTTTTACGATGACCACCAACAGCAATGAGAATAGTAATGTTTTCGTCTGGTACACCGGCTTCATTTAGATAGTCAACTAAGATCGGCAGTGTCAAATTATTTTTCTGCCAGCCTCTCGTAATATCACTCACGGTAATGGCGACTGTGTCCCCTTTATTGATGATTTCCTTCAGGGGAGGTGCATCAATGGGATGATTAAGACTGTTTAAATAGACTTCCTGAATGTTGGACAGTGCCGAATAGTCTTCTCCCACTATTTCATACAAGAGTTGATCTTCAGGCACATCAAAGGACACAGTTCCCTTCCCATATTTTAATTCAAACTTCCTGTTAGACACGTCAAGCGCCTCCTTCATAAATTCACATACCTCAACTTCAAATGCTACTTTTCATCGTCCTTCACGTTACGTTTAACATATGATCACGCTACATCAGAACGCTGGGCAGCCATAGACTAAGCATGGGGAAATAGGTAATGACCAGCAGTGCCACAATGGAGGCAAACAGATACCACCAATTGGCGTTGATCAGTTTTTCAATTTGCATTTTCCGCATACTGGCTGCAACAAACAAATTAACACCAAGAGGCGGCGTAATCATGCCAATGGCCAGGTTAACAACCATAATGATGCCAAAATGAACCGGATCAATGCCAAGTGTCCTGATGGCCGGGAACAGGATTGGTGCAAGAATAATAATGGCTGCATTGGTTTCCATAAACGTACCCACCACTAACAGCATTCCATTGAGAATCATCAGCATGATCACCGGATTATCCGTAATTTGCAGTAAAAACTGGGCCACCTGGGTCGGTATTTGCTCTCTTGTCAGAATTAGGCCGAAGGCAGAAGCAGTGGCAATGATCATAAAGACCAAAGAGCTGCTGATGGCTGCTCCTCGCAATATTTTGGGAATATCTTTAATGCTCAGTTCTTTATATACGAAGATTCCTACCAGGAGTCCATAAACAACGGCAATATTGGCCGCTTCCGTCGGTGTGAAAATACCACCGTAAATACCACCCAGAATGATAACAGGCATCAGTAGTGCCCAGATGGCATCCTTAAAAGCCGCTCCAACTTCCTTCAAATTAGTCTTTTTTACTTCTCCCCGGTAATTTCGTTTTTTCGCCGTCACCACGGCTACAACGGCCAGCGATATTCCAATGACAATTCCCGGGATAAACCCTGCCATGAACAACGCTCCGATGGAGGTCCCTGTCACAACGCCATAGGTAATCATGGGGATGCTGGGCGGTATAATAACACCTATGTACCCGGCACTTGCCTGCGTTGCTGTTGCGAATTCTTCTTCATATCCATTCTTTACCATGGCAGGAATCATAATGGCTCCAATGGCCGCCACCGTTGCCGGTGACGAACCGGAAATGGCTGCGAAAAACATGGATGCAAGAATGGTTACCAGGGCAAAGCCGCCAAACAAACTGCCAACCAGTGAATTGGCCAATCCGATGAGTCTTTTGGAAATGCCTCCTCGCTCCATCACCGCTCCTGCAATCATAAAGAAAGGAACCGCCATAAGGGCGAAGTTATCCACAGCTGTAAACATTCTTTGGGCCACAACCTGCAACGCAACGGCTTCTGTAACATGAATGGCGATAATCGTCGACAAACCGAGGCTGACAGCAATGGGAACACTGGCGATCACCAGCAATACAAATCCACCAAACAATAACAGCGCTACCACGGCTTATTCCCTCCTTTCTTTGAACTGAATCACAGCTGCCTGACAAAATCGGATGCTCATGAGCACTGCGCCCAATGGAACGGATAAATAGGCAACCCAAATGGGGATCCGCATGGCAGGGGATTTTTGTCCAGTGTTAATAAGAAATTGCACAATTAGGAATGCAAGGTAGATTAGTATAATTGAAAATAAAAATGAAACGATCATAGCAAATGTTCTGGTATATTTCTCAGCAGATTTGGGAAATTTGTCCACCACTGCCAAAATACCAATATGCGCACCTTCTTTTGCTGCAATGGCAGCCCCAATAAAAATGGCGTAGGCCATCACATACCTGGCCAACTCTTCTGACCATGGCAACGAAGACTTTATGACAAACCTAAAAAAAACCTGAAGAAAAATCACCACAACCATCACGGCATACAGGATGGTCACAGAAGTATCTTCAAATTTATCCAGAAAGCGAAAAAAAAGAGATTGCTTTTTGGCTTCCATATTTTTCCTCCTTATGTTTCCATTTATCCGTTATCCATCACCCCATCAGCAAAAAAAAACCGCCTGCATTACGGAATGATGTAAATGTTCGTTGAGCAGGATCTGTTTCCTGCTCAACGGTGATAGTCTTTTACTGTGAAACTTTCTATTCAGCCATTTCCTGAATCTGTTGGATCAAGTCAGCACCAATGGTGTCTTCCCACTGTACATAGACTGGCGCCATGGCTTCCTGCCAGGCTGCTTTGTCAGGTCTTGTAATCTGCATACCTGCTTCTTCAAGTTCTTCAACCAGTCTGTCGTCCATTTCCTGGATCATACCTCTTTGAATGGCTGTCGCTTCATTGGCAGCTTCCTGGAAAATCACTTTTTCTTCATCAGACAAGTTGTCCCAAAGTGCACCACTCACCAGCAATGGAGCTGGAGCGTAGAAATGGCCCGTTAGCGCCAGGTGATCCTGTACTTCATAGAATCGTGAAGTTGCAATGATGGGCAATGGGTTTTCCTGACCGTCTACTGTACCCTGCTGCAGTGCAGTAAACAGTTCACCAAAGGCCATGGGTGTTGGGTCAGCGCCAACTTGTCTGAAAGAGTCCATGTGAATCTGGTTTTCCATGGTTCTCAGTTTCAATCCCTGCACATCTTCCGGAACCATAATGGGTCTTTCAGAGTTGGTAATGTTCCGGAAGCCATTCTCCCAGAAAGCCAACCCTTTAATGCCAGTTCCATCTAGTTGTGCGAAAATATTCTGTCCAATCTCACCGTCAAGTACACGGTAAGCATGCGGTTTGTCAACAAAAATAAAGGGAAGGTCTGTTACCAGAAACGCATCTGAGAAACCAGCCAAGGGAGCTGTTGAAACAACTGTTACGTCAATGGTTCCCATCTGGATTCCTTCAATGATTTCACGTTCTGAACCTAATTGCGCATCTGGATATACTTCGATGCTATACTTGCCGTTGGTTCTCTCTTCCAGCATTTCGCCATAAGCAACCATTCCCTGGTTGTAGGGGTGTGTCATGTCAACGGACGTCGCTGCTCTTAAAACAATTTGTTCCTCGCTTGGTGCTTCAGCTTCTCCACCCTCTTCTGGGGCTTCGGCTTCTCCACCTTCTGGTGCTGGGGCTGGCTCTTCGTTTCCATTCCCGCCACATCCGGTAACTGTTACCAATGTAAACACCAATACCAACAGTAACGATAAGATTTTCAATGTTTTTTTACTCAAACAAATTCCTCCTCTGTTTTTACCCGTTTTTAAATGTCTTCTGGAACGTCCGACTACCTGTTGGCACCACCCCCTTCAAACATACTTTTAGGGTTACATTGTTATTGCAATCCGGGTAATGGCAAATTCTCTATGCCCGAATATTTCCGACCTGGTTTGTTTCCCGTTGATGACCTGCAGGTATTCCTGGTAAATTTCCCGACCAGCCTCTTCAAGGCTTTTGGAGCCTTCAATCATCTCGCTTACATCAATGTCAATGTTATCGGCCATGGTCTTTACCGTTGACGGATTGGCACAGACCTTAACCACTGGTGTAATGGGTGAACCCGTTGGTGTACCCCTCCCGGTGGTAAATACGATGAGTTGAGCACCCCCGGCAATCATACCAGATATGGATTCGATGTCCTGACCCGGGGTATCCATTACCACCAACCCCTTTTGACGTGGCGTTTCAGCGTATTCCATCACTTCCTGTATGGGTTTCGTTCCTGCTTTGTAGATACAGCCCAAAGATTTTTCCTCAATGGTACTCAGTCCTCCCTGAATATTTCCTGGTGTCGGGTTGCCGCCGCGAATATCAACACCCATTCGGTTAGATTCCTGTTCCACCCGGGCGACAATGCTAAACAGGCTGTCTGCCACTTCCTGGTTAACAGCTCTTTTCGCTAACACATGCTCTGTTCCCATAAGTTCAGTGGTTTCAGACAATATAACTGTAGCGCCCTTTTCCACCAGCATGTCCGATGCATAGCCAGTGGCTGGATTTGCTGCCAGCCCGGATGTGGTGTCAGATCCGCCACATTCGGTTCCTAATATGATATCACTTAGCTGAATTTCAGTTCGTTGAATTTCAGAAGCATCTGCCACCATTTTCCTAACAATTTCAGCACCTTTTGCCACGGTATTCAGGGTGCCCCCTGATTCCTGTATAATAAGATATTCCACAGGCTTTCCAGTGGTGGCAATCTCTTTTGCCATGTCCTCCGGTCGAACCGTTTCACATCCAAGGCCCACGATCAAAGCCGCTGCCACGTTGGGGTTTTTTCCTACACCAGCCAAAGTGCGGGCCGTCTGTTCTTTGTCTCTGCCTATCTGGGAACAACCGTGTTGATGCACCAGGGGAATTACACCCGGCACTTGCTCTGAAATCATTTCAACAACTCTGTTGGCACAAACAACAGCAGAAATGACTACAACATGGTTGCGAATACCTACTTTTCCATTCTCTCTGAGAAATCCGGTAATCAATTTATATGCCTCCTCCATTATGTAGCAAGGTCACCTCTGCCACGTCGGCTCACCACATTATGTACATGAATGTGTTCACCTTCTAAAACGTCCTTTGTTGCCGTTCCCATCACTTCACCGTACTTAACAACATCTTCGCCTTTTGCCAGATTCTTAATGGCTACCTTGTGGCCAAATTGGATGTCTTCCTTCATTGTCAGCACAACCTGCTTTCCACCTGTTTCCACTTTGAGTTCCTGGCCTTTTATAAGCTCCTGGGTAGCCGTTGCAACATTGTCTTTAACATTGATAACTATTAGCTGCTGCACTCTCAGTTCCTCCTACTCATTGATCGTTTGACATTGTCGAATCACGTTCTCATGTTTGATCGCAATGAACCAAATAATAAATACATCTTACTCCAGCAACACGCCTTCGTCAAGAAGCAAGTTTGTTAATATTATGACTATTCAGATCGCTTTTTACAATTTTAAAAGCAGGTCATCATTGTCATCATACAGCAGCGTTTCTTCTCCCAGTACTTCTACGTATTCTTTTTCCTTAGTCTCTTTTAGCAGCGCTTCAGAAACCAGCAGTTCCTTAACATCCAATGTGTTTTTTATAAAGGCCACCTTGGCATCAGCCATCGTTACTTTTCGATTGCAACAGGAAAGCGCCGTTAAGATGGACAGTTTATCATTTTCCTGGATGATGGGTATAAACCCTCTTTCCAGAAACCCGGACGTGATAACATTTGCATATGTGGTTTCCAAGTCCACTTTGTTAAAGAGGCGTCGGGTGATGACATCAGCAAGCCCTATTCCCAGTCCATTGTGGTGGCTTTCCTCTGTCAAGTCAAGGCACACAATTCGGTAGATGGAAGGTCCCACCGAATCGTCTTCACCTCTCACCAAAATTCTACCGGTAATATTGGAATCCATGCCCACTCCGCTGATATCTTTCCCCAATTCCTGTACCACCAACACATCAGCCATGCCAAAAGGCAGGGACGGCATGAGTGATTTCGCTTCAATAATCAGTTCTTTTTCCCGGTCTGCAATTTTTTCCTTCGGCAATACTTCAATTTTTGCAGTTGTATCTTCTGCATTTTCCAGAACGGCGACACCCATGAGAATGGGTGCTTTTTCCATAATAATCTCAGCCGCTTTCGGAATCAGTTTCGCCAAGCCATAAATACCATATTCGTGAATCGCCATAGCCCCTGTATGGTTTCCAAAACCAATGGCCATCTGCTTCAACAGTCCACTCTCAGTAATGTCATGAAAATCCGTATGAGCTTTCACTCGATTCAGCATAATCAGTCCATCCATGGACAAGGCAACCTTATCAAAATACACGGGCATTCCATCCGGTTCAACGGTTCCCAGCTGTTGAACTTCCATGTTGCTCAATACCGGAGCCCCTACTGTTTCTTCCGTAATGCCATACCCTTTCAAGTATTCCTGCTGCCCCTCAGCAGTGGCACCTCCATGACTACCCATGGCCGGGATTATATGAGGAATGGCATCTCTCTTCTTCACCTCATTGACAACGGCCTTAACCAAATTCGGCAACTGGTAAATGCCGCGACTGCCTACCGCAATGCCAATTTTTGCCCCAGGTTTAATCCGGTCACCATGTTCAGCAAAACCTTTGGAAATTTCTTCGAAGACGTCTTCCAACTGTTCTATGGAAAAATGCTGTCGAAGGCGATACATTTTCGGTATTTCTGTGACTCTTGTTTTCACCAGCCACTCACTCCTTTATGGTCTCCCTTGTATCCCATTTTTTCCGATATATCCCTGCACGCTTCTCTGACAAGAAGGATAATTGTATCCATTTTTCCTTCCGACATTCGCACACCCGGGCCTGACACACTAATGGAGTATTTTACCTTGCCTTCATGGTTGAAAATCGGTGCGGCAACGCATCTCAAACCAATACTGTGCTCTTCGTTGTCAATGGCATATCCTTTTTCCCTTATCCTCTCAAGCTCTTCCAGAAGGTCTTCCATGTTCACAATGGTGTTGGGTGTAAATGGTCTGAACACAGCAGGAATGCTTTTCATGAGTTCCTCCTCACTTAGAAAAGCCATGATTGCTTTTCCCATACCAGTACCGTAAGCAGGTAATCTGGCTCCCACAGAGGAGGCTATGCGCATGGACTGCCAGGATTCAATTTTATCAATATAGACCATCTCTTCACCATCCAGGGTCCCCAGGTGAACCGTTTCCTCAATTTCACTGCACAGTTTTCTAATTTTGGGACCCGCAAACTGAATAATGTTGAGAGAGTTGGCTGCCCGACTCCCAAGTTCCATCAGCCTTAACCCCAGGCGGTATTTGTGAGATTCTTCATCCTGGCTAATCAACCCATGGTATTTCAATGTGTTTAAAATACCATGTGCCGTGCTTTTGTTTAATCCAATTTCCTCCGCAATTTCCGAAAGTCTCAGTTCTGTTTGGTGTTCAGAGAAGCAGTTAAGCACCATTAATGTTCTGTCGATGGATTGAATTCTTCCTGTTTTTTCCATAGTCTCCCTCAATTATGATTCGAATTTGGACATCTTTATGGTTTAAATGGTACCACATTCGAAGTATTCTGTAAACAAAAAATAAACGGCGTTCATTATTGTCGAACGCCCTGCCTGTTGATCTCTTCTTGATGGCTACTACCTGCAAAAAAAACTGAACCTCATCTTTTGATGAAGTTCAGCTATATTGCCTGTTTTCGGAACTTGCTTAGTGTTAATGCTCATGTTCCCTATCAGCTTATTGGGTGGTTTATTTTATTACTTGTTAAACAACGCTTCCGCTGCTTCAACAGCGGCTTCTGCCGATAGACCGAACTTTTCAAACAGGATGTTCCCTGGTGCGGAAGCACCAAAATGCTCTAAACTGATCACCTTACCATCCAGGCCCACGTACTTGTACCAGCCCAACCCTGAGCCTGCTTCCATGGCTATTCGCTTACGAATGGCCGGTGGCATCACCTTGTGGCGGTAATTTTCCGGCTGCTGTTCAAACAGTTCCCATGAAGGCATACTGATGACACGACTGGAAATTCCCTTTTCTGCCAATTTGTCAGCCGCTTCCATGATAAAGGCGACTTCTGAACCGGAGGCCATTAAAAGTACATCGGGCTCACCTTCTCCCACATCCTTTAACACATAGCCACCTTTCAGGGCACCCTCACCCGTTTCAGCATACAAGGGCAGGTTTTGCCGGGTTAGCACCAAGGAGACCGGAGTTGTACTGCTGCTCATGGCCACTTTCCAGCCCAAGGCCGTTTCTTTTCCATCCGCCGGTCTGAAAACAATCATGTTGGGCACACTGCGCAGTGCCATTAAATGTTCGATGGGTTGATGAGTGGGTCCATCTTCACCCACACCAATGCTGTCATGGGTAAGCACATAGGTAACAGGAACTCCCATGATGGAAGATAGCCGCATGGCACCTTTCATGTAATCGGTGAACACGAAGAAAGTGGCTGCATAAATCCTTAGTCCGCCATGAATGGCGATACCATTGGCAATGGCCGCCATGGCATGTTCCCGTACACCAAAATGCAGGTTTGAACCAGCCTGGTTGTCCGGTTGAAAACTCTCATGTTTTTTCATGATGGTTTTCGTTGAGGGAGCCAGGTCCGCCGATCCTCCCATGAGGTTGGGCACTTTTTCTGCCAGACGATTGAGAATATCTCCTGAAGCTGAACGTGTGGCATTGGGTTTATCATAGGTCCACAGTGCGTCATCTTCCATGATGTCCTGCATCCATGCATCACCAAACCACTGGTCCCATTCTTTTTCCAGTTCTGGATACGTCTCAAAATATTCACTGAGCATCATTTCCCAGGCTGCTTCCTTTTTCATGCCTTCTTCGCCCATTTCCTGAGCAAACCGTTCTACGTTTGAAGGCACTGTGAAGGGTTCTTCTGTCCAACCCAGGTTTTCTTTCATTTCCTTCAGATTGTCTTCACCCAGGGGTTCCCCATGGGCTGAAGCCTTGCCCTGTTTAGCTGGGCTTCCGTAACCGATTTCAGTGACCACCTCAATAAAGGTTGGTCTTTTTTTATCTGCTTTGGCTTCTTTCAGTGCCGCTTCAATGGCTTCCAGGTCATTGCCATCTTTTACCTGAAGAACCTGCCAGTGGTAGGCTTCAAAACGCTTTTTCACATCCTCCCGGAAGGCCTTCTGGGTATCCCCTTCAATGGAAATCCGATTTGAATCATACAGCACAATCAGTTTTCCCAGCTCCAACGTGCCTGCCAAAGAGGCGGCTTCGGAGGTAATGCCTTCCATCATGCAGCCATCCCCCGATAACGCGTAGGTATAGTGGTCTATCACTGGATAATCAGGCCGGTTAAAATGAGCTGCCAGTCTGGTTTCCGCCATGGCCATGCCCACAGCGTTGGCAAATCCCTGTCCCAGGGGGCCCGTGGTGGTTTCCACGCCAACGGTGTGGCCGTATTCCGGATGCCCTGGTGTTTGGCTTCCCCACTGGCGAAAAGATTTAATCTCTTCCATGTTCAGGCCATACCCAAAAACATGCAACAACGAGTAAAGGAGCATGGAACCATGCCCAGCCGATAAAACAAAGCGATCCCGGTTCTTCCATGCCGGATTTTTGGGGTTGTGGTTCATGATGCGGCTCCATAATGTGTACGCCATGGGCGCTGCCCCCATGGGCAGTCCTGGATGTCCTGACTTTGCTTTCTCAACTGCCTCAGCCGACAAAACACGCAGGGTGTTAACTGTCAATTGATCAATCTCATAATTCATAAATAAACCTCCTTGATTACGGTGCATTCCGTCATTTAATCAACTCATTATACCATTATCATCCGCTTTAATGCCAGTGTTTCCCGTCACCTTCTGTTTAATCAGTCCTGCAGGTAATACAGGGCTGACAAGGCAAATAACTGAGATGCTTCCACCAATTCTTCAATGTCCACGTATTCATCTGCCTGGTGAGGAACTAACCGGTCACCTGCACCTGTTGTAATGATGGGAATGTTTTTCCACGCATGGAGAAAGGTGCCGTCAGTGGTTCCCGGCACGCCATTATAGCGTGGGGCTTTACCTGTGATTTTTTCATAAGCCGCTGCCATGGCTTGCACAATGGGTTCATCCATGTCAGTCAGGGTCCAGGGCCGCCCTTCAATAACTTCCATGGTAGCTTTGAAATTGGTGCGTTCCCTGGCAAGTCTGTCCAGAATTTCCTGGATCTGGCCAATAAGCACCTGATGCGCTTGCCCGGGAACGGTACGAATGTCAAGGGTGGTGTAACATTCCTTGGGAATCACATTGATCTGGGCTTCCCCCTTGGCTGGCGCCTGGAGGATGGTTGGGGTAATGCTGGGGTACCCCAGGTGTTCATGCTTACCTAAACGGTCCACTTCTGCCTGCTGTAATTTTTCCAGTTCCACCATCACATGGGCCATTCCCCAGTTGGGATTAATGCCTGCTTCCGGCATGGCGCCATGGGACATTTTACCATGAACCCGGATGACGATTCGCAGGGCACCCCGCTGGGTGATGCACAACTGGTTTTCTTCCGGTTCACATATAATGGCAGCATCCACCTCATCGGCCCATCCCTTATTGATAAACTCTTTGATGCCAATCATCAAACTTTCTTCGTCCACGGGTATGCATAACAGAATTCTTCCTGAAAAGTCTATGCCAGCTTCTTTAATGGCTTTTGCTGCAAAGATAGCCGCGGCCATGTTTCCTTTTGTATCGCAGGACCCCCTGCCGTAGATACGGCCATCTTTGATTTCTCCACCAAAAGGGTCCATTGTCCATTCATCCGGATCTCCTGCTGTCACCACGTCTGTGTGCCCTTCCATCAGAAGGGTTTTGCCCGGTTTATGTCCGTTCAAATAGGCGATGACATTGGGCCTGCCTGGGGCCGCTTCGTCCAGGTAAACCTCCAACCCCATATCTTTCAGGTAATCAGCCACAAAATGTGCCACCTTCTCTTCGTTGGCACCGGGTACCTCCGGGTCAAAAACACTCTTTATTCTGATCAGTTGCTGGGTAAAGCTGACCAACTCATCTTTGTTGACAAAGGTAATGACTTTTTCCAGTGCTTCCATAACGTCCTCCTTTTGGTCAGGGATCAAGAAAAACTAGTGGTTAGACTTCAAGCAATAAAAGAGCGCCGAGTCAACTCAACGCTTTTCTGATATTATTTTTCCTTGTTAAAGATAAACAGGATTCTTAGCTTCTGGTGGAGTTTTAACTCCATCAGAAGGTTAGAATGCGTTATCCATAAGTAGATGGCCCAAATGTTCCATTTGGTGGCAGATACTAAGTTTGTTCACCTAGGGACGTAGCACCGCTTATCTTCCTCTTGCAGAAGAGGGAGTCTTAGCGGTGGTAGTCATCGGATAAAATCACTGGCTGCTTTCAGCCCATAAGCTGGCTTGGCTTTCAGTACAGCCCTGTTTATGGCCTTGGCCATCACTTCTGATGCCAGTGCTCCCACCGCGTCAGGCATGACTTCCACTTCCCCGACAGACAAAGCAAAAATGGTATCCCCATCGGCCATGGTATGAACAGGGCGAATGGCCCGGGCAAATCCGTTATGGGCAACGGAAGCGATTTTATTTGCCTGGTTTTTATTCAATTTGGCGTTGGTGATGATGCACCCGATGGTGGTGTTTCCGCTGAACACATTTCGCTTACTGGCATATTGCTGGTATAAGGTTTCTTCTGTGCTGATCACAGCTGTCTGTTCTTCGTTCAACATGCCGGCCAAGCGTTTGCCTGTTTCAATATCAATGATATCTCCCAGGCTGTTCACCGCAACGACGGCGCCCACAATTAAGTCTCCAATCTGAAGCGCATAGGTGCCAAAACCACTTTTCATCATCCGCTCAACACCCAGAAATTTTCCCACCGTTGCCCCGGTACCAGCCCCCACATTGCCTTCCTCCGGCGGTTCGTTACTGGCATTTTCACAGGCCTGGTAACCCATTGACTGGTCTGGGCGGCACTTAGGGTCACCCACCACCAGGTCAAAGAGGGAGGCTCCACATACAATGGGCACCACGCCCACACCCACATCAAACCCAACCCCTTTTTCTTCCAGGTATTTCATGGCCCCGGCACCTGCATCAAGGCCATAAGCGCTGCCCCCAGAGAGCATGACACTGTGAATTTGTTCCACCATGTTAATGGGTTTTAACAACTCTGTTTCTCGGGATGCCGGCCCACCACCTCGCACATCCACCCCTGCGAAAGCACCCTGCTCACAGAGAATTACCGTGCAGCCACTGCCCCCTTCCATGTTCTGGGCATGGCCTATTTTAATGCCGGGTATCGCCGTAACACTGGCTTCCTTCATGTTACCCGCTCCTTTCTGCTTGACACACTCTCTTAATACCAGGGCTTCACTGCCCCTGGCTTTGGTCATTTACAAACTACGCATGATCTGCACCGCCTGAATCAATGCAATAATGACACCGATCACTGCTTCTCCGCCCAAAAGTCCAGCCGCAATGATTTGACCTGATCCACTTTTTTCAAATCTGGGCGTGGCTTTCATGGTAATAAACCGTAAAGCACCACCAACAAAAGCGGTTGCTGAAAGATAAAAAGGAAGATACACTCCCAACCCCAGTGTCATCACCGGGAAATTGGCTATGTACAACACAACCGCTGCGACAAGCCCTAACAAAAAGGAAGGCATATGGGAAATGCCTCCTACCATGGCTGCCACTGCTCCCGCCTGGGGGGCGGGAAACATATCAGGATTGCCAAAGGCTTCTGCGCCATAGGCTTTTAAAATGACCAACAAGACTCCCACTGAAACAAAAGCACCAATGATTGCACCCAGACTTTCGCCTAACCACTGGGCTTTGGGATCAGAATGAAGCACATGGCCTGCCTTGAAATCATTCATAACATCTCCCACCAAACCACAGGCAACGGCGACAACAGCCGCTACAAAAAAAGCTTCTGTCTGACCAATGGACGAGACCGCTTTGGCTGCCAAAAGAACAATGATCCCAAATATTTCCATGGGATTAATCCCTGATTGGCCCACACATTGAGCAGACATGGCTGTTGCAAGCCAAACACCCGCAATGGTAATGATAGAAGCCACTAATCCCATACCTGCTACAACAGTGAAAAGAAAGGCGATGACCACCATGGCAAAGGGTGCCCATCGTAAATTGATGACACTCCCTCCCAGGTTGTCTTTGCTGAACATTGGCCCAAATATTTCTTTTGCTTTCGGTAAAATACCTTTTACAATAATACCAATTCCTGTGCCCACCATCAACCCAATACCCAGTGAAGCTTTAATACTGGCTGCAATGGCAGCATCCCAGAAACCAAATACCTGGCCTCCAATGATAATACCCAGGTCACCAATCAAAGCTCCCAAAAACCATACGCCTATGAAAACAGGGCCAATGATATAACCTACTGCCACCAGCATTGGCGATAGCCATGCACCACCCAATGAACCATATGTCATCATTTTTTGAATCCACACGACACCACCGCCAAACATGCCGAACCAGTCTCTTAAGACCGTAAAAAGGGCGGCACCGCCTAAAGACGCAAACAATGTACCGGCTTTCTTGCCGCCTTCATCACCAATGATAACGGTTTCAGCAGCTGCCTGACCCATGGGATATGGCAATTCTTTGGTGATGACAAAATATTTTCTGATCAGTGCCGTAAAAATTAATCCAAGCACCACCCCACCCAGCGTAATAACCAAAAGCGTTATGGTTTTTACCTCACTCTCCGGGTTAAGCATCCAAATGCCAGGCAGTGTAAAGGCAAGTCCTCCTGCCACCATGGCACCTGAAGACATGGCAGTATGTGCCACGTTAATTTCGTTGAGATTGGTATTTCCCAGGGCTTTAAGTGTAAACATGGAAACAAGGGCCACAAACATAATTGGCCAGGGTAAAGCTCCCAACTTCAATGCAACAAACATGGAACTCATGGTCAGTATTATGGCACCTATGGCCCCGATGACCATGGCCCTCAGTGTAAATTGCTCCTTGAAGCTTGATGCATACTTAACATTTTTTGTCTGTTCGCTCATGTAATACCCTCCCTCGTATTAGGTGTTTTTTTTTGTATTGTGATATACTCTTCCAACTAACTCAATTATAGCATAGCCCAATGAAGCGCAACCATTCTAATTCAGCAATCTGTGTAAAGAAAACCAACGACTGGCGTGTTTATGTATGAAAGTAAAAAAGCCGTTTCTGAGATTGTCTCAGAAACGATTTTTTACTAAACCTTAATTTCATTATCTGATCAGAAACTCTTTCGAATCTATTCTGTGTTGTCACATTACTCCACTGTCAGGTTAGTTTCCTTTTTGTTCTCGAAAGAAGCTTTTATCGTTGCAATAAGATCTATTCCAAGCCA
>JAABSW010000074.1 GCA_011390155.1 Clostridiaceae bacterium
GGTCAAGGATGAACGCCGTTGGCTTGGCCACGGGATACAATAAAATTTGATAGACTCGAAGTACAGGTGATAACCGGGCCGCTACAGGCAAAGCATGACGGGAAAAATAAGCCTGAGGAGCAATCTCGCCCACAATGGTGATGACCACGGTGGAAAACAGGAAAGCTGAAAACCCAGCCAGCACTGAACCTGACAACAAGGCCAATAGTACATTCACTGATACATTGCCCCAAAGAATTGTCACCAGCAGATAATTGGCCTTTTCTCTCAACTTCAAAACGATGATGGCATCCGGATTCCCTTTTTCCGCTTCCAGCTGCAAACGTAATTTACTGATGCTGAAAAAAGCCAGGTTCAAGCCTGAAAACATGGCTGACTGAGACAGACATACAAATATACCCATCCAAATAAAAAGTTTCATAAACTTCTTCCTTTCCGGTATCACTCTTTGTCAACATACCCCACTTGCTTGATCATAAATTTTCTTTTGTCCTGATATCTTAGGCTTTTTTCAGGACTATTTTCCTTATTTACTGTATAATGTATTTACTGTCAAACCTTTAACATGTCTATTCGGGTTCTCCATAATGATGATATAATCTCAACAAACAACAAACTGAGGTGACTTGTTTTGAAAAAGTCAATTCCATTATATCAATCCTTAAAATTCAAAGTAAACCTGGTGGCTTTCATTATTTTCTTAGTCATTATCGGATTGCTGCTGTTTAAATTTCGCCAGGACACACTTGAGATCATTGACATACAGGAGCGAAACATGAATCAAATAGCCGTTGAAACCATCGACCGTCGCTTTAAAGTCAGTTATGAAATATTGGAAACCGGCTTAAGTCAAGTACTGGCCAACCCTGCGGTTGCTGAAGCCTTTGCCATGAGAGACAGAGATACATTATCCAGTCTAATTCTGCCTCCCTATGAAAAGTTGGAATCCGTTGGTGTGACTCAATTTCATTTCCACCTTCCAGATTCCACCACTTTTTTTCGTGCTCATGCACCCACCCTTTATGGTGATGATCTCAGTTCTCTGCGAAAAACGATTAAAACCATTAACACAGACCCAGAACATGCTGCCATTAAAGGTTTGGAGGAAGGGGTTCATGGTTTATCTCTGCGCTACATAGCTCCCGTCTATTACGAAGGGTTCTACATTGGCAGTGTGGAACTGGGAATGGAAGTGGGACAGCGTATACTAAACATTTTCAGCAATGTCAGTGGTGGAGATTGGTACCTGTATTCCTTCAACGAATCAACTCAACACCTTCTTCACAGCACAAACAGTGAAGACCTTTATCCACTGGAAATGTCTCCTGCTGTTATGAATACACTTCATGAGGGGCATATCATCGAGGAATCATACGCACCATATGTGGTGCAGGTTATGCCTATCAGTGATTATGAGGGAAACTTTCATTTCTATCTTAAACGTATTTTTGACAACAGTGAACTGATTTCTTTACAGCAACAGTATTTCAGAAACAGCTTGATCTATGCTCTTGGTGTGGCCGGTGCAGGTTCCTGGTTGTTATGGTTTGTTCTCCGATATTTGTTAAATCCTTTGATCTATCTTGAAAACAAAGTCCGCAAATTTGAAGCTGGCACATTGGACGAAACAATAGATGTGAATACCCAGGATGAAATTGGGTTCTTGGCAAGGGCCATGGAAACCATGCGTCAGTCATTACTCCATCGTGAAGAAAAATTGAAAATCTTGAGTTTTCATGATTCTCTAACGGGAGTTCATAACCGGCACTACATGGATTCCATGATTAAGCTTTTGGATCAGCAAAAAGCGTATCCTATTTCTATTCTTATTGCAGATATAGATGGACTAAAACAAGTGAACGATGAGCAAGGCCATCCTGCTGGTGATGCGCATCTTATCACCAGTGTTCAAGTGATGCAGCAGGCACTGCGACAGTCCGATCACTTATGCCGGGTTGGCGGTGATGAATTTGCTCTTCTGCTTCCCCAGACAGATGAATCAGTTGCCAAAATCATTCAGGAGAGAATCAATGATGAAATCAAACGCTATAATGACCAGTTGAAACCTGGAGAAACACCAATCTCCATATCCTTTGGCATTGCCACCTGTGAAGGCAACTGCAATTCTCTTGAAGAAGTCATGGAATTGGCTGATCAACGGATGTACCTCAATAAACACCAGAAGAAGCAGGAAAAAAAAGAGAAGTAAACATTAGGAGGTTTTCTCATGAAAAAACAATTGGATAAAACACAATCAACTTACAAATTTTCAACAAAATGCTGTCATGCCGGCCAGTCATGCGATCCGCGAACCGGTGCCCACAACACTCCTATTTACCAGACTACCACATATGCTTTTCAGAACGTGGACCATGGTGCCCGGCTTTTTAGTGATGCTTTTGATCCAGCTGTGGGACTACAAGATGGGTTTATTTATACCCGTTTTGGCAACCCTACCCAAAAGGCATTGGAAGAAAAGATCGCTGTCTTGGAGGAAGGGGAGGCCGCACTGGCTTTCAGTTCAGGGATGGCTGCTATTTCTGCCGTTTTTCTGCTGTTGGTAAAACCCCAGGACCATGTGGTGGCGGACAACAGCCTTTATGGCACCACCCGGGATTTTTTGGTACAGGTCATGGAAAAATTTGGGGTTAACCTCTCCTTTGTTGATTTCAGTGACTTGGATCAGGTTAAGAAGGCATTGCTTCCCGAAACCAAAGTACTCTATTGTGAGTCGCCCACCAACCCCCGGCTCAAATGTGTGGACATTGCCCAGGTGGCCGCCCTGGCAAAAACCATTGGCGCTGCCACGGTGGTGGACAACACATTTTTCACCCCCTATTTTCAGAAACCCCTCTTATTAGGAGCCGATGTGGTGGTGCATAGTGCCACCAAGTATCTCAGTGGTCACGGCGACTGTATTTCAGGCCTGGCTGTCGGTTCACAACACTTCATCAATGAGCTGCGATGTGTGGTGCATAACAACATGGGAGGCGTCATCAGTCCCTTTAATGCCTGGCTGGTGCTGCGGGGAATCAAAACCCTTCCTCTACGAATGAGGCAGCATGAAGAAAATGCCTTGGCCATAGCCAATTATCTATCAGACCATCCAGCGGTGGAAAAAGTGCATTACCCAGGCCTTCCCAGTCATCCACAGCATGAAATTGTAAAACGTCAGGCTACCGGTTTTGGAGGCGTGTTAAGTTTTGAACTGAAGGGTGGGTATGAGGCAGGTAAGTCACTGATGAACAAAGTCCAGCTTTGTACCCTGGCGGTAAGTCTGGGAGATGTTGACACCCTCATCGAACACCCGGCTTCCACTACCCATGCTGTTGTTCCACGGGAAGACCGGTTGGCTGCAGGCCTTACCGATGGTCTTGTTCGCTTGTCTGTGGGTATTGAAGATGCGAGGGATTTGATCCAGGACCTTGCGCAGGGTTTATTGTCATCACAAAATGGGGTTTAGGTGCAAGAAACCTCCAGGTTCAAAATAATTCACTGAAATTATCGGATAATTCGTTTAATTCCAAAGTCTTCCGGGTATGTTGATAATAGTTATCAATATCGATAGCTATTTTTCTTTACAGAGCAACGCCTATTGGAAACAAACTCGTTATTAGCGAACTATCAAAAGGAGGTCAACAAGATGACAAAAAAAATCAACGGATCTTTAAAGAAAAAGCGAAATTGGAAACGCACCCTGGCCGGTCTCATGGCCATCATCTTTTTCCTGGTGGTTGTGGCACCTGTACAGGTCTCTGCAGCCCCACCCTGGTGGAACCGATTTAAAGAAATTTTTAAAGCAGATGCCGTCGGCGCTATTGGTGGCGGACTAGGATCTGATTTTTCCTGGAGTTGGCCAGGTGCTATTGGCGGGGCAATAACGGGATCCATCAATGCAGGCATGGATGACGGTGCAGGCGGCAGTGGCTGGACAGCTGAGGCTGACGCCGCAGTCACCATCGGACACCTTCACAACACAGGCATGAACCACGTATATGCCTGGGGCCAAGTTAATCTCATGGATGAAGATGGCAACGTGTATGCCTGGGGAAAAAACGAAGCCAGTATGGATTTACTGGTGGATGCCACCATGGAACACCTGCGAGACAGCGGGTTGGAGGACGATGGCACGGTAGAGCGCACCTTAAGAGGCCTTGACCCTGCTTATGAAGAAATCATGAAACGCATCGAAGATGCCCTGGGTCAGGGATCAAACTTTCCTGTATCAGAAAATTTTTACAGCAACCTGGAACAGGCACTGGCCATTCTTGACAAAGAGGCCGACGACCCTGGTGTCCTCATTGAAGAATCCGCCCAGTTTATGGTGGAAGCTTCTCTGAAGGAGAGTAGTCCCGAAGCCGTACGCATGGCTGGACAGCTTTTTGCAGATGACGGAACACTCCTGGACACCATGGACATTGTGGTCGTGGTACCCGGTCGTGCTGGAAGCTGGTTAACGGATGAAGGTAACAACGACGTTCTTCTGGCTGCCGTCTATGCTGATGTGCTCCGAGCTTCCTATGATTACCGCACCTATGATTGTGATGACACCGACAGTTGCGTGCTGCCCGGTCTGCCCGACATTGTTGATCCGGACGATGACGATGACGGGGTTCCTGATGCCATAGACCCCGACGATGACGGCGACGGAATGCCTGATGTGGACGTGGAAATCGTTCTGACCCTTGGTGAGGCAACTGCCATGGTAAACGGTGAAGCCAAAGTCATGGACACACCTGCTTTTGTCATCGAAGGTAGGACACTTGTTCCTTTCAGCTTTATTGGTAATGAACTGGGTGCCACCATTGGCTGGGACGGGGATGAACGAAAAGTGAGCTATGTATTAGGCGATAACGAAGTGGAATTGTGGATCGGCCAAAGCCGGGCCATGGTAAACGGTATTGCAACCACTGTGGACGAAAACCCTGCTGTTACTCCAGTCATTGTCAATGACCGCACCGTAGTCCCACTAAGCTTTCTCAGTACAGCCTTGGGAGCCGAAGTTATGTGGAACGCCGAAACCAGAGAAGTGACCGTTGTCAAACCCATTGACAAAGCATCACCTCTTCTTTTCGACACACTTTAGACAACCTATTGATAAGTTCAAAAGTAAACGTTATTAATTGATTGCTCACCGGACAAACTGCTTTTACGCGGTCTGTCCGGTTTTTCTTGGATGAAGTTCATTTCACGGAGGATTGACGCATCAATGATGAGGATGGTGCCTGTGAGGGGGCTGTTCTATGTTATAATATAAACATCCCACCAGGGACGCAGCACAGCTTATCTCCCTCTTTGAGAAGAGAGAGTCTTAGCGGTGGTAGTCATCGGATAAATTATTTGAGTGGTGGAGGATCTTTTTGACTCTTTAAAATTGACGTCAGATCAACCCGGTCTGACATTTTTACTGAAAGGACTGTTATGATGAATAAATCATTGGTACTGGCGGAAAAACCATCCGTGGCCAGGGACATCGCCCGCGTGCTGAAGAG
>JAABSW010000075.1 GCA_011390155.1 Clostridiaceae bacterium
GGAGATACCAGAAGCTTTACTCCTGAAGTACAGCAGTTGATTGAAGAGAGAATGAGGAAAATTTGCACCCATCTATGTGAAATGCATGGAGCGGCATGTGAATTTCTTTATACCCATGAATTTTCTCCGACAGTGAATCATGAAGCCTGTACTGAAACGGCAATTAGGGCAGCGCAGAATGTGGTAGGCGTGGAAAAAACAATCATTCACTGTGAACCATTAATGGGTTCCGAAGATTTTGGTAAATTTTCAGATGAGGTTCCTGGAAATCTTGTGCTATTGGGCAGTGGGAAGAGCAATGGTACTGAGATTACTCCATTACACAACTCTTTGTACGATTTTAATGACGAAGCATTGGTCATCGGAGCTGAATATTGGGCGGAGTTGGTTAAAACCAGACTTTCCAATAATCATGAGTAAATTGCCTGTTAGCACTTTGTTTCTATTGCTTCTATTGAATGTTGGGGTGATTATGTTTAAAATTGCAGTATACCTCTAACATTGCAACTGCACCTATAAACAGGAAAAAAAATGAGGAGGCGCAACATGAAAACAGATTTTAAACAAATTGACTTAACCATGGAACCAAAGAAAAGAGAAAACGCCTTAAGAAGAGCGAAAGAACAGAACCTGGTGATTCCAACTTTTGCACAAATGAAAGATCCAACTTTAATTCCAGATGAAATTAAGGAAGAACTGAAGAGCGTCGGTTTATGGGACATCAATCCCTTAAACCTGTTTAGAATTAGCTGGTATAACGAACCTGTGGATTCAGGCGGCGGCTATGGCGGGGTCAACTATATTGACTTGCCGGAAGCCATAACCGGTGTGAAGGCGAAAATTATCGCCATCAGTGGGCGGTATTTTCCGACGGGAGCCCATAAAGTAGGTGCTGCTTTTGGCTGTCTTGTGCCAAGACTAGTCACAGGACAATTTGATCCAACGACAACCAAAGCCGTATGGCCTTCTACAGGAAACTATTGTCGTGGAGGCGCCTATGATTCAGCCTTGTTGTCATGTGAGTCCATTGCCATTTTGCCAGAAGGCATGAGTAAAGAGCGCTTCCAATGGTTGGAAAAAGTAGCCGGCGAAACCATCAAAACCGTTGGGACAGAAAGCAATGTGAAGGAGATCTTCGACAAGTGCTGGGAACTGAGGAAGTCAGGTGAAGACCTGATGATTTTCAATCAGTTTGAAGAGTTTGGCAACTACTTGTGGCATCATGAAGTGACGGGTTCAGCCATTGAAAACGTTATCAATGAAGTGGAAGGCAACTATCATGGTTATGTCTGTGCTACAGGCTCAGGCGGAACCCTTGCAGCAGGCGATTATCTGAAGAAGAAATACCCAACCAGTAAGATTGCCGCCAGTGAAGCACTTCAATGCCCTACCATCTACAATAACGGATTTGGAGACCATCGGATAGAAGGGATTGGGGACAAGCATATTCCCTGGGTACACAATGTGAAAAACACTGATATCGCCATTGCCATCGATGACGAAGCCACAATGAGCTGGATCCGCATGCTGAATGAACCGGAAGGTATTGCCTTCTTAAAAGAAAAAGGCATGGATGATGAAACCATTGAAAAACTATCATGGATTGGTATTTCAGGTGCAGCCAATATCATTGGCGCAATCAAATATGCCAAGTACTTTGAATTAACCGAAGACGATGTGGTTGTCACCATCTTGACAGATTCCATGGAGTTGTACCAGAGCCGTTTAGAAGAATTGAAGGAAGAGCGGGGCGCATTTACAGATTATGACGCCCACGCTGTATACGCCCGCTATTTTCAAGGGGTCACGACTGAATATTTCAAAGAACTGAATTATTATGACCGCAAAGCCATTCATAACCTGAAATATTACACATGGGTGGAACAGCAGGGCAAAACCTATGATGAGATCATGGCACAGTGGTATGATGACAGCTACTGGACTTCCATTCCTGAAAGCGCAGAATTACTGGACCAGTTAATCGAAGAGTTCAATGACGAAGTTAAGAATATGTCATCGAATAAGTAAGGGTAGCATGAACTCAGCACAGCGATCTAATGAGATTGCTGTGCTGAATTTCATTTTTGATGCGTATACAACCAATCTTGGTCTCAGCGCGTGAAGACGAACAGCAAACATTTAATCTGTTGCCCCATGGGGAGACTTATTCATTAATATACAATTACATGATCTTAGATAATTTTACATTGACTTCAACCCGGGTGCCTACGTCTGGCGTGCTGTTAACTTTAATTTCGCCGTCCATCAGCTCCACCAGTTCACGGGTGATGGCAAGGCCCAGGCCGGTGCCTTTTGATTGAGACACTGAGCCATCATCTGCCTGGTAGAAGGGTCGGAATAATTTTTCCTGGGTTCCTTGGGTCATGCCGGTTCCCGTGTCTTCCACCACCATCTTCAAGTGGTGGTAATCGGTGCTTTCCTGACACTGAAGGGTGATGTGCACCTGCCCTTCTTCAGTGAACTTGATGGCGTTGCCGCCCAAATTCAGGATGATCTGCCGCAGCCGGTCCGGGTCTGCCAACACTTGGTGAGGCAGGTTATCGGCCAGGGTTATTTCCAGGTGTAGGTTCTTTTGCCTGGCAAGGGATCGAAGGGGGGCAAAAGCTGTTTGTATTTCATCTTCCAGGTGGAAGACTCTGTTGTTCAGTTTAATTTCTCCGGCTTCAATTTTTGCGTAATCCAGCACGTTATTGATAATGCCCAGCAAATTGCTGGCAGACTGTTGCATGTTTTGAAGGAATTCCGCCTGCTCTTCGTCCAGCTGGGTGGTTTCCAAGAGGTCTATAAAACCGATAAATCCGTTAAGAGGGGTACGCATTTCGTGGTTCATATGAGAAAGGTATCGGCTCTTGGCTTCATTGGCACTTTTAGCCTGGCGCAGGGCAGCTTCCAGTTGCTGGTTTTTTTGTTCCAGCAGCTGGGCAAACTCCTGCAGCTTCTCTTCAGATTTTTTTTGTTCAGTGATGTCCTCCACAATGCCAATGTTTTCAAGTTCGTTGATGCGTGCAATATGGATGCGGCCCCAATATCGCTCACCGTTTTTTTTGAGTCCGATAAATTCTCCTTGTTTGGTGCCACTGTCTTCCACTGTAACAAGTTTATTCTTTGTCCGCTGCACTTCTTCTGGTGGTGCCAGGTCAAAAATGGTCAGCTTTTTCAGTTCTTCTTCTGTGTAACCTGTAAGGGCACAGGCTGCGGGATTTGCCCGGATATAACGCCTGTCTTCATCTATTACAAAAATAGCCAGGGGGGATTTAACGACATAGGCACGGTAGGCCTGCTCGCTACTTACCAAGGCCAATTCCATTTCTTTTCTTTCTGTAATGTCTGTACGTGTGCCTCTCATGATCAGGGGTTTGCCTTCATCTGTCCATGAAACCACTTTTCCCCTGTCTTCCACCCACACCCAATGGCCTTCTTTATGCTTCAAACGGAGCTCTACAGTGTACATGGTGCCTTTTTCAGTGGCTTCTTCAAAAATATGAAAGGCTCTTTCGTAGTCATCGGGGTGAATCATGCTTCTCCATATTTCGGCATAGGTGGGTTTCAGCTCTGACAGGGTATAGCCCAGCATCTCAGCCCATCGTTCATTGTAGGTGTTTTCGCCGGTCTGGGCATTGTATTCCCATGTGGCCACATGGGTGGCTTGGATAATGTCCTTGAGTCGATTGCGTTCTTCCTGTAAATCCTGCAGGTTTTTTGACCGGTCAAGGTACAGCCCTACTTGCGAGGCAAAAAGGTCCGCCAAATCTTGATTGGCCAAGGTTTTATCTTTGGACATGATCAGGGTAAATTCGCCTATGACCTGATCCATTTTATTGATTTTTATGACAGCCACCTGACCAAGGTTAAGGGTTTTTTCCAACAGGCTGGTCAAGGCGGCAGGGATAGTATTTCCAATGCTTTCATGAAGGTTTTCAAAGGTGGTGAGGTTGTTGGCTTCAATGGCTGCGTATCGGGCCTTATCAAAGGGCCATCGTTTGCCCAGCAAATTAAATCCCAGGATGTTGGCTATTTTCATCAGGTAGTCGGGGGCACCGGCGACGGCTTCTGTGACAACTTCCATGGTGCCTTCATCAAGAAGGTTTAACAGGGCATAGTCGGCCCCGGTAATGGTGCGCATGAATTCGGTGATTTCTTTTAAATCCGGCGCTTGGTTGGTTTCCATAAACTGCCGGTTAAAAGCCATCATCTGTTGTAAGGCTTCTTTTTGGTGATATTGTTGGGTAATGTCATAAGTCTGCTGCTGGCCGGTTGTTTGTTTGTCTTTACCTTTTGCCATGCGGTACACTCCTTATGCTTTCGGGATTTTTCCCATAAATAGGGTTCTTTGTCTCTTTCACAGCACATATTTTAAGTCCATTCTATCACGTTTTTTCACAATAAACTACTGTCATCATTGTATTCACTACAAATGTGATTTTCATTCAATTTGTCGGGTATATAGATTATATTACATTGACAACCGTAGATCTATAAGGAGGAACTATCATGACACGAAAAATAAGCATTGAATACTGCATCGCCTGAGGTTATCTCTCTAAGGCCGTTGGCCTTGCAGAAAGCCTTTTAGATGAGCACAAAGACACCATCGTTGAATTGGTGCTGATCCCTTCCGGCGGTGGGGTTTTTGAAGTGAAGTTGGAGGATCGTCTCCTGTTTTCGAAAAAATCCATTGGCCGATTCCCTGAGGAAGACGAAGTGGAATCAGCCATTCGAGAAGCGATGGCCTAACATTGTTCCTTTGATGATGTTTCACGACGCTAAAGTTCTCAGACTTTCAATGGAAAAATCCTTGAACATGGAGAGCCCTTCACTCTTCCTCAAACTGAAAGAGCTCTTCCAAGGAACTTTCCAGGGCCTGGGCAATGCGCCAGGCCAGCAGCAATGATAAATTGTACCGGCCTTTTTCAATGTGGCCGATGGTTTCCCGCCTTACGTCCACCCGGTTGGCCAGTTCTTCCTGGGTCAGGTCGTGGCGGGCACGAAACTCTTTGATGCGGTTCTTCATCTTCACCGGTTTATTGGTCATCGAGCATCCCACCCTTTTTTTCATAAATGAGCAAGCTGACGGTGAAGGTGAGGATCTGCAAGGCAAAGACAATGCCCACCATCAGAGCCAGCCATTTAAAAGACTGGCTCAGAGCTACAACCAGAATGGTTAGTGCCAGGCCCAGCATGGACACAACAAAACCATTCATCCCAGCCTTGTTCAGGTTCTGTTCCAGCAATTCATCCTGCTGCTGAAATGTGACGGCGAAGAACCCAAAAAATCCGAAAAATCCATAGAGGCCTGGTTCTTTCATGACCACCCCCATCAGCCCCACAAAT
>JAABSW010000076.1 GCA_011390155.1 Clostridiaceae bacterium
GGTGGCTGAGCGAAAGCTTTATTGCGAACCGCCCCGCTTTGAACCAGGGGGTGGGGGTGTGAATGTGTCCCGGGCGATTAAAAAACTGGAGGGAGAGTCTTTGCTGCTGTATGGCAAAGGGGGCTTGACAGGCCAACGGTTACAGGGTCTTCTGGATGAAGAGGGTCTGAATCACCAACCCATTCCTTTGGAGGGGCAGATCCGGGAAAGCCTGGTGATTTTGGAGGAATCTACGGGCCAGCAGTACCGTTTCGGTATGCCGGGACCGGAAGTGACACTGGAAGAGTGTGAACAGTTTCTTCAGACCTTAAAAGACATTGACCCGGCGCCATGTTATCTGGTGGCCAGCGGCAGCCTTCCTCCAGGAGCACCGGAGGACTTTTATGCCCAAATTGCCCGGATTGGTAAAGAGCGAGGCGCCAAAACCATTGTTGATGTTTCAGGTGAAGCACTGGAGGCGGCACTTCATGAGGGTGTTTACCTGATCAAGCCAAACATGGGTGAATTCCGAAAACTGGTTGGTGACAACGTTCAAGAAGAAGCTCAAATGATCGCAGAGGCAAAAAAGATGATCGAAAAAGGCCAGTGTGAGGTGCTTGTCATTTCTTTGGGTGCAGGCGGTGCCTTGATGGTGTCGGCGGAGATGGCAGAACACATTGTTCCCCCCACCGTTCCCATTATCAGCAAGGTGGGTGCCGGCGACAGCATGGTGGCCGGCATTGTGTTAAGCCTTTCCCAGGGCATGTCTGTGAGGGAAGCCATTCTCTATGGTGTGGCGGCGGGTACCTCTGCTGTCATGACGCCGGGGTCGGAACTGTGCCGGTTGGAAGACACCCAGCGGCTTTTTAAATCGATGGTATCGCGTTGATCAGTCAAGCCATTCTCCCACCTCTTTTAAAAACAGTTCCACTACCTGGGGATCAAAGTGCCCACGGCTCCCCTGACGAATATGTTCAAGGGCTTTTTCGCTGCTCCAGGCTTTTCGGTAAGGTCTGTCGCTGGTGAGGGCGTCATACACATCCACCACGGCAAATATTCGCGCTGCTAATGGAATTTCATCACCTTTAAGGCCACGGGGATAACCTGTGCCATCCCATTTTTCATGGTGGCAATAGGGAATATCCAGTGCAGGTCGCAAGTATTCAATTGACGAGAGCATTTCAAACGCATAGAGGGGATGACGTTGCATAATGACCCATTCCTCATCGGTTAAGGGGCCTGGTTTAAGCAGTATGTTGTCGGATACGCCCATCTTTCCAATATCATGGAGAAAGGCACCACGCCGGATATGACCCAACTCTTCCACACTCACACCCATGACGCTGGCCATGTTAACGGTCATCTCCGTCACTCGCTGGCTGTGGTGCCCGGTTTCTTTATCCCGTAAGTCCAGGGCACGGGACCAACCTTGAATGGTGTTGTCATAGGCCTGAATCAGTTTTAGATTCGTGTTTGCCATGTTATGAATCAGGTCAGCGTTATCGATGGCGATGGCTGTCTGACCGGCAAGGGTATCCAGAAATTCCAACCATTCTTTGCTTGCTTCCAGGGGTTCCCGGTGTAAAATCTCCATCACGCCTTCAACTCTTCCTTTGTTGATCAAGGGTACAGCGTAATAACTATGGGCCTCTTCTTTTTTCAAAAAGGGCATGTGGCCATAATTTTCTTCCACTTCTCGAAGGTTGACGATTTGGACGGATTTTCGCTCCATGGCTACTTGGTTTGCAAGTCCTTCTCCCATGCTAAGGTTTAATTTTGAAGGGTTCACACTGCGAAAGCCACGCCAGGCTTCGTATTTCAGCATTCCGGTGTTTGGGTCGAGGCGCAAAATGGCCGCGGCATCTACGCTTAGCATCCTGGTGACTTCGTCCAAAATCACCTTGTATGTCACATAGATGTCCATGCTGCTGGCGATGGTCATATCGATGTTACGCAGTGCCTGTATCTGGTCCAGATGACGCAGGTTTTTTTCATAGAGACCTAATCGGTGAATGGCTGTTCCGGCCATTTCCGTCAAGGAAGCCAATAGTTTTAACTCTTCAGCAGTGATCTCACGGGGCAGTGGTACGGAAACAAATATGACACCAACAACATCTGTTTCAGCCCGCAATGGAAGACACGCGCCTCCCCATCCCTTAGGAGATTTTTCTGCATATTTCACCAAAGGGTCTTTCCCATATTCCTTGGAGACCACCACTTGTCCCGAAGCAAACACTTTTCCGGCAATCCCTTCTCCTGGTTTTATGAAAACATCATCAAATTCGTTAACCCATCCCTGGGTAGCCGTAAAGCCTAAGTGTCCTTTTGCCGGATCGTAGAGGCAGATGGCTCCGGAATCGGTATCAAGTACGTTGAGGGTTTCATCCAGCATTAGGGTGAGCATTTCATCAAGGGTTTCAGCCGTACGCAAGGTTGATGATATTGAATAAATGGCTTCCAGTTCATCAAGCCGTTTTTTAAGTGAGTCTTCCATTTGTTTGCGGGCCAGGGCTTCGCCGATACGGGTGCCAATTTCTTCCAAGACAGTGATGGCATCGTGGTTGAATTGGTCTTTTCTGTGGTCGTTTAGCTGCAGAAGGCCTATAATATGTTGATTTTTACGGATAGGCACCAGCGCCACAGAAGCATAGCCCTGGTGGATGCATTGATTCCGCGGGAAAAGTCTTATTTCTTCGTTTTCTGGAATCCCAAGCAGTGGAAAAGAATCATTGGTCCAACTGCTTCCACCTTTTGTAAACATTGGGTTGGACGGATCGGTATTACCGGAAATAACTAGCCCACAAGTACATTCCAATCCGATGCTGCCGTCGGCGCGCCGGCAGATGTCGCCGCTTGCATCCCGGGTGGCCAGGGTGTTTTCTGTTCGGAGGAAATCGTCTGAAAATCCGACTTGTTCATAATAAGGATAATCTTCACCTTTCTGAAGACGCATTCCTACGGCATCAAAACCTGTTGCCGATTTTATTGTCCTGAGAATGCGCTGAATCATTTCATGAAAATCGCCTGATTCGTTGAGTATGGCAAGAATTTCTGCAGATAGATTTTGGAAAAGCTCTGATCGTTTACGTTCTGTGATATCCCGAATATTGCACTGGATGACCTTGCGATCACCCTCCAGGTACACATTACTAACGAATTCAACAGTAACCTCTCGCCCATCCGCTGTCTCAACGGGCAAATTTTCATAACGAATGTATTCTTGTTGCTGCAACGTTAAAAAGTTGTCCCGGCTTGCGACAATGTTCTTTAGTGACCCTATCTCCCAAATGGTTTTTCCAATGATCTTCTCCTCCGGGTAGCCCAACATCCCCACTAAATACGGGTTGGCGTTAATGATTTCTCCTGTTTCTGCATCCAGAATAAGAATCACGTCTTTGGCACTTTCGAAGAGACGACGGTAACGGGTCTCAGAAGCAACCAATGATTCTTTCATCCTCCTGCTCTCTGTCACATCACGAATAAGAGAGGCAAAATAGCCGTGCTCTGCACTGTAGGCGCTTACTTCAAACCAAAGGTCAAGGGACTCGGAGTAGTTTTCAAATCGAACGGACTTTCCAGTGTTGGCCACCTGTCCGTAAACGCCAAGCCAGTCAAAGCCCTCTTTTATTTTTACCATCACTTCCGTCACCGGCTTACCAATGATATTTTCCCTGTTTAAACCTGTAATCGCCTCAAAAGCCGGGTTAACATCAAGAAAGATGTAGTCCATAGGGGTGCCGGATTCATCTCTGACAATCTGATGGTAGGCAAAGCCATCCATCATGTTTTCCATTAACAGTCGGTATTTGTCCATGTATTTTTCCATTATTTGTTCTCCTTTACTTATAAAAGGTGAGGGCCATATGATAGGCTGGAACAGACGTGGGCCTACCTTACTTATATAAGATCTGCCATCCATCTTATGCCAAATATGATTCGTTAAAGGAAATATTGAAAGCAATAAAGTGGTTTAGTTTGAACGCGGAATGGTAATATGAATACTAGGTAGAGAGTGTCATGGAGGTATCAGGATGGATTATTTAACTTCTATACTTATTGAATATGGTTTAGTGGGCATTATCATCGCCGCCTTTTCTGAAGCGGTTTTTTTGCCCATGCCCATGGAAGTGATTGCGATTCCTGTTTATTTAGCAAGCCCAGACAAAGCAATTTTCTATGTTGCTGTACTGATCATCGTTTCCCTTATCGGATCAGTTACCGGTTATCATTTGATTCAGTTTTTGAGCAAGTCGTTCAAACATAAATTTATGGAAAAAGAGAAGGTCCAGAAGGTTAAAGACCTCTATGACAAGAACGCCTTTTTAACACTGATAACGTCTGCCTTTACACCGGTCCCCTACGAAGTCTATGTACTGTCTGCTGGGATCTTTGAAATAAATTTTAAAACCTTCCTCTTTGCAACAGTTGTCAGTAGAATTCTCCGGCATTTGCCTCAGGCCATTCTCATCAGGTTGTACGGTGATGCTATCTTGTCAAACTTAAAAACCTACACATTTGTGGCCGCACTAATCGTCTTCATCGTTCTGGTATCTTTCAAATACCTGCAAAATAAAATCTTTAATTATTCCAATCGCTGACTTTCTTCCTGCTTATGTTCATACATATTCTCATCAGCTTCCTTTAATACGTCTGTCAATTTTTGGTTTGTACTGCTTTTGATGGCAAACCCCAAGGCAAGTGAAATGGGTACTTCTTGCACATACGTTTCCTTGGATTTCTCTTCTATTCTTTTGCATATGGTTTTCACTTCTTCTTCTGTGGTTTGCGGCAGGAAGATGACAAATTCATCGCCTCCCCAACGGACAATAATGTCTTCTTCACGACAGGAATATCTAAATACTTCGGCTGTTTGCTTTAACATTTCGTCTCCCACTGCGTGGCCTAAATTATCGTTAACCTGTTTGAAATCGTTTAAATCAACCATAATGATCCCGATTGGCATCTGCCTGTCAGTATCCAGTCTCTCCATTTCCTGTTCCAAATAAACCCGATTATAAAGACCTGTGAGGTTATCGTGATAACCCAAGTAACGCACTTTTTCTTCTGCCATTTTTCTTGTATAGGCATTTGACACCAATTCTGTCACCACTGTTAAAAGCATTACCTCATTATCTGTCCAACTTTTTTTCTTTTTCACTGCATCAATCCCGAGAAAGCCAAATATAATGAGGTAATGCTTTTAAC
>JAABSW010000077.1 GCA_011390155.1 Clostridiaceae bacterium
CCTGACGTCCTGCACGGCCTCGCAACTGGTTGTCGATGCGGCGGGATTCATGGCGTTCGGTGCCAATGATGTGCAGCCCACCGGCGCCAATCACGGCCTGATGTTCTTTGTCCGTTTCTGCCTTGTATTTTTCGAAAAGACCTTCATATTCCCGGGCCGTTGCCTGAATTTCCGGGTCATCGGGGATGTTCAGGGCCGTCACCGCTGCCAGCACTTCATCCTCCACCCCTTTGGCCTTCAGGTCACGTTTGGCAAGAAATTCCGGGTTGCCTCCCAGCAGGATGTCGGTACCACGGCCAGCCATGTTGGTGGCAATGGTCACGGCACCTTTGCGGCCCGCCTGGGCCACAATTTCGGCTTCACGCTCATGCTGCTTGGCGTTGAGGACTTCATGCTTCACGCCTTTTTTCTGCAGCATGCGGGAAATCAGCTCTGACCGCTCGATGGAGATGGTACCCACCAGTGCCGGCTGACCAGTGGCGTGCTTTTCGATGATTTCTTCCACCACGGCGGCGTATTTCCCCGGCTCGTTCTTGTAAATGGCATCAGGATGATCCAGACGGATCACCGGCTCGTTGGTGGGAATTTCCACCACGTCCATGCCATAGATGGCTTTAAATTCCTCTTCCTCGGTTTTAGCGGTACCTGTCATACCGGCAATCTTCTGGTACATGCGGAAGTAGTTCTGAAAAGTGATGGTGGCCAGGGTTCTGGATTCCCGGCGCACGTCCAGTTTTTCTTTGGCTTCAATGGCCTGGTGTAATCCGTCGCTGTAACGCCGGCCAAACATCAAACGTCCGGTGAAGTCGTCCACGATGATGACTTCTCCCTCTTTCACCACATAATCCTTGTCTTTTTTCATCAGGTTGTTGGCTTTCAGGGCCTGGTTAATGTGGTGGGAGAGCTCCATGTTTTCCGGATCCGACAGGTTTTCCACGGAAAAATGTTTTTCCGCCACTTCCACCCCTTCTTCTGTCAGGGCAACGGATTTGGCTTTTTCGTCGATGGTGTAATGCGCTTCGTTTTTCAGTCCACGGACAAAGTGGTCCACCAGGTCATACATCTGGGTGGATTTTTCCCCTTCGCCGGAAATGATGAGGGGGGTCCTGGCTTCGTCGATGAGAATACTGTCCACCTCATCCACGATGACATAATTCAAATCCCGCTGCACCATGTTCTCCTTACGGATCACCATGTTGTCCCGCAGGTAGTCAAAACCGAATTCATTGTTGGTACCATAGGTAATGTCTGCCGCATAGACCTGTTGTTTTTCCGGGGGCTTCAGACCATGCACATTAACCCCGGTGGTCATGCCCAGAAATTCGTAGACCTTGCCCATCCATTCGCAGTCACGACGGGCCAGGTAATCGTTCACCGTTACCACATGCACACCTTTGCCAGCCAAAGCGTTGAGGTACACCGGCAGGGTGGCCATAAGGGTTTTACCTTCACCGGTTTTCATCTCGGCAATACGGCCCTGGTGCAGCACAATACCACCATAAAGCTGTACCTGGTAATGTTTTAAACCCAGTACCCGCCAGGCAGCTTCCCGCACTGTGGCAAAGGCATCTGGCAATAAATCGTCCAGGGTTTCTCCCTGCTGGTATCGCTCCTTCAATGCCGCGGTTTTTCCCTTCAGGGCTTCGTCACTGAGACTGCTGTATTCACCTTCCAGGTCTTCAATTTTTTTAACCAGGGAATCCATGCGCTTCAGTTCACGGTCGCTGTAAGATCCAAATACCTTTTCAAATAATGCTTTCAATGCCTGTCACCTCTATCTCCAAATTTTTCCTTTATGATCAATGCGAATCACACGCGCCTTCTGGTACTGTCCTGCTCCCAAGAGCAACTCCTGGATCCAGATAAAAACACCCAGGGAGATGAGTACATCTCCAATGGAGAACACCTGACGAAGGGGGTACATGGCGGGAGGTGTCAAACGCTTTCCAAGAAAGGCCAACCAGCTCCCACTGCCTTCCGTCAGCTGGTATTGCACAAGCCGACCCGCCTGAATCAGTTCCAGCCGGTTGTTAAACCCTGCTTTTTCCAGGGCTTCCACTGCAATGGGCAGGGTGCCGCCGTTGAGAAAAATCACGGCAAAATTCAGCAGGCTCCCCATCACCACCAGCCATACCGCCTTGTTGCTCAGGTTGGTAAACAATGCCACAAAAAGAAGGCCATAGCTGAGGGCGTAAAAAACAAGCCGCTGGTTAATGAAAAAACGGCTGCCAGCTAAAAGCATAAAGGACACCAGCACCTGGATCAGGAAGGCCAACACAAGCAGTGCAGGCATTCGTATCTGGGCTGTTTTCAAGCTTTTCAAACTTCCACCGCGAAACAAACCCACGGCAATCCCCAATAGCAGGGCTTCAATAAACACAGCAACACTTCCTTCTTCTTGTCCCTAGTTGTCTGCCTCCACACTGATTTTTTCAATTCCATTCATCACCTTGTCTTCACTCATAAACAGGATTCTTAGCTTCTGGTGGAGTTTTAACGCCATCAGAAGGTTAGAATGCGTTATCCAGGGACGTAGCACCGCTTATCTCCCACTTGTAGAAGAGGGAGTCTTCGCGGTGGTAGTCATCGGATAAGACGCAAGACGTTGGTGTTTGTTTCCTTCGAATAACATTATATCAGTTATTGTCAAAGAAAAAAACAATCCCCGCCGGAAAACCAGCAGGGATTGTAAATCTTTTATCATTTCTTATTCCATGTTGGGCTCAATGAGACCATAGTTTCCGTCACGCCGTTTGTAGATGACATTCACCTCGTTGGTTTCGTCATTGGCAAAGACGAAGAAACTGTGTCCCACCAGCTCCATCTGGAGAATGGCTTCTTCGTGGTTCATGGGCTTCACAGGAAACCGCTTTGTTTTCACGATGCGGGGTTCAAAACTTTCTTTTTCTTCTTCACTTGGTATATTTTCAAACCGGATGGTTTCATAATGGTTCACCCGGTTTCGTTCCAGTTTTGTCTTGTGTTTACGCAGCTGAGCGGATAATTTGTCAACCACTTTATCCACCGTGTTGTACATGTCGATGGTGGATTCCTCAGCCCGAAGGACTGATCCGCTGATGGGGATGGTTGCCTCCACGATCTGTCTCTCTTTCTCTACAGAAAGAGTGACTTTAGCTTCTGCCTCCTTACTGAAATATTTGTCCAGCTTCTCCATTTTTGACTCGATTGTGTCCCGCAGCGCATTGGTTACATTAAAGTTCTTGCCGGTTACGGTTACTTTCATCTCTCCAGCCCCTTTCCCTTTTAGTTTCTATTGCCTGGTGTCCTTTCTCAAGTGTCCGGATGATCCGGTGCCTGACACATCCGCCCCTGTCCGCAGGTCGGAATGTTGTATTTAGTTGGGGAGGATGGTATGAAATAGTATACCCCATTCGAGACTTTAATAACAATTTCATTTCCATCAAAAATAATTATGTTGGACACTTTTACCCTTTTTGTTGCAGGTATTGATTTTACACGATCTTAACATTTTCTTCCACTTTTTGTGGATAACTCCCCTGTTTTGTGGATAAATCAATCCCCGTTCTGTGGATAATGTGGGTAAGTCTGTTGATAAGTTGAAATCAGCCGGTTCTTGTTTTTTTCCCTTGTGGGTATTCATCTCCAAAAGAAAAGGCCCTGGATTTCCATCAGTCCAGAGGCCTAATTCGGTAGTTTACATAAACAGGATGCAATAGAAGCTGACCTGGTCTTTGCCCCCACACTCGCCTGCTGGAAGTTTTGCTCCGGGTTCGCCGTCACTCCCCTTCTCTCGGAGATTTCTCTCCGGCAGGGCTTACTCCTAAGCCGCACCATGCTCCGCAACACTTTTGGCTGCCTTACGTGGGTCCTTTTGCCTGCGACTGGCATGGACTTTCAACCACAGACCTTCTATTGCCCTTCCATTATACCAGAAAAAAGGTGGAAAGAGTTGTTCTCATCCACCTTTTGTGCTGTTCGTCTATGCTGTTAATCTATGTGGTCTTTTTTTATTTCTTCTTTTTGAAAGCTTTTTCCTTTTCATCCATGAAGATGGAAGGCTGGGGCCGCTTGGTGTTGGCATAACCGTGAATGGCCTTCTTTCCCTGCTTCACCCGGTTGATTTCTGTTTTCAGGGATTCCATCTGTTCCTTCATTGCCTTATGGTTTTCCGTGTCCACCTGGGTCATTCCCAACACAAGTTCCTGCACCTTTTTCACATGGTGCTGCAGGTCTTTTACCAGGGAAGTGTCCAGCATGCCCGGGGAAAGGTCATCCAAACTGTCCACTCCAAGGCTGTTCTTTAGTTGAGAAAAATCTTTCAAAAAGGCGTCATCCAGTTCATCCGCTTTCTCCATCAGTTTGCCCCGTTCCGCCAGTACATCGGTAAAGGCGTCCAGGGACAATTCCTCTTCTTCCGCCTTCAGCAATTCTTTTTGCTGCAAGGTAAAACGAAGGAGATCCCTCAGGATCTCCTGTTTTTCCACAAGGTGATTGATCATGCGTTGCAGGGTTTCGTTATGGACATTCATCTCACTCATCATTGTCCCCCCGGCATCGAACCCAGTTGAGATGCCAACCAGTCTGCCTGGCTGTTCATTTGCTGCATGGCTTTTTCCATGGCAGTGAACTTGTCCCAATAAGACTGTTCTTTCCGGGCCAGGATACCTTCTTCCCTGGTAATCCGCTCATTTAAACTGGTTCGATCCTGCTGCAGCAAACTGATGGAGCTCTGCTGGGTGACAAAATCCACCAGCATGTTGCCCTGCACCGAACGGTACAAACTGCTGTCTTCTCCGGTGCCAGCTTTTTGCACCAGTTCTTTCATGCCGCTGACAATGTTGTCATTCAGCCGTTGCACCAGGCCATTTTCGCTGGCACGAGTGGTGTCATCGGTGCTGTCTGACACATTGAACATCAGGCTCATAACCCCATCCACGTCATTGGAAATGGCGTTGCGAAGTTTCTCCTCGTCAATCACCAGCTTGCCCCCGTCACGGAAGTTGCCGGTGGTAATGCCAATCTGGGTGATCTGGTTATAACTGCCCGTAGCACCTTCCACCTGTTCGTATAATCCGGAACGCATCTGCTGCATCATCCGGGTAATGGTTTCGTCGTCTTTCAGCAAACCGCTTCTGGAACGTTCTTCCCACATCTCAATGTCACGGTCACTCATGGCTTCTTTCTCTTCT
>JAABSW010000078.1 GCA_011390155.1 Clostridiaceae bacterium
CATTTTCGGCATTGAGATGTTTGTGGACCGTGACATGGAACTGTTGATTAATGAAATAGCCCCCAGAACCCACAACTCCGGGCACCATACCATTGAGAGTTGCAACATTTCCCAATTTGGGCAGCAGTTACGGGCGTTGATGGGTTGGCCTTTGATGAAACCGGTGCTGCGTAAGCCAGCGGTGATGATTAACTTGCTGGGAGATGAAGAGGGACCTGGCACACCCAGGTTGTGGGGCATCCAAGAGGCCATGAAACTGGGTGAGGTATACCCTCATTTGTATGGAAAAACTGAAAGCAGGCCGGGCAGAAAAATGGGCCATGTGACCATACTGGCAGATACTGTGGAAGCAGCGCTGGCCACCGCCGACCAGGTGGAAGAGGTGCTGTGTGTCAAAGTGGATTGACGCAGCATCCAAAAAGCAAAAGGCAGTCTCGGGGAACAAAAGGAGGGGCATGGATGAAGCAAGCATTGGTAGGAATCATCATGGGCAGTGACTCGGATTTGCCGGTGATGAAGGAAACGGCAATATTGTTGGATGAGTTGGAAATTTCATCGGAAACAACCATTGTTTCGGCGCACAGAACACCAGAAAGAATGGTGGAGTACGCTAAAAGTGCCAAAGAACGGGGTTTGAAAATAATCATCGCCGGTGCAGGGGGGGCTGCCCACCTGCCGGGTATGACGGCTTCCCTCACACCACTGCCTGTCATTGGCGTGCCTGTTAAAAGTCGAAATCTCAACGGATTGGATTCTTTGCTTTCCATCGTTCAGATGCCGGGAGGCATACCCGTGGCAACGGTGGCCATCAACGGAGGTAAAAACGCCGGGTTGTTGGCGGCCAGGATGCTGGCGCTCCAGGATCCCGCCTTAATGGAACGACTGGAAAAATGGATGGCTCAGCAGGAAAAAGAGGTGCTGAGGAAAGCAGAAAAGCTTGAAAATGTTGGCGTTCAAGGATATGAAGAGGGAGGAAAATAACATGAGTGGTTCCACTGTTCAACAAGGCGCATTAAAATACGAGGGCAAAGCAAAAAAAATGTTTGAAACCCAGTACCCGGACCAGTTGTTGGTGGTTTACAAGGACGATGCCACGGCGTTTAACGGCGAAAAAAAAGGCACCATTACGGGAAAGGGGAAAGTCAATTGTGAAATGTCTGCCCGACTGTTCCAATACCTGGAGGCCAAGGGAGTGCCCACTCATTTTATCCGGCAGACAGCACCTGGACACATGTTGGTGAAGGCGGTCACCATACTGCCTGTGGAAGTCATTATACGAAACGTGGCCACAGGTTCCATGCACAAACGCCTGGGTGTGGCTGAAGGCAGGGTGTTTCAACAACCTGTTTTAGAATTTTGCTATAAAAATGATGCCCTGGGCGATCCCCTGGTCAATGATGACCATGTGATTGTCATGGAATGGGCGACGCCGGAACAACTTTTAACCATCCGGCAATTGGCAAAAAAAGTGAATGATGCGTTAAAGCCTTTGTTGTTGAAGGCAGGGTTAACCCTGGTGGATTTTAAACTGGAATTTGGCTTGTACCAGGGGCAGGTGATCCTGGCTGATGAAATCTCACCGGACACTTGCCGGTTGTGGGATGTGACCACGACTAAAAAACTGGACAAGGACCGGTTTAGACAGGATTTGGGTGAAGTGGAGGAAGCTTATCAGGAAGTGATGGGCCGCATGCGTAAGGTGTTGGGAGAATGATGGGTGTGAAAGGTAAATATGAAAGCAATGTGGGGGTACCTGTTGTGAAAAGAAATTGGATGGAAAAAATATGGGAAGCGCATGACCAGATGGACCGGCTCCATGAAGAATGTGGTGTTGTGGGTTTGCTGCAAACAGAAGACGACCACACCGCTGAATTGCTCTACTATGGATTATACGCACTGCAGCACCGGGGACAGGAAAGCGCAGGCATTGCCATCACAGACGGGGATAAAACCCGGTGGCGAAAAGAAATGGGTCTTGTGTCGGAAGTGTTTGGTGAAACAGAACTGAAAAAGCTGACCGGGCACAATGGGATTGGGCATGTACGCTATTCCACCAGTGGTGAAAGCGATGTGGAAAATGCCCAACCCCTTGTGGTGCGGTACCGGGGGGGCAGCATTGCCATGGCCCATAACGGAAACCTGGTGAACGCAGGGTTGCTGCGGGAACGACTGGAAGACGCTGGGGTGGTTTTTCAAACCTCCATTGATTCTGAAGTCATTGTTAACCTGATTGCACGGTACAGCAATGAAGGCATCGATGCGGCCATACGCCGCACCATGGACTTGGTCAAAGGCGCCTATGCCCTGGTGATCATGGATGAAGAGCATTTAATTGGTGTGAGGGACCCCCTGGGCCTGCGCCCCTTATGCCTGGGAAAAACGGACAAAGGCTATGTATTGTCCTCGGAAAGCTGTGCTTTTGATGTGATGGGAGCCACCATGGTGAGGGATGTGGAGCCTGGTGAAATTGTCACCATCACCGCCCAGGGTGTTACGTCGTCTTTTTATGAAAAAAAAGACCGGCGGGCATCCTGCATCTTTGAATATATTTATTTTGCCAGACCAGACAGCGTCATTGATGGTGTGGGGGTTTACCAGGCCAGAAAAGCGGCAGGCCGTATACTGGCCAAAGAATGGCCGGCAGAAGCAGACATGGTGATGGCGGTGCCGGATTCCTCCATTCCCGTTGCCCTGGGTTATGCAGAAGCTTCAGGCATTCCCTATGGTGAAGGACTGATGAAAAACCGGTACATTGGCCGTACCTTCATCCAGCCTACCCAGGCCATTCGGGAGTTGGCGGTAAAACTGAAACTAAGCCCAATGGAACAGAACATTAAGGGTAAAAAACTGGTGCTTATTGATGATTCCATTGTCAGGGGCACCACCAGTAAACGAATTGTTGAGACACTGAAACAGGCGGGTGCCGCGGAAGTCCACGTAAGGGTCAGTTCGCCGCCGGTGGCCCACAGCTGCTATTTTGGCATCGATACCCCCGACCGTAACCAGTTGATTGGCGCCATTAAAAGTGTTGAACAGATACGCCGGATCATTGGAGCCGATAGTCTGGGATACTTAAGCCCTGAGGGATTGGTGGATTCCCTGGACAAACCCCGTGCCAATTTTTGTCTGGCATGCTTTAATGGTGAGTACCCCATGGATGTGCCGGTCCAGCAAAATGGCAATGGAACTGACACCAGGTTTCAGCGTTTAAACGGGGAGGATGCGTATGAGTAAAATAACCTATGCGGACGCAGGCGTCAATGTGGCGGAAGGACAACGAACGGTGGAACTGATGAAAAAAGCCGTTGCCCGTACCTTTACCCCGGGGGTTTTGGAAGGAATCGGGTCTTTCGGAGCCCTTTTCCGTCCGGATTTAGCTGGCATGAAAGAACCTGTGCTGGTGTCCGGCACCGATGGGGTGGGCACAAAACTAAAACTGGCCTTTTTGATGGACCGCCATGACACCATTGGGCGTGACTGTGTTGCCATGTGTGTGAATGACATCCTTTGCCATGGGGCAACCCCCCTCTTTTTTCTGGATTACCTGGCCACAGGAAAGCTGCAGGCAGAAAAAGCGGCAGAAGTGGTCACGGGAGTGGCTGACGGATGCCTGGAGGCAGGCTGCGCCCTGGTGGGTGGGGAAACGGCAGAAATGCCAGGCTTTTACAGTGACGGTGAATATGACCTGGCAGGGTTTGCTGTGGGCATCGTTGACCGGTCCAAAATCATCACCGGAGACCAGGTACAGCAGGGTGATGTGCTCATCGGACTGGCTTCCTCCGGTATTCACAGCAATGGGTTTTCCCTGGTACGGCGGTTATTGCTGGAAGAAAAGCAGTTACCCCTGGAGGAGACACTTGACGGATTTGAAAAGCCTTTGGGCCAGGTGCTGCTGACACCGACAAAAATGTATGTGAAACCTGTGCTTGCCCTGCTGGAGAAATACCAGATCAAGGGGTTGGCCCACATCACCGGCGGCGGCTTTTACGAAAACATCCCCCGGATGTTACCGGAAAACTGCCAGGCAGATATCTTTTTGGGCAGCTGGGAGGTGCCGCGAATTTTCAACTTGTTACAGGAAGCAGGACAGTTGGAGGAAGAAGATCTGTATGCTACCTTTAACATGGGCATCGGCATGGTCATGGTAGTAGATGCAGCACAGGCGCCTTCTGTGATGGACTCGCTGGAAAAACTGGGGGAAAAAGCCTGGATCATGGGAAAGGTATCACAGGGGCATAAGCAGGTGAACTTATGCACTTCATAAATGTGACTGTGCTGATTTCTGGAGGCGGCACCAACCTGGAGGCGCTTCTCACCACCATGAAAGAAGAAGCGCTGCCTGTGAGGGTGGTGCAGGTCATCGCCAATAAGGCGGAAGCTTATGGATTGACACGGGCAAAGCAGCATGGTATTCCCTGCCGTGTGCTGTCCGGAAAGGCTGATGCTTTACAGCTGCTGGAGTGGCTGAAAGACCTGAACACAGACCTGGTTGTATTGGCAGGGTACCTGAAGAAAGTGCCGGATGAAGTGCTGGAAGCATACCAGTACCGGATCATCAACATTCATCCCTCCCTCATTCCAGCCTTTGCCGGCCCCGGATGGTATGGCATGAAGGTGCATGAAGGTGTTTGGGAGCGTGGCGTGAAGGTGACAGGAGCGACAGTGCATTTTGTTAACAGTGAGATGGACGGAGGTCCCATTATCCTCCAGGAATCCTTGAGACTGGATGATGACGACGATCCAGTAAAAATACAACAGAAGGTACTGAAAATAGAACACCAGCTGCTGCCCCGGGCCGTGGCTCTTTTTGCTGCAGGAAAAATTAAGGTATGTCAGGGACGAACAACTATAACAAATGAGGTGGATCAGCGATGATTAAAAGGGCGTTACTAAGTGTTTCAGACAAGCAAGGGATTCAAGGGTTTGCAAGGGAACTGCACAGCATGGGTGTTGAACTCATTTCAACGGGAGGTACAGCCCAGAAACTGGCCGCTGCCGGGATCCCGGTGAAAGAGGTGTCAGACATCACCGGTTTTCCTGAATGCCTTGATGGCCGGGTAAA
>JAABSW010000079.1 GCA_011390155.1 Clostridiaceae bacterium
GATGGCACAGCTTCATCTTCAGAAGATGGGGTGCCAGGTGGAAACCGCCACGGATGGCCAAACAGCGATGGAAAAGGTGACAGGTAAAGAGTATCACCTGGTCTTTATGGACTGCCAGATGCCGGTGATGGACGGCTATGATGCCACCCAAATTATCCGGGAAATGGAAAAAAAGAAAGGCCGTCACACACCCATCATCGCCATGACAGCGAAAGTGCTGCCAGGAGACAGGGAAAGATGCATGGAAGCCGGCATGGACGGGTTTTTAGCGAAGCCCATTGAAGTGGATCGGCTGAAAGCAGCGATTAAGGATTATACCAGAGAGAACAGAGATGGTGACAGGTAGACAAAAAAGGAAGAAACAACTGCTGGAAATCTGGACATCGTAAAAAGGATAAAGAGAATGAAGTAAAAGAGATAAAAAAGAGTTTTAACTGGAGGAATAGATGGTGGAAAAAAGAAACTTACCAATCGATGATTTTCTAACTGCGTTGCTCCATATTGATCGTATAAAGGCAGCTGAAATATTTGAACACATTTATAAGGATGATAGAAGTTTTGAGACTTTGGAACACCTGACCATGGAAACACTGGAACGAATCGGTGATGGATGGGAAGACGGCCAATTATCCTTGTCGCAAGTCTATATGAGTGGAATCATTTGTGAAGAACTGATTGAACAATATATTCCTAAATATAAGATAGCCTTCAAAAACAAACCCCAAATAGCCATTGCCGTCTTGCTGGACAATCATGCATTAGGCAAACGAATTGTTTATTCAGTGTTGAGGGCAGGGGGGTATGACCTGATTGATTTTGGGCAAGGACTAAGTGTAGAAGAAGTTGTTGAAAAGACCATGAAAGAAAAAATTGACATACTTCTTATATCTACTTTAATGTTGCCCTCCGCATTGAAAGTAAAAAAAGTTGTTGAAAGCCTTCGAAAAGAAGGTTCATCAGCTAGCGTTGTTGTAGGTGGAGCCCCCTTCAGACTGGATAGCAATTTGTGGCAAAAAGTGAATGCTGATGCTGACGGAAAGAACGGAACACACGTGAAAGAAATAATAGAAAAATGGGAGAAGGAGGGCAAGAATCATGAATTCCATGGAGCGAGTCATAACATCAATGAGTCATAAAGAACCCGATCGTGTGCCTGTTTTCCACTTGTTTTCCCATTATGGCGCGAAAGAGTTAGGTATATCAATTAAGGAATACTTCTCTGATCCAGGTTACGTGGTAGAGGCTCAGTTGCGTATGAGGAAAAAATACAGCAATGACTGTTTGTATACCTTTTTTTATGCGCCGATTGAAATTGAAGCTTATGGCGGTGAAGTGGTTTTTGTCGAAGATGGTCCCCCAAATTCTGGAGAACCTTTTATAAAAAACATTGACCAGATAGTAAAGATAAACCCACCTGTGATAAAGGATTCAAAGCCATTACAGAGAGTGCTGGAAGCCACAAGCACTTTGAAAAAATCTGTTGGGGATGAGATACCCATTATAGGTGTTGTCATGTCCCCCTTTTCGTTACCTGTCATGCAGATCGGGTTTGAGAAGTATTTGGAACTGATGTACTTTAGAAAAGATGAATTTAACCAGCTGATGAGCATCAATGAAGCATTCTGTGTGTCGTGGGCGAATGCCCAGCTGGAAGCAGGCGCCACAGCCATCTGTTATTTTGATCCTTTGGCTTCACCGACAATGATTGAAAGACCGACATACCTTGAAACGGGTCATAAAATCGCACAAAAAACATTAAATCAAATTAAAGGTCCCACGGCGACGCACCTTGCTTCTGGCATCGGGCTTCCCATTGTAGATGATATTGTTGCCACAGGCTCAGCGGTACTTGGCTTTAGCGGAAAAGACGATGTGAAAGCAATAAAAGAACGTGCGGCGGGGAAAATCTGTCTGCTTGGTAACCTTAACGGCATTGAGATGGCCAGCTGGGACAAAGAAAAAACCAGAATTGAAGTGAAGGACCTCATAAAAAAAGCTGGCAAAGGAGGAGGGTTTATTCTGTCTGACAACCATGGTGACATTCCGTGGCAGGTATCGGAAGATGTTTTGTTGGAAATTGCTGAAACAGTAAAAGAGAGTGGTCATTATCCAATTAAGGCGGAAGAATAGATGAATAAATTAAAGGTTTTTATATGCGAGAATTTTTACCCGGAATATCAGGCGGCGTTACTAAGAGAAGGAATTAATGATGTGGAACTGCGGCTATATCCTACTTTATGTGATCACAAAGGAAGAAAAAATGAAGCAAAGGAAATATTGTCTCAAACTGGTATGAACCGAAGTGTGCTCATTTGCAACCAGTCCTGTGATGCTCGCAAGCTGATACAGGAGGATGGTTTCATTGAAACCGTTACCGGCAATTACTGTTTTACTCACTTAACATGTGATGAATTTTTAGATTATTTGACATCACAAGGCAGTTATATCCTAAGTTTAGGATGGTTAAAACAATGGAAAAAGCATCTTGCTTCCATGGGCTTTGAGAAAGAAACAGCAAGGCGTTTTTTTCAAGAAACAACTAAACAAATTACTTTTCTTGATGCAAAGATTGATGATGAGGCAGAAGCCCTGTTAGCAGAATTATCTGCTTATCTGGATATCCCTTATGTCATGATCCCTGTTGAACTTGAAACCATACGTCAATTGCTAAAAAGCAAGAGAAATGAGTGGCAACATCAACTTCAAAACAAAGAAAACGCCAGGGTCATAAATGAATTGAGAAGTCAACTAGCTGATTACGCCGCTTTCTTTGACATGATTGGGAAAATATCCACTTATACAAGCGAAAGAGATGTCATCAATAAAGTGAAAAATCTCTTTGTGATGATATTTGGTGCCCAAAAATTCAGGTTTTGGAATGAACACTCAGAACCAATGCCCATGGAAATCAGAGAGCTTATATCAAATGATGATAAATATTTAATGCTAAAAAATGAAAACAGGTTTTGTATTCAGGTTTCATGGGATGGGGTTTTCTATGGTGTTTTAGATACCAGTGAATTTTTGTTTCCCCAGTACATTGATAGATACCTTAACCTGGCATTAGACATCACCAAATTTTTAGGCTTGGTGCTTCATAACAACGATCAGTATGAAAAAATCGCCGAATCCAAGGAAGAAGCAGAATCTGCTAATAATGCCAAAAGTCGGTACTTGGCTCACATGAATCATGAAATCCGAACCCCTTTAAACGGCTTCGTGGGTTTTCTTCAGCTGATGGAAACAACCAGACTGGACCAATTGCAGCAAGAGTACATGCACCATATGAAACAATCCACCAGTCATCTGCTAGGTATCATCAACAACGTGCTGGACATGGCTAGAATCGAAGCCGGCGAAATGAAACTGACAAAGCGCCTCTTTAACCTGGAGGATGAAATACAAACCGCCCTGGCACCTCTCCGGTCTCTGGCCAGGCAAAAAAACATTCGCCTGCTGGTGAATGTGGAGGACCACATGCCTCCACAAGTGGAAGGTGACCCTGATCGGTTGCGGCAAATCCTTCTGAACCTGGGAGGAAATGCGGTTAAGTTTACCCAGGAAGGACAGGTCAATATCACCATCCAATGTCTGGAAACCACTGAAGAAAAGCATACACTCCAAATGGCGGTGGAAGACACCGGCCCAGGTATGACCCGGGAAACCCTGGATAAACTTTTCATGCCTTTCTACCAAGTGGATGATGGCTCAACATCCCAGTCAAAAGGCACTGGCCTGGGGATGACCATCACCCAGGAACTGGTGGAACTCATGGGTGGACACATTCAGGCAGAGAGCACTCCGGGGAGAGGCACAAGGGTGGAAGTGCGCCTGATGCTGAACAAGGTCAGGGACAGCTTGGAAAACAGCCCCCAAAAACGCCCTGATAGCACAAGATCTCCTATGTTAAAACAACCGCGGATCCTTGTGGTGGAAGACAATAAATTCAACCAGATAATACTAAGGCGCATTCTGGAGAATAAAGGTCTGCCCCACGATGTGGTCGGCGATGGTCAGCAAGCTGTGGAAAAGGTTGGCAAGAATCACTACGATTTGATCTTCATGGACATTCAATTACCCTTGATGGATGGGATCGAAGCAACCCGTCAAATCCGGAGACTTTCAGAAATTTCTCAGCCTATAATCATTGCCGTGACTGCGTACACTTCCTGGAAAGATCAGAAAGCCTGCAAGGCAGCCGGGATGAACGGATTTTTGACCAAACCCATTACCCTCGAAGATATTGCCAATGTGTTAGATAACGAAGCATGGATTTTAGATTAATCAGAGAAAAAGATATAAAACGCTGACGGAGTTCCGGATTAGGAGTAACCACATAGTTATTGTCAAGCAACTGCAGGGGGGATCGCTATGAAGACAACCCGGATGAGCAAACAAAAACTGAAACAAATTAAAAACTGGTGTTTACAAAGAAATGAGGAGGAAAATCACCTTAAAAGTTCAACAGTGGAGGCGGAGTACTGGTTACACTCAGTCATAAACGCCATCCAGGATGGAATCACTGTGATGGACACCAACTACAACATACTGCTTCAGAATGAGGCCACCCTGCAGCTGCACAATGGCGAAAAAATCACAGGGAAACCCTGCTATAAAGTTCACTATGGCAGGCAGGAACCCTGCGAAAACTGTCATACAGTGGAAGCCATGGAAACAGGTCAGCTGGTTAAAAAGAAACAGCCATATCAGCAAGAAGGTCCCTCTGGACAAACCTTTGAAGTCTATGCTTACCCGATTATCAATGAAAACGGAGCCACTACTGGGGTGGTGGAATACCTGCGAGACATCACTGAGCTGCAAAAACGGGAGCAAGCCCTTGAACAGAGTGAACGGCTGAAAGCGGCGGTTAAGGGTTATACCAGTAAGGACAGGATAGGGGAAAGGTAAAAAGTGTCACTTAAGAGAGCTGGAGAATGGAAAAGGGCGGTAGCTTAT
>JAABSW010000080.1 GCA_011390155.1 Clostridiaceae bacterium
TAGTTGGTGATTGGAAAGGTGAGGGTACAATCATTGAAACATATTTGGCCGACCAAGATAAATATGATCAAGATGAGGTTAACGAATTAAATAGACAGGTCGCTGTGGGAACAACATTTGATTTGAACATGAGCGTTGAAAAAACTGAGGACGGGTATCAATTCATTTATGAAAATGGACATAAAGAATATTTTCAACTGGTTGGAAATGAAATAAAATTTGATGTTCATTTTCAAGAAGGCAGCGGAAGAGCAGACTTTAATTCACACGGCATCATTAATCCAGAAGAAAAAACACTTGAAATGATTATTGATTTATATATTTCTCTTTACGATGAAAATTATGGTGATGTTTATTATGAATTAAAAGTCAAAGGTGAATATTATAAACAGGATTCTTAGCTTCTGGTGGATGCCTGTCAACAGTAACCATCACTGAGAATCCTCCAGGCCATGATATTTAACAATCAGTTCATACCTGGATTTCACCTCTGATTTGCTGTAGACATGGCGAATATGAGTCTTAAGGGTGTTTTTACTGATGGATAGTTCCTCTTGAATGGCCTCGTTGTCTAATTCAGTCATTAAGGCCTGGAACACTTCTGTTTCACGGGGCGTTAAATCATCAGGCAGGGCAGTGGTTGGCGTCAAAGGTGCCAACTGACTGCCTGTCTCTGTTTTTGGGTCATTCAGCTGTTTCATTGACACGGCGGGAAAGACTCCAATGAGCATCATCACGCCTGCCAATAGGGCCCAGGTGGTAAAACCAGGGTTAACGTCACTGAAAAAGGCAAAACCTCTGTCTGCCACCAAGCCAGTCATTAGAAACACAATGTTCATACCCAAACCAAAACCAAAGCATTTTTCAGGCCGCTGGTGAAAAACCCTGGCGGCTGTGGCAAGGCTGACCCAAATAAACACATCAACCAAGGCATAACTCATTTCCACCCCCAGGTTCACCAGGGGAATCATGCCCAGGGGTTCTGCCACGGGCATCATCAAATAAAAGACCCCCAGAAAAACCAGGCTCACCAGGGCAATGTTATCCATGCGGCGAAAACGGTCCCAATACAACCCTGCTGCCAGGGCCGTCAACCCATAGAGTATGCTGCCGGAAACAGACAGAAAAAGAGAATTTTCCCGGGACAATGGCAATAAATGGTACAACAAATTACCGGAAAACAAGTAAAAGGCAAAAAGAATCACCAGAAAAGGAATCCAATAACGATAACAACGCCGGTCTGGTTTCTGCATGTTTTCCCCGGTTGTTTCTTCCTGTGCTGCTTTGGAATGTTGGTGCGCAACAGCAGGCAAGGGAAACGCAGCAGAACAACCCAGAAAAAGAAAACCAAGCACAATACCTGTCCAATGGCTGTGGAGCAGGATGACCAGAGAGAATAAAGTGGTGGCAACCAGCATCATGCCACCCATGTGTAAACCTACCTGCCCTTCTGGAAGAATGTTAAGCTGAAGGGCCCATCGGACCATGAACAGCCCAGACATGATTCCCAGTAACAGGGGCATGATTAATTGAAAAAGGAAAGTATTGTTCGGGACAGATATATAAAGGGGAACAAGACTGGAAAGCAGCATGAGCAGCATCATGCACAACACAAGAAAACCTGTTTTGGCTTTGTGGAAAGGAGATGTCCAGGGCAGCAGATGGCTAAAAAAGCCAAAAACTAACCCTGTGAGAAAAAGAAGGTTCCACATAAAAGCACTGGCAGGTGAAATCAGAGCTTGCTGAAGAGGCCCCATAAGGGGAAAGGACCAAAGCCAGGCCACATGAAAGGCCATGGGGAGTATGATTGACCACCGAATGTTTCGTTTCATTTGTCTCACCTAACATTCCAATACCCCAACTAAATTCAAAAATAACATATTCAAAGAAAGGTTTCGGGGTATCTATTTTCTTGTACAGAGCTAACGTAATAATAAATTCGTACCTTTACAGTTTAGAAATACCTAAATCAAAGAGGTGGCAACATGGCCTATAATCAAGAAAAACCATTATCCGATGAAAAACCCCTGTCTGCTTTTTTAACAGCCATGAAACCAGATGGCCAGAATCAGAAGCAAAAATTGGACCTGACCAGAAAAGCCTTACGGCAGCTGAAAAGCTATTCTAGTGCCTGGGAAAATGAACAGGGACTACCAGGATATCGGATTAAAATCAAGGGCGGTATTGAAGAAAGCACCCTGTGTTATGCCTTTCCCCCTGTTTATGAAACTTATATGGAAAAAGTGACTGAAACAGTGAACCTGACAATGGGGAAAACTGGATTTGTGGAAAACACAGGTGGGTTTTTGCTTAACTTCATGGCCCAACGAGGTTTTGACACTGCGGGTTTTGCCATGAACGAAAAAGCCTGGGTGAAAAGCCTCTTGTCCAATTTTCCTGTTTACCGCCGGGAATACCTGCGAAACCCTCTGCCACCACTTTACACACCTGAAGCTGATGTGCCTGCCATTGACAGATTGATTTGGATTGCAGGCGATGACCAACAGGAAGCAGCCTTTGTGGCTGATCTGTACCGAAAGACAAAGTCCAGCCTGCTGGTGTTTGTTCCTAAAGGAGCAAACTTTCCACAGAAAGACTTTCCAGGCCAAGTGCTCATGGATGAAACAATGCCTGCCCCAGCAGGTGATAGCCGGTTTCTCCTCATATCACCGGAATCGGCCCAATCACCGGAAGCATCACTGGCCATAACACCAACCCACTTCCCCGAAGGGCTTCAGGTGCTGCAAAGTGCCTCCGTCATCTTCCAGGTAGATCTGGAAAAATGCAGGGACAACAACGGATTTCTCTACACTGAACCCGGCCACTATTTTGTGGAAACCCTGCGCCAGTATGAAGCCAATGAACACCTGGCGTACGAAGACTCTTACCTAAAGGAATATTACCAGGGCTTTCAGCCCCAGAACCGGCGTGACAATTACCTGTTGGATGAAGAAGGCGACATTTTTCCCCTGGACCAGGGCTGGTTGTATGACCCCTGGCGCAAGCCAGCCAACCCACCCCTGCGAAAAGAACGATTTGAAACCCGGAAAGGAGGCAACCACAACCTGGGCCCTAACACAGAAGACTTCGGCCAGGCAGAGTTTCAACGATTGGTGCATGCCTACAAAATGATGAAGAAGCAGGGTTATCACCCAGATTTATTTGTGGATGGTTACATCACCGGCTACCTCCTCATCCGGAAAAACGATTACCGGTTTGTCACCAGTGAAGGCCAGCACCGAATCGCCGCCCTGGCTGCCTTGGGTTATAAAAATATCGTCTGCCGCTATGATCTGAAGCATTGGACCAACGAAACCGTTTTCTTCAACCAGGCCCATAAGTGGCCCCAGGTGAAAGCGGGCATCTTTAACCCCCGGGTGGCAAAGCTGTGTTTCCAACACTTTTTCAGGCAAGACAACAACCAGCGTCTGCTGAAAAAAATCAACAAAAAATAGGATGCCACCCCAAGGGATGACATCCTGCTTTTTTTAATTAAAATAGTCTGGAGTAGCTGACGAATCAGGTTGTTTAGTACTTAATGGTAATGGTCTTTGTATCCTGGTCCCAGAATATATCTGCTCCCAGGGCTTCCGCCACAAATTTCACTGGTACCATGGTGCGGTTGGCACCAGGAACAACGACGGCTTTCACACTCTCATTGTCCGGGTCTATCCATTCCAAGTCTCCATTCACGCTGGCAAGGTTGCTGCCAATCCACAGATGAATAACGTCCTCATCTTTGACGATGGTCACTTTCTGATCACTGGAATCCCAACTCACTTCGCCACCCATTGCTTGGGCTACAAAACGAAGGGGTAGAAGGGTTCTGCCATTTTCCACCATAGGTGCTGCATCAAGTCGTGATCGCTCATCGTTGACAAAGTAAATCTCTTTACCCACACGTAACATGGTCATGTTTTCGCCTCTGGCAAGAAGGTCAAAGGACATTTCATCAGAATTGTCATCCATGAATTCATCTGAAGATTCATCGGAAAAATCGAACATGCTGTAATCATCAATACCGTCAGTGTTTTCGTCTGTCATCTCGTCTGACATTTCATCAAACATTTCGTCAGACATGTCATCATACATCCCATCTGACATTTCGTCAGACATCTCATCATACATTCCATCAAACATCTCATCTGACATATCGTCGCTCATGCCTTCAAAAAAATTGTCCGTTGCCGCAATTTGTGTGGGGCTGGAGACAACGTCTGCTTCCATGGTTGTTTCCGCTTGGGCAACTGGAAAGGGCGTCATGAGCCTGGCGGCCAATAAAGCCGTAGACAGGGTGATAGCGGCTGACCGCTTAATCAATTTTCTTCTTTTCTCCTGGTTTTGCTGCCATATTTTGTGTTGTCTTTCTAAACTGCTTGATAATTTTCTGGACATAGTAAATCTCCTTCTTTCTTATTAGTAATGATACCCGAGTCTGCATTTGACAATCATTTTGGTTTGGTGGTGTTCCCTGGTTTGCTTGCTGTCATGTACCATACTCTACGGAAATGCTTTTCATTTTGTGGGGGTCGAAGAACAAAAATAATAAAAAAACCTGAAAGAGTACCCCAATTTAAAAAATAGATCGTATAATGTAATAACAGCTGAAAATAGTTTGAAAATTGAAACAAGCTTAAAGGCTGAATAAAACTAAAAACATCACAGACAAGGAGGCTTACAATGAAAAGACGTTGGTTGGCTGCAGTACTGGCATTATTGATGGTAATTGGAACCGTGGGCATTGTGGCAGCAGAGGAAGTTGATGAAGCTGAAGAAGAATTGCAGGAAGAAGAGGGACCACCAGATTTTGTGATTGAAATGAAGGAACTTAAAGCACAACAAGCACAACAAAAGGGAGATGACATGGAGGACGAGGAGGACGAAGAGGACGAGGAAGGCCCTCCTGACTTTGTCCTTGCCATGAAAGCACAAAAATTT
>JAABSW010000081.1 GCA_011390155.1 Clostridiaceae bacterium
GTAATCTTCATAGCGAACCAGTTCAACACGGTCGCCGGTGGTCCAGCTGTCAAACATGAAAGGTCCGGTACCAACGGGGTTTTGACCATAGTCTTCGCCGCCTGCTGTCACAGCTTCTTCGTTCAGCATGCTGGAAGCGGTGTGGGCCAGATGAGCCAGGATTGGAGCAAAAGGCTCTGTGGTTGAAATGCGGATGGTGTAATCGTCAACGATTTCGATGCCTTCAGGATCGATGGCACCAACAATGTGTCCTACATGGGAAGATTCCAGTGCACGAAGCAGTGTAAACTCTACGTCGCTGGCGGTAAATTCTTCGCCATTGTGGAACATTACGCCTTCACGCAGTTTGAATTCGAAGGTTGTGTCGTCGATGGATTCCCAGGATTCAGCTAAGCCGGGTTCCAGTTCCATTTCTTCTGTTTGCACGATGAGGCGCTCATAGATTTGAGCCATCACGCGGGAAGAAGGTTGGTCGTTGGTGGCATGAGGGTCCAATGAAGCTGGGTCGGCCCCCTGTACAACGATAAGTGTTTCGTCAGTTTCTGGTGCTTCTTCAACAACTTCTGGTTCTTCTGCACCTGGCTCGCTTGGTTCAGCTGGTTCAGGAGCAGGCTCGCCGCCGCCGCAAGCGGTTACCAGCATGGTAAAGGCCAACAACAGACTGAGCAGAATCAATTTGCTTTTCTTGTTCATTTTAAATCTCCCTTCACTCTTTTATTTATTTAAACACATGGACAGTCAGATGACCGCTGTGCTTAAAACAGGTTAAGATACACTACTTAATAACCGGATACAACCATGTTTAAACATTTTTTCGTAGGCCAGTACCCATTGAAACTTCAAGGTTATGGGAAAACGTTAACAGTATTTTGGGTAAAAAAAGAACAAACCTATAAATATACATGACTGCGTATATTCATGGGGCCCCTGCATCTGCCATTAATGCTGCTGATGGTGGCACTGGTCTGTTTTCCTTGGTTTTATAGGCACTGTAACACCTTTCTACAATTGATGTTAAAATCAAATGAAGTTTAAATCAAATGCTCGTAAAGTTGTTCACGGTTTTAATTATAACGCATCTTCCTGAATTCGACAATATCATTTTTGTGGACACTTGTCCACCCGAAGAGGCCAGAGAGCAGTTCAGAACAAGGATGCAGCCCTTGGAAGTGATCATGGGAAGCGTGTCGTCGGGGCAGGGAGAATATGTTATAGTAAAAGAAAGAATATGAGGTGGAAGGGGTTGTTTACATGGATGACTTGAAGGGCACCGATGGGTGGGAAACCTACCTGCAGGTGTTAAGGGAAGAACTGATTCCCGCCCTGGGTTGTACGGAACCCATTGCCATTGCTTATGGTGCAGCCAAGGCCAGGGAAGTGCTGGGAATCTTTCCTGAAAAAATGGTGGCAGAGTGCAGCGGCAATGTGATTAAAAACGTAAAAGGGGTTATTGTTCCCACCACGGGAAACATGAAAGGCATTGAGACCAGTGCCATCCTGGGGGCTTTGGCTGGTAATCCGGCAAAGAAACTGGAGGTATTGTCCCAGGTAACACCGGAGGATATTGAGAAAACAAGGCTGTTGCTGGAAGAAAAAATATGTGACGTGACCCTGGCAGAAGGGGTGGAAAACCTCTATATTAAGATCACTGCCAGCAGCGGAGAGGAATGGGCCACGGTGACCATTTCCCACAGCCACACCAACATCATTGAAATCGTGAAAAACGGAGAGGTGATGTACCGGGATGATGGCACTGGCGCTGCTGCGGAAGGGAAAAGTGACCGGGGGTTTCTAAACCTGAAAGGCATACTTCAGTTTGCCAACCAGGCTGACATTGGCAGTTTAAAAGAGGTTTTGCAGGAACAGATTGACATGAACTCCCAAATTGCCGAAGAAGGTATGATGGGAGATTATGGGGCCAATGTGGGAAAAACCTTGTTGAAGACCTACGGGGAACGGGTGGAAAACCTGGCAAAAGCCTATGCTTCGGCAGGATCAGACGCCCGTATGAGCGGTTGCGTGTTGCCGGTGGTGATTAATTCCGGCAGCGGTAACCAGGGCCTCACCGTGTCGTTACCGGTGGTGGTCTACGCAAAGGAGCTGCAGGTCTCAGAAGAAAAGCTGTACCGGGCCCTTGCCCTCAGCAACCTGGTGGCCATTTACATTAAATCGCAGATCGGAAAACTGTCCGCTTTCTGTGGCGCTGTCAGTGCTTCCTGCGGCAGCGGCGCCGCCATTGCTTACCTTCATGAGGCAGAGGACCAGGTGATTGCTGACACCATTGTCAACACCCTTGCCAACACTTCCGGCATTGTCTGTGACGGGGCCAAAGCTTCCTGTGCCGCAAAAATTGCCTCTTCCGTGGACGCCGCCATCATGAGTTATCACATGGCTTCAGAGGGGAACACCTTTTATCCCGGTGACGGGTTGGTGAAGGAAGACGTGGATAAAACCATCACCAGCATCTGCCGCATGGCCAGGGAAGGTATGAAGGAAACAGACGTGGAGATTTTGAAAATTATGATTGAGGAGTAAAGTGAAGAAAATGACCAGACAGCGAGCCACGGGGACGTAGTAAGTGGCTCGTTTTTACTATGATATCCCAATAATTAGGCGAGAAGACGATGCATTTCTTAAAGAGAGTCTTAAAAAACGAGCCACTTACTACGTCCCCGGTGGCTCGTTTCACAATCTTGCGTTGAACTGAGAAAGACCCGCCCTAAGTTGGCGGGTCCTATTTTAACTACACGTTAAACCGAAAATTCATAATATCTCCATCTTGCACCACATATTCCTTGCCTTCCAGGCGCACTTTGCCCAGTTCCTTCAGTTTTACCATGGAAGGATGCTCTTTGTAGTCGGCAAAGGCGGTGACTTCCGCCCGGATAAAGCCTTTTTCGATGTCGGTGTGAATTTTGCCGGCAGCTTTTCGGGCGATGGTGTCCCGGCGGAGGGGCCAGGCACGCACTTCATCTTCCCCGGCGGTGAGGAAAGAGATGAGGCCCAACAGGTCATAAGAAGTACGGGCCACCTGGTGAATGCCCGGCTGCTGGATGTTCAGTTCTTCCATGAACATGGCACGTTCCTCTTCTTCCAGCTGGCTGATTTCCTGCTCTGTTAGGGCACTGAGGGCCATCAGGGGCAGCCGGTGCTCTTCACAGTAAGCTTCCAATGCTTCTTTTTGGGGATAGGTGCCTTCCGCCAGCTGCGATTCATCCATGTTTACCACCAGCATCATGGGTTTTTCGGAGAGGAACCCAAAGTTTTTCAGCAATTCCTGCTCTTCCTCATCCAGTGCCACCTCATGAATCAGCTGACCGTTTTCCAGTGCTTCCTGACACTTTACCAACACTTCTTTTTCTGCCAGGTGTTCCTTGGTGATCTTCTTGCCGGCTTCAATGCGGCCTATCCGGTTTTCGATGACACCCAAGTCAGAAAAAAGGAGTTCCATGGCAATGGTCTCCACGTCCCGCAGTGGGTCAATGCTGCCTTCCGGGTGCATGGCCTGGGAGTTGTCAAAAACCCGTACCAGGTGAATTAAAGCGTCTGCTTTTCGAACTGTGTCCAGAAACTGGTTTCCCACCCCTTTTCCTGCACTGGCGCCCTTGGCCAGTCCGGGAACGTCCACCAGTTCAACGGTGGCGTAGGTGGTTTTCTTTGGCTTGTAATGCGAGGCCAAAAAGTCGATGCGTTCATCGGGTACTTTGGCAATGCCGGTGTGAGCTTCCACTTTGCCTGTTGCAAAGCCGGCGGTCTCCAGGTTCTGTCCTGTCAACAAGTTAAAAAGTGTTGTTTTTCCTGTGGTGGGCAAGCCCACAATTCCCATTTTCATATTCTTTCCTCCATCTTTTCTTCTTCATTTCTTTGTATGCCAATCTTTTATCCAATGTATGATTGTTTCAACGCACTCTGATGATTCATCTGCTTTATCCATTAACTTTGACATAGGTTTCTTCCACGTGGGCGTAAAGGCCCTGCAGGTCTTGAAGAGGCTTTAGTGTCACATCGAAGGTTTTATCGTTTACCTGCTGGATGGGCAGGACCCCCGGGGACGTGCCGGTGAGGAAGAGGCCGTTGGCTTCCAAGAGAAAGTTCAGGGGGATGGGCATGACCTTCAATGGATACCCCAGCCGTTCCAGCAGTTTAATGACCACCTGCCGTGTAATGCCTTCCAGAATCTGGTGGGTGGGCGGTGTGAAAAAGACGTTGTCTTTGATGACAAAATAATTGGAGCGGCTGCCTTCCGTCACTTCCTGGTGTTGGTTCACCAACAGGGCTTCATAACCCTGGGCTTGCTGAAGGGCTTTCAGAATGGAAGTGCGGAAATCTGTGGCGATGATTTTGGCATTGGGGTTGAGTCGTTCCGCTTCAAAGGTGATGACTTTGATGCCTTCCTTCAGTTGCTGTTGAGAAGGGTAACTGGTGGTGATGAAAAACAGGTACACATCGCCCTGGGGTTTTGTGTCAAAGGCGTTCATGATGATTTTCATGTTATGGTGTGTGGTGTTGTTTTCCCTGGCCAGGCGCAGCGCCTGTTGGTAGAGTTGATCCCTGTCGATGGAAACAGAAGCGCCTGCCAATTTCAGCGATTTTTCCAACCGGTCCATGTGGGCGTCCCAAAAAAGAGGCAGACCCTGGGTCATTTTAAACACTTCATAAACAGCCGGATAATGAATGGCTGCCTCCGCATCAAATTCACTGACGGGCAGTGACTCGCCGTTAAACAGGTAAATGTCTTTTTCAATTTCCCGGGGTTTCATTACTGGCATGGGAGTCCTCCTGGCAGCCTTCCGGCTTAAGTGATCTGCAGCTAAAAATCATGTTTAACTTAAAAACCGAGAAGTCTCCCACCTCTTAGCCTTCCTTGCTCACGCAGTGAGAGCGTAGGAGGGAGATG
>JAABSW010000082.1 GCA_011390155.1 Clostridiaceae bacterium
GCCGGCACCCGCAGTTCTTTGGGGGACACCAGGTAAAAGGTCATGCCGGGGAACCGGCACAGTGTTTTCAGCAAAGAATGCACGGTACGGCCAAAGAGCAGGTCGCCGCAGAAGGCCACGGTCATGTTTTCAATGGCACCGTGGTATTTGCGCAGGGTCAGCAGGTCTGTCAGGGTCTGTGTGGGGTGCTGGTGTCCGCCGTCACCGGCGTTGATGACGGGAACAGAGGCATACCTGGAGGCAAGCTTAGGCGCTCCTTCCCGGGGGTGGCGCATGACCAGCACATGGGCGTAATCATCCATGACCCGAATGGTGTCGGCAATGCTTTCCCCTTTGGCAGCAGAGCTGACTGCCGCGTCGGAAAAACCAAGGACCTGGCCTCCCAGGCGCAGCATGGCCGATTCAAAGCTTAGCCGGGTGCGGGTGCTGGGTTCGTAAAACAAAGTTCCTAAAATTTTTCCTTTTCCACAATGGGCAAAAACCTCTGGATTGGCTTCCATGCGGATCCCCAGGTCCAGCAGTTGCTTCATCTCTTCCATGGTCAGGTCTTCCGGATCGATTAAATGTCGTCCTCTCAAACTTTCCAGGTTCATGTGCAGGCCCCCTCTTTTCCTCTCGATGTTCATCATTTTTCCAAATAAAAACGCTCCCTCATCCTGAGTAGGACAAAAGAGCGCAGTCGCCATGTTTACCGGTGAAACCCTGGTCCCTTTCGGAAGGGGATTCCCGTGGTGGTGTGCCTTCTTAGCCTCTCAGGACTAAATTAAAGGATCATATGAAGTTATTGTTGAAATGATATCACATCTGAAGGCAAGGGTCAAGTCCGGAGAAAAACGAGCCACGGGGACGTAGTAAGTGGCACGTTTCGAAGAAATTTCACAAATATTTAATGAAAACGTGCCACTTACTACGTCCCCGTGGCTCGTTTTGATGTTGTTGAATCGGCTAGACAATGTAGAGCTTGCGCCCAAAAAGCTTTTTAAAGTCTTTGCTGAAGGCCATGGCGGTGGCAATTTCCAGTTCCGGGGAATTGGTGGTTTTCACCATTACCTGCACATCGGTTTCGGTGAGGTAGCAGGTCAGGTCCTGGACACTGGCAGTTTCACTGCGGTCCAGTTTTTCAGCAATGCTGACAAAGAGACTCAGTTTTTTCACAATTTCCCAGTCTTTATCGTCCACCAGCATATCATACTGCTTCCAGTCTTCCTTCAGCCCTGTATCCCGGTGCATGCCCACAATGTAAGCACTCATCACCCGCTCCCGGTTCCTAAGACCATTCAGTCTTGCATTTAGGGCCAGGTAAAAACCATGTTTGTGATGGTTATAATAATCAATGTACATGCCCACGTCGTGGAGCAGTGCTCCCACTGCCAGCAACCGACGCTCTTCTGCTCCCATGCCATGGATTTCCTGCAGCTGGTCAAAAAGTGACAGGGAAAGTTTCTTTACATGGTGGCAATGGGCCAGGTTCATTTCATAGTTTTTCAGCACATTGTCCACTGAATGGAAGGTGACCTCTTCCACCAATTCCGGCAAGCCCATTTCCTTCAGGTATTGTTCGTAGAAAACCCCTTCCCGCAAGCCGTTGCCGCTGATCATGAGTTTTTTGGTGTCCAGGGTTTTCATCAGAGCACGGAGGGGGGCCACCCCGGCAGCGATAATATCGGACCGGTCTTTGTTAACCCCGGGAATCTGACGTATTTCGTCAATGGTACCCTTGGTCAGCTGCTGGTAATGCTCCTCTACCTCGTCGTCACGCATCTGGTAGTTGTGCAGGCTTTCCAGGGGGTAACCGATTTTGTGTTTGTTCATCTTGGCCAGGGTCCGTATGGTACCTCCCAGTCCGACAACCGGGTATCCTTTGAGAGGTTTCAACCAATCCAGTTCTTCCAGGTATTTCTTCACGTACTGTTCCACTTTTTTTACCTTGTCTGGGGTGATCTTTTCACGACCCAGAAATTTTTCTGTCAGCACCACAGCGCCGAAGGGAAAAGAAACTGCTTCTTTCAGTTGTCGGTCTTCGATCCAGGCCACTTCCGTGGAAGCACCACCTATGTCGATCATCACCCCGTCTTCCACACCCATGGTATTGATGACCCCCAGGTAACCGTAGCGGGCTTCTTCTTCACCAGAGGCCACCCGAAAGTCGAAACCGGTTTCCATTTTCACCTTGTCCAGAAACAGTTTCTGGTTGGCGGCGTTACGCACGGCAGCGGTGGCAATGGGGATCACCTGGTCTGCCTGGTGCACATGAATCAATTTTTTAAATAAGTTCAGTGTGTTCATGGTACGCTTGATGGGCACTGGTTTCAGGGTGTTTTCATCGCCCATGCCTTCGCTGAGGCGCACCATGTCCTTCACCTGGTCCAGCATTTTATAAGACCCGTCGTCACACATCTTCATCAGCAGCATGCGCACGGAGTTTGAACCCAGGTCGATGATGGCGATTTTTTTACTCATAAAGGTTTCCTTCTTTCTAATTCCGGGATGTTTTTTACTTTTATTGTTTTCCTGCCTATTTTTCCAACAGTTGATCGCTGGATAAAATGGGTTCAAAGATGATTACCTGGGAAGCCTCCCGGTGCTGCCTTTTTTCAATGGCTTCTGCCCGTTGGCAGAAATAAAGCTGTGCTTCCAGCCGCTGTTTCCCCCGCTTGTCCACCCGCTTATATAAGCCATCGGGCTGAAGGATCCTGGTTTTCAGGGTGTCGTTGAAAAGAATGTTCAGTGCATCCATTACCTGCTGGTGAATCTCCGGGTCTTCCACTTCAAAAAGCAGTTCAATGCGCCGGTCCAGGTTCCGGTTCATCCAGTCGGCACTGGAAAGGCACAGTTTTTTTCGTCCGTCCTGTTCAAAGTAGAAAATCCGGGGGTGCTCCAGGAACCGGCCCACGATACTGTGAACAGTGATGTTTTCGCTGACACCTTTTACCCCGGGTCGCAGGCAGCAGATGCCCCTCACCAACAGGTGTATGGAGACACCTGCCCGGGACGCATCGTAAAGTTCACAAATGATTTGCTGGTCCACCAGTGAATTCATTTGAGCCCGGATCACTGCCTTTTTCCCTTGCCGGGCGTTTTCTGCTTCGTCTCGAATCAACTGGGTGAATGTCTCCCGCATGTTCAAAGGTGCCACTGTCAGTTTATACAAATCCGGCGGGTCTGAATAGCCGGTGAGCATGTTAAAAAAGGATGAGGCTTCGGCGGCATACTGCTCCCGGCTGGTAAAGAGTCCCATGTCGGTGTAAAGTTTAGCGGTGGAGTCATTGTAATTACCGGTGCCCAAATGAAGGTACCGTTTGATGCGTCCTTCTTCCCGGCGCACCACCAAGGTGATTTTTGAATGGGTTTTCAGGCCCACCAGCCCGTAAATCACATGACATCCTGCCTGCTCCAGCTTTTTGGCCCATTGGATATTGTTTTCCTCATCGAACCGGGCCATGACTTCCACCAGTACCGTCACCTGTTTACCTCTTTCGGCGGCTTCTGCTAAAGATTTGATGATGGGTGAATCGCCACTGACCCGGTACAGGGTTTGCTTAATGGCCAAGACCCCCGGGTCTTCTGCCGCTTCCTGTACAAAGCGGATCACAGGATTAAAACTGTCATAGGGTACATACAAAAATCGGTCTTTTTCACTAATAAGGTCAAACATAGCCCTTTCTTCCTTGAAGATGGGAGGAACAACCGGTTGAAAATCGGGGTATTTCAAATCATCAAAGCCGTTGATGCCATAGGCCTTCATGAGAAAGGTCAGGTCCATGGGCCCGTTGATCAGGTAGATTTCTCCTTTGTGAATTTCCAGGGACGCCTGCAGGATGTCCAGCAGCCGCTGGTCCATCTTATAATCCGCTTCCAGGCGGATGGCGGCACCCCATCGCCTGCGTTTGATGGACTTTTCAATCTCCATCAACAGGTCTTTCGCTTCCTCTTCATCAATGGACAGGTCCCCGTTACGGGTAATGCGGTAGGGATGGGCACACAGGATCTGGTGGCTGGTAAACAATTTTTCCATGAAGAGGATCATCACCTCTTCCAGAAGCATGAATTCCTTTCCTTCACCATCTCCTGCCGGCAACTCTACCAAACGTGGCAACATGGCCGGTACCTGGACCGTGGCAAAGGTGGGGTTATCCTCTTCCATTTCCTGTACCAGCAGGGCGATGTTCAGACTGCGGTTTAAAATCAGGGGAAAAGGACGGGAAAAATCCACCGCCATGGGTGTAAGCACCGGGTATACCTGTTTCCGGTAATACTCTTCCAGGTAGGCAAACTGTTTTTTGCTCAGATTTTTGCCCTTAATGATGTTGAAACCGTTTTTTTTCAGCCTGGGCATCAGGCTTTTGTTAAAGGTGTTGTATTGGTCCACTGTCATTTTGTGGGCCCGCTGGGAGATGCGTTTCAGTTGTTGTTTTGGGGTAAGACCGGCAGGGTCCGCCTTGTTATAGCCGGCGTTTACCTGGTCTTTCAGCGAAGCCACCCGCACCATGAAAAATTCGTCCAGGTTGGAGCTGACGATGGCCAGAAATTTCATCTGCTCAAAAATAGGGTTCCGTTTATCCCTGGCTTCCTCCAATACCCGGTGATTGAATTCCAGCCAACTCAGCTCCCGGTTAATGAAATGTTCACTTTGGTAAGATGTGTTTTCCCTGGAGTTACTCATGGGCCATCGTCCTTTTCATTTTAGTCGCAGGCGAATGTCAACATGTTTATCTGTCTGATACCACTAGTATACCTCTCCTTGGTTCTGCAGTCTATTTCATCTGATTT
>JAABSW010000009.1 GCA_011390155.1 Clostridiaceae bacterium
CGTCCTTATAATTCAGGGAGGAGTAAAGCACCTGGATTAATACATCTCCTTCAGGCAAATCTTCTTTCTGCCGTTGAATAACGGCTCTTCGATAAGCGTCCCCCTCCTCAGTGATTCGAAAGGCTCGGAAACTGTCTTTCATGATCAAAACTCCTTCCAACTCCATCAATGAGATAACTCGATCACTATCTTTGTACAAGTATTAACTACCCAATAGTAAGGATTTGAATTAACTGATCCATGCAGCTCCTTGAGTTTCGATCTCCCATTTTTCATTTTTATACGTGACAACGGTACCATCATAGCCAATGGCACCTAACCCTGAACGCCATTTAGAGATGTCCATGGTGATGGAATTTCCCTTAATTGGCTCATCTTCAATCTCAAAGAGTATGCCTTCTTCAAAGTATAAATCCTCTACATAACCTTCTTCTTTAAGTTCCTCAATGGTCATATCCAACACTGTGTAACCATAGCTTTCAATTTCTTGCAACAAGGCTGTTTTTTCTTCGTCATTTAAATTTATGATTGAAGATGTATCCACCGCGATGTACTTTATCTTGTGATTAAGAGCGGTGTCTTCCACATACAATTTATCAATGACAGTTGTGTAGGCACCGACTTTATCAGTTACTTCACTTTGCGTGCAGGCTGCTGCAAAGACAGCGATGGATAGTATAAGCAGGATAATTACTTTTCGTGACATCAGTTTTTTCTTCATAAGATCCCTCCGTAGACTGTTTATATAATAAGACGGAGATCATTGTCTTTAGTTCCACAGGAATTAATTGATCTTCAAGCATGCAAAAGATAAAATAGTATGCATAATAGTGGAAAGAATTGTATTCAATGGGTATTCTAGTGAGGAAAATGGGCTGAAATGGAGTGACGACGTAATGTCTGGAAAGGTAAAATTTCGGGAAGCAACGGCAGAAGACAGTGATTTTCTCAGAGACATGTTTTATGAAGCGGTTTTTGTACCGGAGGGAGAGGAAAAACCGCCTTTTGACGTGATTGACGAACCTGTGCTTCAAAAATACACTTATAACTGGATGCTGCCCACAGACATGGGCCTGGTTGTTGAGTTGGATGGTGAGCCGGTGGGCATGTTTTGGGCCAGGCTTTTCTCAGTGGAAGCACCGGGTTATGGATATGTGGATGATCACACCCCGGAAGTCAGTATGGCCATCAAGCCTGAGTGGCAAGGCCAGGGAATAGGCAAAGTGCTCATGGTGCAGGCGCTAAATGCCCTTCGGGAACAGGGACATGCCAAGGTGTCCTTGAGTGTGTCCAAAGCCAACAAAAGGGCTGTTGGGCTGTACCGTTCCATGGGGTTCACCATTGTGTCAGAGAACCAGGAAGACTATGTGATGGTTGGAGAGCCCTGATTCAGGGGTTGTACATAATCGTTTCTTCCACTGTGTTCAAGCCTTACAAATGAATTCCCGATTGTTCTACCAGTTGAAGACTCATTTAATTGAACGTACACCTTGAAGAATAACCGGGGGATCGCAGTGGTTTGATTGTTCCGGCATCGATATTTCGAATATGCTATACTGATGGTAACATGGTCATTGAACCTGACATTACCCCATCAGGAGACAGTTAAGAAAAAATAAGGAGCCAATAAGGAGGAACAACTCATGGAAAACAGGGAACAACTGCTTGTCACAGGTAACCAGAAACTGGACTGGGTGGCTGCCCACATGCCGGTCTTAAAGGCCATCGAAGGTCGCTTTCAGAAAGAACAGCCTTTTAAAGGACTGAAAATTGCCGTGTGCATTCACCTGGAAGCCAAAACCGCCCATCTTTGTGAAGTGCTCCAGGCTGGCGGCGCCCAGGTGTTTCTCGCCGGCAGCAACCCCCTCTCCACCCAGGATGATGTGGCGGCAGCCATTGCGGCCCGCGGTGTGAAGGTCTTTGCCAGGCATGGATGCAAACCGGAAGAATACCTGCAGTTTATCCGGGAGATGATCCAGGAGGAACCCCATATCATTCTTGACGACGGGGGTGATGTGGTACAGCTGGTTCATGACGAATTTCCTCACCTAATTCCACAGATCATAGGCGGCTGTGAGGAAACCACCACCGGGGTGTTGCGAATGAAGGCCCGGGAAGCCGGCGGGCAACTGAAATTTCCCATGATCTCCGTCAACGACGCCATGAGTAAATACCTCTTTGATAACCGTTATGGCACAGGCCAGTCCGTGTGGACAGGCATCATGCAGACCACAAACCTGATCATCGCAGGTAAAAACGTTGTGGTGGCCGGCTATGGCTGGTGCGGCAAGGGTGTGGCCCACAAAGCCAAGGGGCTGGGCGCCAATGTCATTGTCACAGAAATCGATGCCATAAAAGCCATTGAAGCGGTGATGGACGGCTTTACCGTTATGCCCATGACAGAGGCTTGCCCCTTAGGGGATTTCTTCGTCACTGTCACCGGCTGCTGCGACGTGATCACCACACCCCACTTTCCCCTGCTGAAAGACGGGGCCATCCTCACAAATGCCGGTCATTTTAATGTGGAGGTAGAGTATGAAGCCCTGGAAGCCTATGCCCTTAGCAAGCGTACGGTGCGCCATAATATCGTGGCTCACACCTTGCCCAATGACAAGGAAGTCTTCCTCATTGCCGAAGGACGCCTGGTGAACCTGGCTTCAGGTGACGGACATCCCGCAGAAATCATGGACACCTCCTTTGCAGTCCAGGCCCTCTGCGCTGAATACCTGACGCAAAATCAGCTGGAACCCGGTGTTTATGAAGTGCCGGAACACCTGGACCACCGGGTGGCAAAGATGAAGCTGGAAACCCTGGGGGTTTCCATTGACACCCTTACCCCCAAACAAGCCAACTACATGAAACAGTTTGACCACTCGTAACCCATCTTAACATCCATACGAAGCAAACAACCCCGACAAATGATGATCTGTTATCTGATCACATATACCGGGGTTGATTTATATTTTTTTCAATTGTGTGTCCTCCTTACTAGTACGATGTTCATTGGGTATGAATCATCAAACTTATCTTGATGTGAATGTCCCTTCAGATATGCCTATGCTATAATGAACTAAATGCCTGTTATGATTGGGGTGAAATCATGGCGTCCAAGATCATGTTGATAGCACCGAATGAAGAAATCTACAAAATAGGTATGCAAGTGATCCAGGAAGAACAGTTACCTGCAGACGCACTCATCGGAAATCTATCTGTTGGTGCTCAACTTGCCAAAGCTTCGGTTGAAGAAGGCTATGAAGTTCTCGTCAGCCGTGGTGGCACTTATTTAGAGATTGTGAACACCATTAAACGAGTGCCTTGTGTGCCCATCTACGTTACCACCATTGACTTGATGGAAGCAATGAAGAAAGCGGTGGTTTACAGCAAACGTATTGGCGTTGTTGGTTATGCCAATACCATCTACGAAGCTTCGTCATTGGGAGATTACCTGCACTATGATGTGGTGGAGATATCTGTTAAGGACCCTGCTCTATTAAAGGAGAGGTTAAAAACAGAGGCGTTACATGGTCTGAAAGTAATAGTAGGGGACACGATTTCTGTAAAAACTGCCAGGGAAATAGGGTTGAAGGGGATTTTGATAGAATCTGGGAAACGCGCAGTTTATGAAGCGCTGATTCGCGCAATGGATCTATCGAGAATCCGCATGAAAGATGCACTGGAGCAAGGCAGACTGATTACCATATTGAACTCAGTGGATGAAGGAATCATCGCCACTGACCATGAAGGAACCGTAACACATATAAACCCTGTAGCACTACAGATATTTGATTTTACCGCAAGTGATATTATTGGAAACCGTATTCAGGAGTACCTTCCTGATGACAGGGTTAAAGAGGAAATCGTCAACATATCAAACAAACAGTATTTATATAATGCACAACAGATTGTCTATGAAGGAAGTTATGAAGCCGGCCATGTGATTACCCTTAAGGCTCTCAAAAGTATTCAGGATACAGAGACAAAGGTTAGAAAGAAGCTTCATAAAAGCGGCCTCATTGCAAAAAAAGCCATCAAGGATATTTTAGGTGACAGCAGCGCCATAAAAAAAGTAAAAGAGGAAATTATTAAGATAAGTGATTCCAATGCCACAGTACTTATTCAAGGGCGGACAGGTGTTGGAAAAGAAATGATCGCCCAGAGCATTCATAACTTGAGTCCACGACGGGAGGGGCCCTTTGTTGGTGTAAACTGCGCTGCTTTTTCTGAGAGCCTTTTGGAAAGTGAACTCTTTGGCTATGTTGAAGGCAGTTTTACAGACGCCAGAAAAGGTGGAAAAGAGGGCTTGTTCGAATTGGCTCACAGGGGCACCATATTTCTGGATGAAATCAGTGAAATGAGTTTATCCGTTCAGGCAAAAGTGCTTCGAGTGATGCAGGAACGGGAAGTTATGAGGCTTGGGGACAACAGAATCATGCCTGTTGATATCCGCATACTTGTTGCAACCAATGAAAGTTTGTGGGATGCGGTGGGGAAAAAGTTATTCCGGGAAGATTTATATTATCGGGTGAATGTGCTGGGTTTAGAAGTGCCCGACCTGGCACAAAGAAAATCAGATATACCGCTGCTGGCGGAACATTATCTTAGAAAAAATGCATCATTTCTTCACATTGAACCAGGTTGCTTTGAACCTTTAAAGCGTTTTCACTGGCCTGGTAATGTGAGGCAGTTAAACAATTTTGTGGAACAGCTGATTGTGTTTACGACGAACAATGAAATAACCATGAGAGATGTTCAAAAACGACTTGATAAGCTCATGCAACAACACAACACCTCTTTATCAGGGTTGGTTCATCCGAAAAAAAGAATAACGGACAAAATCATAGAAGAAACCCTGGTAAATTTCAATGGTAACCAAACAGCTGCGGCTGAAGCCTTGGGCATTGACCGTTCTACATTATACCGGCGGCTGAAGAAAATGGAGACGAAAAGCAACAAATAATCGATGCACACATAACAAGAAGATGCAATGTTGCAAATGCAATGTTGCATTTTTTTATGCAACAATCCGGAATATTGACAAAATTCAGACAATGTGGCCGCATCAACGCTTTCCTCTTAAACGTATTGTTGGCATGTAAGTTGCATTATATATAAAAAAGAATTTGGGATGGGAGGAGGGATGTGAAGTGTGTGTGGCCATTATTGGTGACGATTTAAGTGGATCCAGTGACACAGCGGTATCATTCATCCATTATGGATTTAGAAGTTGCGTTATTAATTACCCGGAAGGTTTTGAGGCAGAAATTAGTGATTGCGATGTTTTATCTGTATCCACTAACACAAGGGAACTTGATGGACCAGAAGCTGCAAAAATCGTACGCGAGGTCGTGGTTGTTCTTATGAAAATGGGTGTGAAGAACGTATATAAAAAAATTGATTCCACGTGGCGTGGCAACGTTGGTTACGAAATTGAAGCCATTATGGAAGCCATGGACATCGATATCGCAGTGATCTGTTCTGCTTTTCCTGAAATGAAGCGTACCATAAGTCATGGACACCTCTATGTCGACGAAGTGCAACTTGAAGATACACCAATAGCCGATGATCCAAACAGGCCTGTGAAAGATTCCTTTCTGCCAAGATTATTACAGGAACAAACAGACCTGCAGGTGCACTTAATAGACAGGGAAGTTGTTACAAAGGGACCGGAAATTTTGTATGATACCATACTGAACGTCTCCAATAATAAAAAAACCATGATACTGGTGGATGCAGTGACAAACGATGACCTTGATACAGTGGCCTCCATCAATCCGCACAATAGTGAGAAGATACTTTTTTGTGGATCAGCAGGCATGTCCAATGCCATGCTTTCAGCGGGTAAGTTTGCAACTGCCTCAAAAGCGCCTCCGGTCTTAGTGATTGTAGGAAGTGTACATCCGCAAAACAAAAAAATGATCGATCACACTGTAAAGTACGGAAGTGCCAAAGAAATTTTTATTGATCCTCAGCGATTCGTTGAAGGAATGGACCTAAGTGATGAGATTAAAAAAACGATTGACCTCATGCGACAGGGAAATAACGTGATCATCCATGCCTATCAAACTACAGAGGAAAGAAAAGTGGCTCGTGTCAAGGGATTTAGTAAAGGCTTGAACGAATCAGATATTTCACTCCTTATTAACAAAGGGCTGCAGAAAATCGCAGGTGAGGTTTTTAAAGACCATCAAGTGGCAGGGGTTATGGTAACCGGTGGTTCAACCGCCTTACATTTTTTGAGAGGTGTTCAGGGTGCCGGTATTCGTATGATTGAAGAACTGGAAGTGGGTGTGCCCTACGGTACTGTAATCGGAGGACCTCTCGATGGCACTGGTATTATTACAAAAGCGGGAGGTTTTGGCACTGAAACGGTTATGATCAAAGGAATTAAGTTACTTCAGTGGAAATATTTGTCAGGGAGGAATCGCCAATGAAAAACAGACCAATTTTGGCAATTACCATGGGTGATCCATGTGGAATAGGCGCGGAAATAGCAGTTAAAGCCCTTTCGGAAAAAAGCATGTATGAAGAAGCGCGACCATTGATCATTGGGGATAAAGAAAGAATAAGACAAAGCCTTGCATTTGTGGATATACCATTGAAAATTAATGTGGTCACAACACCTGATGACGCTGTCTATGAACATGGCACGTTGGATGTTCTCCACATGGAAGTGCCCGGCGTTTCTGAACTGGGTTATGGTAAAGTCAATGCCCTGGCAGGTGAAGCTGCGGTTACTTATATCTTCAAATCCATCGATTTGGCAAAGGAAAGGCAAGTTGATGCCGTGGTCACGGGACCCATCAACAAAGAGTCAATGCACATGGCAGGCCATCATTATCCTGGTCATACAGAAATCTTTGCACAGCGAACAGACACAAAAGATTATGCCATGATGTTGTCAGCAGAGGGTTATTTTGTCATTCATGTCAGCACACACTGTTCACTCCGGGAAGCCTGTGACCGGGCAAAAAAAGAGCGGGTCAAAAAGGTGATTCAACTGGCCTACGAATTAGTGACAGTCAATGATATGCCCAACAAAAACATCGGGATCGCAGGGCTTAACCCCCACAGCGGTGAGAATGGGGCTTTTGGAACAGAAGAGGTGGACGAAATTATTCCGGCAATGGAAGAATCCAGGCAAGAAATCCCTGGTATTCAACTCATAGGACCAGTACCGCCAGACAGCTTATTTGTCAAAGCGAAGCGTAATGATTATCGGGTGATGGCGGTGATGTACCATGACCAGGGGCATATACCCATGAAAATCATCAATTTTGACGAAGGGGTTAATGTCACACTGGGACTGCCCATCATAAGAACATCTGTTGACCATGGAACAGCTTTTGGAAAAGCTGGCAAAGGCACAGCTTCCGCCAAAAGTTTACATGCAGCCATAGCGTTAGGAATTGAAATGGCCTTGAATAAATTTTACAAGAAGGAGGTGTAGATTAGATTAATCCGTTATTTATTTGGAAAACAACAGAAACAAAGGAGGAGAGCTTCATGAATTTAAGAAAATGGATGGTTTTGATTCTGGCATTGGTAATGGTACTATCGGTAGCGGCATGTTCGCCTCAAGAGGAAGCACCGGCAGAAGAGCCTGAAACACCGGCAGAAGAACCGGCAGAAGAACCAGCAGAAGAACCAGCAGAGCCAGCAGAAGATTACAGCAGCTATCCTGAAAAACCCATCGTTGTCTTTCAGGGATTTGCCCCCGGTGGCGGAAGTGATGCATTAGCTCAGTTAACACAACCATTTTTAGGAGAAATTTTGGACATTACCTTTGTTAATCAATACATTCCTGGGGCAACGGGTGCAATCGCCTGGACACAACTGGCGAAATCAACAGACCCAGATGGCTACACCATCAGTATTACCAATACACCAATGTTGCAAACAAACTACATTATGAATGAAGACATTACCTATAACATTACAGAACTGACACCAATTGCCAATGTTGTAACTGACCCAGGTTTAATCGTTGTTGGTGCAGACAGCCCCTTCGAAACCATTGAAGATTTAATGGCAGCAGCAGAAGCAGATCCTGAAGGCATAACAGTGGGTAACTCAGGGGTTGGCGGAGATGATTTCTTCTCCACGTTGATCTTCCAAATGGAAACTGGACTGAAATTTATCCTGGTTCCCTTTGAAGGTGACGGACCATCCTGGCAGGCAGCGGCTGGCGGCCAGATTGACGCATCCTTTAATAACCTGGGCATCACCTTCCCGCAAATTGAAGCTGGCACACTGAGACCGTTGGCCATCTTTGCCGAGGAAAGAGACCCCAACATACCAGACATCCCCACCATGAAAGAATTAGGCTATGATATAGTTAACGGATCATCACGGGGCTACAGTGCACCGGCTGGGCTTCCGCAGCCAATACTCGATGAACTGATTGCCGCCTTTGAAGAAATGGGAAATGACCCTGAATTCTTGCAGGCAGCAGCAGATCGTGCATTGCCTGTCGACATCAAAACCGGTGATGAATATGCAGAGTATCTGAGAGGTCACGAAGATATCTTTGGCCAAATCTGGGAAGAAGTTAAGAGCGAATACACACAATAAACCATTTCAGCAGGGTAGGGATCAATCTCTACCCTGCTGTTACAAGGCCTGATGGCCGAGAAAGGTTCAGGAGGTTCGTCCCATGACAAACACTGTAAAAGTTGGCATTGCATCGATCGTGGCCATCATTTTTTCAGCGGTCTTATACCTGGAGACATTAACAATGTCCCGTGCCGCTTACCAACTTCCAAGGATCCTCATTGTGATCATCATTCTACTGGCCATGGCAATGTTTGCAGAGGAATACTACAAATCAAAGAAAAAGAAGAGCCAAGGTACTGAGGAGGCTGTTGTAAAACAACCAGAGGATAAATACGACAAAATTCATTATGACCGGATTGCCGTTTTTGTGGGTGCCATCACGGTCTACATTTTCAGTATCAAGATTCTGGGGTATTTCATCGTTACCCCCCTCTTCATTATTGGTATTTTCAGGTACCTAAAATCGGTTAAAATGACAACGGCCCTCATTATTGCTGTTGGATTTACTGGTTTTATATACATGCTGTTTATCAGATTTCTTCATTTACCCATTCCCATTACCATGTTTTAAGGAGGTGAAATAGAAACCCATGGAATATTTAATGCTTGGATTAAACAACGTAATGACATTCATGAACCTTGCTGCCATTGTTGTAGGTACTGCATTAGGCCTTTTTGTTGGTGCAATGCCTGGTTTGTCAGCAACCATGGCCATCGCCATATTGCTGCCACTGACATTTTCTTTGCCAACTGCCACGGGTATCAGCATGTTGGCCTCCTTGTATTTGGGAGCCATGTATGGTGGTTCAATCGCAGCGATTCTCATTAGAACCCCAGGAACACCTGCAGCAGCAGCGACGGTGCTCGATGGGTACCCAATGGCACAACAGGGAAGAGCCGGAAAGGCGTTGGGTGTTTCTCTATTCGCTTCCCTTGTTGGCGGCGTGATTAGCTCCATTGCTTTATTGACAGTGGCCCCTGTTTTGGGAAGTGTGGCGCTGAAGTTTGGCCCTGTGCAATTGTTTGCCGTAGCGGTGCTGGGCATTACCATTATCGGTTCACTTTCACAGGGTTCCACCATCAAAGGCTTATTATCCGGGGTTTTGGGATTACTGCTGGCACTGGTGGGCATGGACCCGGTCACAGGAAGTGCACGTTTTACCTTTGGCATGATTAACCTGTATTCGGGGATTTCCTTTACGGTTGCTTTAATTGGTCTTTTCTCAATTCCACAGGCCATCAGACTCATTGAGAAAGATCAAAAAGTGATTACACAAGTAAACAAATTCAAAGACAGAATGTTACCAACCATGAAAGAAATTAAACAGATCATAGTCACCGTTATTCGCGGTAGTATTATCGGGATCTTTACGGGGATTATTCCTGGAACAGGTGGAGATACGGCCTGTTGGTTCAGTTACAATGAGGCAAAACGATTTTCCAAAAACAAAGCCAACTTTGGTAAAGGGGCCATTGAAGGGGTGGCAGCTGCTGAATCTGCCAATAACGCAGTTGTTGGAGGCGCTTTAATTCCAACATTAACCCTGGGCATTCCTGGAAGTTCAGCCACTGCGGTGCTGATGGGATCATTAATGGTGCATGGCATTATGCCGGGGCCCACACTCATGACAGAATATGCAGATGTTACCTACACGCTGATTTGGGCTTTACTTCTTGCCAATGTCGCCCTGTTCTTTGTTGGGTTGTTATTTACTCGATTGGCTGTAAATGTCGTTAAAATTCCCAATCATGTACTGGCGCCGATTATTGTCATTTTATGTGTCATTGGTTCCTTTGCCATTAACAATAGCTTCTTTGAAGTTTATTTAATGCTCATCTTTGGTTTGCTGGGTTACTTGATGGACAAAATCGGCATGCCCACTGCGCCCATGGTGGTTGGACTTATTTTAGGGTTTATGCTGAACATGAGCCTGTACCAGTCGTTGTTAATTGGAAGAGGCAGCTGGATGATTTTTCTCCAAAACCCCATTTCAGCAATCCTGCTTCTTGTAGCATTGTTTTCAGTTATCCAATCAACCCCGTTGTTTGGATGGATAAAGAAAAAAATCGTTGCAAGTAAAATCTAATATAATAAAAGAAAGTTAGGTGACAATGATGGAAATGATGAAAGGTTTAGTGGCGTACCCCGATGGCCATTTGGCTCTGGAAGAAGTGCCAGTACCAAAACTGGGTGATAATCCCTATGCACCAAATGATGTACTGGTGGAGGTTCAATACTGCGGGATCTGTGGCAGTGACGTTCATAAGTGGAAATCTGACAAAAAAGATGTACAGACTGCACCTAAAAAGAATGTGGCGGGCCATGAAATCGTCAGCGTGGTGAAAGAAGTGGGCCCTGCTGTTACCAAAGTAAAACCCGGTGACCGGGTAGTACATGAAATTGTTACTTTTTACTGTGGCCATTGCCCCAACTGTCTGGAAGGCAGGTTCAATATCTGCAACACATTACCACCCATGGAAGGCAGAGCCCACTTTATGACAGGTGGGGGTTTTGCCAAATACACCGTGTGGCCGGAACAACAACTGCATGTTTTGCCTGACAATATCACTGACCGGGAAGCAGTGCTCATTGAGCCAACGGCAGGTTCAGTGCACAGCATTATTACAAGAATGGGGATCAAGGCAGGTGAATCGGTGGCAATTCTGGGCCCTGGAGCTCGTGGTATTCTTATGGCCCAGGTATGCCAGGCAATAGGCGCCGGCCCCATTTTCATGAGCGGCCTTGAACGGGACAGTAGTTACAGATTGGAAATGGCCAAAAAATTGGGAACGGATACTGTGATTAACGTGGATAAAGAGGACATTCGAAAAATCATAGCAGAGAAGACCAATGGTGTCGGCGTTGACAATGTGCTGGAAAACACGGGTTCTGTAGAACCCATTGCTGAGTCTCTGGACATTGTGCGTAAAGGCGGCAAGGTGCTTTGGGCCGGCGGAGGCATACGCGGTGGCATTCATGCGCCTGTTGACACACATAAAATAATCGTAAAAGAAATCACCATTTATGGTGAGATATCACAGATCCCTTATGACTGGAAAACAGCGATTCATCTTGTGAAAAAAGGAGCAGTACAGTTAAAGCCCCTGGTAACCCACGTGTATGACCTGGAAAACTGGGAAGACGGGTTTGACCTGGCTGCCACAAGTGCAGAATGCATGAGAGTGGCAATCAAACCGTAAGAAAGATCAGTGCAGTAAGGAGGAATTGGTATGAGTTCCATCGATCTTTTACTTGATCCAATACCGATTCCACGGATGGTAAAAGTGGAACAAACTTTCACAAGGCCAAAAGTGGATGATGTTGAAGTGGAACTGGCACATAAAATGAACCTGAGACAGGTGACATCAGGCATTACGCCAGGCATGAAAATAGCGGTTGCAGTGGGAAGCAGAGGCGTCAGCCAGCTTCCCCTGATGGTGAAAACCATCATTAGGCTTATTAAGGATGCGGGAGGAGAACCCTTCATCCTTCCCTGCATGGGAAGTCATGGGGGTGCCACCGCAGAGGGCCAGCGGGACATGCTCATTGGCATGGGCATCGAAGAAGCGTATGTGGGTGCACCCATCCGTGCCACCATGGAAACAGTGGTGGTAGGCACTTCAGTAAATGGGTTGCCTGCCAACATTGACAAATATGCCTACGAAGCTGACGGCATTGTGATCATTAACCGGATTAAACCCCATGTTGCCTTTCGAGGCCCATTTGAAAGCGGGTTAATGAAGATGGTGACCATTGGTCTGGGAAAACAGAAGGGTGCAGATATTTGTCACGAGCTGGGGTTTGGTAAAATGGCAGAAAATATTCCTGCCATTGGCCGAGTCACCATAGAAAAAACCAACATACTCTTTGCTGTGGGTGTTCTGGAAAATGCTTACCATGAAGTATGTCAGGTGGACGTACTGATGAAAGAAGAAATAGAAACCCATGAACCCGCGTTGCAGGAAAAAGCCAAAGAATTGGCCCCCAGGCTGTATTTTGATCAACTGGATGTGCTGATCATTGATGAAATTGGTAAGGACATCAGCGGTACAGGTTTTGATACCAACATGGTGGGGCGCTATCACACACCCTACGCCAGTGGCGGACCCAGCATTACCAAAATGGCTGTGCTGGACATAACCGATAAGTCCCATGGCAATGGTAACGGGCTGGGAATCCTGGATTTTACTACAAAAAGAGCCTATGATAAATTCGTTTTCGAGATGACTTATCCAAATTCCCTGACATCCACGGTGCCCATGAGTGTAAAAATACCCATGGTGCTTAAGAATGACCGTCAGGCCATACAGGCAGCCATTAAAACATGCAACATACTTGATAAAACACAAGTCAGAATGGCCCGGATTAAAAACACTGTGGCAGTGGCTGAAATTCAGGTGTCTGAAAACCTGCTAAGGGAAGTGGAAAAATGTGAATATATGAACGCCGTCAGTGATCCTAACCACTGGGTGTTTGATGAGGATGGTAATCTGTTGTAGCGGGATAAGAAGGAGTTGAGTTTGTGGGCAAGGGTGAGAATATACGTAGTCATGCGGTAACGGAAGGTAGTGACCGTGCAGCCAGTCGGGCACTGTTTTTTGCCACCGGATTAACACGCAGTCAATTGGATCAGCCCCTGGTGGCAGTGGTCAATTGTTGGAACGAAGTGGTACCGGGATGCGTTCCGCAACGCCAGGTAGCTGAATATGTTAAAAAAGGTATTCGGGAAGCTGGCGGAACAGCCATGGAGTTCAACACCATTGGGGTGTGTGACGGAATCGCCCAGGGACACGAAGGCATGAAATACTCCCTGCCCAGCAGGGAAATCATTGCTTACTCCATCGAAATCATGCTCCAGGCCCATCAATTTGATGCAGCTGTCTTTCTTTCCAGCTGCGATAAAATAACCCCAGGAATGCTAATGGCGGCAGCCCGGGTGAACATTCCCTCCATTTTTGTGCCGCCCGGTATTATGCATGCCGGCGAACATAAAGGACAAAAATTGACATTATCCCTTATGCGAGAGTTCATCGGAAAACAACAGTCAGGTCAGATGACCCTGGAAGAACTGCACGAAATTGAAGAGAAGGCCTGTCCCTCAGTGGGCAGTTGTGCCATGATGGGTACTGCCAATACCATGAACTGTCTTTGTGAGGTTTTGGGCATGGCAATGCCACTCACAGCTACATCCTTTGCCGGTTCCAGGGAAAAGTTGATGGAGGGTGAAGTGGCTGGGAAAAAAATAATGGAATTATTCAAGCATGATACCAAGCCCTCGGACATTATGAAATCCGCTTCCTTTGACAACGCCATCAAGTTTGTCATGGCCATTGGGGGGTCAACCAATTCAGTGCTTCACATACCGGCCATTGCCAATGAGTTGGGCATAGAATTGAATCATGAAGCTTTTGACAAGTGTTCACACATTCCCTATGTGGCAAAGATCAACCCTTCCGGACCACGGCCAGTGGAAGATTTTCACGCAGCAGGAGGCGTGCCTGCAGTGCTCAAATCATTACAGGATTACCTTCATACAGACCTGGTCACTGTATCGGGCAAAACCATTGGAGAAGTGGCAGACCAGGCTGTCTGGAGTGACCTGGAAATGATCAGGCCGGCACAAAAACCAATAGCAGTGGACAGTGCTTTAAGGGTTTTATGGGGGAATTTAGCTCCTGATGGAGCCATTGTAAAGAAATCTGCCGTTGCTGAAAACATGCAGGTGCATAAAGGCCCTGCGGTTGTGTTTGACAGCATGGAAAACGCCATTGAGGCGGTGAAGAAAAAGGAAATTGAACCTGGCTCTGTCATTGTCATACGATACGAAGGTCCCACAGGGGGGCCGGGCATGAGGGAAATGCAGGCGATCACTGCCATGCTAATGGGTACTGGCCTGGCGGAGAGCACTGCCCTGGTCACTGACGGCAGGTTTTCCGGTTCCACACGTGGCCCTTGCATCGGACATGTGTCTCCGGAAGCAGCCCTGGGTGGTCCCATTGGATTGGTGGAAAATGGCGATCTTATTGAAATCGATATTCCAGGTGGAAAACTGTCGGTTTTCATTTCCGATGAAGAAATCAAGAAACGAAAAGAGTCCTGGAAACCCCTCATAAAACATCATGGTGGCGTTTTGGGACTATATGAAAAGGTGAAGCCCCAGGCAAAAAACGGGGCTGTATGGGAATAACAAGGAGGGCTGCGCATGCCGACTGTTGACGCGATAGTGATCAGTGAAAAAGACAGTGTTGCCACGGCACTGAGGTCGATACAAACAGGAGAAAATATTCAATTGAAGGTGTCAGATAAAAGCTATGAGATTGTCATATTGACTGATATACCGATTTTCCATAAAGTGGCACTTCATGAAATCGGGCAAGGTGAGAAAATCTACAAATATGGTGAAGTCATTGGTGAAGCGGTTTCGCGAATAAAAGCAGGGGAACATGTCCATTCGCACAACACTGTTACCTTAAGGGGGTGAACACATGACATTTATGGGCTATCAACGTTCTAATGGAACGGTGGGGATCAGAAATCACGTATTAATTTTGCCAACAGTGTCGTGTTCAACAGAAACGGCCCGTATTATTGCCGGCCAGGTGAAAGGAGCTGTTACCTTTCAAAATCAACAGGGGTGCGGGCAAATGGGTGCTGACGCCAAGCGTACCATTGATATATTGATTGCACTGGGAAGTCATCCAAACATCAGCGGCGTGGTTGTCGTAGGATTAGGTTGTGAAACAGCACAGCCTCACAAAGTGGCTGAAGAAATCGCTAAAAGTGGAAAACCTGTAAAAACCACTGTGATTCAGGAAGAAGGCGGTACACTGGGGGCCATCACCAAAGGCATTCGATACGCAACAGAAATGGCGCTGGCGGCTTCCATGGAAGAAAAGGTGCCCTGCGACGTATCAGAATTAATCGTGGCATTGGAATGTGGAGGTTCTGACCCAACCTCCGGGGTAGCTTCCAACCCCAGCATGGGATATGCCAGTGATTTGCTGGTGGCAGCAGGTGGCACCACCATATTGAGTGAAACCACAGAATTTATTGGTGCCGAACATGTGCTTGCAGCACGTGCGGCGGATGAAGAAGTGGCAAATGATATTATGAACATTGTTCACCGGCTTGAAAAATCTACCAAAGAGCGTGGAGAAGACTTGCGGGGAGGGAACCCGTCCCCTGGTAATATTGCAGGCGGTATCACAACCATTGAGGAAAAGTCCCTTGGGTGCATCAATAAAGGAGGGTCTTCCCCCGCAGTGGAAGTGGTGGAATATGGGGAAAAACCAAGGCGCAAAGGATTGGTGATCATGGATTCCCCGGGTTTTGACATTGATTCCATTGTTGGTATGGTAGCCGGCGGTGCACAAATGTGCGTCTTTACCACAGGACTTGGGACACCGGTTGGCAATGGATTGGTTCCCGTTATTAAACTGACGGGAAATTCCATGACCTACGAAAAGATGAAGGATAACATTGACATCAACGCCGGCGTTATTTTGGATGGCGGTAAGACCGTGGAAGAAGTTGGCCAGGAAGTCTATGATGAAATGCTGCGGGTTGCCAATGGTAAAACAACAAAAGCAGAAATATTTGGATTCAGCGAGTTTGGTGTTTGGCGCTGCGGAACCAGCGTTTGATGTAACATCGATATCTCCCCCTTTACATGAACCGGACAATGGCCAGGATCAACGGCTGCTGTCCGGTTCAGCAGTTAAGAATCCTGTTATATGGAGATTGGCACATTACATGGGATTGTACTATCGCTAAGAGGAGCAATCAAAAAGAGAGGATGTGATTTTGTGGGAAAAATAAAAGTATTTGTCACAAGTCAATTTCCTGAAGAAGCAATGCAATTATTGGGCACGCACTATGACCTTGTGATGAAACCTCAAAATGAGCAACTGTCAAAAGAAGCATTAATTCAAAAAGCAGCAGGATGCAAAGCGATCCTCGTTTCTGGCACAAGAATCGATTCGGAAATATGTGAAGCCATTAAATCTCATTGCCAGATTATCACCTGTTCTGGAGTCGGTTATGACAACGTGGATGTTGAGGCAGCGACACGCAGTGGAATTTTGGTAACGCATAACCCAAGGGTAGTCACCGATGCAACAGCTGACTTAACATGGGGACTGCTTATGGCGGTTTCAAGACGGATTGTTGAGGGGGATGGCTTTGTACGCAGCGGAAACAAGCAGTGGGGTCCGAGTAATCTATTGGGAGTACAGGTAAGTGGAAAAACCCTGGGAATCATTGGTGCCGGACGCATCGGTACAGCTGTTGCAAAGCGCGGGATAGGCTTTAATATGCGTATACTCTATACAGGAAGAACACCCAAGGAAGCGTTTGAAAAAGTAACAGAGGGTGCTTATGTCAGCAAAGAGGTCTTGTTTAGTGAGTCCGACTTCATCTCGGTTCACCTGCCTCTCAATGCATCAACGCATCATTATGTTGGGGTTGAAGAACTGAACATGATGAAAAAACATGCTATCCTGATCAATACATCAAGAGGTCCTGTCATTGATGAAACTGCACTGATTTCTGCGTTGAAAAATCAATTAATAGGAGGAGCCGGACTTGATGTGTTTGAACACGAGCCAAATGTTAACATTGGGTTGGCTTCATTGGATAACGTGGTTATGACTCCCCATATAGGCACTGCAACCCTTGAGACAAGAATAAGAATGGGAGAGCTGTGTGCGCAAAAAATAGGTGAGGCCCTGGAAGGACGCATTCCCACTGATTGCCTTAACCCCACCGCATTGTCTAACCGTGTGTCCAGCATCTGATTTGCTCTGATAAGAGCCTTCCACATTACATTCCATGCATTAGGCAACCATTTTTCTTCAGACATTTCACCAAGTTCATTGTAAAATAATATGAAGCGAAAGAAAACGTGGGTGGTCTGCGAGTCTTGTCGATGTAGTTCAGATGACGTATGGGTGGTAAAATGGAGTTTGTTGGTTTGTTAGCTCCTATTGCTTTTGTCTTTGCTCTGGGAGCATTGGACCAGGTGAGTACATTGAAAAAAGAAGTGGAATGATGATCCTGTTTATGAACATTGCCCGGACATCTGGGGTTCATGGGGTGCAACTTGTGAGGCCAATGGTTGGATCAGAAAGGTAAAAATGGTTGGACACATCAGCTCCTTAATGTGATAAAAAGAAACTGGGTCTATAACCTGCCTTTAAAGAACGATTATTGCTATGCGAAAAAGGGGGAACCAACCAATGAAAATGAACGATTTTAAACTTGAATGTTATTTTGGTAAGTATGAATTTACCGCACCCTACCTGCTGACCCAGTCTGACTGTGAATCCATGTCGACGAAGGAATTGCTGGCACTGGAACCTGGCTCCCAGGAAGCTTTTTTGGCCCAGTGGCTGGGGTATACGGAAACCTGGGGAGATCCGGAGCTGCGAAAACTCATTGCCGCCCTGTACCAGGACATGACAGCAGAAGATGTGCTGGCCTTCCATGGTGCCCAGGAAGCGATTTTCGGGTACATGAATGTAATGCTGGAGGAAGGGGATCACATGATTGCCATGTACCCCAACTACCAGTCCGCTTATGAAGTGGCCAATGCCATTCCAAATTGCGAGTGTTCCAAGTGGTACATCCGGGACAAGGGTACCCATTGGGCAATGGATTTTGACGAACTGGAGGCCCTGATCAAGCCCAACACAAAACTCATTGCCGTCACTTCTCCCAACAACCCCACCGGGTACACCTTCACCAATGATGAAATCAAACGATTGTGCGCCATTTGCGAAAAAAATGATCTCTACCTGTTTTCCGATGAAGTGTATAAAGGCCTGGAGTTGGAGGGGGAAAAGCGGGATTGGATGGCAGATCATTATGACAAATGCGCTTCTTTGGGAGTCATGTCCAAGGCTTACGGCCTGGCCGGCCTCCGGGTGGGGTGGCTGGTGTCAAAGGATCATGAGACACTGGAAAAAGTGGTAAAATTCAAGCATTACATGAGTATCTGCAATTCTGCCCCCTCGGAATATTTGGCCAAAGTGGCCCTGAAACACGGCGAAACGTTACTGGAACGGAACCGGCAGATTATATTGGATAACATCAAATTGGTGGATGATTTTTTTGACCGGTATCCCCAACTCTTTGAGAAAAAAGCCACTACCTGCGGCCCTGTGGCCTATCATAAATTACTCCTTGACATGCCTGTAAAAGATTTTTGTCAGCTGGCTGTTGACAAGAAGGGCGTGCTGTTGCTGCCCTCGGAGATCTATGGCATGGATGACCAGTATTTTCGAATGGGGTACGGCCGGAAAAATGTGCCGGAAAGCCTGGCGAAATTTGAAGAATTCCTCATAGAGGAAAAATTTGTATAGAGGTTAGAGACTGCGGCAAATAAGGTCACACCGGTGACGCTGTTTGCCGCATAACTGTTTACGAGGAGGGTGTCATTGTGAAAACCTTATTGCTGGGCATGAAAGACGTAGAGGCAGCGTTGTCCATGGAGGGGGTGATGGAGGCTGTTGAGGAAGGCTACCTGGCTTATCACAGGGGTAAGGTAAGGCAACCGGACATTGTCTCCATCGAAATACCGGAAAACAACGGGGAGACAGACATTAAATCATGTTATAATGAAATAAATGAGCGCATTTCAGTGAAGGTGGCCTCCGGGTTTTACAACAATGGGAAAGTAAACAACCTTCCCACAATGATTGGCACCATCTTGCTCTATGACGGCCTCGATGGTTCCCTTCTCTGCGTTATGGACGGCAGCTTGATCACTGGCATTCGAACAGGTGCTGCGGGAGCCATTTCATCTAAACTCCTGGCGCGGAAGGATGCCGCGACAGCAGCTGTTTTTGGTGCAGGCGGCCAGGCCAGAATGCAGGTTTATGGGTTGTGCCACGTGATGAAGCTCCAGGAAGTACGGGTTTTCAGCGAAGACCAACAGGCACTGGCCAATTATCAACAAGACATCGAAAAGAACACCGGGGTCAGCGTAGTCGTCTGCCACAGTATTGCAGAAACCATGGAGAAGGCGGACATTGTGATCACCACCACACCGGCGAAGAAACACTATATCCCTCAATCCCTGGTAAAACCGGGCATGCACATTGTGGCAGTGGGAGCGGACATGGCAGGAAAGAACGAGTTGGACCCGGCTATTTTTAAGGGAGCCAAAATCGTCCATGACAGCACCCCACAATGTGTGTCCAGAGGTGAAACCAGAAATGCCATCATGGCAGGGGTCATTAAGGAATCGGACATTCACGGGGAAATTGGCCAGCTTTTGGCGGGTGAAAAGCCCTTGCGGGAGCACGATGATGAAATCACCATTTTTGATACCACCGGCATGGGCATCCAGGACAACGTGACAGCAGTCATGGTCTATGAAAGGGCATTGCAAAAGGGGCTTGGAAATTACTTCGAATTCATTTGATGAGTGGGAAATGGGAGATCAATCATGTCGGATTTTGAAAAAGGAAATCGGATTGTTGAGATGGGATGGAAACCGGACAAAGAAAGTAACGTCCCGGCGTACAGGCAAATCATTGATTATATGAGCACCAAGATCTCCAAAGGTGATTGGACCATTGGCAGTGTTTTGCCGTCACAGCGTGCCCTGGCCAAAGAGTTTGGTGTTAATCGGAGCACGGTGGTCATGGCGCTGGAAGAACTGGAATCATTTGGGATTTTAAAAGGGGAAGTGGGTAAAGGAACACAAGTGATCAGCAACACCTGGTCACTTTTGATCTCTGCTTCCACACCAGACTGGAGCCAGTATTTACGATCAGGTCTTTTTAAGGAAAACATCCCCACCATTCGGACAATTAACAAGATGGAGTTTGAAGAAGGCATCCTGCGGCTGGGGACGGGAGAACTGTCCCCACGTCTGTATCCAGAGGAGATGATGAAAGAAATTTTCAGCCGGCTCCCCCATTCCATCTCTTCGTTAAACTATGTTGAGCCCCTGGGATTACTTGAATTACGGGAAGTAATCTGTGAAAGGCTAAAGAAAAAAGCCATTCATTGCAAGCCCTCCAACGTTCTGATTACCTCTGGATCCCTGCAGGCATTGCAGCTGATTTCTGTTTCAATGCTCAAGCAGGGTTCCACCATTTTTACAGAAGCACCCTCCTACATAAAATCGCTTCAGGTGTTTCAATCGGCAGGAATGAAGCTCCTTGGCGTACCCATTGACCGGGAAGGAATTCAGTACTGGCAGATGGCTTCGGAACAAAAAAGCGGGGAAGAAGCATTGTTATACACCATTCCCACCTTTCACAACCCCACGGGTTATGTCATGACTGCAAGAAGAAGGCAAGAGTTGTTCAAATTTTGCACAGACAATCGGCTGCCCATCATTGAAGACGATGCCTATGGGGATCTCTGGATTGATGAAGAGCCCCCCACGCCGTTAAAAAGTATGGACCAGAATGGTATGATCCTTTATGTGGGCACCATTTCCAAAACCCTGTTTCCAGGGCTAAGGGTTGGCTGGATGGTCGGATCTGAATCCGTGGTAGACCGTTTGGGGGATGTGAAAATGCAGATGGATTATGGCGCCAGTTCAGTCTCACAGTGGGTCTTGAAGGAGATCATGTCAGGTAATGCGTATGACCAATACCTGGAGGGTACACGCCATGCACTGAAAAATCGGAGAAACGCCATGATCGCTGCACTAAAAACGCATTTCAACCACCTTGCCTTCTGGGATATACCAAAAGGTGGGTTTTATATCTGGGTCACTTTGAAAAAGCAAGTCAGCATCGATAAACTGTTTCGTGAAGCGTTAAAAGAAGGAATACTGCTAAACCCCGGCAGCATTTACGACTTTAAGAAAAGCAATACCCTCAGGCTCTCCTATGCCTATGTGGATGAGGAAAAGATCATGGGAAGCCTTGAAAAATTAGCGGTTATAGTGAGAAAAATGCAACGATGAATGCATTACAGCCAGGTTTTTCACGATTGAATGCCACCCAAATGAAGGAGAAAGAGCCAATGTGTTTGGAGTAATCCTGTTTATGATCAGTATAAAAAGGGGGGATTTCCATGGAAAACAACTATTTTCAGTGGGATTCAGAATTTGAAACCGGGCATAAAATCATTGATGAACAACACTATGGGCTTATTATCACCATAAATGAATTGATGCAGCTCACCTTTCAAAGTGAAACAATTGAAGACCATAACATTGAAGACCTAAAAAAAAGATTAACAAACTATACCCTTGAGCATTTCAAGACAGAAGAAACATTAATGAAAAAACTCGCTGTAGATCCTCAGCATAAAAAAGTTCACGAAGATGTGCACAAAGATTTTATCAAGAAGGTTACCGATTTTTTTAAAGAACCAGAGGGATTGAAGAGTAAGAACAAGCTGGGTGAAGTCAATGAATTTCTTATTCGATGGTTGGCATACCATATTCTAAGCATGGATAAAAAAATGGTAAAACAAATTGATTTGATTCAAGGGCAAGGTCTTTCCCCTGCGGAGGCTTATGAAAAAGAAGTAAAAGAGTACGATACAAATGCTGAACCCTTGTTAAAAGCGCTTAAAGCCCTGTTTTTCCTTGTGTCTCAAAAAAACAAGGAACTGGAACTCATCAATATTGAACTGGAAGAAAAGGTTAGGGAAAGAACAAAGGAGCTGGAAGAAGCAAACCAGCGGTTGGAAAACCTTGCCATGGTGGACGAGTTAACAGGGTTACCAAATCGAAGGTTTGTCATGCGAGAGATTCAACAACTGATGAATCATTGGAAGCGATATGGAGTTCCTTTTTCTGTTCTGTTTATTGATTTAGACAAATTTAAAGCAGTTAATGATGATTACGGTCATGAATCTGGCGACCAGGTGCTAAAGTGGATCTCGGAATACATGCGACAACATATAAGGAAAAATGATCTTCTCTGCCGCCTTGGTGGTGACGAGTTTGTGATTATATCCCCTCATTGTAGGGGTGATGAAACTCTCTTAATGGCAGAAAAACTGTTGGGTCTTATTGAGGGTTTAAAGAAGGAGGAGAGACCTTCTTTTTGGAAACCGTCATTCAGTGTGGGGATTATTGAAATGAATGATTCCTTTGAATCTGTCAGTGATATTTTAACAAAAGCTGATGCTGTAATGTATGAATCAAAACGTGCTGGTGGTGGTAAAGCCATCCTCTTTCTTGAAGATAATGAAAAATAGTTGCCGGAAACTTTTGATGAGGCGCCCAGGAGACCATTGATGCCCAGGTGGGTATATTGAAAAAAGAAGTGGAATGCTTGAAGGATGAGAAGGATTCACTGAAGAAGAAGGAGCCGGTAAAATGACGGAGAATGCTAGTGGAACCATGGTATTCAGCAATTCACAGAGGGAAATGCGGTCTGCTTTTTTAGGTGGATTTGCCGGACAGCTGGTGTCAGGGGTCATTTGGATTACCTCGGCGGCTATCAGCATGTTCGGCAGTTCGCTGCATGGCATGCTGTTTTTGTTTTTTGGGTCTATGGGCATTTTTCCATTGACACAACTGACGTTACGGTTCATGGGGCGTTCTGCCAGGGTTGGTTCAGAAAATGGGTTGTGGGCCTTGGGTTCCCAGGTGGCTTTTACGGTACCCCTTAATTTTCTGCTGGTGGGAGCGGTGATCCTCTATAGACCAATGTGGTTTTATCCAGCGGCCATGATTGTTGTGGGTACCCATTACTTGCCTTTTATGACCCTGTATGGCATGAAAATCTATGGAGCGTTATCGGCAGTGCTTGTGCTTGGCGGCCTGGGACTGGCTTTGTATGGCCCACCCGTTTTCAGCCTTGGCGGGTGGTTCACTGGTGTGGTGATGATTTTGTTTGCCTTTTTGGGCAGGCATATAACCCTTAGGGAAGAGAAGGCTATGGTGGTGTAATAATTTACTGCAGATGGATGACGCCCAGAATAGTAAGGTAGGTGTGAATGTATGCCTTGTTAAATTTAGGGGATGTGTATGATTATGTCCTCCTGGGTGTTTAGGCCTATCAACTGAATCCCCTGTTGTTGCACCAATTGATTAAACAACGTTTCATCATCAAACTGGGTTCGCTGCAGGCGAATGGAGGCCAGTAGATCCATGGATTCGATCTGATCCACATCTTTCAGCAGCACTTCATAAAACCGAAGGTGTTGGAGACTGGAAAAATCAGTTGCTTCGTCCAAACTAAAGGTTTGGGTGTCGGCAATGCCCAGCACTTGAATGGTTTCGGGTAAATCCAGATGGCTGAGACCTTCATAATGAAGGGGAGAATGGACTCCCTGGAGGTCCAGTTCTTCCAGGCTGGGAAATTGGGCCAATGTTTCCAGGTGGCCCTTGTCAGGATACACCAATTCCAGGGTTTTAAGGGTTGGAATCTGGGGAATGTCATTCACTGCGTCCAGGTGGGCACCGCCCAGCATAAGGGTTTCCAACCGGGGCAGATCGGCTAGCAGTGTCAGGTCCTGGATTAAGCTGGCCTCCCAGATGTAGAGCCGATTGAGATTGGTAAAGTGTTCAATGCCATCCAGCCGGCTGATATAATTGTAGCGGGAAAGAGAAAAGCCTTCTATGTGGGCAAGGTCTTCTGCAGTCAAGGGTGCCTGAAGGTCAAAAGTGCGACGGATGTGGCGATCAAAGCGATGGTCTTTCAGCAGTCGGTTTTGGTATTGTTCATAATCCACAGCGAAAAAGAGGGCCACTGCCAGCAGGACTATGCCGGTTTTCATTAAAACATGGGAATGATCGGTTTGAATGATGTCAACCATGAGCAACACGCCGGTGACTAAGATAAAAACCACATAACTTGGGGCCAAAATGCCTGCTCGATAGAGCAAATAATTGGCGGACATGGTCATACCTAAAACTGTAGAATAAATGAGAAACCGGGAAAGAGGTTCTTTTTTGTGCAAGTTAATTGCCAAACCAATGAGGCCGCCGATCCCATAACCCAGCCAGGTAAAGGGTTCGGTGCTTTCAGGGGGAATCAGGTAGATGCTCCGGGAATGGAGCACCATGAGTAAAATCAAAAGAAGAAAGTAAACCCACCGCTGGTGTTGTTTCAGAAAACGTCCCAAGCGTGTGAAGTGTGATTTTGGTTTCAGTTCAGGTGTGGTGTGCTCTGATTGATTCTGTTCACTTGTTGGTTCAGTTTTGTCATGGATCAGTGCCATTGAATCAGCTCCTTGTCGGTGAATGTAAGAATCCTGTTTATCCCATTTGGGCAATCACTTATAAGGATACCTTACTTGCCTTGCATAAGGCAACAATGTAACTTGGAAAATTAACATTTGCAGCAAAAAAAGTACGGGATGAGTGGCTCCCGTACTGATCCTGTTTATCTATTGAACATCGATGGATCGGTGAAATCGAAAGAGTAAACTTCTGTTTCTTTGATGAGCATTGAGGTAAAAACAACATAAGAGGATGAGTCGTATGATTCCTGGAGGGCAAGATCTGTCATGGGTAGAATTGGAGGATCAACATGAACATTACCATGAGGTTGGACCAGTACATTGAACAAGTTGCCAGTAAAGAAAGGACGCCGGGAGGGGGAAGTGTTGCTGCAATTTCCAGCAGCCTTGGTTGTGCCCTGGCATCCATGGTGGCTAACTTGACTTTTGATAAAGAAGCGTTCCAGCAGTTGAAAAAAGAACAACAACAGACGTTTCAACAAAGCTTTGAAGAATTACAGGTTCTTATGGATAAGTTGAATCAACTGGCAAAAGAGGATACCTGCGTTTTTAAGGAAGTGCTAAAGGCCATGGAACTTCCAAAAGGTACGGAACAGGAAAAGAAAGAACGGGAAACAGCCGTGGAAGAGGCCACGAAAGAGGCTCTTCAAACGCCACTGAAAATAGCCAGGCTATCACTCGAAGCTTTGGAACTTCAAACGGTTTTTGTCAGGTGGGGTAATACCGATGCCATGTCTGATATTGGTGTTGGGGTCTGGACCACTTATGGTGGTTTGGAAGGAGCCGTCATTACTGTGAAAATTAACTTGTATACGCTGATTGATGAGGCATACAAAACAGAAGTTATGAAAGATTGTGATGCAATAGTGGAAAAAGGAAAGAAGCTGCGGGATCAACACCTGGAAGAGGTTTATAAAAAACTGGATTCATAATATCCAAAGGCTTTCCGTTTTTCAGACTAAAATGACGCCGCCAGACATTATTTTGTCTGGATCGGCGTCATTTCTTTTGCTTTGTAAGTTTTGTTCAGCTACTCAGCAGCTTCTTCAGATTCATCAACCTTTTCTTTGGTTGCGCTGACACAACCGTTCAAATCAATCTTTTCCAGAATGTCGGGCACCAGGTCTACCAGTTTTTCCAGGCCGCCCCGGTTGCTGATGGGGAGCACTTCCACCTGGCCGTCACGAATGACCAGCACAGCGGTGGGAACGGCCTTGGCGCCAACGCCGCTTCCGCCACCGGTTCCTTTGTTGCCTTTTTCATCGGTGCCGTCGCCGCCACCCAGTCCAAGGCCGAAGGAAATGTTCAGCAGGGGAATCAGGGTGACGCTGCCCACTTGCATGGGTTCACCAACCACGGTTTTTGAGGTGAAGAATTTTTCCAGTTTTTCAAAGAGTACAGACGCGTTTTCACTTAAATTCATTGACATGGGTATTCCTCCTTATTTTTACGTGCTTCTTAATGAATGGCCACCAGATGCGGCGTGCCGGCTTTGCCAGCATCAGCTGCAGGGCGGCGGCCAGAAAGGCCATGGGTACAAGGGAGCCCTTAATGTTGCCGGTAACATCCACCAGGCTGTCATGAAAGACAGGTTGCAGTTGCAGGGCCTGGTGAGGCCAGAGGGCAAAGAGGGCCATGATAAAGTTGTTAATGAGAGCCGTTTCATAGGGGTCGGGGAGCCCGTAAACCACTTTAATAATAAATGTTTCAGGACGTAAGGCTTTCCATACTTTCTGCAGAAATTGTCTGATGACGTCCATCAGTTCCCGGATCTGTGTTTCCCGTAGTTGTTGCAGTCCCTGGGAAAAGCTGAGGGAGGTCTTCTTCTTGGGTGGTTTCTGGGCGTCATTGTCAATTGGCTTGGGAGGTTCATTTGCTCTGACCTCTTTGATTTTTCTCTCGGTTTGGGCCTGTGTTTTTGTGCTTTTCTTCTTTGTGGACGTCGTTGGAATACGGAAAGCAAAGCTTGCAATAGTTATCGTGATTTCCAGGTGTTGAAAATCATTGGTGCAGGCTTTCAGGCGGACCAGGCCCCAAAAGAGGGAGACCTGCCCCTGGCCCTGTTTTACCCCTTCCGCATAACGCCCCGATGCCTGGTAGCCAATGGGGGCCAGCAGAAGCAGAAGGATCAGCGCCAGAAAGATGAATAACAGCCATAGTAGTATTTTCAGTAGAATCATCAGCGTCACCTGGCCAGGAGGGCCTTCCCTTTCTGCCTGAAAAATTGGCCGGTTTTTTGCTTCACTTGTTTTGCCATAAAACGGGTGGTTTTTTCTGTAATCTTTGTGCCCAGAGGTACGCCGGGGAGCCAGTGCATAAAACGGGTGGTGTTACTGGCAATGTGAGCTTGAAGCTTCAGCAGATTACCGGCTGTGAGGGTGCTTTTTCCATCTTTCAGGTAATCCTTCAACCACTGCTCCTGAAGTAACATCAGGGCAGGAGGGATCGCTGGTGGCGCTTCGTTTTCCAGGGCGGTGAAAAGCTGGCGAAAGACGTCGACGGTGGCGCGGCACTGGGGGCACTGTTCCAGATGACCCTCATAAAGGAGGCGTTCACCAGGAGAAAGAGTGTCATCCAGATAGTTTTGGGCCCATGGTTCCTGCAATGAGCAGTATTGATGGGGTGAAGGTTTCATCCTGTTTCCTCCTTTTTGGTATTGGGCAGCCCCATGTTTGTTTCCTGCTGTTCCAAAGAGTCTCGCAGGGCTTGTCGTCCCCGGTGAAGGTAGGTTTTTACAGTTCCCAGGGGTTCCTGCATTTCCCGGGCGATGGCTTCGTAGCTGAACCCTTCGCCATGCCGCAGGTGAATGGCAGTGCGCATTTTCTCCGGCAGTTGTAGCAAAGCATGGTGTAATACCTGCCGTGTTTCTGCCAGCAGTACCTGGTCTTCCACCTGTTGGGGGTCCTCCAGCATGTCTTCCAGGGTGTGTTCTGTTTCGGCTGCCATTAACTGCAGGGAAAGGGACAGTGAAGGCCGTTGCCGCAGGTAGTTGACGCAGGTGTTGGCAGCAATGCGGCGCAGCCAGGGTGTCAGGGGACGGTTGACATCAAAGGTGTGAATGCTGCGAAATACTTTCAGCCAGGTTTCCTGCATTAGATCCAGTGTGTCTTCCCGGGACTGGGTGTAGTAATAGCAGGTACGGTAAACCAGGGGACCATAGGCTTGCATCAGCGCCCTGAATCCCTCAGGATCATTGGCCCGGCATTTTTTAACGATGGTACTTTCAGTCATACTCACGAACAGCAACCCCACTTTCCCTGACGGCACCCGGGTGCGAAAGGTCCCTTTACTATTCTATACATGGATACTTCAAAAAAGTTTCAGCAGGTGTAAAAAAAAGCGACACATGTTATTCCATGTATCGCTTTCATTCATGTCAACCCGTTTAACGGGCAGGAGATCCTTCTACATGCCACCAGTTGGTGGAAATAATGCAACGACATCTCCTTCTTTAATCTCGGTGTCCAGTTCTGCATCTCTACCATTGATCAGTATAATCTTGATGTCTTCTTTCTTAACATCCAATTTTCTAGCAGCGTCCTCTACAGTCTTGCCATCGCTGAGGTCGAAGGAGCACTCCTTGACACAATCTTTGTCTTCACGATGTTCTCGAAGGGTGGAAAACAGCTTGACTTTTACACTCATAATAATTCTCCTTCCGTATAGACAAAACACATAACCATCGTACTATAATTTCATAGTTACCCCCTGTTTTCTGATTCAAACGCTTCCTTTAACTTCCCCTAACTTTCCCCTTTTAAATGATTTTCCTCAAGAAACACATTGATATGATTTCTAACTGCCTTCAGTTCTGTTGCCATTCCATGACCGCCACTGTCAAAGGAAATCAGCTGGGAGTTTGCCAAATGTGTGTGATAAAAAGCGCCGTGGTCATAGTCTACCAGGGTATCATCCTTGGCATGCAATATGATCGTGGGAACCGTTATACTGCTCATTTTCTCTCCGGTTAAGGGCTTTATAGTGGCTTCGTGGATATTTCCCGGACGTCTGGGGCTCATGGGATGCATGAACGCCAGCATTTGATCGGCAAATGCTTTCTCATCAGTATTGAGGGATGCATAGGTTTCCTCAGGAATGCCAATGAACCCTAAAAACTGAGTGCGAAATGTTTTCAGCACCATCCAGTAGGCAAAGTCAGACTTTTGGATGGTGTTGACCACTTTTGTGCTAAGGGGGATGTCGTCGCCCATATACCTGGAGACAGCCGATGCCAAAATAAGAGCGTTGCTTTTTTCAGGGTAATCATGGGCAAACTGCACAGCGGAGGGACCGCCTGCGGAGACGCCGAAGACAATCGCTTTTTCCACATCGAGGTGATTCAGTAAGTCAGCATAAAGCAGGGCCTGTTTTTCCACGGTGGCATCTTCTGCCAAGGGCGAGCCTAAATAGCCGAACCGGGAAACGGCGATGAACTGAAAGCCGCTGCCTAAAAAAGCCTGCCCCATGAGAAGTCCCTGGTCGTAACCGCCGCCTGCACCATGAATCAACAGTACAGGGGATCCTTCGCCATCAATGCCATACTCGATTTCACCATTTTCTGTGACCAGCACTTGACTTCCATCAGCCACTCTTTGGTAGGCACGGCTCATTTCCTTTTGATACTGCGCTAATACAGAGATCAGCAGTACCAGCAACACCAACACCATTCCAATTAACATTTTTTTCTTCATTCAGCCAACCCTTTCTCATAAACATTATCCACCAAGGTATCAATAAACTGATTTCTTTGTTTCTCATTATGCAAATCAATTCCGGAGTACAAAAGAAATGCGCCAGGATTGATGCTTGTAACCTGTATGGGAAGTAGAATCTGCAGGGCAATGATTCGCAACTGCATTTCGTCTTTTTCAACTCCAAAGATTTCCTTCAGTACAGGAACAATAAAAAGGGGTGTCTGCATTTCCCCATTCAGCAGATTCTGTGTTATTGTGAACTGGATTAAGTTCTCATGCTGCGCTGCGAAACCATACAGTTTTTGTAACATATTTTTCATTTTTACAACAGGATTTGAACCGTCGTCGTCCCTTGGAGCCCCTAAATCAGTAACCATTTCTGCCATAAAGGCTGCAACCGCTACGCTCAACAGGTTGTTTTTGGAATTGAAGTGATAATTGATGAGACCAACACCGACGTTGGCCCGTTCTGCCACCTGTCGAACGGTGATCTTTTCCACATCCTTACCTTCAGAAAGCAGATCCATAGCAGCTTTTATGATACTATTTCTTGCGTCTGTGCCACCCATTTTAATACCCTCTTTCAAGAAAACTGAACAATATTTGAACATGTTCAGTTTAACTTATGATTTAATTATTGTCAATCAGTTTTTCAGTTATTTTTGAAAAAATTGCATGATATTTATCTATTTAAATAAAGAAGTCTACATAAAACATGTAAGGAAATGGTAATGATAGAATATAATAGAGAGTAGTGTCCAGCTTAAATCAGCAAACAAGATGTTGCTTGGCAAGATTTGACGATTACTAGGCATTGGAAGAATTTTTTCCAGCGTTCAAAATGGTTATGCATTGGAATGAAATCTTTGATCTCTGAAACCATTAACAGGGTGGGGAGGTTCTGAATTTATCACTGAAATAAAAAATATCAGACCATTATCATGTCAAGGAAACGATTGCCCCAAGAAAGGACTGGAGAAACAATGAAACTGATCATCAATGACTTACAAGAGGAAGTACTGTTTAAGCTGCTGGGCAAGCATGAGAACGTCATTATATTATCGGAAAACACCCCCATCCATCACTGCATTGGGTGTTTCGGTTGTTGGGTAAAAACACCAGCTTATTGCATCATCCAGGATTCTTTCGCAAGTATGGGTCCACAGATTGCAGCTTGTGATGAAATCATCTTGATTTCAAAGTGCACCTACGGAGGGTACAGTCCTTTTGTTAAAAACGTGTTGGACCGAAGCATCGGTTACATACACCCGGATTTTACCATTAGAAAAGGCGAAATGCACCATAAAAGCCGCTACCCTGAACAGATTTCCATGACAGCACATTTCTATGGTGAGGACATAACGCCGGAAGAAAAGTCCACCGCATCACATCTTGTAGAAGCCAACGGCCTGAACCTAAACACGAAAAAGAATCAGGTGTTTTTTTATAAACAACCAGAGGAAATGAAAGGAAGAATCCTATGAAAATTGGACTGATCAGTGGAAGTCCTAAAAAGAAAGACAGCGCTTCAGGTCTTTTACTGAAGGTGTTGAAGTCGCTGCTGGTTCAGAAAAACAAAACCTGCCAGTTTGAAGCCCTGAACCTTAACGAAAAAGGGATGACACAAGACCAGTTAACACAGATGGAGAACTGGGACAGGATCGTTTTTTCATTTCCGTTGTATGTGGATGGTATACCGGCACATCTGTTGACCTGCCTACAGGAGATGGAAGCTTATTTTAGCAGCCTGAAAATCCCGAAGGAAACGATGGTTTATGTTATGGTAAACTGTGGATTTTTTGAAGGAAGTCAAAATCGACTGGCCATCGACATGGTATCTCATTGGTGCAGGAGAACCGGATTTATCATGGGACAGGGTTTGGGAGTGGGAGGAGGAGGCATGGTTCCCTCCCTGGAAGTGGCGCCCCTGGGCAAAGGACCTAATAAAAATCTGGGAAGAGCCCTGGAAGAATTTTCTGATGCAGTGATTAATAAGCGATCCGGCCCGCCAATTCTCATCAACCCTAACTTTCCCCGGGTTGCCTATATGTTAGCTGCACAGCACAACTGGAGATCCCAGGCAAAGAAAAGTGGACTAAAGCGAAGGGATCTATCACGCAGGCCTACTTCTGTTTAGAAGGAACAGATAGTGGACATACCCTCTCCGCAGACATTTCACCCCTATAATCGTCGAACATGATGAAAAGTAAATCGAAGTAGTAACCCATTGAAAATACTCATATACATGGTGAACATGGCTCGTTTTCCGGTCATTGACAAACGGGCTTCGTCTTTGCAATAATGATGAAGTGCATGCATTTTGCTATGCACAGGATCCGTCGACTACAAAGGAGGATACCTTCATGGATGAACGTCCCTTGACACAAGACCGTTTAAATCAATTGAAATCTTTTAGGAATCAACTAACCCGGTTTATGCTGTCCTACAAATTCGGGTTAGAGGAAGTCGCCACTAAGATTGATATACTCAAGCAGGAATATGAGTTAATTCATGAGTATAACCCCATCGAGCATGTAAAGTCCCGGCTGAAAACCCCGGAAAGTATTTTAAAAAAAGTGCAGCGTAGAGGATTCGACTGGTCCATGGAGTCCATCCGTGAAAATGTCCGGGACATTGCCGGCATCCGGATCAATTGCTCCTTCAAGTCGGATATTTACCAGGTCAGCGATATGTTGCAGCAACAGCAGGACATCACTGTTGTGGAATACAAGGACTACATTAAACACCCCAAACCCAATGGCTACCAGACCCTGCACATGATTGTCCAGGTACCTGTGTTCATGTCGGATCGGCGGGAAGATGTCTACGTGGAAGTACAGATCCGCACAATTGCCATGGATTTTTGGGCAAGTCTGGAGCATAAAATATATTACAAGTATGACAAGGATGTTCCCAAACACCTGAAAGACGGTTTGAAAGAAGCTGCGGACACCGTCGCCCGTCTGGATACCAAGATGGAACAGATTCACCGGGAAATGAATCAGGTAAAAAACAACTCCCTTTCCAGCGAGAAAGATTTTCAGGAAATCCATATCAATGGAAGCCGCATGCCCCTGCCCATGGACTTTTTATCATTGTTATTAAACCCTCCTGAAGACTAACGCCCAGGTTCTTAGAAGCCCACGCAAAGGGGAGGGTTTTAAAATGAGTCAATTGATGAAATTTGAAGCTGACGGCAAAGAACTGGGGAATACCATCCGGCACTACTGGTCAGTGAAAACAAGCGTCAGCCAATCGGAAGCCATACTAATGCCTATGGATCATGTGGACCTGATCATGGCCCCCGCCGGCACTTTTGAATATTATTTAGACGATCAGGTCATTGTGCCTGACGGAATTCATTTTCATGGGATTCGCCTGCACAGTGTCAGAGTGAAAGTTCTACGGAAAGCCCATGTCTGGGGAGTCAGTTTTCATCCCTGGGGATTTAACTTGCTCTTAAACATGGAAATGAAGAGTTTTTCAGATGAAATCTACCCGTTGCATCAGTTTTTTCCTGAATTAAGCAATAATCTTGCTGAAATATTTGATGGTAGTAAAGAGTTGGACCACAACCATGTGAAAAAGCTTGACCAGCTTTTGAAGTCGACCAGGGCTCAATCTGAAGCAACCACACATCACATTTCTATCCTTCGGTCATTTGTCGAAGAAAAACCTGAAAACATCAGCGTTTTTTGCCGGGATTCAGGCATCTCCATGCGTCACTTGGAGAGATTGTTTGATCAATGTATCGGGGTAAGCCCTAAAACATTTTTGCAGATTTGCCGCTTTGAAAGCTCTACAAGAGAAATGATATTCGGGAAAGCCGAAACAGATCTAACAGAGATTGGCTATAAGAGCGGGTTTTATGACCAGGCTCATTTTATTAAGCAGTTTAAAAAATTCACTGATTTCACGCCAAGAAAGTTTCGTATTAACGAGCCTGCCGTTAAATCCAGGTTGTTGAAAGCAAAAACATCAGGAGATCATTCTCATAAATGATGCTATGAAAAAAATAACTGGTCGTTTTTATACAATTCTTATCAAAGGTTTCCCTGTATTCTTGAGTTAAGTAAAAGCTGACTTAAGAAAATATTGAGGAGGAAATGTGATGAGAGAAATGTGTATGGAAATTATCAGTTTTAATTTGCTGGAGGGTACTGAGAAAAAGGCGGCTTTGGAGGGATTTAAAGCACTGGATTCTTTTTATCGTTCCCAGGAAGGGTACCATGGTATGAATGTGGCACAGGTGGATGCAGATAGCTGGACGCTCATTTTGTACTGGACTTCAAAACAGGATGAGAAACAAGCCAGCGGACGCATGATGTCCAGTGAAGAAACAGATGGGTTTAAACGACTGGTTATTCCGAAAACCGTCGAGAAGAAGATTTACCCAGGGTTCATCATGGATGCAGCAAGCCAGAATTCTAAAAAGGTATTTTGATTGAAGAAATAAGAGAAACCTTACTGTGGATACACAACTTTAAAGGTCTCAAACACCACGTCCATGTCTTCATGAAATTCCATACCAAATGATTTGGCATCTTGGGTAAAGAATTCTATGTGTCCCTGTCTCCAATACTCTAGTGACTGGTCCCCTTCGCCTTCGATTTTAGCGTGTTCTTCACGAATGTCTTTGAAAGGCAGTATTTCAACTTTTTCAACTTCAATGATGCAAGCTGCTTCATTGTTCCAGTATGTAATGATAATCAGATCTCCAACTTTAGGAACAGGTTCATTTTCCAGTGCATAACATTGATGCAAAGAGGCGGTTGCTCTTTTGGTTCCTGATTTTGTAAGGGCTGCAAGTTCATTGGCATCAGCTTCATTATTACAGAAATGCCATGATTGATAAGGTGTTTGTATGTCTTTTCCTGATAGACTGGTATACTTTTCCCACATTTCAGATACTGTCATTATGTTCATCTCCTATTCTAACCATTCATTTCTTTTCGTTGTTAATATATTATGGTGTGTGGCTGTTGTCAACTGTTTCTGACCAACATTTAAGACGACCGGTGTTGTTGCCAACCGATCTTGGAGAGAGTGAACCATTGGAAAAAAGGGTAATAGCCTGAATAAATATAAAAAGCTGCAATGCCAATCAATCAGCCTGCATCGTACTTTAAAAACAAACGGACCCTGTTATAAGCTGGATTTTAATAGATGGGGAAAAACACCTGACAGTTACCAGGTTGTGTTGAAAGGTCAGGGGAAAGAAAGGCGGTGGTGTATTTGGCAGTCAACGGCGTTATGATGCAATATTTTGAATGGCACCTGGAAGACAATGGAAATCTCTGGAATCAGTTGCGGGAAGATGCCAGCCATTTGAAAGAAATGGGAATTACCGGTGTCTGGATTCCTCCCTGTTACAAAGGCACCGGTACCAATGATGCCGGTTATGGAGCCTACGATCTGTACGATTTGGGAGAATTTGATCAGAAAGGGAATGTGCGGACAAAATATGGTACCAAAGAAGAATTGCTGGAAGCCATCCGAGTGCTTCAGGAACAGGGAATCAGTGTTTATGCCGACGTGGTGCTAAGCCACAAGGCTGGTGCTGATGAAAGCCAGCGGTTTATGGCGGTGGAAGTGGATCAAAACGACCGTACCAGAGCTGTAACAGAACCTTATGAAATCGAAGGGTGGACCCGGTTCACTTTTCCGGGGCGTGGTGATACCCATTCGTCCTTTCAATGGTCCTGGGAGCATTTCAATGGAACAGATTATAACCAGGAAAACGGTAAAAATGCCATTTATCTGATTCTTGGGGATAATAAAAAATGGTCTGTAGGCGTAGCCCGGGAATTTGGTAATTATGATTATCTGATGTTTGCCAACATTGATTACGGTCACCCGGAGGTTCAGGAGGAAGTTAAAAGCTGGCTCCGGTGGTTCGTGAGGGAAACCGGGGTGGACGGCATACGGCTGGACGCCATCAAGCACATCAATGATTGGTTTATTAGAGATCTTGTGTTTATGACACATCAGGAGTTTGGCGATGAGTTTTACACCTTGGGAGAATATTGGGAACGAGATTTGGAATTAGTGAAGCATTACCTGCAGGAAGTGGATTTCCAGATAGATCTTTTTGATGTAGGTTTGAATTACCGCATTTATGAAGCTTCCCAAAAGGGCATTGACTTTGACCTGCGTACCATTTTTGACGGCACACTGGTCCAGGATCAGCCGGAACAAGCAGTGACCTTTGTGGATAACCATGACTCCCAGCCAGGCCAGTCCCTGGCATCTTATACGGAAGCCTGGTTTAAACCCATGGGCTATGCCCTCATTTTGTTGCGCCAGGATGGGTACCCCTGTGTTTTCTACGGGGATTACTACGGTATTGGCGGACCGGATCCCCTGCCTGGACAAAAGGAGATGCTGGAAAAACTATTGCTATTGCGAAAAGAGCATGCCTACGGCGACCAGGTGGATTATTTTCAGGAGGCCAACCGTGTGGGATGGGTCCGTCTGGGAACAGAGGAACATCCGGCAGGTTGCGCTGTGGTAATTTCCAACGGAGAGGGAGGAGAAATTACCATGGAAGTAGGAGGTCTTCACGCGGGAGAAATTTGGATAGACTACATGGGAAACCAGGATGCCCGGGTAATGATTGATGAAGCAGGAAAGGGTGTTTTTCCGGTGAATGGCGGCAGTCTTTCTGTGTTTACCCGGGAAAACTAAGAGCTTTGCCTGTTGTTTGAACAAATGTTATAAGGGTATATTTTCAATGAAAGGTCGTTGAGATAACTTATCAGATGGTCTTGCAGTCATTGAATTTTTAAGTGGAGGGATCAATATGTATCGTACGATTGGAATCATTGTGGTAGTCATTATTGTGGTAGTGCTTCTTATGAGATTACTGTAAAGAAGAATTGATTTAGCAATCTATGCTTTCAGGACACGGTTTTTTGCCGGTAGCCTGGAAGCTTTTTTTCGAAAAAGTATTTCCAGGGTTCATCATGAGCGGGGACTCTTATGCTTCTGTGATATAATGGATTTAGTGATGATATGTGATGTTGTAAGAACAAGGGGCGTTTCTCTTGTTCTTTTTTCTAATAGATGCAGTTGCATCGAAAGTGGAACCATTACCAAAGGGAGTACCATGATGAACAACTTTTTTCAATGGGATTCAGAATTTGAAACGGGCATAAAAAAATGATGAACAACATTAAGGCTACTCACTTCACTGGAAATTAGGGAACATAATTTACGAAGATCTTTAAGGAGGCGCCAATGAAAAACCAACTAACCATTAAAAACGCAAAGCTTCGCAACCAGGAACAGCTGGTGAACATTGTCATTGACCAGGGAATGATCCGCCAGATCAGCACACATCCTGAAGTGGAAGCCAATGAGTCCATCGATGCCCAGGGGAACCTGGTGACACCACCCTTTGTACAGTCTCATGTTCACCTGGACAGTGCCCTGACAGCAGGGGAACCCCGGGAGAACATCAGCGGGACATTGTATGAAGGCATTGAGATTTGGGCACAGCGGCAAAAGAAAATCACCCGGGAAGATGTGATATCCCGGGCTTTAAAAATTATCAAGTGGCATGTGGGCCAGGGCACTCTGCTGATCCGTTCCCATGTGGACATTTGCGACCCGTCCCTGACAGCGGTGAAGGCTTTACTGGAAGTAAAGGAAAAAGTGGCACCCTACGTGACCCTGCAGCTGGTGGCTTTTCCCCAGGAAGGGATCATGGATTATCCCCAGGCTTTGGAATTGATGGAAGAAGCTTTGAAGATGGGAGTGGATGGGGTTGGCGGCACGCCTCACCTTGAATTCACCAGGGAAGAGGGAGTCGCCTCCATCAACCGTGTTTTTGATTTGGCGGAAATGCATGACTGTTTTGTAGACATTCATTGTGATGAGACAGACGACGAACAGTCACGTTTTCTGGAACATGTGGCGCTGCAGGCTTATCGACGGGGCTACGGTGCCCGGACCACGGCAGGCCACACCACAGCCATGCACTCTTATAACAATGCTTATGCCGACAAAGTGCTAAACCTGGCCCAGCGTGCCAACCTTCATTTTGTGGCAAATCCTTTGTCAAATATTTCTCTCATGGGTCGATTTGACAATTATCCCAAACGCCGCGGCCTGACAAGGGTGCGGGAAATTCTTGAAAGAGGCCTGAACATCAGCCTGGGCCATGACAATGTGATGGACCCTTTCTATGGGCTGGGAATGGCCAGTATGTTACAGGTGGCCAACATGTGCCTGCATGTGTGCCAGATGACCGGAATCGATGAAATGAAGCGGGTCTTTGACATGATCACCCTGAACGGGGCAAAGACATTGCAGCTGGACGATGCTTACGGCATTGAAGAAGGGAAGCCTGCCAATTTCATGGTGCTGGACGCTTGTGATGAGGTGGACGCCCTGAGAAGAATGCCCGCCATTACGACGGTGATTAGCCGGGGCCAGGTAGTGGCTTCCACTGAGCCTGTTCGCACCAGAGTGGCCTTGGAAAGCGAAGAAATCATTGATTACAGGAAATGAAAGTGTGGAGCCAAGTAAATGTAGGAAGAATCCTGTTTATCCGATGACTACCACCGCTAAGACTCCCTCTTCTGCAAGAGGCAGATAAGCGGTGCTACGTCCCTGGATAACGCATTCTAACCTTCTGATGGAGTTAAAACTCCACCAGAAGCTAAGAATCCTGTTTATCATCAGCGCTACCCAAAGCAGAAGCGATACATGTGATTTCATGCATCGCTTCTGTGCTTTTTTGTTTATCATAAACAGGTTTCTTGAAATTTACCACAGAATTTGGCATAGGTCTCACACCTCATATTGAACAACTGCTATAATAAAATTTTTATCCACATACTATAACAGATGTGTGAGTGGAAGGATCCAAGACATTTAAACGCCTCAAATTTTACCAACGCCTTCTGTGTTAACCCAGTTGAATTAATTCGATACAGTTTAACAAATACGATTACGGGCATCAATAGTATATCAAACATTATAACAAACAACATCGTGCGCGCTTCCTTACAAATATATGAAAGGAGGAATTCTATGCTCAAGTGGGCAGGAGTGTTTTTCATCATTGCGCTCATCGCCGCGTTTTTCGGGTTTGTAGGTATCGCTGGTGCGGCCATTGAAATCGCTAAAGTTCTGTTTTTTATCTTCGTGATTCTCTTTGTCATTACACTCGTGGCAGGAATCGTAGCCGGACGGCGTGTGGCTGGTACGTTTGATGAATCAAGTGAACAGAAGGAGGATTAACATGAATGAAACAATTTTAAAAGGAAAATGGAATCAATTGATGGGCAGCGCCAAAAAAAAATGGGGCAAATTGACTGATGATGACCTGGACATGATTGAAGGCGACTCTCAGAAACTTTCAGGTAAAATTCAGGAAAAATACGGTAAGAGCAAGGAAGAGGCAGATGAGGAAGTCAGAGCCTTTGAGAAAGAGCAAGAAAACCAGGTCTAAAGTGTATGGTTATCGAACTGAAAAAGTAAATGTGTGTACTTTATTTATGAATTAACAAGGAGGATTATAAATGAAAGATATTTTTGGAAATAACAATAACAACAGGGAACTAAACAGGCTCGATAACGAGCCCAGGAACAGAGACAACAACAGGGTAAACAGTCCCTCGGATCCGGGAGATGACAGAATCAACCCCTATCGAAAAGATGAGCCAAGGGCATCCAACGATCAAAGAGAAACATTCAGCGGAGACAGGGGAAATGTTGGTACCATGGAACGAGGTACAGCCACCAGTACTACGAGAGATTCAGGCTATCCCGACAAAACAACAGACACCTCAGAAAAGTATAAAGACAATCATGACGACGATAAAGTGATTGTCGGTATCTTTGAAACAGAAAATCAGGCGATTAACGTTGTCAACCGTTTGAAAGAAATTGGTTATCATGAAGATGATATCACAGTTGTAGCAAAAGACGATGACAAGATGGAACGGCTTGATGATGCAACGGATATCAATACTAAAACCCAGGGTGATACTGGAGCAAAAGTTGGAGCAGGTGCCGCCATAGGGGGAGCACTGGGTGGTATTGCTGCAGCATTACCGGCATTGGGTTTGTTGGCAGTACCGGGAATCGGTCCCCTTTTGGCCGCGGGTCCCATTGCCACCATACTGGCCGGTGTCGTTGCAGGGGGTGTGGCTGGTGGACTTGTAGGCGCGCTGGTTGAACTGGGCGTCAGAGAAGAAGACGCTAAGGAATATGAACAGCAGATAGAACAGGGTAAAATTCTTATCCTTGTTGAAAACAGAGAAGATCAACGTAATGAGGTTCACAGAACGTTCAAACAGAATGACAGTATCATTGCCAACCGATACGAGAGACGATAACCTGAAAGCAGGGTAAGGTTGGTTGTGTAGTAAAAACAAATAAGATTATATGGAGGGTTCCATGGATATTTTTGATGAAATGAAAAAAGAGCACAAAGGATTTAGAAAACTGATTCAGGACATCGTAGAAACAACAGAGAGGGCAGTAAAGACCCGGGAAAAAAAATTTTTGGAACTGAGTACGGACCTGATGGCACATCACAGGGCTGAAGAAAAGGTGCTGGTACCAGTTTTGAAAGATCACAAAGAAACAAAAATCATGGGAATCGAAATCGAAGAAGAACACCATGTGGCTGACCAGATCGTCTATGAGTTAAAAGACATTCCGGTGGACAATGAAAACTGGTTGGTGAAATTCGAAGTACTGAAAGAGATTATGGAACACCATATGAAAGAAGAAGAGAATGAAATAACGACAAAAGGCCGTGAAGTAATCGAAAAAGACAGGCTTGAAAAAATGGTCGGTAAATTCGAAAGAGAAATGGAAAAGAGAAAAGATGAAATGATGGCAAAGGCTTAACAACCTGCAGATGTTGTTGAAATAGATTGACGGGTAATGCGACTGATTTGACGCAATACCCGTTTTTTATTTCCTTATTGATAGGTTAAGCCACAGGCCCCCGTTTGTTTTCGTACTGTTCATACAATCGGTTATCCATGATTTCTTTTAAGATGTCAACCAGTTGCCAGATGTCTTCAAATGTATTGTACAGGGCCATGGGGGCCAGGCGGATAATGTTGGGATACCTGAAATCGGGAATCACATTTCGGGCTTTCAACGCTTCATTAATCCGCACCGCCTCGTCGTGCTCCAGTGCCACATGGCCGCCCCGTCTGCCGGAATCCCTGGGTGTGCCAATGGTGAAGTGGTGATCAGCCAGCCGTTCATCAATCAACCGCATTAAAAAGCCAGTCATTGCCAATGATTTTTGACGCAAACTGATGATGCCGGCCTCTTCGAATATATCCAGTGATCCGGCAAGGGGTGCCATACTCAGCAAGTGAGGCGTGCCGATCTGCCAGGCTCCGGCACAGGGTGATGGGGTGAAAGACAAGTCCATGTCGAACTGTTTCTTTTTGTCGCATCCGAACCATCCGGCAAGTCCGGGGCCAAGATGGTGGTGCTGTTCATGAATAAAAAGGGTGGATACACCACCGGGACCACTGTTCATGTATTTATAGGTGCACCAGAAAGCGAAATCAACCTGCTGGTCATGAAGGTGGTGAGGAATGGTACCTGCGGAATGGCTCATATCAAAACCAATCAGGCTGCCGTTTTCATGTACGGCGGAAGTAAGCAGTGCCATGTCAAGCAGTTGACCGCTGCGGTAGAGTACGGAAGGAAGCAACACCAGGGCTGTTCTGTTTGTCATGGCATTAATGATATCCGATTCTTCCAGGGTGCGTCCGTTTCGACTGGGCACTACCCTCAGGTAAACATCCGGATCTTTGCCCATCCTGTCAAGAAAACTTCTGACGGCATAATGATCGGATGGGAAGTTAAGTTCATCCATCAGTATTTCATCCCGGTACCGGGTAGGTTTGTAGAAAGTTGACAACAAGGCATGAAGGTTAACGGTGGTTGAACTGTGCATCACCACTTCGTGCTCCAGCGCCCCAACCAAACTTGCCTGGCGTGCTGCCAGGTGTTCAGCCATGTAGAACCAGGGAGGATTGCCTTGCATCCAACCGTTGATACCCAGTGTTTTCCATTCATCCAGCATGTGCAACAACGCTTTTTCTGCGTCTTTGGACAGCAGGCCCAGCGAATTACCATCAAAATACAACTGGCCGGGCTGCCGGTAAAACCGGTCTGCAAAATGTCTCAGTGAGTCTGCCTGGTCAAAGGACCTGGCAGTTTCCAGCGAATAATGACCCATGAACAATTCCTCCTTTGCTTCAATCTACGTAACTTGGTTTCATCGGTTTATGATTTCTATTCCTCATTTTATTTCCTTAAGTTGCATGGACACTTCTTTGGTGCCATCAGCGGTCATTTGTCGACCGACTTCGACAAAACCGTTTGCTTTGTGGAATGCCAAAGAAACCACGTTTGGCGGCTGTGAATAAATTTCAGCTGCTACTTTAGCAATACCCTTTTCACTGGCGTAATCAAACAGGTGTTGATAAAGGGCTTTGCCTAAGCCTTGTCCTTGCATTTTCTGTGAAATCACGATGCGGTCGATGTAAAGGAACACAGGATACCGTTGGGAAAACCAGCGGTAGTTCACAGAATCGTAAGGCTGCCCTTCCCGCAGTGTAATAAAGAAACCTACCACGTTTCCATTTTGCACCACAACCTTAAAAAGATCTGACTGATTTGCAAGGTTCTGCAGCCCTTCAAGACTGAGGGGGGAGAGAAAATTCACCAGACTTTCATTGAGGGCTAGCACTTCTTGGTAGTGAGATGCATCTGCGTCAATAATACTGAAATCCATTGGTCCCTTTTGTTTTTGGGTTTCATTCGTTGATTGATCCATCTTTTCCTCCCTTTGGTTTTGGTATTTTCTGTGGGAATCATCGCCTGTTCTTTATTTATTTGGGTGATTTAGTTATTTCGCTTCAGTGAACCAATGATTTCATAGTTTTCTCCATAGGCAGCATCCGGTTGATCACCATCGGTCACGCCTTCTTCGTAAAGCACCAATTCTCCATTCAGATCCAGGATGCTGTTGTTTTCCAGGGAGAAAGAAGCCATAACCTGGCAAAAAAGCTCTACCTGGGCTGGCAACTTTTCAATTTTAGTCATTATACCATCAGACTCATTACTCATGTATACATTACCGGATACATCCTTTATATAATAGGCATTCATATTTTCATAAAAAAAGAATTCTTCACCCCCATACAGTTGAACATCTATTTTTAATATGTTGTTTTCAACAGTATAGGGCATTTTAAATAAATTCAGATCCATCAGGTTATTTAAAATGAATCCTTCTTGGGTATTGACCATTACCTGGCCGGCATAAGGCAGGCTGTACCCAGGGTTAGAGGGCATAGTGAATTTGCCTTTATCGATGATGGCAAAAAAGGGAATGTCACCTGTACTGTACCAACTCCCTGAAAAATCAGTGTCTTGAGTGTCGGGGATATCCTGATTGTCAATATCGTTTGTGACTGAGTTGTTTTCAACCATTTCATCCGGTCTGCCTTCCTCCAGGATGTTATTGGTATACCCTTCAAAGTGAATGGCGACAACGGCGCCATTGTCCAGGTTCATGATCAGCATGCCGTCATAGACCTTGGTGTTTGGATGAGACAATGCCCTCATAAAAAGCTGCTCACCATGTATGTATTGATTAAAGGTGCTCAATAAATAACCAGAGCTGATTTCTGAAAGATCATCCAGCAAATAGGTTCCTTCAACCTGGCTGTTTGCATTGGTTGTAAATAACACATGTCTGCTTGTTTCATCATTGGGAGAAAGAGTAAACTGAGTGCTGTACATGTAATACCCTTCAACAATGGTATCCAGAAATTCCTGTTGTTTTGGGCCTAATTCCCCCTCCAGCACAGAATAGTCTCTGTAATAGAAATCATAGGTGCCATAGTATGCTTGCAACGTGTCATCATGTTCTTTGTAATCGTAATAAAGTGTCACCTGGTAAACACTCTTTTGGCCGGTTTCAAAATCGGTGTAATGTAAGGTGCCTGTGCTGAAGACCTCCTCTGTGTTTTCAATGGTCCCCCAATATGAAACCTCCATTTTTTCTGTCACTGTCTCGGCCATCATGTTTCCCTGTTCATACTCTCTGATGGTTAAATCCATGGTAATGTCTGGTGTGGAGATATTCAGCACATAACCTGATTCATCATTTTTTTGCACTTTAAAGATATCAACAAAAGTATTTCCTTCAAGGTCATCAGAAATGTGCTCGACAATGTGTAATGAAGCAGCATAAGAACCCAAAACCTGGTCAATTGCATCTGGGTTCCCGGTTCCCTTTTCTTCGCCGGTATGTCTGTTGGTGTCTTCATTGTTGCTTATATCCAAATTCAGACCAGAGTCTGAATGATTATTTTCCCCGGGAGTGTTTATTTCGTCACCAGCACTTACATCCGACTGGTTGCCATTATCTGTCTTATCAGATGAATCTGAGAACATAATAAAAGCCCCGAAAATGATGGCAACGACGCCCAACAATGATGCCACAGTGATGAGCCAGTTTTTCTTCAGTTTATTGTTTGATCCAGTGCTTGCTTTGTTTTTTGTGTTCACTTCAACCCCTAGGGGTTGCCCGCAATGAGTGCAAAACATGTCCTCTGGATTTAATTCATACCCACAATTCGAACAATACTTCATTTCACAATTCACTCCTTTAAACTAGTCAATCCCTTCCTGCATACCTTCCGCCGGTCTTCTGTATTGATATTGTCTGCCTGTATTAATATAAGTGATTCTGCGGTAAAGCTCTTCCAGGTCATGTAGCTGGTTTCTGCCAAGATCACCGGCTTTTTTCGGTGGCCACTGACTCAAGTCAAATGTCATGTATTGATCAGGGTCAGTCATGTTCAACACCGTTTCCCCATTGTTGTTCTTTACATAAATACCTGCACCGTGATCAAGCAATAGCCTGCCCACATAAGGTTCTTTATACACCAGGGCATACATAAGGGGGGTAAGCCTGTGTGGGCCACTTTTCAAATTAACATCAGCACCTGCTTTTATCAATGACACTGTACTTAGAGATGAACCATTTGCTGCTGCCAGTGCCAGCACTGAAATGCCTAAATCATTTATTTTATTAACATCAGCTCCAAACTTTGAAAAAAGCCTTACAAATTTTTCCGAAGCCCCTGGCGAGTAATTTCTGCCTTCCTGAAGAATCACATAGGTTAATGGGTCCACTTCATCAATGTTTTCTGTCTTAAAGGGATAACCCTTCTCCAGCAATTTTTCAACATGATAGTACCATCCTTTTTTTAATAACACATGCAACAGGCTGTTTCCCTGTTGATCGACAGTGTTTAAGGACCCACTCTCAATTAGTCGAAGGTAATATGCAGCTTCTTCATTGGTCTTTTTTGTCTGCCGGATAGATTGCCTTAGTTTAATAACTATGAATAAAAAAGTGATACCGGCAATCAATACAATATAAATCATGATAACTCTCCTTCCAAAATGCAGTAACATTCTGATAGCTCACTACTACCATTCTATCAGAAGCTGCCGTTACATTCACTGATAAATGAACGAAATTTAATGTTTCAAGGATTTTCAACTCAGCAATTAATCGTTTAAAAGAGGCACTGTCACTGGAGTGGGAAGATATGATGCCAGCGTTTATTTACAGGATTATGTCACCCTGTGCCGGGTAATAATCTAAAAAGACTACATCTTAGAAAGGAATACGTATGGATACTGTACTGGAACTGAAAGGCGTGACAAAACGAATCCGGGGAAAGACCATTATCAAGGGCATTGATTTTTCTGTGAAAAAAGGACAGATTTATGGATTTTTAGGCCCAAATGGTGCGGGAAAAACCATGACGCTACGCATGATTGTGGGATTGATTAGACCCACGACTGGCCAAATCATCATCAACGGCCACAGCGTGATCCATTCTTTTGTGAAGGCCATGGCCCAGGTGGGGTGTATCATTGAAAACCCGGAGCTGTATGAATACATGTCCGGCTACAATAACCTGTTGCTTCTAAGCCGCATGGAACCAGGGATAGATGAAAAACGAATCCATGAAGTGGTGGCAATGGTGGGCATGGAACGGCGGGTTCACGACAAGGTGAGCACCTATTCACTGGGCATGAAGCAGCGGCTGGGCATTGCCCAGGCACTGATGAAACGTCCCCAGCTGCTGATATTGGATGAGCCCTCCAACGGCCTTGACCCTGCCGGTATCAGGGAATTTAGGCAGTTGGTGAAATCCCTGGCAGCAGAACATGGGATGACCATTCTAATTTCCAGCCACCTGTTGTCGGAAATTCAGATGATGTGTGATGAAGTGGCCATTATTCTTCATGGAAGCCTCATCAGAACAGCCAGGGTGGATGCCCTGGGCCGGGACCAGAAGGTGATCTGGGAGGTGCACAAGACTGACCAGGTACCCCAGGTGCTGCAGCTGCTTCGGGAACAGTTTGGGTTGGAGACCCTTGACCATGGCGACGGCAGGGTGAGTGCTTTTGTGGAGGATGACTTATTGACCCACATCAATGCTGTTTTTGTCAAGGCAGGCATTGAACTCCTTTTTGTGTGCAAAGAGCCCAAAAACCTGGAAGACCTGTTCCTTGAACTGACGGGAGGTGAAACCATTGGGTAAGCTCATTGAGAATGAAGTAATGAAAATATTATATAAGAAACGGCTCCAGGTGATTGCTGCCATTCTCTTGGTGCTCATAGGCCTCTTTGCCTATGGAGAACATTACACCATCAACCGCACCCAGGAACGGGTGGCCCAGCGAATGGGGGTTGAGAGTAGCGATAACTGGCAAAACCTGATTGAGCAGCAACTGTTGGACCTGGAACGGCGGATGAACAACCCCTACATTTCTGAGGAAGGTATCGCTTCTCTACAGGTACGGGCAGAGCAGCTGCAGTTTTATTTGGATAATGAGGTGAATCCCCTGAACTCCAGCATGGCCCGTTTTATGGGGCGGTTTATGGAACAGTCGGTGTTTCTTTTTTTACCGCTGCTCATCATTTTATTAGCGGGAGATATGGTTTCCGGGGAAGTGAACACAGGCACCATAAAACTGATCCTTACCCGGCCGGTGGCCAGGTGGAAGATTCTCTTCAGCAAGCTGATAGCCCTGGTGATATTGGAAATGCTGGTAATGCTGCTTATTGCCCTGATCTCTGGGGTGGTTTCCCTGGTGGTGTTCCGCTATGGAGGTTTTGGTGAACCTGTGATTGCAGGTTTCCAGGCAACCGGGAGCCAGCTGGACACATCCCTTGTCCGTACCATTCCCCAGTGGCAATACCTGTTGATGGTCTACGCCATCGGGTACTTTGTGGCCTTTGTTATTGGCTGCCTGTCATTGATGGTTTCTGTGCTGGTGCGCAGTACTTCTGTTTCCATCGGCATCATGATGTCTTCTTTGATCGGTGGAAGCTTTCTCAGTTTTTTCATGGAAGACTGGGTCATCACCCGATATCTCTACACCGTTAACCTGAACCTGACGGCCTATATTACCGGCAGTTTTCAAATTGTTGAAGGACTGACCATGCTTTTTTCCACCATGGTTTTATTGGGCTGGGCCCTGGGGTCACTGGTGATTGCTTTTGCCGTGTTTACCCAGAAGGATGTCCTGGCGTAGGAGGTTATCATGAATAGTCAATCCATCAAAAGAAAAGTGGTTTGGTATGGCCTATTGTTACTCTTTTTTGCCGGTTTTCTCAGCTTTGTCATCGGCTTTTACAATGCGCTTTCCATTGGCATTACGATGACACAGTCTTCTGAGCCGGTGAGTCAAGAGCCTTCAGATCCTTCTGCTGAAAAACATGATGAGAAAACATTTCCTTCGGAAGGGGTTCAGATCATGGCACTGGGAGATTCCCTGGCCCGGGGCACGGGAGACCCGGAGGGAGACGGCTTCGCTGAAAGGGTAGCCCGGGGACTGGAAGAAAGGGTAGAGGAACAGGTGACTCTGTTTAATTTTGCTGTGGAAGGCATGCGGTCTGAGGACCTGGTCACCCAGCTGGAAGATGAAGGGATGATGCAGGGAATTATGAATGCCCGGTATATTCTGGTTTCCATTGGAGGCAACGATTTACGTGAAGTGGCCCGTTTACCCCTGGTTCAACAGGAACAGGCCTTTGAGGAAAGGCTCACGGCCTATCTGGATAACTTGCAACTGGTGATTGAGGGGTTGCGCAGCGTCAATGAAGAAGCGCTGATCCTGTTCATCGGCCTGTACAACCTTGACTACAATAGCCCTTATGACCAGGAGACTGCCTACCTGCTGGAATGGAATTATGAAACCCAGCAGCTACTTGAAACCGACACCAGGGCCCAATTGATTCCCACCTATGACCTGTTTCAATTTAAGATGGACCAATACCTGTCACTTGACGGGCTGCATCCCAACGCCCCAGGCTATGAAGCCATTGCACAGCGGATTTTGGAGAATTTGCCGGAGCAGTGAAGTGGGAAAAGATTGAACAATCGATATATTGGATATATACAAGAATAGAAGAAGTCCCTTGAAAATTTGTATATTCTCTTGGAAATGAGGCGTAACATGAACATTAATCAATCGTCTAACAGTAAGTCCCGGATCACACCCAAAGGAAAGTTGGTGGCCATCGGGGGAAATGAAGACAAAATTAAGGACCTGCAGATTCTATACACGATTCTGTCACTGGTAAAAAAACAAAAGAAAAACATTGAAATCATAACCACTGCCAGCCGTTATTCCGATGAAGCCGGTGAGGCTTATTTAAAGGCTTTTGCCAACATCGATCACACTGTGGGGTCAATGCACATAACCACACGTGAACAGGCTGCTGACATCAACTTAGTGCGACGAATCACTGAGGCGGACATCATTTTTTTCACCGGGGGCTATCAACTGCGCATCACCAGTATTCTAGGGGGGTCTCCCATTGAAAAAGAATTGCTTCGTCGTTATGAACAGGACGATTGTATTATTGCCGGAACCAGTGCCGGAGCCAGTGCCATGTCCAAAACCATGATTTACGGCGGCGAGGGTAAGGTGGCGCTGCGCAAAGGCACCATCAATGTGTCAACGGGTTTGGGATTCATCGACAACGCCATCATCGACACGCATTTTGTGGAGCGGGGACGGTTTAGCCGCTTAATGCAGATTGTCAGTACCAATTCAAGTAATACAGGGATCGGTCTCGGCGAGGACGCGGCCATTGTCATTGAGGGTGGACGTATCCTTCGAGCCATTGGAAGCGGAGTCACGGCCATTCTGGATGGCCAGCTTCTAAGACATACAAATATTGCGGACATTGATGCTGATGAAGCCATCGCCATTGAAAACCTGGTGATTCACACCATTGTGAATGGCTACGGTTATGATTTATGTGAGAAAAAATACTTGCGACCAGAAGATCTTGAAAAGTTAAAACTGGGTGAAAGTGAGGATAATACCCATGAAAATAATGGAACTAAGAGCGATTAGGGGTCCCAATTATTATAGCAGACACCCGGTTATATTTATGCAATTGGACCTGGAAGAGCTTGAAAAAACACCGACGGACATGGTTCCTGGCTTTAGGGACAACTTGGCAATGATGATGCCCAGCCTTTATGAGCACAAATGCTCTCCCGGAAGGGTGGGAGGCTTTTATGAGCGACTGGTAAGGGGCACCTGGGCCGGACATGTGGTGGAACATGTGGCGCTGGAATTGCAGTCACTTGCCGGTCATGAAGTGGCTTTTGGAAAAACCTTTACCACGGATGAAACCGGCATTTATAACCTGGTCTATCGTTACCTGGATTATCAGGCCGGCCTGCGGGCAGGTGAAATGGCCGTTCAAATTGTGGAAAAACTTTTTCAGGGAACCACCACAGATGTACAGCCCTTGGTCATTGAATTAAAAACAATTGCAGCCTCCAGCCTCCTGGGGCCTTCAACGCAGTCAATTGTCAACGAAGCCACCAAACGTGGCATTTCTCACTTTCGCCTCAACGATGAAAGTTATGTGCAATTAGGCCAGGGAGTGCACCAGAGGAGAATCCAGGCCACTATGATGGATAACACCTCCGCTTTGGGGGTTGAAATTGCTGATAATAAGGAAAGCACAAAAAAGCTTCTGTCTTCCATGGGCATTCCTGTTCCGGAAGGCCGCTCTGTCCGGGCGGCCCATGAAGCGTTGCAGGCAGCGGAAGCCATTGGGTACCCCCTGGTGGTCAAACCATTGGTGGGAAACCATGGACGGGGCATTACCGTGAATGTGGGAAATGCCGATGAACTGCTGATTGCCTATCAGATGGCAAGAGAAATCCATGAAACCTGTTTGGTTGAAAAATACTTGGAGGGTTTCGACTTCCGGGTGCTTGTCATTGATGGTAAATTTGTGGCAGCTGCCCTGCGGGAACCACCCTACGTCATTGGAAACGGAAAAGACACCATTCAGCAGCTCATCGACGAAGTGAACAAAGACCCGCAGCGGGGCATCGGTCACGAAAAAAACCTGACCCGCATTACCCCTGACACCATGACGGAACGGTTGCTGGCAGGTAAACAACTTAGTCTGGACAGCGTTCTACCTAACGGAAAAAAAGTATATGTAAAATCCACAGCGAACCTCAGTGTCGGAGGCACGGCACTGGATGTCACGGAAAATGTCCATCCCCTGAACCAAGTTATGGCCCAGCGCATTTCACAGATCATAGGGCTTAATGTCATTGGCATTGATATCATTGCCGATTCACTGGAAAAACCTCTTCGCAATGGTTCATCCGGTGTTGTGGAAGTCAATGCGGCACCAGGCTTTAGAATGCACCTTAATCCTACAAAAGGAACGCCCCGCAATATTTCATCCAATATTGTGGACATGCTGTTTCCGCCCGGATCGGCTCATGCTGTTCCCATTGTAGCCGTCACTGGTACCAACGGCAAAACCACCACCACCAGACTGATTTCTCATATTTTTGGGCTCAATGGAAGGACCGTGGGCATGACATCCACGGATGCGGTGATCATTGATAAAATCCCTATCCTCACAGGGGATTACAGTGGTCCGGAAGGCACCCGAAAAGTCATGATGGATGCCACCATCGATATGGCCGTGCTTGAAGTGGCCAGAGGCGGCATTATTCGCCGTGGCCTTGGGTACGACGAAAGTGATGTGGGGGTGTTGCTCAATGTATCGTCTGACCATTTGGGAGAAGGGGGCATCGATACCCTGGAGAAGCTGACGCGCTTAAAATCAACGGTGACGGAAGCGGTAAAACCATCTGGTTATGCGGTTTTCAATGCCGATGACCCACGTGTTCTTTCTTGCCTTGATAAGACAAAAGCACGTCCTGCCTTGTTTTCAAGAGATCCGGAACATCCGGCCCTGAAAGCAAATTATGATAAAGGAAACCTGAATGTGACTGTTCAGGAGGGAAACTTCATCATCCAGAAAAAAGGCTGGACGTCAATCGTTGCCAGTGTGGTTGAAATTCCCATCACCTTCGACGGAAACGCCGGGTTTAACATTGAGAATGTGATGGCAGCCATCGCTGCCACAGCAGTCCTGGGATTGAATGAGGTTCAAATCAGAGCAGGATTGGTCAGTTTCAGTTCTTCCATTGGTCAGTCACCTGGAAGAATGAATGTCATTGAGATGGGTGATTTTAAAGTGGTGGTTGATTATGGTCATAATATTGGTGCCATTAACGCCACCGGCGACTTCATCAAAGGCTTAATGCCAGGCAAAAAAATACGCATGGCCTCCGGCAGCGGCAACCGAAGACGAGAAGATATTCTGGCGTTTGGAACAGCACTTTCAAAGTACTACGATCACATCGTTCTTTGTGACTCAGACCCACGACAAAGAACCGTCGGTGAAACGGCCCAGATCGTGAAAGAGGGTTTGCTCAAGGGCGGTTTCAGACCGGAGATGATCACCCTTGTCGATGACGAAAAAGAAGCCACCAAAATTTCATTGGACATGGCAGAAAAAGGAGACCTGGTGGTATTACAGGCAGATGACATTGCCCAGGTGATTAAAGATGCTTTGGAGTATAAGGCAAAAATTACGAAAGCCGGGAAGGTATAACACCATCATTTACCATATAAAAACACTGGCAGTGGTATGGGAGTACCGCTGCCAGTGTTTTTTTGTTAATATACTAATGAAATAGAGTATTCCCTTACAAAAAGGGTACTAAATAATAATGGTTCTCGTTAGGAGGTGCTCTTCATGGATATAAAAAAAATAAAAAACCAATACTTTTCGATTTTTTATTACATCTTGTTATTATTACTGGTGGGAATGTTGCTTTTTCAAGGCGTGAAGGCAATAACACCCTCCCCTGCACAACAGTTGAGGGCCATCCTGCCGGATGAAGAGAAAGGCAATCCACTGGCCATTCCTGCTTTGCTGGAAGATGGCGATCCCGACCCTATGAAGGTTTTTTTTCAGTTGGATGCACAGCCAGGCCAGATGGAATTTTTTCCTGGTGTGGTAACAGAAACCCTGGGTTATAACGGAGATTATCTGGGGCCTGTGTTGCGTGTTAAGAAGGGGCAGGAGGTTCAGATACAAGTCAATAACCAGCTGACTGCTCCCACAACGGCTCACTGGCATGGCATGGATGTGGACGGCGAAAATGACGGCGGCCCCCACCAGGGGATTATGCCTGGTGAAAGCTGGACAGCCCGTTTTACCATCGATCAGCCAGCGGCCACGCTTTGGTATCATCCTCATTTTCATCTTTCTACGGGTGCCCAGGTATACCATGGATTGGCAGGGCTCATTTATATTGAGGACGAAGCGTCAGAAGGTTTGAACATTCCCCGTGACTATGGGGAAAATGACATTCCCCTGGTGATCCAGGACCGAAACTTTAACAGTGACGGCAGTTTTTATCACAACATGACTAGGATGGGCCTGGAACCCGGTGAGTTTCTCCTGGTGAACGGTACCATGAACCCTTACCTGGCGCTGAACCGGGAGCTGGTGCGGCTGCGTGTGCTCAACGGCTCTAATTATGAAAACATGGATTTGGCTTTTAGCGACGGCCGTTTTTTCCACCAGATTGCGTCAGACGGTGGATTTCTGGAGGCACCTGTGGAGAAAGATTCTTTGTTTCTGTCTCCTGGAGAACGGGCAGAAATTCTCGTTGATTTTTCCCAAGTGACAAGTGATCACCTGACCCTTATGGCGGGTGGTGAACTGGTGCTTGATTTCTACCTGTCAGGAGAAACTGCTTCCGCGGCAGAGATACCTGCCTTACTGGTTGCTGTGCCGGAAATTGAAATAGGGGAAAATCCAACAACCCGAATTTTTACCCTTGAAAGTGAAGGCATTAACGGCACCATCAACGGCAAGGCGTTTGACATGGAGCGTATTGACGAAGTGGTACCCAAGGGAGAAGCTGAATTATGGGTGATTCGAAACACAGACAGGAACAGGATCATGCCCGGACATCCTTTCCACCTTCATGGCACACAGTTTCAGGTTGTATCGAGAGATGGCACTCCTCCGCCTCCCGAAGAAGGCGGTTTTAAAGACACCATTTTTGTGGCCAATGGGGAAGAAGTGGTCATCAAGGTGCTGTTCCATAATGAGGGTCTGTTTATGTACCACTGCCATATGCTGGAACATGAAGAGCATGGGATGATGGGTCAGTTTATGGTGGAATAGAATTAATCTCTATACTTCCGAATACTGTTCACCATGGTTTTTGCCATGTCCTGGCCATAGCCTTTTAACTCTTCAACCCGGTGCATCAGATCAGTTTTATTGAAGGTAATGCCATAATTCATATTGATAAAAACAGCTTCACCAATGGCGTAGGTAAAGGCAAATGCAACCCCCGCTTTTAGAAGTGTTCCGGCGCCTGCCGGCACTTTTCCCAAGAGTTGGGTTGCCAGCACCTGTGCCCCTTTTGCGCCCCCCATCATGATGAGTATTTCAGGAACTAAACGAAAGGGATTTACTTTTCTGCCGCTGATGCTGGCTAAGATAAAGGTCATTCTCAGCTCGTTGAGTGTCATCACACTAAAATCTGACGTTAATTCCACCGGCGCATAAAAAAGTGAGTGAGGACCTGGTGCAATGTTAGGGATTGACGTACCAGCTGCCCATGTAGCATTCTGTTTCGAAACACTGATCATGGTTTCCCTTGCCACGATGCTGCGAAATACTGGAAAATTATAACATAAAGCTTGTTTTAAGTGATCATTTTCAGCGATGATTTTCTCAAATATCGAGCTTTCTTTTCCGGTGGAATAAATGTATAAATGATTGTATTTGTGGGTCAGCTGTGTATAATATTTTTGATCCACCACAATGATGTCAGCGTTTTTTATGATGGTGGAGCATTCATTTTCATCGTCGATTAAAACCTTTGCCATTAACGTATCTGCATCATCTGACAAGGGAATCTTTTTTTTGTGTTTGATGTTCATAAAATCATACGTGGTTGTTTCAAGGGAATCTGTTATATTCGTAAAGGTGGATTCATCCCCAATCATGACGAACAGAAAGGTTTTTAATGCTTCATGATTGATATTTCTCCAGTCAATTTTTTGAACTTCTTTCCAAAGGGTTGACATCATATCTCTTGATTGTCTGCTCATGTGATCCTCTCCTTAGATTAATTGATGATAGGCATTAGACAATCATTATTATACCATGTATTAGGTACAAACAAGGCGTTATTTGATTATTTTATAGTGCGGAGGGTATGATTTTTTTGATGGGAGTTATTCGATCAATACCTGAAGGAGAGGAATTTATACCATGAAAAAATTTAGAAAAACCTTTAAATCTTTACTAAAACGATTTCACTTTGAATCCAGGGAAAAAGGAGCAGCTGAGGGTTACAGTGGATTGGCCCTTGGGCTTGTGAGCGGCACCCTGATTGGAGGAATAGTCGGTGTTTTATTTGCCCCTGCCAGAGGCAGCATAACCCGAAATCGGTCTAAGAGAAAACTGTTGAGAGCCAAAAACAGCGTGGAAGAAGGCTTCGAAGATGCAGTGGATAATGTGGTGGAAAATGTGGAACAGGTGGAGAACAACATGGAACAGAAAGTTGGAAGAGCGACACGAATGAAAAACAAAATGAAAAGGGCAGGAAAAGCTGCCAAACATGAACTGAAAAAATAGTTGTGATCACTGTCGGGCATAGATGGAAAGGAGATCGCCATGGAAGACATATCACCTGATGTTCTGGAAGGTCTCTTGATTTTCATCGGACCGGTGGTGATTTTGGCTTTACGAATCATCATGGGAAAACTTATTCACCGGTTTTTGCAAAAGGGTCAAGATGCCTGGGTTTCAATACTTAACTGGTTGACGGTGTATCTTCTGATTACCTATACAGCCACTTATTTCAGCGAGGCCTCATGGCTTTTTGGCCCGCTGTTTACCTTTGGAAACACGTCGGTGTCACTCTTCACCACAGTGGTGGCGGGTTTTATTCTAATTTTTGCTGCCAGAATTTCTTCGTTGCTGAAAAGTGTGCTGCTACCCCAGGTTTTTGATAGATATGAGATTGAAACAAGCGCACGTTTTACTTTCACCAGTCTGGTTCATTACCTTATACTCACAATAGCCGTTCTCATAAGTCTTTCCACCCTGGGAATTAACATTAGCAGTCTCACGGTCTTTGCCGGGGTTATCGGGATTGGGATTGGTTTTGGCATGCAAAACATTGCCTCCAATTTTATTTCTGGGATTATTATTCTTTTTGAACGTCCCATTAAAGTGGGTGACCGGGTGATCATTGACGACATCTTTGGCGATGTGGAAGAGATCAAAATGCGGGCCACGGTGGTACGCACCTTGGAAAATGAACGAATCATCATTCCCAACTCTTTTTTTCTTGAGGAAAAAGTGGTTAACCGCTCTTATGGCGATTCTAACCTGAGGATTTTTATCGACCTGGGCGTTTCGTACGACAGCGATGTCATGAAGGTGAAAAGAGTGCTGGAAGAAGCGGTGGCAGTATTGAAAGAAAAAACCAGTGGCATCATGGATGTGCCTCCACTGGTCAGGTTTAGAGATTTTGGAGACTCCTCCCTGGATTTCAGGTTGCTTGTCTGGATTAGTAATCCGGAAAAGGAATTTGGCATTAAAAGTGACCTGCGTTTTCTCATACTGGAAAAGTTTAGGGAAAATGACATTGCGATTCCCTTTCCCCAACGAGATTTGCATTTGGTTCATGAGGATACCGAATCTGTGGGAGAAAGATAAACTATTTTGACAAAGCAAAAAACTGGAAAATATGGAGGGTCAACCATGGGTGGTTTTAGAAAAAGAATGGAGATTCAAAAAGACAAAGTGGAAGGCGCTGTGAAGATGCAGGTTGGCAAAGCCACAGGTAATAAAAAGTTGGTATTGGAGGGCAAAGCCCACAAGTTGTCAGCGTCTCTGCAAAGCAAGTTTCTGGCCATGAAAAAATAAAAAATTGATTAATAGGACAGCTGCAAGGAGGAGATTTATGGAACTGAAAGAAGCCATTCAACTGAGACGTAGTGTACGCACCTTTGAATCATCACCCGTAGAAAGAGAAAAGGTGGAAGAAATGCTGAGGGCAGCCATGCAGGCACCCTCTGCCCATAACCAGCAACCCTGGGAATTTTTGGTGGTGGAAGGCCAGAAGAAGCTGAAAGAACTTTCACAGGTGCACCAGTTTACCACACCCCTGGCGGAGGCTCCTGTGGGCATTGTGGTACTGATGAACCAAAAACGGGTAAAGACGGAACTTTTCTGGCAACAGGACATAGCGGCGGCTGTACAGAACATGATGTTGCAAGGGGTCGACCTGGGCCTGGGAACCCTTTGGATGGGCGTTGCTCCAGATGAGAAGAACATGGCCAAGGTTAAGGAAATATGTAAACTTCCAGAAGAGGTGGAGGCTTTTGGGCTCTTTGCCGTGGGCTACTCCGACAGAAACCGGTTCAAAGACCGTTTTGATGCTTCTAGAATTCACTGGGAATCTTATTAAACGGATTTAATAGAGATTTATGACAAAAACCCTGACCCGCCAATAGTGGCTGAGTCAGGGTTTTGTATTTCAGTAACTATCGTGTTGCTTTGGGTTTACAGTGTGAAATCGTCAGGCACCAGTACAGTGTCAATAACATGAATGACACCATTGGAAGCTTCCACGTCAGGGTCGATTACCATGGCGGCGTCATTAATTCTAACCCCGTAGGACAGATCAATGGTCACTGTTTCACCCTGCAGGGTTGCAGGCTCCATGCCATCCGTCAGGTCAGTTGACATGACTTTACCGCTTACCACGTGGTACTTCAGAACGTCCGCCAGCTGTGGATGTGCCAGCAGTTCGGCGGCTTCAATCTCCAGGGTTGCCAGGAGAGCTGCAAAAGCGTCGTCGGTTGGTGCAAATACGGTGAAAGGACCATCGCCGGAAAGAGCCCCGACCAGGTCAGCTTCTGTTAACGCAGCTACCAGAGTGCTGAAGTTTTCGTTGCCAACAGCAATTTCAACGATGGAGCTAAGTTCTTCCTCTTCAACCATCTCGTGATCAATGGCGTCCCAGGCTTCCAGGAATGCTGGGCGGCCGCCTGGTATTACATAGGCGTCAAAATTGTTCATGGTCAGGATCGCAACGGCATAAGCCGCATTAATATCATTGGCGCAGTAAACTGCGTACTGCATGTCGGCATCAAGTTCTCCCATGCGGTCAGCCAGCTCTGGTACGGGGATGTTCACAGCGCCGTCAACTCCGTCTGCCTCATACATGTCAACAGGACGCACATCCAGCACCATTGCCTTATTTTCAGCAACCATCATGGCGGCATCTTCTGCGGGCCACATCAGCATGCCTTCTGCCATCCATTTTTCACCAAAGACTTTGGCGGGGGTGGTTACTTCAGCCCGGCGGGCTGCCGCATTCCACTCAACAATACCACCCATGTTCTCGGTGATGACGGCCAGTGGCACCATGCTTCGGTCATTGATAATGATAGGGAGAGAATCGGTTTCCACATCACTGCCATTGATCCAAAGAGCCACCGTGGGCATATGGCCGGCGGCCAGTACTGTGAAACTCATCAACACCATGATTCCAACAACCAATAAACTAATCGTTTTTCTGTTCTTCATAAACATCCTCCTTCAGTTACACTCGTTTTAGCCATAAATAAGGAACATATAATTGTACTGTTGCCCAATCTGCCTGTGCAGTGTGAGAGCAGAAGCACATTTCATTAATACCCCTTGATGAAATTTGAAACGCTGTCTCTGCCATTGTAATCATTCTGTAACACTAATTCACAAATACATGGAATTGTTGGAACTGTATTAAGAGAGATGCTGATGAAAAGATAACATTTGTTTCTACTAATTGCTTGAATCATGCCGTTAAGGGTAAATAATCAATGCACAGAGAAATAAATAGGGCGTGGCCCGGAAGCGATGAATATGTGGGCGTATATGGATGCTTGCCCGCATAATGAGCTGGTAGCGTAACCGATCTTCTAGATCGGTTTTTTTCGTTTTTAGGGATGAAGTGGAGGTCATGGCAGTGGGTAGAAGTGGTGGTTCCGGTGGTAGAAGCAGTGGTGGTTCCTTTGGTGGCAGCCGCAGCAGTGGTGGTCGCAGTGGCGGTCTTTTTGGCGGCAGAAGTGGTGGACGAAGTGGTGGTCTTTTTGGAGGAAGTCTGGGAAAAGGCTCTTTTGGAAACGCTGGCAACAGTGGAGGTCTCTTTGGGAAGCGGAAAAAAAGTGGTGGTCTATTTGGTAATCTTCAAAATAGCGGAAGGAATACCAGTCCAACAGGCTGGGGCGGATTTTCGGGTGGTGGAAGATCTGGCGGTTCCGGATGTGGATGTGGTTGCGGCTCACTGATTGGACTCCTGATTATCGTTGCTATTGTGGCAGTGCTCATTATGTCAGGAATGGTTTCGATGTTCAGTGGATCGACCAATGCCAACGACACTACTGTCATAACGGCATCCACCATCAGGCGTGAAGCACTGCCCCAAGGTTCGGTGAATGAAACTAATTATTATACTGACGAATTGGGATGGATTAATAATCCGACCCAGTTGACTGGAGGATTAAAAAATTTCTATCAGCAAACAGGGGTACAGCCGCATTTGTATATCACAGATACCGTTAATGGCTCACGTTCTCCTTCCAACACCGATCTCGATGTTTTTGCCAATAACCTGTATGATCAACTCTTTACCGATGAAGCCCATCTGTTGCTTGTTTTTTTTGAATACGACGGATCTTATATGACACGTTATGTCGCTGGTACCCAGGCAAAAACCGTCATTGATTCGGAAGCCGCCGACATTCTTCTTGATTATATCGACCGGTATTACTACGATGACAGTTTGACGGATGAGGTCTATTTCAGTATGGCCTTCAACGATGCGGCAGAGCGTATCATGAAGGTAGAGCGGTCTCCCTGGATTGCTGTGTTTGTGATCATAGGTATTGCAGCACTACTACTCATTCTCTTTGTTTGGTGGCGAAATATGAAGAAGCAGAAAAACCTGGAGGCACAGCAGCGAGAGGAAATGCTGAACACACCGCTGGAAAAATACGGCGACCTTGAAATGGAGAAGTTGGAGAAAAGATACGAAGAACCGAATGGTGATTCAGATCAATAAAAAACTTAACCTGAAGCATCCTGTCCAAACTGGGCAGTGCGATAATATGAATGAGGAGGAAATGAAATGGCTATATTAGATCGATTCAGCGACATTATTAAGGCAAACATCAACGTGGTCCTTGATAAAATGGAAGATCCGGCCAAGATGATTGACCAGTATTTGAATGACATGATGGAAGACATGGCCGAAGTCAAGCGCAGTACTGCAGGAGTGATTGCAGAAGAAAAACGCACCAAACGGTTAGTGGATGAGAACCAGGCCGCGGTGGCCAAATACGAAGATTTTGCCAGAAAAGCAGTGGCGTCAGGTAATGAAGGGGATGCCCGCACATTCATCACCAAAAAGCAGGAACTGGAAAACGTAGGAGCAGGATTGATGACAGCCTATGCTGCCGCCCATGAAAATGCGCTGAAAATGCGCCAGATGCACGACAAACTGGCGTCTGATATTGAGGCGCTGAAAGCGCGTCGCTCGATGATTAAAGCAAAAGTCGATGTGGCGAAAACCCAGGAAAAAATGAATGAAGTTGGGGCTGCCATGGCTAAATCCCATGGAGCGGCCAATGCTTTTAACCGCATGGAGGATAAAGCCAGCAGAATGCTTGATGAGGCAAACGCCATGGCAGAACTAAATATGGAACCCATTGATGATGCAAAGGCACTGGAAGAGAAGTACGCTTCCCAGGGTACTGCTTCTGTTGATGAAGAACTTGCTAAAATTAAAGAAGAATTGGGCAAGTAGATTAGTTGGTTTACAATATTATAATTTGATTGCATCAAAAAAGAGACTTAACCCTCCATGCGGTCTATCACATGAAGGGTTGATTCTTGTGAAAGTGTCGTTGTCCTGTTAATAAGAAAGGATTGAATAAATGAAGAGAATCGCGTTATTAGGAACAGCCTTGGTGGTGTTGGCGCTGGTTCGGTCTTTAAGGGCACAGTATAGAAAAGAGATCAATCATGCTTATAAAAGGGTATCAGATGGAAGCCGTGTATTGAACACGGAAAATGGTGAAATTGAATACAGCACTGATGGGGAAGGGACACCAGTACTGCTGATTCATGGCGCAGGCGGCGGCTATGACCAGGGTCTGCTGGTGGGACAGTCGTTTTTAAATGGTGGCTATCGGCTCATCGCTGTTTCCAGGTTTGGTTATTTAGGTTCTCCGGTACTGGATGATGCCACCGTGGAAAAACAGGCGATGCTTTACGCTGACTTGCTGACTCATTTGGACTTGGAAAAAGTGATGATTCTAGGTCTTTCAGCGGGCGGTCCCTCAGCGATGCAATTTGCCCATGATTATCCTGAAAAGAGCAACGCACTTATTTTGGTATCACCTGTAACCATTTTTACGGGCAAAGATATTCCTTTGAGTACAAAAATAGTCAATATCATTCAAAAATCTGATTTTATTTATTGGCTGGTGTTAAAAACTTTTCGTACTCAAGCTTTAGCGTTAATGGGTATTCCTAAAGGAACATATAATTCGCTTAGCTTGGACGAGAAAAAATTTGCCAATCAAATGTTGGCATTCATGCATCCCATTCGTCCCAGAAGTGCGGGGATTATACACGAAGCTGAAATTGAACCTTTATCAGGCGATGAAATGAGTCGAATGATAGTTCCCACCATTGTACTGCATGCCAGGGATGATAAGATAATAGACTATAAACATGCTGAATATTATCATGAGCATAGGGCTGACTCACAGTTGATTTCCTTTAAGAGCGGTGGTCATGTGATGGCATCAGAACTAGAAGCGATTAGAGGTCATATCAAAGTATTTCTGGAGAAAATCATATAATTGAATATTTTTTTTAATTCATCGCTGGAAGAGGATAAATCTGACGTAAAATGAAATAAATTGACCAAATATGATTGACATTGATCATGTGTGTGGTATTATTTTAGTGAGGGGGTGAACCATGCTGCAACAAGAACGCTATGAGAAAATTCTGTCCCGGGTACAAGCCAAAGGGGCTGTCAGGGTGGCTGCCCTGGCAAAAGCATTGGAAATCAGTGAATCAACCATCCGAAGAGATATCATCGAACTGGACCATATGGGAAAGTTGCGAAAAGTCTTTGGAGGAGCGGTTTCCTGCGATGCCTACCTGACATCCAATGAAACAGATGTGAACACAAGAGCAACTTTCAGTGTATTGGAAAAAGATTCCATTGCCAGGTACGCTGCCAATCTCATTGAAGCAGACGACTTCGTGTTCATTGACGCTGGTACAACCACTGATAAACTCATTGACTTTTTACCCGGTAGTAAAACGGCCACCTTTGTCACCAACGGCCTGGCTCACGCCCTAACCTTAACCCGCAGAGGTCATAAGGTGTATTTACTGGGGGGGAGGGTCAACGCCAGCACAGAAGCTGCCACAGGCGTGGAAGCCGTTTCAAGTTTAGGAAAGTATAACTTTACTAAGTGTTTCTTAGGCACCAACGGCATCGATGTGGAACATGGGTTTACCACACCCAACGTGGAAGAGGCCATGGTGAAAACCCATGCTGCTCAGCGTTCCTCCGTGGTATATGTGCTGGCGGACAGCAACAAGTTTGAAACTGTTGCGCCGGTTACTTTTCTGGGTATAGATAAAGCGTGGATCATTACTGACAAACTGGAGAATGTGGAATACAGGGACCATACGGAAATCATCGAAACTGAATAAAATGTGAATCATAACAACACACCAATGTTGAGGGTGCAGATTACCTCAATGTGATAGATGCAAGTGATCAATTACACATAGGAGAAATTAGGAGGTTTATTATGAAAATGAAAGTGGCAATTAATGGATTTGGAAGAATAGGACGTCTCACATTCGGGCAGATTTTTGGGAATGACGATTACGATGTGGTGGCCATCAATGACCTGAGCCAACCAGACATGCTGGCATACCTGCTGAAGTACGACAGTGTTCAAAAATCCTTTGAGAACCATACGGTGGAAAACTCTGATCATTCTATTACTGTGGATGGAAAGGAAATTAAGATTTTTAGAGAGCCAGATCCATCCAAGCTTCCCTGGGGAGACCTGGGTGTGGATGTAGTTTTGGAATGCACCGGCTTTTTCACTTCCAGGAAAAAATCCCAGGCACACATTGATGCAGGTGCCAAGAAAGTTTTGATTTCTGCTTCGGCTGGTGATGACGTACCCACCATTGTTTATGGTGTCAACCACGATATTCTCACCAAAGACGATACCATTGTGTCTGGAGCTTCCTGCACAACCAACTGCCTGGCACCCATGGCAAAGGCGCTGCATGAGTACCGGGAAGTACGTACCGGCTTTATGACCACCATCCACGCTTATACTGGTGACCAGATGTTGCTGGACGGACCTCACCCCAAAAATGACTTCCGTCGTGCCCGTGCCGGTGCCATTAACATTGTTCCCACCAGCACAGGTGCTGCAAAAGCCATTGGCATGGTTATTCCCGAATTGGACGGCAGGCTCATGGGTAATGCCCAGCGTGTACCGGTGGCTTCCGGTTCCGTCACCATCTTGAATGCGGTATTAAAAGACGACACCGAAACCGTCACATTGGAAGGCCTTCATGAAGCCATGAAAGATGCTTCCAACGAGACCTTTGGCTACACTGAAGAAAAGCTGGTTTCCAGTGACATCATTGGCATAACCTATGGTTCATTGTTTGACGCCACCCAGACACTGGTTGCCCGAAGCGGTACTGGTGTGTTCCAGGTGCAGGTGGTTGCCTGGTATGACAACGAAATGAGTTATGTGGCGCAGCTTGTGCGCACTTTAAAGCATATGGGAAGCTTAGCTTAGTGTAAACTAAAACAAAAATGCATTGCACCACCAACAAAAAAGAGGCTAGGAGTCACAACTCCTGCCTCTTTTGTAAGTGATAAACATGAAAGTTTACTGTTTATTCTGTTTTAAGTTCAATTGGAGGAGCGCTTACTACCTCAAAAGTTGCGGAGGCCAGTTGCACCTGAGAGGAACTGTTTTCCACTTTTTTCAGGATTCTTGTAAAGAGTTCATCTTTTACAATCACTCTTTTTTTATAATCTACCACATATCGCAGGTTAAACTCCACCCAGTTATCATTTGCGACAATGGTCACCATAGGTTTTGTTGTTGCGTCTTCAATCATAAACTTACGAACCATTGTTTTCCAGTGTATTTCTGCTTCATTGGCATAATCACCCACCACTTCATGCGCAACTTCATAGAAAAATTGTCTGGCAAGGTCATAATTACTGCCGTATTTAACGGGAATTTTAATTTCATCCCACAGAAAGGGAAAATCTGCAGAATAATTATAAACCGGTTCTTTGAAGACAAAACTGTTGCCGATTCTGACAATTCTTCCGTTATACAAATCTCCTTCAACCCACCCTCCAATTTCCATGATTGTGGTTCTGAGAACACCGACGTCAATTACATCTCCTTTAATGCCGCCCAATAACACCCGGTCCCCGGATTTATAAATATCACTTAACAAAATGGCCATCCATCCGGCTATGCTGACGATAACTTCCTGCAAGGCAAAAGCAATCCCTGCTCCGGCGATTCCAAAAAAGACCGTCAATGTACCTAAACGATCCCGATAAATGACGGATAACAAAAGCACAACAAGAAAATAACCAACAGTGTTGATGGCCTTTTTGCTTCGATAAAAGTTGTTGTGATCTTTGATAGACTTGCCGACACGGGTCCGGACCAGCCTAATCACCGTTAAAATGATCAAAACGCCTATCACGGCAATGATCAGTTGCATTACGAATGGTTCCTGTATTATTTGAACTAAATATTCATCCATGAAATGCACCTCTTTAGACACGGTATTTTAATACTCTTATACCCCAAAATAACCTCAAAACAAACGACTAAGTGTTAGCAAGAAGATCATATAACTTGAAACAAGTTAAAAAAAGATTAGAATATAAGTTAAGAACATACGAAAACGTTAACCAGGAGGTGTGCCAATGTCTACAGTTAAAGAAACACCAGTGAAGGAAAAATCGTTGTATTCGGTGGATTACAAAAAGGATTTTAAGAATCCTGTTTATGGCTCCAAGACGAAGCCGGAAGTGATAATGGTGCCAACCATCCAGTGATTCGGGTATATATTTGACAGATAAATGGGTATCTAACGTAATGTAGAATGCAAAGAGTTCCACATTACGGGGTTCTGTCCATTAGAAGCTGGTCATCATTTGTGCAGGGAGGAAACGGTATGATTGGTGTGGAAATCGATCTGGTGGTAACAGACAGTCTGGAAGCACTTACATTGTATGAAAAAATTTTTAAAGTTGAGCGGCTGGAGGTCACCAGTTTTTCCAAAGGGGAAAACGAAGTGGTGTTCAGCCTTTACGGTGTCCGCTTTCATATGCTGGATGAAAACCCGGACTTTGAGTTACTGGCTCCAAAGCCGGGAGATCCAAAACCCATTTGGTTTAACATTATGGTGCCTGACATTGAGGAAACCTATGCTAATGCTATGGAGGTTGGTTGCTCGGAGGTGCAGCCGGTGACAGAAATGCCGGATTTTGGGGTGTCCAACGCCATATTCAGCGATAAATTTGGATATGTTTGGATGCTGCACCAGGTGCACCGGGAAGTAAGCCAGGAAGAACGGGAGCGGATCTGGAAGGAAAAGAAAGACCTGTAACAGGTTATAAATGAGCAAGTAAATGAAAGAATCAGAAGGGCGGGAGTATAATACCCGCCCTTACACATGGCAGCGATCTATTGGTATACGAAAAAACCAAATCAAAAGGCTTAAAAATGTTGCATTCGTGCCGGGGGGAGGTAGTAATCGTATGATCGGTTTTTGGAATCGCAAGGAAGTGTACGTCGGAACATCTCTGGATGAGTTTAATAACCTTCGGGATCTGTTGTCGGAAGGAAACATCAAATACAAGACCCGCATTGTCGACCGAAGCAACGCCAGTGCAGTGGGGTCCAGCAGAGCCAGGGTAGGCACCAGTGGGCAGAATTTAGAGTTAGCGTACACATATTATATATATGTTCATAAGGATGATTATCAGGCAGCCACTGAAATCACAAGTAATCGAATAAGATAATACATAAAAAAATTAAGTATGTGCCGCCAAATGTTACATGTGGGCCATCTACTTATGGATAATGCATTCTAAACCTTCTGATGGGATTAAAACGCCACCAGAAGCTAAGAATCCTGTTTATGACAGAATAAAGTCTCGAAATGTGTGAATCGATTCAAAATAGTAATCACCGTGTTTACGCATATAATCGGTGATCTCCGGGATGATGTGGGACCAGCCTGCTCCTGCAAAATCAACTCCGCAGCTCCTGGCCATGTCCAACCCCGGCTTCAGGTCATCCACCACCAGCATTTCTTCTGGGCTCAGGTGGAAAACACGCATGGTTTCTTCCAGGGGATAGGGGCTTGGTTTTCGCTGAGATGCTTCCAGATCCCAGCCAAACACCATGTCAGGCTCTATTTTACAGTGGTTGCGGTAATCCCTGAGAATCTGTCGGCTTTCAGAATGGGAGACCACACAGATCAAACCTCCCTGGTTCTTATAGTCAGTGATCAGTTCAGCCATTCCGTTAAAAAAACGGGGTGTTCGTGATTCTACATAGTTGTGCCAGATTTGGTATTGAACAGCCTGCTCTGATTTACTGAACCCCATGATGTCAGAGCACAGCGCTGAAAACCCGGGGTTGAAGCAATAACGAAGGAAGTCTTCCAGGCTGATGGGTTTCATTTCCGGTCGAAGGTTTTTCAAGGCTTCCACAAAGGAAGGGTAATGAATGTCCGGGGTGCTGTGCACCACTGTATCGTCATGATCAAGCACAAGGCATTTGTATTTCAATGGCATTCACTCCTGTCTCTTTTGGTCATTCATTGGGTGTTGGAATAGAAATAATGATTGAGCAGTAGGACAAATCCTGTTTATTTGTCGGCACAACAAAGATCATCAGATCTCCAGGTTATAGGTTACGTCATAGATTTCAAATTTATACCAGGTAAAGACACCTTTTTCCAAAAGCCAGGAAGCTTCAAGCCTGGTGGGTATTCTAATGCCGTTGACGGTGTGGGTTTCCATTACGGTGGCAACCCAGTCTGTTGGTACTTCATCATTGATGTCTTTGTAGCGGGGGGCAATGAATTTTAACAGATCACCCTGGTCATTAAAATAAAATACGGCAGATCCAGTCGTTCCCTCATAAGACATTGTGGCTTTTGCGGTGTTCTCATCCACTTCTTCCCATTGTATATAAGGGCTTAGCGCTGCCGATGGAAACCAGACGATTTCACCGAGATAACGTTGCATGGTGGATTCGTTGATTTTTTTGTGGTTTGATACGTTAACGACGGGAATGGTACCAGCCAATCTTATTTCCATTGAGCCCTGGCCAAGGGAAAACAGATCCCGGCCAATAACAGGTGCACCGGCCATGGTAGTTCTAACCCGCCAGATAAAACCGGGTTTTTCAATGGTGAAGAACTGTTCTGCCTCGGTTTCCGTCCATTGCTGTTGGTCCGGTTGCAATCTCATGAGTCCTCTTTGCTTCAAGTGTACTGTATGTATCTTCTCTTTGCCCATCATACCGCTGTTCTTAAGCCATCGTTTCACCGGGGCCGGAAGACCCTCTGCCATTTCTTCATCAATGGTTTGTTCAATCACTGTGTTATTCGCTTTTAGTTCCATTTTCTCCCGACTGGTCTTGGCATTAAAACGCCAAACAGAAAAACCCACAACGCCACCCAAAGCAACCATCAGAGATCCAGCAATCATCAATCCTATCATCTAGTACCACACCTTCCTCCAGATTTAATTAAGCTCATTCCTTTCAGCCTACTCAATAGTTTACCATACCTCAAACAATACCTGAAACAATTTGAAAAAACTCATTCTTATCCCTTCCATTATCAATTAAAAAGTTGTTGACAATAATAGATATAGACTATAATATATATGAATGATATACAAATAACCATGAACCAAAACGGACACCAAATGATGATAAACGGAGGTTTTTATGGAAATAGAAAGTTTTAAGAATCTGATGTGGCATTACACGCGGCAAATCAATGAACACACCAACAATGTGTTTAATCCCATTTTTGCAACTCATGGATTAACCATGCTTCAGGCACGAGCATTGATGGAGCTAAAGAGGGTGCCGGAACCACATACCATTGGAAACCTGGCACAGAATATCTACGCAGCAGAGACCAATATATCCACCTTGTGCAAGAAGCTGGAGAACAAAGGTTTGGTGAAACGAGTGCGTGACCAGGTGGATGAGCGGGTGGTGAATGTGGTGCTGACAGAAAAAGGCATGGAGACTGTCAGGGAATTGGATGACATGCTGGACCAACGGATTGCACGACACCTGGAAGAGGAGCAGGATGAGGTACTGGAGGAGATTATCAAAGGGTTTGAAAGATTTAACCGATTGATGCAGCGGATCGCCACTTCACCAGAGGAAACGCCCTCGGGAAAGGAGAACAGCCATGAACTTTGATAAACATAATCGAAAACCCTTTATTTATTACTACATGATCGTCATGGTGTTATTGTTGCTTTTTAACACCTTCATCTATCCCAACCTGTCACAGGAAGAAATCACAGAGGTGGACTATGGCACATTCCTGCGTGAAATAGACAGCGGAAATGTCGTTAGTGTGGAAGTTAGGGAAAAGGAGATTGGATTTATCACACTTGATGGTGAGGGAAATGAAACTGTCTTTGTCACGGGTCGCATGGAAGACCCCCAGTTGGCGGAGCGACTATACCAGGCTGATATTGAACGGTTTGAAGAAGTGATTCCCCGGGAAGCGTCACCCTTGGTAAGCATGTTGTTTTCCTGGATAATCCCTCTGGTGATTTTCATTGCTCTGGGACAGTTTCTCATCCGGCGTATGCAGTCGAAATCAGGGTTGGGAAATGCCATGACCTTTGGCAAAAGCAACGCTAAAATCTATGTGGAAGCCCAGACAGGGAAATCCTTTGAGGATGTGGCGGGGCAGGATGAAGCCAAGGAAGCCCTGCAGGAAATTGTGGATTATCTTCATAATACACAAAAATACACAGAAGTGGGCGCTGTGGTGCCCAAAGGTGCTTTGCTGGTCGGCCCTCCGGGAACAGGGAAAACCCTGCTGGCAAAAGCGGTTGCCGGGGAAGCCAAAGTACCTTTCTTTTCAATCTCCGGTTCGGAATTTGTGGAAATGTTCGTTGGCATGGGTGCTGCCAGGGTGAGAGACTTGTTTAAACAGGCCCAGGAAAAGGCCCCCTGCATCGTTTTTATCGATGAAATTGACACCATTGGAAAGAGCCGTTCTGCCGGAGGACCTGGCGGAAATGATGAGCGAGAACAGACACTAAACCAGCTTCTCAGTGAAATGGACGGTTTTGATCCGGATAAAGGGGTGATCATTCTGGCAGCCACCAATCGGCCGGAAACCCTTGACAAAGCCTTGCTGAGACCAGGTCGTTTTGACCGGCGTATTCCTGTGGAGCTGCCAGATCTGGCCGGTCGTGAAGCCATTTTGAAAGTGCATGCCAAAAAAGTGAAGTTGGGAACTGATGTGGATTTTAACACCATTGCCCGGGCCACCTCCGGCGCCTCTGGTGCAGACTTGGCCAACATGATCAACGAAGCGGCCCTCCGGGCCGTTAAAATGGGGCGCAATACCATACTCCAGAGCGACCTGGAAGAATCTGTGGAAGTGGTCATCGCCGGATACCAGCGAAAAAATGCGGTGATACAACCAAAGGATAAGTGTATCATCGCTTACCATGAAATTGGTCATGCACTGGTGACAGCCAAATTGGGCCATTCTGCACCTGTTCACAAAATCACCATCATCCCCCGCACATCAGGGGCTTTGGGATATACCATGCAGGTAGATGCCACGGAACAACTGCTCTTATCCAAAGACCAGGCCCTGGATAAAATCACCACTTTTATGGGAGGCCGGGCCGCAGAAGAGATTGTGTTTAAATCTGTCACCTCGGGTGCTTCCAATGACATAGCCCAGGCAACGAAAATTGCCAGGGCTATGGTGACTAAATATGGTATGAGTGATGTTTTTGACATGATGGGTCTGGAAACAACCACAAACGTGTACCTGGGTGGTGACAGCACCCTGACGGTTTCTGATGAAACAGCGACAAAGATTGACGCAGAAGTGTTGCGGATCATTAAGTCCTGTCATGAAAAAGCCAGTCAGATTTTGGCGGATAACAGAGAGAGACTTGACCAATTAACCAAGCACCTGCTGGAAAAAGAAACCATTACAGGTGAAGAGTTTATGACTTTACTGGATGAATAAGCCTGTCTAAAATTGAAAGCAGATTTAAGCAGCATCGGAGCTATGACAACGATGCTGTTTTTTTGCAACGAGGCGGCTTTGTGAATAGAGGAGCTTAATGATGAGTCTCATGAATGCATGAGTCTAATGTATGAGTCTAATGTATGGTGGAGGTAAATGGAGAGTTGAGGTATAATCCTTTTAATGGAAAAGAATATTACCAGGAACAGCTTAGAAAGAAGGAAGAGATTATGAATACTGTGATCTACTATTTTACCGGGTCAGGAAACTCTTTAAAAGTGGCCAGGGACCTGGCTGAAAAAATGAGCCATACTAAGTTGGTGCGTATTACCAGTAAAAACATGATACTTGCAGAGAATAACCAGTATGATCACGTGGGCATTGTGTTTCCCGTTTATTATTATGGTCTGCCTGTGTTGGTGCGACGCTTTGTCCAGAAACTGAAACTGGATCCGGAAGCGTATGTCTATACAGCAGCCACTTGCGGTGGATCTGTTGGGGCAGCCTTGAAACAGATGAAAGCTTTGGTGGAAAACAAGGGAGCTACCCTGTCTGCCGCTTTTTCTGTTGTGATGCCGGACAACTACCAGGTGATGTACTCGCCACCACCCCGGGAGAAGCAGCAACGGCTTTTTGTTCAGGAAGAAAAGCAAGCGGATGAAATGGCCGTTGTCATTGCCAGTGGCGAGAAAAATGTGTGGGATGAAAAGGGAACGGTTGCGGCGAAATTGATGGGAAACATTCTTTCCAGAACCTTTCAACCAGAAGAGAAAGACAAACATTTTTGGGCAGATGAAAAGTGTAACGGGTGTGGCATTTGCGCCCGGGTTTGTCCCAACGAAAACATCATGATGGTGAACCAAAAACCCCAGTGGCTTCACAAATGTGAGCATTGTCTGGCCTGTATGCACTGGTGTCCGCAGCAGGCGTTGCAGTATAAAAAGGGAACCGTTAAACGGGAGCGGTATCATCATCCGGATGTGCAGGTAACGGATTTAATGGGTTGAGGATGTTTACTTTTCACTAGAAAATGTGTTATACCTTATTGAGGTTTACCGCTGCATTGGAAAGGGGGCATCGTCTTGACAATTTTAGTATACATTGCGGTGTTGCTGACGGGAGGTTTCATCAGTGCCCGGGGTTTCTTAAAACCTGGTGGTGAGAAACAGGCAGACCGGTTGCTAAGCGTTTCTTTGTTTCTATTAATATTTATGATGGGCATTAAGATTGGGATGGATGAGTATGTGCTCAACAGTTTTCGCACCATTGGGATCCAGGCCCTTGTATTGGTGGTGTCATCCGTAGCCTTCAGTATAGGCGGTGTCAGGCTGGTGGCAAAGTATGTCCTTCGATGGGAGGAGGATACACAATGACCAAATGGATCTTACTTGTGCTGGTCCTGGGTGTTTTCATGGGTATTTTTTTGGTGCCGGCCTCCTTTATAGACACCCTGGACACACTGATCAGTGTGGGATTGATGATGGTGCTATTTTTGGTGGGCATTGGCGTGGGACGCCAGAAAGGTTTGTTTAGCCATCTGCGGCGTATGGGGCCAAGGATTCTGTTGGTACCGCTGATGGCTGCCCTGGGTAGTATCAGCGGCGCCAGTCTGGCAGGTGTGCTGATTCTTAAAATGCCCTGGCACCAGGCAGGAGCAGTTGGCGCAGGCTTTGGCTGGTATTCCTTCGTAGGAGTGGAGTTGACCCGTCACAGTGCATATTTGGGAACACTGGCCTTCATCACCAACATTACCCGGGAAATGGGCTCTTTGGTATTGATTCCCCTGGTGGTGAAAATGCTGGGAGGGCTTGAAGCCACCGGTATGTCCGGCGCTTCAGCCATGAGCATCGCTCTCCCTGTGATTTCCAAAGAAACAGACGCAAACATCACCATCATTGCCTTTATCAGTGGCATGACCATGGCACTGATGGTTCCTTTAGTTGTTCCACTGATCATGCGGTTAGGTGGTTAACAATGCGTGCAAAAAAGCAGCCAGGTCTTCCAGGAGGGCCTGGTTTACTTTATCCAGGCTGTCTTCAGGTGTATGGGAAATGTTCATGACCGCCTCATGCAAATTGGATGAAGTGACAGCCATGCAGGGTATGCCCTGTTGGAGGAACATGGAGTGGTCGCCTTCGTACCACTCTTCTCCGGGAACAATGGTGTTAAACTCGCCGGCGGTTTCCAGGATTTCTCTGGTGCTCATTTCCGACAGGTTGTAGAAGGAAAGGGCTGAACGAGAATCAATGTGGCCGGCACCATCGATGTTGATCACCATTTTGATATCTTTTAAATTGCCTTCATTCTGGTGTAGATACAGCATCTGCCCCGGAATGGCGTAATAGTCTTCTCCATTGAAGGCAACGAGCTCAAGGTCATAGGCACCAGTATACTGTTGAAGCCTTTCCGCCAGGGCCAGGAGAACAGCCACACCGGTGGCGTTATCCACAGCACCTGGTGTGTTTTTCTTGGCATCGATGTGGCCACACAAAATGAGACGTCCAGCACTGTTATCAGAACCACTTTTTCGGGCTACCAGGTTTTGTGCGGTGGATGGGATGCGACGGGATTTACTAACGAGGGTCACCTCCTGGCCCTGGCACTTGATCAACGGTTCTGACTCCGTTTCTTTCATATAAACAGAGGGAATGTGAAAGTCGCCATCCTCAAAGACTGGAAAGGGGTCTAGTCCCTTTGACAAACCCTCTCCCGGGCCGGTGGCGCAGATGATGGCCAGAGGCTTTTTCTCTTCCAGCAGGGAGATCAGTTTTTGGTGTTCTTCCGGGTTATAGAAGATGAAGTTTTTCGGCATAATCTGTTCTTTGCTCAGTTGCCCGGTCATGAGGAGAATGCGGTTGTGAAGCTTAGCATTTTGAAGTTCTTCCATGGTGTCTGCCACGACAAGTTCTGCCCTGACGTCGCAACCAGGGGAATAGGGGCTGGCATAAGCCGTGTAACGATGGCCGTCCGCCAGCAGCTGGACGGAGGCATCTTCCCAGTCAATACACTCAAAGTCATCCAGCTGCACCTTCCAATCCAGTGACTGCAATACCTGGGCCGCATAGTCCACTGCCTGCTGGTTTCCGGGACTGCCCACAGGCCGTTCACCGATGTCCTGCACCAACGTCTTAAGATGCTGGCCGATCATACTTTTGTTTGTCACATTTGTTTTCATAAAACCCCTCCTGTTTATTCAGATAATTTGCTTCAGAGGCATCATATCACCTGGAAAGAGGGTGGTGTATAAGTGTAGGGTTAACATTTTTTCGCATCATCAAGAATTTTTAAAATCTGGTCAGCTTTGGCGGCTGTTCGTTCCAGCACCGACAACCATCGGTCGCCTGTCCAAATGTTCCCTTCCTCGTTAGGATGTTGTAAAGCATTCAATGCGTCTCTTCGGTGGCCATCATCCAGCTTTGTTAAGCAGTTATGAATGGCGGACATGCTGAATTTAGCCTGTCTGAGGAGGTAAATCACTTTAAGTCGCTCCATTTCTCGCTGGGTATAGAACCGGGTCTGGTGTTGCCCGCGTCGGGGTATGTGGATCAGGTCATTACGCTCCCAGTTTCGCAAGGCTTCCGGGGTGACACCCAAAAGTGCAGACGCTTCTCGCCTGTTATAGGTCTGGTCCGTATTAGACATTGCTGGTATTTCTGACCATTTTTCCAGAATATGGATGGCCTGCAGGGCTTTTTGCCTTTCAGCTTCAATGACTTTTTTATATGCCTGGGTGAAATGTCGGGCAGCGTCCAAATCCCAGGACTTCATGGCAGCTATGATTTCTTTGGAGGCTTTTCGGATGGCTTCTCCTGGCCAGTCATCCAGAAAGATGCATCTTAGAACCATTACCTGAACCAGGTGCCTGTGGTTAAAAACCCGGTATCCATTGGCATTTCTGGAAACCGATGAAATCAGACCCAACCGTTCATAAAACCGTACGGTGTTGGGGTGGATGTTGTTTTTTCTGGCGATGTCGCTGGTTTTATACATGGGGGTTCACTCCTGACGGCCAAACACAATCGTGGATAGAGGTTGGTTCTGGGTATAAGAATAACAGTGGCCTGTTTAGGTTATCTGTATCATACTAAAAAAAGGAAGGTGAGACCATGGTAAATATTAAAATGTTTTATGATTTTATATGACCCTATTGCTACCTTGGCAAGGGTCTTGTCAATGAATTGGAAAAGGAATACCCTCTTGAAGTGGAATGGATTCCCTTTGAACTGCATCCAGGGACACCTGAGGATGGCTTGCTGTTGGCTGAACGGTTTGGATCGAAGAATTTTAAGGTGAAGTTGGATGACCTGAAGGAACGGGGACAACGCTTTGGTTACGAATACGCTGGCATGGAGCGCATGGCCAACTCACATAATGCCCTGTTGGCGGAATTTTATGGACTTCAGCAACAACACGGAGAATCTTTCCGTAATGAAATTTACCACGCCTACTTTGAAGAAGGGCGTAACATTGGTCAAATAGATGTGCTGCTGGACATTGGAGAAAAAGCCGGGATGAACCGGCAGGAGCTCCAGGCTTTCATTCGGGAGACAAACAATGAAATCTTCAAGCCTTGCCTGAAATTAATTGAAAAATTTGAAGTGAACAGCGTGCCAACATTTATCGTTGCAGATCGTTATAAGGTGGTTGGTTCAGACCAGGAAGAAGCTCTGCGCAGGGTCATTGAAAAGGCCATGAAGGAATAAACCTCATTAAGAGAGTCATTGACAGCCTCTGTGTTATGCTGAGGCTGTTTTATGGCGTAAATACAAAGAAATCGAAAAGGAAATTCCCACCACCGGGAATTTCCTTTTCGATTATTTCTGTTTATGAGAACTTAGATGAGTATTTCAATTTCGCTTTCTTCCATTAATTCACTTAGAAAAGCCTGCTGATGCTGCTGCATTTGGCCGGTAGAATATGAATTATTTCTGTAGAATTGTGCATGTTTCGCAGAGAAGCCGAAGAGAAGAGAAAATGAGAGGTTCATATTGTTTCATCATGGTTTTGGTATGAATCGCTTTTAAAGACATTCTCTGGGCTAATGTACGTTTGATGATCGCTACATCCTGTTCTTCATCTGAAAGATAGTTTTGTATAGATGCATGGGCATGGTGTTCAAATTCATATTTTTTTACAGTTTTACCATTCACCTGGATTTCATAGGTGACCAATTGATCCATGCGTATGGCTTCCTCCGCAAGCAATAAGGGGAGTGACCGGGCAGCAGGGTAGATGGTATCAAAATCAGCATCGGCATATTGGTTTTTTCCGAATTCCAAGGTAAGTGAAGGGGTATACAGTGACCCGATACTCCAATCAGTGAAACCTCCGCCAGTTGCGTCCGTGGGAACAGACTCAAACCCAGTATGGGATGCAACCTTGTCAGCCAGCCGATGGGTTTTTTGGCGCACCAGCCAATCTTCAGTTTGGTACCAGAAGATAACAGAACCTTGTGTGTGGTAGGTAACATTAATCATAAAGGGATGGTTTAACTGAAGATCATAGAGTATCCTTGATTCCGGCTCGCTTAGTGGTGCTTCTCCTTTATACATGGAATCAGAGGGATAGCCGGGATCTTTGTATAGTTCGTTTTCCCATCCCAGTGGAAATTGACGGTTCAAATCAACACCACGAATATTTGCTTTCCAGCGCATAAGGCCGGGAGGGAAGTGAACGGAATCGTCTGTGAGGGACATTTCATCCAACTGTGTTCTCAACCCATGGGTTTGGATAGAGCCTTTACCTCCAATGGTGTAGTCCACCCCATCTGGATTGGCCATGGGCACAAAATAGATTGTAACCTCGTCTAGTAAGTCTTTGACATGATAGCCTTCGATTAATTGATCTTCGAGTTGGTAGGCCGCCGTGTATTCTTCCAGGTTTTTCAGGATGATGTTGGTGGTAATCCGTTCCCGTGCATGAAGCGATCCATGGATATGGAGTTCAATGTCACCTTTTCCCAGTTTCACCAACCAGAGGTTTCGACCGTCCACCGACTTTCCCAGACTCTCCAATGAAACAATTTCCGGGTATTGACCCGCAAAATAATGCAGTTGGTGTGTCATTTCCTCGTAGTTGATTGGTATGTCATAAGCAAAGATCTGTTGAACAGCGATTGATGGGAAGTGGCTGAACAAAAGAATGAAAATTATCACAAATAAAAGGGATTGTCTGTTGATTTTCCTGAAGTTCATAATCGTACACCTCTTGTTAATTTGTTGTATTAAATAACTCAATCACAGACATTATGACGTAGGTTCAGAAAACTGAAGGGGTTCATGTCCTTCATGGATTTCTTTCATGACATCTGACCAGATTTGTGCCGCCATGGCACTGCCTTGAGGAAGGTCTTCGTTGAGGTCATTACCCACCCAGACAGTGGCTGTGTAATAAGGTGTGTAGCCAACAAACCAGGCGTCTCGTTGGTTGGTGGTGGTTCCGGTTTTTCCTGCAACAGGAATGTCCCGGTTACCAGTGGTGATGGAAGCACGTCGGCCAGTGCCCTTTTCTACCGCAGTGATAAGCATGTTCGTCATTTGGTAAGAAATGTCGGGGGTAGTGACGCGTTTTTGCCCTCCTCCACGGTAAATAATTTTTCCTGAAGAATCTTCTATTTTCAGGATTACTGTGGGTTCTGACAAAACACCTCCATTGGCAAAGGTACCAAAGGCAGCAGCCATTTCCAGGGGAGACACCCCGTAAGTCATACCACCCAGTACTGTGGAGTAGACTTCGTCGTGTAGAAGTTCAGTACCTTGCTGCAAGGGGGCAGATTTAGGCACAAAGGTTGAAATGCCAAGCCGTTGGAGGCTTTCGCCCATAATGGCCAGGTTATCTTCATGACTATGAGTGAGCCGTCCAAGCAAGGCCACGCCAGCCACGTTACTGGACTGAGCTAAGGCTTCTGTTAATGTCATTCTACCACGGTGCCCCTCATACCAGTTACTGGGCCATAATTTTTCCGGATCATCCAGGTCGTAGTGAATGGGTCTGTCAGTGATAATGCTTTCAGGCTTGAAACCGTGTTCAAGGGCCGGGAAATAAGCTGCCAGAGCCTTCATGGCTGATCCTGGCTGGCGAGGTTCAGCAGCCCGGTTGAACAGCTGCTTGCCTTCGTCAATGTGCCTGCCCCCGATGACGGCCAATACTTCACCTGTATGATGGTCATAAAGCACAAAAGCACTTTGGGGCTGATTGGTTTCCGGATTGTAACCGGGGAAATGGCTGTCGTCGTTGTAAAAGTTATCCACGATTTGCTGTTTTCCAGGATCCAGTGTGGTGTAAACTTTAAAACCGCCGTGAAGCAACATGTCCTGTGCTTCCTGGTGATTCACTTGGTAATGTGCCTTGATGGCTTCCACCGCCTCTTTCTGTACCATGTCCATGAAGAACCAGGAATATTCATATTCAAAGAGATTGGTGGGCATTAGCAGTGACTCCAGTGCCGTCTCCCTAGCTTTGCTGTATTCTTCCGGGGTGATGAGGTTGTTTCGCAGCATGGCGGTTAGTACAAGTCCCTGTCGGAAATAGGCGTTTTGGTTGGGCACCAGCACTCGTTCGTTGTCCAGTTCTGTCACAATGATTTCATCGCTGGCCAGGTTTTCCATGGCTTTTTCTTTGGTCAGGGCATAACGTGTGGGGTTGCGTGGAATGGTGGCCAGGTAAGAAGCCTCGGCCAGTGTCAGTTCCTGGGCATTTTTATTAAAATAGACCTCTGCCGCTGCCTGGATGCCGTATGCGCCACGGCCCAGGTAAACATGGTTCAGATAGGCTTCCAAAATCTGGTGTTTTGACAACTGTCGTTGCAGTTCCACACCGTAATAGATGTCTTTCAGCTTCCGTTCATAGGTTTGTTCCCTGGTTAAGAACAGGTTTTTCACCAACTGCTGGTTCAGGGTGCTGCCCCCCTGGCGGGTGCCGTCCCGGAAATTGATCCAGATCACGCCGATAAGACGTTTGAAATCCACGCCGGGGTGCTCCCAGTAACGTTCGTCTTCAATGGCAATAAAAGCATTGCGCACCACTGCAGGTATTTCATCGTAAGTTATGATTTTTCGGTGGATGGGTGTTTCCACGGTGATGAGGTAGTTGTTCTGGCTGTCATAAACCAGGGAAGACTGTTCCATGTACTGATAGATATTATCAGCTGAGAGAGGGGGGGTGTCCTTGAGCACGGAAAGAACCCAGCCCATAAAAACAAGGCCAACGGAAAGTCCGATGACAATGACCAGGATGAGGAAAATGCTGATCAACCTGATAATCCAGTTCAGAGACGTTCTCCCCAGGGGGGAGGCCTTCTGCTGTAGAGTTCGGTTCTGGTGAGAAGCACTTTTGTTGTTAGGGACCCACACTTCATGGGCATAGGCGGTAAATGTGTTAATGGAATGATCAGCGGCGTGTGACTGTCGTAAGTCGTTACGCATTGTGTTACCTCCTTTGTAGGTTGCCTATGAATAACAGGAGAAAACCGACATAAACACGACGTAAGCCACTTTCATAATGCTGATTTCCTTTATTATATATATGCCCCTTTATAGGTATAAATCAACATTTCACTGGAATATCATCTCCTGGAAAAGGAATTGGCAGTTGGCTATAATGAGTAAATCTCCCTGATTAAAAAGAATCTGCTGTAAACAAATGATATATTTAATCGATTCATTTTTTGCATCTGGGGTATTACACCACTGTTACTTATTCGCATTCAATTATGACAAACAGGAGTGATGACAATGGATTTTACCATGAACCAGGTTTTGTTTGCTTTTGCATTAACGTTGTTTGCCGGCTTGTCAACAGGCGTTGGTTCTGTTTTGGCGTTTTATACCAAACAAACAGACAAGCGCTTTTTATCAGCGGCCCTTGGATTTTCAGCGGGGGTAATGATTTATGTTTCAATGGTTGAGATTTTTGCTAAAGCCAGAGAGTCTTTGGGTGAAGTGTACGGTGACACCCGGGGATATTGGTATACCACCATTGCATTCTTTGTGGGAATTGCTTTGATTGCCATCATAGATAAGTTGGTGCCAGAAGCGGAAAACCCCCATGAAGTGCATGATGTTAAGGAGCTGGAAGTAGGAAAAGAAGACAAAAATTTACTTCGGATGGGTATGTTCTCGGCACTGGCCATCGCGATACACAATTTCCCTGAAGGGTTGGCCACCTTCATCGGTGCCCTCCACGACCCGGCACTTGGGATCAGCATTGCTGTGGCCATCGCCATTCACAATATTCCTGAAGGCATCGCGGTTTCTGTGCCCATCTTTTACGCCACCGGAAGCCGAAAAAAGGCCTTTTTCTGGTCTTTTGTATCGGGTCTTTCAGAACCTGTAGGGGCGCTGGTTGGGTTCTTCCTACTCTATAATTACTTTACGGAAGCCATGTTTGGGCTTGTTTTTGCCATGGTGGCAGGCATCATGATGTACATTTCACTTGATGAACTGTTACCCACCGCCGAGAAGTATGGGGAACACCATATTGCCATCTATGGCATGATTCTGGGAATGGTTGTCATGGCAGTGAGCCTTTTAATGTTTGCATAAATTATATTATTAACGACAGAGGAATCCAGTTTACAATGGATTTGGAAAGATTATCGTGTTATAATTGTTACAATAGAGTTTTTTACCAATTGTGTTATAAATGCTGAAGGAGGGGATACGATGAGTGAAGAGAAGAAATGTCCGGTGACAGGTATGACAAAGCGGCCAGTGGCAGGTGGGGGTACTTCTAACCGGGATTGGTGGCCCAACCAGTTGAACCTGAAAGTGTTACATCAAAATCCTGTGACAAGAAACCCCATGGGAAAAGACTTTGATTATGCGGAAGAATTCAAAAAGCTGGACTTGGACGCCATCAAGAAAGACCTGTATGCGTTGATGACAGACTCTCAGGATTGGTGGCCTGCGGATTATGGCCACTATGGACCACTTTTCATCCGCATGGCATGGCACAGTGCCGGTACCTACCGTATGGGTGATGGCCGGGGTGGTGCAGGTTCCGGGAATCAACGATTTGCACCGCTGAACAGCTGGCCGGATAATGTGAATTTAGACAAAGCCCGTCGTTTGCTGTGGCCCATTAAAAAGAAATACGGCAAACAGATTTCCTGGGCCGATTTGATGGTGCTGGCAGGGAACTGTGCACTGGAGTCCATGGGCTTTAAAACCTTTGGCTTTGCCGGCGGCCGTGAAGATGTATGGGAACCGGAGGAAGACGTTTATTGGGGTTCTGAGACAGAATGGCTGGATGATCAACGTTATTCCGGGGAACGTGACCTGGAGAACCCCTTGGCGGCAGTGCAGATGGGACTGATCTACGTGAACCCGGAAGGTCCCAACGGTCAGCCAAGCGCTGTGGAATCAGGGAAAGACATTCGGGAAACCTTTGCCCGTATGGCCATGAACGATTATGAAACTGTGGCCCTGGTGGCTGGCGGCCATACCTTTGGTAAGTGCCACGGTGCAGGTGATGCTGCCCAGGTTGGTCCTGAGCCGGAAGCTGCACCCATTGAACAGCAAGGACTGGGCTGGAAAAACAGCATGGGAAGCGGTGTTGGCGGCGACACTATCTCCAGCGGTATTGAAGGTGCCTGGACTCCCACGCCCATCAAATGGGACAACACCTACCTGGAACTTCTCTTTAAATATGACTGGGACTTGGAGAAAAGCCCTGCAGGTGCCTGGCAATGGCATCCCATTCAAACAGAACCGCAAGACATGGTGGTGGATGCCCATGACCAATCAAAGAAACACCCGCCCATGATGACCACCGCTGACTTGGCGTTGCGCATGGACCCCATCTACCGGCCCATTGCCCAGCATTTTAGAGACAATCCGGAAGAACTGGCCGATGCTTTTGCTCGTGCCTGGTATAAGCTAACCCACCGTGACATGGGCCCTGTCTCCCGCTATTTGGGACCTGAAGTGCCCAAAGAAGAGTTAATCTGGCAGGACCCGGTTCCGGAAGTGGATCATGCACTTATCAACGACAATGATATTGCGTCCCTCAAGGCGAAATTAGTTGAAACAGACATCTCCGTTGCCGATCTGGTGTACACTGCCTGGTCTGCGGCCTCTATTTTCAGAATTTCCGATAAGCGGGGTGGAGCCAACGGAGCCCGTTTACGCCTGGCACCCCAGAAAAACTGGGTAGTTAACCAGCCGGAAAAACTGGAAGATATTTTGAGCACCCTTCAGAAAATACAGGATGATTTCAATGGTTCACAAACTGGAAACAAATCAGTTTCACTGGCAGACCTCATCGTGTTGGCCGGATGCGCAGGCGTGGAACAAGCAGCTAAGAGGGCTGGATTTGATGTGACAGTGCCCTTTACCCCGGGCCGTACAGACGCAACAGAAGAGCAAACCGATGTGGAAGCTTTTCAAGTGCTTGAACCCAAAGCCGATGGCTTTCGGAATTTCCAAAAAGCCAAATACGCTGTGACAGCAGAGGAAATGCTGGTGGACAGAGCTCAATTGCTGGACTTGACAGCTCCTGAAATGACGGTACTTTTGGGCGGTATGCGGGTGCTGAACGCCAATTATAAGCAATCACCTCATGGCGTTTTCACGAAAAACCCTGAAACCCTGACAAACGATTTTTTTGTTAATTTATTGGACATGAGCACCGCATGGAAACCCACAGCAGAAGACGCCGATGTGTTTGAAGGTAGGGATCGGAACACTGGGGAATTGAAGTGGACAGGCACCCGGGTGGACCTGATATTTGGGTCCAACTCCGAGTTGAGGGCCATAGCAGAAGCCTATGCCTGCGACGACGCCAAGGAGATATTTGTCAATGACTTCATAACCGCCTGGAACAAAGTGATGAACGCTGATCGGTTTGACTTGGCCTAGTGAAGGGAAACAGGCTAGATTGATAAGAAGGATTATGATTAAGTTCTAGGCTCATGAGCGTTATACACAACCTGAAAGCCCTGGCATATAATGCCAGGGCTTTCATCAATCAAGCAGCTAAAATCCCCGCACTTGCCCTCGCCAGGGAGGCTGCACACCTTTCCGATACTCGTCTACACCGGGGCCTCCCAGGTTATGAAGCCGCCAGATGCCGTAGAGATAACTGATGACAAGCACCGATCCTGTTACTGGCCAACCTAAAAGTGTATTGGCCCAGGCCAGACGAAGGGCATCACCACTGCGCAGCAGTACTAGTTGCAGGCTGAGGCGCAGGGAAAAGAAAACGGCCCAAAACAAAGTGACTTCCCGGTAGGCAGGTTTTATGTCTGCACGCCAGAACCAGTCCAGTGGCCATCCTCTTGAAAGGTGACTGGCCCAGGCAGCCAGAGGTTTTCCCATGAAGAGGCTGGCCAAGGCAGCTGTTAAAAGAATCCCACTGGTGATAGCGGAGGAGATAAAGTAGTTGGAGGCGTTTCGGGTAAGCAAAGCAAGTCCGGAGGCCAAGCCTACCATGAGAAATCCGCCAAGGGCATAAGTCGCTTTTTGACCCAGAAGCAGGCGTCGCAACCCCAGCAGCAGAGACAGTGACAGGGCCACCAAAACGGCCCGGTTAAGTCCCCAGAACCCGTTGGTGATGGCAAACACCAGGGGAGGTAACAATGCGTCCAGGGTTTTACCTGTGACTACCAGCCGCAGTTCATCCAGAATTTCTTTTCCTTTACCGGCCATGATTATCACCCATTTCGTTGCTGAAGATTTTTCAGCACTTTATTTTTACGGTCTTTTAGGAAGAAAGTGGCCCAGTCACCTTTGCTCTGGTGAAGGGCGATGAGAACGTACAGGGCTCCGGTGAAGAAGCCAAGGGTCATCATAAGAACAATCCACACCCCTGCCACCAGGCGGCTGCCTTCCCGGAAGGCAATCCATAAGGAGAACAGGGTAAATCCGACGTACAGGTCAACCAGGGAAACGATTCCCCAGGGATTTGCCATCAGCTCGGCACCGTCGGAAGCAAAATCTCCAACGATAAAACCATTGGCGATTGCAAGGGTCATGGCAATAAGGCCGATCCAGGCAATTAATTTTGAAATTTTCATAGGGATCCCTCATTTCAAGTTGTAGGAATGATTATATATGACTATTTATACCATTGTGGAACGACTTCACTCGCAATATTTTTGTTTTTGTGTTGCCTATGATCTAAAAACTTTGGTCCTGGCCGACTTGGTTCGATTTTCCTGCTATCAAATCTTTGCTTTCTTCTGGTGATTGGACGAATAAAAACAGAAACATTGCAGAAATCAAGGTTTTTCATTTATAATAGAACACAGTAATCTATAGAAACATGGCTAACTGATAGGCTAATGTCAGGCAGGTGGTATGGAATGGTGGAAATCCACAGCAGAAAATTTCTCTTTCGCAGCCTCTTTATGGCCGTAGTGATTGGCATGGCCTTTTTTCAGCCTCAGCTACTGGAACACCTTTATTTCTACGATTTTGGGTTCTTTCGATTGTACCATGTACTCTGGTTTGTGATGATGCTGGGAATGATACAGGTGTTTATTCCTCATCTCAACCGCCATGTCTCCTGTGGCAGACACCTTGCTAAGCACTTTCAACCCACAAAGGTTCATTACACGAAAGAGCAACTGCAGTCATCCGTCGAAGCTAACAACCGGGGTGCCTGCCGATCTGCCTTTTTCTGGGGCTTGCTGCTAACTGTTGTTGGGTTGCTTCTTCGCAATGGGATCATCGGTACACGAGGCATTCATCTCATAGTGGTTTTCTTTTATTTTGCCGATGAGTTCTGTATCAATGTATGGTGTCCCTTCAGGTCCTGGATCATTGGTAATTTATGTTGCAACACTTGCCGCATCTTCAACTGGGGCCATTTCATGATTTTCTCTCCATTTATCTTCATTCCTTCATTTTGGACATGGAGTCTGGTGGTGGTTTCTGTTGCCATTCTCATCCAATGGGAAATAATGCATGCCCGCTATGCCCATCGGTTTTCCTCCATCTCCAATGCAAACTTGCAGTGCATCAACTGTTTGAAGGCCAAGTGCCATTATGTGAAAAACCGTCAGTTACAAATATAAGATAAGAATCGTACTACCCAGTAAACAAGAGCATATAACCTCATAGGTGACCATGAAGCACCTGAAACACCCTTACATTGTCTCAACCATGCTCCGTCACGGTTGAGTGGTTTCTACCGGATTAAGTCATTTGCAGGCAAGTAACTGCCATGATAGGCTTACTAAGTAGGTTATCAACAATTAAAAAAGGTGGTTATATGCATGTCTGCGATCGCAGGAATTATGAAAGAAAACAGTCAGGAAAAAACAGAATTGCCCTCTTTGTTGAAACTCATGGAGCATCGAGGTAGTCATCATCAACATTATTTTTATGATGACAAAGCAGCCATTGGTCTGGGAACCAATCTACAGACTAATGAGACAATACAGGAAGAATCCTATGTGAGCCAGGATGGTAAAACTACCATCATCTGGGATGGTGAACTGGACCAGACGTTAGAAGGTGACATGGAAGCACTGGTGAATCGATTTCGTGAAGTGGGAATTGTCTTTGTTGCCGAACTGAAGGGTTCTTTTGCCTTGATGATCATCGACGATGGTGGACAGGAGCCTGTTTTTTATGCCGCACGTGACACCCTGGGCGCAAAACCCCTTTACTATGCCGGGGAAAAAGACCATTATGTGTTTTCCTCTGAAATAAAATCCCTGTCAAAACACGCAAAGACAGCCATTGCTTTTCCCCCAGGCCATTACTACCAATCGGGGAAAGGTTTTGTTCAATACAACGAAGTGGTTCCAGCAAAGGATAAAATTGCCTCAGACGATGAAAGTCAGCAGAAAGTGATTCATGAGGTGCGACGCTTGGTAAGAAAATCTGTTCATCATTCTTTGGAAGGGGATAAACACCTGGGACTGATGATCAGTGGTGGACTGGATAGCAGTTTGGTGGCAGCCATTGCCAAAGAGACAGGCCGGATGCCTGGAAAATCATTCTGTGTGGGTTCACCCAATTCCTCAGATATTCCTGCTGCCCGGGAAGTGGCGAAGGCGTTGGGTACAGACCATTATGAATACGAATATAGCCTGGAAGAGATGGTGGAAGCCCTGCCTCAAGTCATTTACTACCTGGAATCCTTCGAGCCTTCCTTAGTAAGGAGTGCCGTGCCTAATCATTTTGCCTTTAAGATGGCAAAGGAACACGTCGATGTGGTCTTAAGTGGTGAAGGAGCCGATGAGCTGTTTAGTGGCTACAGTTATCTGAAAAACATTGAAGACCCGGAAGCCCTGGACAGGGAACTGATCCGCGTCATCAATGGTTTGCATGAAATCGGTTTGCAACGGGGTGACAGGATGAGTGCCGCCAACGGCCTTGAAGTAAGAACCCCTTTCCTGGACGAAGACTTGATGGCTTATGCCCTGAAAATCCCGGTGGAATGGAAAATTCTTTCCAACGGCAACAATGACATTGAAAAATGGATTTTGCGAAAAGCTTTTGATGGTGAAACCAACCTGCCTTCCTCTATTTTGTGGCGGGACAAGGAAGAATTTTCCGAAGGCAGCGGGGCAAAAGACTGCATCGAAGAATTCATGGAAAACAGCATTGACACATCTGATTTTCTCATAGAGACAGCCAAAGTTCTTGAAGACGAGGGAATTCAGATCCGCTCAAAGGAAGAGCTGTATTACTACAAGATCTTCAAGGAACATTATCCTCATGCCGCCACGGCCCAGCAAGTAGGTCGATGGGCAGCTTGCTAAAATCGAATAAAAGCATCCTTTTCTACTAGATTGGAGAGGGTGCTTTTTTATTCCCTAAAAAGACCGGACATAAATCAGAAATCCTGTTTAAAAAATCGGATTCCATTACTTCGTTATGAGATGTTATGCTATAATGAAATCTACAATGATGACCAGAAAGGTTGGCGTTACTGGAGGTACTCATGAATTCACTCTTATCTGCATTACATGAACGGCAAAACCATGTCCTTGAAAACCCCAGAAAACCACTCACTTTGTGTGCTGCGGTCTTTTTTGGATGGATTCTTATCATTCCCTTTGACGGAGTTGTTGTCAGGGAATTGATGAACCGGGAGGGAGTATACAGTTCCTCCATGAGCCTGGTGTTAATGGGTGTCCATTTGCTGGGGTTACTAACAGGTGCATGGGGGGTAAAAAACCTGCACCAAGCCTGGCGGGCCATGGCGTCAGCGGTTCTAATCTGCCTGATGGCAAGTCTTTTCCTTTTTCTGCCCATGTCTGTGGCAGGATACCCGGCTTTATTTATCATGGCTTATTTTTCGGGAATCTATGTGGCGGCCTTGGGTCAACCCCTTCAGGCAATGGTTCCTTCCTCACAACGCTTCACCACAGTGGTGGATGTGTTGATCATTGCCAATCTGTTGATGATTTTCGTCGACGTGTTGACCCTCCTGGTACATGTAATGATGGGTAAAATACTGGCTATCACACTTCTTTTCGTAGCACTTGCCACACTCTGGATTCTTGGGCCAGCCTTCGTATCATCTGAACTCATGGGAAAGAGCAGGCAGAACCTTTCAGAAATTGCCAGGAAGTCAGCACCTCCCTCCCTTGTACGTCCTTTTGCATGGTTGTGTCTTTTTATTATTCTCATAACACTGAATTCGGGTATTATGTACCTGGTGGTTACACCCACCTTTGCCCACCTGCCACTGCTCACCAGCTTCTATTGGGCGATTCCATACATCGCCGCACTGGTACTGTTGCGTACCATGCCCGAAAAAGCCAATCGGTCCAACACACTGTATATGGCTTTGGCCATGATGGGACTGGGTTATCTGATCTTTGGCTTGCTTTCCGCCAATGCAGTCAGCTTTTTATTGATCTTCACCTTAATGTTGGGTGCTTTGGGGGTGTTCGACATTTTTTGGTGGAGCCTTATGGCCAGTTTTCTTGACTATTCCAGGCGCCCGGCCATGGTGCTGGGAATTGGTCTGGCCGCCAATGTGATGGGGATCTTAGTTGGTGGAATTGTGGGAAACGCTATTCATGCCATGCCAGAAGGAAGAAGTGAAATTTCTCTGGCAGCTTTTGGGGTTATCTTTGTGGGCCTTGCTTTATTACCTGTTGTGAACAGGGAACTAACCCGTGTGTTTCAGCACCATATTTTTCTGGTGGGCAGTTTATATCCGGTAGTTGTGCCGCCAGTCATTGATCAAGGTAACCACACTCAATATGAGACTGGATCCATAAAATCAAAGGAAAACCCAACAGAAGAAACACCTAATCCACTGATGCAAATCCGTGAAAAATACCAACTCACTGACCGGGAAGGGGAGATCATCGCGTACCTTCGAAAAGGATATACTTATCGGGCCATTGCCAAAACCCTGGGTATCACAGAACACACCATCAAATTCCACACCAGAAACATTTACCAGAAACTGGGTATTCGAAACAAAATGGAGTTGGTACGGAAGCTGGCGGTAGAGGAGAGTGAGGTTTAGCAGAATGTTTTGGCAATCTGGATAATCGATTCAAATTTTACATTCTGAACCCCAATCAGTGAACCACAGACATTATGGATTGGCCTGGGCCTGTGTTTAGCAAAACCCTGGAAATACAAAAAATCGAAAAGTGCATCTTATCCAGAAACGCTGGTTGAGATGCACTTTTTGAATTTTATTAATGCTTCCTGTTTATTGCAGCAGGTCTTTCACGATGGCTTCTGTGTCAAGTGCTACTGCCTGCATAGTTTCAGCGATGACGCCTCCAAAAGGCTGTGCCACTTCGCCGGAATTTAGCCGTGCAATATAGGTGTTGCCGTCACTCTTTTCATAAACGGCAATGCGGCAAGGCATCAAAGGTGATACCATACGTTCGTCATCCAAAGAAAGTATGTCTGCAGAGTATTTACCGGAGCAAACGGCCAGAATTTTGATGTTGTTGATGTCAAACCCTTTGTTGGCCAATATTTCTTTGTAATCAAATTCGCCAACCACTGACCAGCCGGATTCGCTGACATTTTCTTTCAATTGGGCAACGGTTTTATCAAAATCATATTTGCTTTGCTGTTCCAGGATCATTTGCATTTCCATGGCAGAAGCTTCCATGAAGAACTGAGGATGATCTTTTTTGAAAGCTGTGGCAGATGCAGTGTCATGAAGAGCTTTGCCTGCGTCTTCCTTCGCCATGATGGCAGCAGCGTAAGCTTCCATTCCGTTACCACCTGACTGACGGGCAAACCAGTCGACATGCCCCTGGTAAGCTTTTGTGGCGGGAGCAGGAAGGGTGGCTGGTGCCGCTGGTCTGACAACAATCAGGTCGCTGATCATGGTTTTGGTTTCCTTTGCGACAGCCTGCATTGTTTCAGCAATGACTCCGCCAAAAGGTTGTGCGACTTCACCGGAATTCAATTGAGAAATGTAGGTTTTTCCATCGGATTTTTCATAGATGGAGATGGTGCAGGGCATCAATGGAGATACCATTCGTTCATCGTCCAGTTCCAGAATGGCACCGGAATATTTTCCGGAGCAAACGGCAAAGATTTTAATGTTCAGGATGTCAAATCCTTTTTTTTCCAAAATTTCTTTGTAATCAAAGACCTGAACAATGGACCACCCTTCACTCTTTACTTTTTCTTCAAACAATCGTGTGGTCTCCTCAAAATCATACCGGCTTTCATATTCCAGTATCATTTGCATTTGAGGTTGCTCTGCAGCCATGACAGGGGCCTGCACAGCACCAAATAACAGGGTCAATAACAGTGTCAGACTAAAGATGAGTCTTTTCGATTTCTTCATTTTGCTGATTTCCTCCTTCAATTTGTGTTTTGGGGCACTTGTTTCCTGATTATCATACGTGACTATCTTTTTTCGTACAGTGACAAAGTCACAAATCCACAAAAAATTTTCGAAGCATGAGGAGCACACAGGAATTGGGTGTTCACATTGACTGGAAGAAGGCCTTGTGGTACCATGAACGGATAAAAAGTGTGTTTTTGGAGGAAGTCATGATGAAAACTGAAAGTAAACGGGATGAAATCATTCGGATATTACCTTTTGTCGAAGTGCTCAACGCGGAAGAACAAAACCTATTGCTTGAAAACGCTTTTGAGGTAAGGTATCCGGCGGGTAAATTTCTGGTGGAAAATGGAGCGTTGTGCGAGAATGTCTATGTGGTGCTGGATGGACTGATTCGGATTTATAAAATGTCAGAAGAAGGTAGGGAAATCACTTACTACCGGGTGGGTAAAGGAGAAACTTGCCTGTTTACCATGGGTTGTATTCTGGAACACGAACCCTTTGATGCCATGGCACAAGTTGAAAAGGAATCACGGGTACTGGCCATACCTGGATATTTCTTTGAACAGCTGATGAATGCTAATCCGGCTTTTCGAAACTATGTTATCAGAAGGCTGCTGACAACCATCACAGATTTGATGATGCTCACGGAAGAGGTCACTTTTCACAGCATGACCCAGCGACTTGCCGGATTTTTAGTCAATACAAGTCATGACCAGGGAAAAACTACAATCATAATGACCCACGAAAAAATCAGCCAGGAACTGGGTACTGCCAGGGAAGTGGTGAGCCGTATGTTGAAAGAACTGGAAAAAAAGGATATTCTTGAACTTTCCAGGGGTAAAATCAGATTGATGGAGATAGAGGTACTTGAACACATGATGGAATAGAAAAAAAGTTATAACCGGCTAATAAAAAATGCTGGTTTTTTGTTTTCTGAGAGGATGCTTTCTGGTAAGATAAGATGAACAAACTTGATTATAAAGAAAATGAGGGGGTTTGATATGGAGAAGAAAGGAATTGATCGTGGCTTGATTGTCACAATGGCCGGGCTGGGTGTGAACCTGATGCTTGGTGTGCTTTATGCGTGGGGTGTGATTTCTGCAGCACTCATTGACCAATTGGGGTGGAGTGCCACTGTGACACAGATTCCCTACATGTTTGCCTGTGCGGTGTTTGCCCTTTCCATGGTGCCGGGAGGCCGCCTGCAGGACAGACTGGGACCCAGGCCCGTTATCATGACGGCAGCAGTGTTGGCGGGTATTGGGTTTTTAATGTCAGGGTTGTTTTTAACCCCTCTGGGATTAACCCTCTTTTTCGGGATTGTTTTTGGTATGGGCATGGGTATGGGGTACGCCGCACCCACACCAGCGGCGGTGAAATGGTTCAGCCCAAAAAAGCGGGGCCTGATTTCCGGCATCGTTGTCAGCGGATTTGGACTGGCACCACTCTACATAGCCCCCATCACCAACCATTTACTATCCACCGTTGGTCTGCGACAAACGTTTTTTATACTGGGAGGAAGCTTCTTTGTTTTGATTATGGCCCTGGCGCAGCTCATCAGTAACCCGCCGAAGGGATACGTGCCTGCAGGTGTTGAAATTGATACTTCAGAAAAAACCGAAGAGCAGAAGTCGGCACCGGTACAGAAAGTGGATTATGAATGGAATGAAGTCTTGAAGACCCCTCAGTTCTATAAGCTTTGGACCATGTTCTGCTTTGGTACCTTTGCCGGGCTGTTGATCATTGGGCAGTTGTCCAAGATTGGTATTGAGCAGGCAGGCATGACCAATGCCTACATGCTGGTAGGCATCTATGCCATCTTCAATTGCACTGGCAGAATTGGCTGCGGCGTTCTTTCAGATCGCTTTGGACGCATGAGAACTCTTTTTGCCATGTTTCTGCTCCAGGTGGCAGTGTACGCATTTTTCTCCAGCTTTAACACACCTGCCATGCTGATTTTTGGTGTGTCAGTGGTTGGATTCACCTTCGGCGGTATGCTGACGTTGTTCCCAACCACCACAGTGGATTACTTTGGTGTCAAGAATTTTGGCATTAACTACGGCATGGTCATCACTGCCTGGGGCATCGGTGGCGTCTTTGGTCCTTTGCTGGGTGGTATTGTTCGGGATGTCACCGGTACCTATGGTCTGAGTTACGTAGTGTCCGGAGTGCTCAGTGCGGCAGGCGCCATCCTCTCCCTCTACACCAAGGCTCCGGCACCGATCATGGAAAATAACCCGATGATGATGAGTACTGCAACAGAAAGTGAGTAGGGTTTAGTCGGTTTACCTGTTATCTTGAGAGTCATTCAGACACATATGTGAGAGAAAGATGCGCTTGTGATCTTTCTCTTTTACTTTAGCACTAGCAAGTTGTTTCAGAACAAGTTACTGCATATAATTAGTAAGTTTGAAGGAAAGGGGTAAGAGAATAAAGAGTGTATCATCCCAGGGAAGATTGTACGGAGGTAGTCTTAATGAAGGAATATGAAACAGAAAGATTGCACCTTAAGGCTCTGGACAGCGCCTATGCCAGGCGGGTGCTGAACTATTATCAACGGAATCAGCAATTTTTAGAGAAGTGGGAACCTGCCAGACCGGAAAGCTTCTATAACCTGGAATACCACGTACAAAAGATGTACAGTGAATCCATGGGCATTGAAAATGGCAGCATGCTTAGGTTGTGGGTGATGAAGAAGGAAGAGCCCGAGAAGGTTATTGGGTTGGTGGGTTTCAACAACATCATACGAGGCGCTTTTCAGTCATGCCATTTGGGGTATAGTTTGGATGCGGAAGAAATCAATAAGGGTTATATGACGGAAGCCATTGCCAAAGGCATCGAAGTGATCTTTGATGAGTACAGACTCCACCGCATCGAGGCCAACATTATGCCCCGCAACACAGCCTCCATGAAGGTGGTGGAAAAGCTGGGTTTTTATAATGAAGGGCTGGCGTACCAGTACCTGAAAATAAACGGCAAGTGGGAAGACCACATTCACATGGTGTTGCTAAACGATCAGGTGTGATGCCGGTCAGGAAGAACAATAATGGGAGGGATTAATCATGAATGTTCAGCGATATGAGGGAAATGGACGAATGAGTAAGGCAGTTGTACACAATGGCATTATCTATCTCTGCGGACAGGTAGGAAACACAGAGGGAGACATTAAGAAGCAGACCAGTGAAACACTGGAAAAAGTGGACAACCTGCTGGAGCAACATGGATCAGATAAGAACCATATACTGTCAACAGTGATTCATCTCAAAGACATTGGTCTTTTCAGTGAGATGAATGAGGTATGGGACAATTGGGTTCAGGATGGTGCAGAACCGGCACGCACCTGTGTGGAGGCAAAACTGGCCAGTGAAAAGTTATTGGTGGAAGTGACCGTGATCGCAGCTGTAAAATAAGTATGTTTTCTTAGCATCAAGGCACAAAGAAATGCTGGCTCCCAGAGGAAACCAGCATTTCTTATTTACATTAGATCTCACACTGGCGTACGACAAGAATGTTGCAGCATACGTGGTTTAATACTTTTGAAGCGGTGCTGCCAAGAATCAACCGTTTAAAACCGCCCATGCCCCGGCTTCCCATGACCAGCAGGTCCGGGTTATCTTTCTCAACCTGCTCAATGATCATACTGGCTGCATCGCCATGGACCCGGATGCTTTCCACATTACCAGAATAATCTTTAAACACCTGCTCAGCTTCCTCCAGAATGCTTTTTGCATTTTTCACGGATTCCTCTTCAAAAGATTTGTTCAGTGCAGGTGTGTAGGAATAAGCATAGGCTGAAGCGTGTGTCACCACGGTCATTATTTTCACATCAGTCTGTTCCTTTTCAGCGACTTCCCTGGCTTCCCGAAGAGCTTGTTTTGAAGTGGGAGACCCGTCAACGGCTACCAATAGTTTTTTCATGATTTGCCTCCTTTGTTCCGATTACAATGTTTTCTTTTTAACGTCTATCCAGCATTTACTGCTTGGATTGGGAGAATAACCTCCGTTAATTAACATACCCGAAAAGTTGAAAAATACACGTTCTGCATGTAAATTCATAGGTTATTTCCGGGACGATAGCCGGGAAGAAACTGTGCTACCATTTTTGGGAAGTGATTGGATCAAAGGTTTGATTTTACGATGGAGCATACCGGCGATGAGCACCAGGCCCAGGTAACCCACTGCTGGGTAGACGATGGCCACCATGGTGGAAAATTGCAGTTGTCCCCCGAAGAACGCCAGAATGGTCATCAGCAGTGCGGTAACCCTGTAACGGGTGGTTCGGTCATTGCCTTCAATTCGGTTCACAGCTGTCCATAACATGGAGACAGAAGCTGTGTAGATGCCTGTCAACATGAGCAGGGCAAAGAAGGTGGCTGCCAAAGGAAGGTTTGCAGCGGCAATGACCAAGGAAGGAATTTGTTTGTCATAAACCTGTTCAATGTTAACCAGAAGACCAGTGCTGAGAATCATTGCCCCTGTCAGGAAAAAGATACCGGCAAAAAGACCGCCCAGGAGGGTATCCTTTCTGTTTTTTGCCTCTTTTCCAATACCGGTGGCGAAAGGCATAAAACCTACCATGAGGAAGGAAGCGTACATCACACCTGAAAAAAACCAATTTTCATAAGCTCCGCGCACCTGGATGGTTTCCAAAACTTGTGCAGAAGCGGCAATTCCGCCAGGGTTTCGAATAATGCCGGTAATACCAATCAGCATGGTGAAGGCAATAAAGGCTGGTGCAATGGCACCAACGATGGCTGCCAGTTTTTTCAGACCAAGCAGTACAGTACTCAGGGTGGCCAGTGCCAGAATAACACGGCCCACGAGAGGGTGTAACCCGTAATGTTCGTACACAGTGGCTCCCGCAGCTGAAATCATAATGGAAAAAGCCAGCAGCATCAGGGTAGGCACAAACCATTCAAAAAAAGCACCTGCTTTTTTCCCGCAATAAAAGGCAAATATTTCATTTACATTGTCAAACTGCTGGGTGCGGCCGTCTTCCAAAATGGTCATGGAAACCCAAGTCAGCGTGAACATGGCCACAAGGCCGGCCCCCATGCTGCCGGCAAAGCCCAGATGGGTAAAAAATTGCATTACTTCCTGGCCGGAAGCAAAACCAGCGCCCACCACCGAACCCATGATGGCGCCTCCAAAAATAACGATGTCTTTCCAATGTGCTTTTTCGGTCACACTGGTCACCTCCCTGGTTTATCCGATGATTACCACCGCTAAGACACCCTCTTGTGGAAGCGAAGATAAGCGGTGTTACGTCTTTATGTGAAAAAACTAAGTAGCTGCCACCAAATGATGATCACAAAAAGGCAACGATGGCTAAAATCTACTATAGCATATATGGCAAATGGATAGTAGACATGTTGCCTCATACTTTGTTGAGCATTATAATTGAACTGAAGGCAATAAGGATCCTGTTTATTGATGATACAAGGAGGTAAAAATGGCGCATATAACGGCAAAAAATGCACATATTAACCTGCAAAAACGTCTGAACCGTTTTCCCCAGGGAGCTCCTCCTTCGGAGACGCTTTACAAGATACTAAATGTACTTTTCAGTGAGGAAGAGGCGTCGTTGGTTTCTCAATTACCCATCAAGCCCTTTACGGCAAAAACGGCAGCCCGGAATTGGAAGATGAGCCAGGGTGAAGCAGAACGACGATTACAGCAGATGGCTGGGAAAGCGCTTCTCCTTGACCTGGAGAGCAACGGTAAACGGCAGTACATCCTGCCCCCGCCAATGGCAGGATTTTTTGAGTTTTCCATGATGCGCACCCGCCAGGATTTGGACCAGAAGCTGCTGGCAGAACTCTTTTACCAGTACCTGAACGTGGAAGAAGAATTTGTGAGAGACGTGTTTGTTGGCAGTGAAACTCCGATTGTGCGAACCTATGTGAACGAAAAGGTGTTGGATGAAGACCAGAAAATCACCATCCTTGACTACGAAAAAGCCACGCATATCATGGAAAGTGCCAGTCACATAGGCATTAGTATGTGCTATTGCCGGCATAAAATGGAACATATGGGGAAAAACTGCGAGGCATCCATGGATATTTGCATGACTTTTAACGGTACGGCTGATTCTTTGGTTCGACATGGCCATGCCCGGGCTGTGGAGGTCAGTGAATGCAAAGAACTTCTTCACAGAGCCTACGAGGAAAACCTGGTGCAGTGTGGCGAAAACGTACAGCAGAAACCGGCTTTTATCTGTAACTGTTGTGGGTGTTGTTGTGAAGCACTACTGGCTGCGAAAAAACTGGGAATTTTACAACCGGTTCAAACCACCCGTTATTTGCCGGAAATTTTACAGGAAACATGCAACGGCTGCGGAAAATGTGTAATGACCTGTCCCATAGACGTCATCCAACAGGCATCGCCCAAGTCCAATGGAAAGCCAGCCCTTCCTGAAATTGATGAGAGCTTATGCCTGGGATGCGGTCTTTGTGTCAAAGCCTGTCCTTCAAATTCCATGAAGCTTAAGGAGCGGGAAGAAGCCATTATCACACCAGTTAATTCAGCACACCGTGCGGTGGTCATGGCCATTGAGAAGGGGAAGCTTCAGGAGTTGATTTTTGATAACCAGGCCCTGGAAAGTCACCGGGCAATGTCAGCCATTCTAGGCGTCATTCTTAAACTTCCGCCAGTGAAACAGGCCATGGCCAGTCGGCAAATGAAATCAGTGTACTTGGCAAAACTATTATCTTGATAGTAGGCCATACAGACAATATCGTAAGGTGAACCTGAGAAAAAATGTTATGAGAGCGCATGTTAACGATCATGGAAACATCAGATAAAGACTTAAAATTCAAAAAAAGTGAAATAAATAACATTGTATGATAGAATTAAATTGAGTCTATATACAACTTTGTTGTCTTTTTGAGATCTAAAATATTCAGCTTGGCCAATTAGCAAAGCAGTTGATTATAAAATGAAGAGGAGAGTGGATATGAATAAACCAGTATTATCAGCCCATTTCGAATCAAGAGAACCTTCCGATGTTCGTCTGGCGCAAATGAAGTACGATGAACGTGAAGTAAAGCCTGAAGCGGTGATCAACGTTGGTATCGGTAATGTGTCGCTGCCCACCAACCCTGCCATGATGGAAAGAATGTTTAACCTGGATGCACCGGAAAGCCCCTTCAACAAAGGTGTGATCCGTTACACAGGTACAGCCGGCACACCTGAAGCACAGGACGCTTTCAAGAACATTATGAAAGCGGAAGGCTTTGACACCAGCAAACTGTTTGTGCAAGTGACCGATGGCGGCTCTGCTGGCATGGAACTGGTCATTCTTGGTGTTTGCGGGCCTGCAGGTACCGACGAAAAGCCACTGATGATGATTGACCCTGCCTATACCAACTACATTTCCTTTGCACAAAGAGTAGGTCGAAAAACCATAACACTGAAACGTCACCTGGACGAAAGTGGAAAGTTTGAGTTGTCGGAAATAAGCAAAATTGAAGAAACCATAAAAGCCAGCAACCCGGGCGCCTTGTTGGTGATTCCTTATGATAATCCCACAGGTCAAATGTACTCCCATGAAACCATGGTTGAACTGGCAAAGTTGTGTGTAAAACACAACATGTGGATGATCAGTGACGAAGCGTACAGAGAACTTTATTATGATGAAAATTCAAGTCTGGTCAGTATTTGGGGTATCACAGATGAAGAAGTGCCCGGTATTGAGGGAAGAAGAATTAGTATTGAAACAGCTTCTAAGGTTTGGAATGCATGCGGCCTGAGAATTGGTGCCATCGTTACAGACAATAAGGAATTTCATACCCGTTCAGTGGCGGAATACACTGCCAACCTGTGTGCCAATGCCATTGGTCAGTATATATTTGGTGCCTTGGCCAAGGAAAGCAAAGAAGACTTGATGGGCTGGTGCAAAGGCCTTCGGGAATACTACAAAGAACAGATTATCATGGTGAATAACACTCTGAAGGAGTTGGAGCCAGCCCTGATCGTTTCCAGCCCGGACGCTTCTATTTACTCAGTCATCGATGTGCGTAATGTGGTAAAACCTGGTTTCGATTGCATTGACTTCGTGCTGTATTGTGCCGGAAAAGGTTCAGCGGTTATTGATGGGGTAGAGACCACCCTCTTGGTGGCCCCCATGAAGGGATTCTACGACATTGCCCCAGGCCTGCCGAATCCAGGCAGCTCTCAGTTTCGTATTTCTTTTGTAGAATCAGTTGAAAACATGGCCAAGGTACCTGAACTGTTTGTAAAACTCCTAAGACAGTTTGAAGAACAAAGATAAACCATCGTAAAACAGAAGGCTGATACCTGAGATAATTATCTTAGGTGTCAGCCTTTTTTTATTGAAAAAAACAGATAGTCCAGATCCACAGATGATCTTTGCTTAAAGTGGGTATTCATACTACAGTGATCCAACGATAAACAGGATTCTTATCTTCTGGTTCAGCTTTGACCCCATCAAAAGGTTAGAATGTATGGTTTATAAGTATATGGACTCGCCAGTTAATGTCATTCGTCTAAAAAAGCTGCACCTGCTCCAGCTTAGGAATAGAGGTTCGTGCACCAGGTTGCTGTACTGAAAGGGCAGAGGCGGCAGATGAAAATGTCAGGTTTTTGGTCAAACGAAAGCCTTTCAGCAAACCAAAGGCAAAAGCGCCATGAAACACATCACCTGCACCAGTGGTGTCAACTGGTACCACGGGGCGGGCAGGTAAGCGCAACATCTTTCCTTTTTCCAGGTAAAGAAGACCATGTTGTCCAAGGGTGACCACTACCTGGGCTTGTCCCAGTTGCTGAAGTTTCTGAAGGCATGAAGCCGCATCGTTGTCATTGTGCAGAGACTTTGTCTGACAAAAATTAAGGGCAAAGTATTTAGAAGTGATCAAGTAATCCACTTTGCTTGCCAGCTCAAGAGTAGCAGGCTTAACAGAGCCCGCATCCAGTATTGACTGGGCTTTCGGATACATCTCCAGTGCTTTAAGGGAGGCCCCCAGCTCATGACCGTCCATAAGTAAAACCTTAGGATTCAGTTTGCTGGACAATTCATCTAAGTTTTTCAGGGGCATTGGAGGTTTGCGCACATTAAGGATGGTGCGGCTTCCGTTTTTATTATTCACCAGAATGGTAGAATAAGGGGTGGGGTTGTTGTCATTTACCTGTAAGAGTTGAAGGTCTACACCAATTTCTTTCAACTCCAGAATAATATGCCTGCCATATACGTCCTGGCCCACCTGTCCCATAAAGCCTGTTGAAACGCCCCATTTGGCCAATAGATAGGCAGCGTTTGCGGCAGGGCCGCCACCACATTCTGTTTTTTGTTCCAGAACATATTTTTGATCTTCCTGAGGAAAATGGGGCAATGACAGCACGACATCATAGGCAGCATGACCAACACAGAGTATATCCATAAAAATCTCTCCTTATGCCCTGATTTAGTATATTAACCATCGTTGTAATGTTTCATACATACCCTAAAGCCCTTCGATTATTAAACCGGAACCGAAAGAGTGAAAAGAGGTGGAATGGTAATGATTGAAAACCTGGAAGTGATTAAACAGAAGATTAAGGAAGCCAAAGCCATTGTTTATTTTGGCGGAGCGGGTACATCAACAGAAAGTGATATCCCGGATTTCAGGACAGAGAGTGGTTTGTATAACCAACCCGAATTTGCTGGACGTGACCCACAGGTATTGCTTAGCACCCGCACACTTTACAATGAACCGGAACTGTTCTATGCTTATTACCGGGCCCACCGCCTGTTTCCCAATGCAAAACCCAATAAAGCACACCAGGTGTTGGCCAAGTGGGAGCAGGAGGGAAAGTTGAAAACTGTCATCACTCAGAACATTGACGGGCTGCATCAAATGGCTGGCAGCCGTCAAGTACTGGAACTGCACGGATCGGTACATCATAATTATTGCACAGAATGTCAGCGGAAAGCCACACTTGGAGAAATGACCGATCCTGGACGTCAGGTGCCTGTGTGTCGATATTGTGGTGGAATGCTTCGTCCCAATGTGGTGTTTTTTGGAGAGCCTCTTGACCACCAGATCCTGCACCAGGCAGTGGAGGCCCTAAAGGCCGCTGACTTCTTAATTGTAGGGGGCACCTCACTGGTGGTGTATCCGGCCGCTGGGTTAATCGACTACTTTACAGGAGAAAACACGTTACTCATCAACCGGGACTCAACACCCTTTGATAAACGGGCCACCTGGGTGATTCACGATTCCATCGGAGAAGTTTTGTGGAAGTTGGCAGAGATATAAAACCTGAAAATGATAATAATTGATGCAAAATGCAACCGTTCTGACTGGGTCGGTTGCATTTTTATGGGGATAAGTATATGACTTGATCATCTAATCTGGTATTATGTTAGTATATGAAAAAAAGCAGGCGTCTCAAAAGTAGGGGTTTCTTATGGAAAATAAAGGGAAACACACTCAAAAAATCATATGGACAATGATCATACTTGGTTTTGCGGCCATTGAGTTTCCGGGGATCTTTTTTATTAACCGCATTGAACCATATCTATTTGGCATGCCTTTTTTATATGGGTTTGTGCTGTTGGTGTGGGTGTATATGTGCCTGGTATTGGGCGTGGCTTATTATTACAACTGGGGAAAAAAGCCTGATCAGTGGGGTGATGACTAAAAATGGATACCATCGCACTGCCTTTACTTGTTATTGGGGTGTACATGTTTATACCACTATATATAGGAGCAAAGGCCGGAGACCATGAATTTGGCACTCCGGAAGATTTTTTTGTTCAAAGTAGAAGCATGTCATCAACAGCTGTGTTCTTTACAGTGATGGCCACCTGGATGAGTGCTTTCGCATATTTGGGTTCAAGTGCTTCTTTTTACCTGAAAGGGCCTGTTTACTGGACGACCATTGGATGGGATTTTCTCTTTGGGATTCTTTTCTATGTCATTGGAAAACGTGTCTGGTTTCTGGGTAAAACAAATGGCTATCTGACAGCGGCGGATTTTTTCCGACACCAGTACAATTCCAATAGATTGGCTGATTTGGTGGCAGTGATTATGTTGATTTTCACCCTGCCCTACCTACAAATACAATTGGCTGGAGGTGCATACCTGATCCAGGTAGCTTCCAACGGGCTGATTCCCTGGGAAATTGGAGGTTTACTTTTTTTAATTGTTATTATTATTCATGTTTGGGCCGGTGGACTTAGAGCGGTTGCCTGGGCAGATATTTTTTATGGTGTATTGATCATGTTCGGACTTGCTTCATCAGGTATTTTTCTGGTTAATAAAGTGGGAGGCATGAATACCTTATTTCTTCAACTTCAGGAAACGGCTCCTGAGATCCTCACCCTGCCTGGGCCTTCCGGCAAGGACGGAGCACTTCTTTGGCTTTCAATGTTCATCATTGTACCCATGGGAGCCCTGATGGGCCCACATTTGTGGACGCGTATGTATGCTGCGAAAAGCCCCCGCATCTTCAATCTAATGCCACTATTACTGGGATTGGTTTCCATCATCAATGTGTTTCCCATGCTCACAGGCTATGTGGGTATTATATTAGAGCCGGGAATTGAGAATCCCGATACCATCTTACCAGTGCTTTTATACCGTCATGCTCCTTATGTGTTTATGTCACTGGTGATGGTGGGTGGAGCAGCAGCAGCCATGTCCACCTCTAATTCACAAATTCACTCGATTTCATCGGTATATACCATAGATATCCACCAGCAGCATATAAATAAAAATTTATCTAATAGAAAATTGCTTTTAGTTGGACGTATTGCCATTGTTGTGTTTTCTGTTTTTTCTTATATCATGCTCATCCGTGCGCCAGGCTTGTTGATTAACATCGGCCTCATTGCCATGAGTGGTACTGCCCAGATCATTGTGCCTTTAATGGGGGCGCTGTTCTGGAGACGTTCCACTGCTCAGGGAGCCATTGCCGGATTGGCATCAGGAATGGCTGTGCTGGTCTCTTCAATATTTATGGTGCGCATGAACATTGCCATCGAAGTGGTGTATGCAGGGATAGTGGCCTTGCTGGTAAATGCCATCGTCTTTTACATCGTTAGCAGGGTGACTCCTATACGGGAGGAAAAACACCTCTTGGTGCTACAAAAGCAAATTGAAGAGTTTCAAGAACTATAATCTGTAAAAGTGATAATATAAGAAAAGGCTCTTCTCCCTTATGAGGTTGAAGAGCCTTTTGGACTGAGAATGCTTTATTTTACAACCAGCACGCTGGCGTGGACTTCCTGTATGACTGCGTTGCTAACACTGCCGAGGAGGAGTTTTTTAAGACCTCCGCGTCCTCGGTTTCCCATGATGATCATGTCTACGCCCAGTTCCTTTGCAGTCTGGGCAATGGTGTCTGCAGGATGACCTTCCTTTAGTAGTGTTTCAGTGACAAGACCTTCATTTTTGAATCGGGTAGCCGCCTTTTCCAAGAATAAACTATGATCAGTGACCAGTCTTTCGTTCATCTGCTCAAATTGATTCATTTCTTTTTCCATGGCATTAAAGGAAGCATGTTCGATCAGTGGAAGCGGATATTTTTCATAGACACTGATCAAGGTGATTTGATCGACACGGCAACCGGAAGCGATTTCGATGGCTTTTTCGACGGCCTTGTTACTTGGCACAGAACCGTCAACACATACCAATAGTTTCATTACGATCACTCCTATTCACTGCGGGTTATATGGGTAACGGAAATGAAGCTTATGTCACTGTTATTTTAGTTTATACCCAATAATAATCGTGGAAGCCACATTGAGAAGTTGGGCACGAAAGTTGCCAGCATCAATGTTGGAATCCAGGCAAAGAAAATTAATATGAAGGTTGTTTTAAGCATTTCGTTTACCGGAGCGCCTCCAATGCGTCCTGCCAAATACAAGAAAGGTGCACATGGCGGAGTAATACAGCCCATGCCCAGATTTACACCAAGGATTGCTGCAAATTGAACGGGGCTTACGCCCAACTGTACAACAATGGGAAGCAGTATGGGTGTACATAACAAAATGGCACTGATATCATCCATTAACATTCCGATCAACACCATAAAGACATTCAACATCAACATGATAATGACCGGATTCTCAGAAATTGCTGAGAACAGGTTCATCAGTTCTCGAGGTACGTTTTCCATAATATACAGCCGGCTGAGCACTGATACGGAGAGCAGCATCAACAAAATAACACCTGCAGTGTTAACGGAGTTCAGCAATGTTTCATAAAAGGTTTTCCATGTTAAGCCGCGGTAAATGAAGAATCCTACGGGGATGGCGTACAAACATGACATGGCAGCTGCTTCTGTGGGTGTCATGACACCACCGTAAATTCCACCAAGAATAATGGCAGGTGCGATGATGGCTGGTGTTGCAGAGATGGCTTTTTTATTGAACATTTTAAAAGTGGTGGCAAAATCATAATTCTCTGTTACCTGTACGTCTTTATTGTTTCGCAGCAGAAAAATATTGATCAAACTGAAAAGGATGACCAGGGTGATGCCAGGGGTAACTGTGGCCAGGAAGCTGGCCAGCACTGACTGTCCTCCGACCCAGGCATAGAGAATCATGGTCAGGCTGGGAGGAATTAACAGTCCCAAAACACCTGCACTGGCAATGAGTGCTGAACAATGGCCCCGGGGATAGCCTGCTTTGTACATCCGGGGAAGCATGATGGAACCAATGCAGGACACTGTGGCAAAACCACTGCCTGAAATGGCACCGAAAATGGCACAGGAAATTACCATAACCGCACCAAGACCGCCGCGAACACGGCCCACCAGTACTTCAATCAGTTCAACCAGTCGTTCTCCGATACCGCCACGCTCCATCAGGCCGCCGGCCAGAACAAACAGAGGAATGGCCACCAGGATAATGGACGCAGATTGGGCATAACCGTAAGGGAGTAAGAACGAAGGGTCATACCCACCGAATATGACAACAATGATGGATGAGGCAAAGAAAGCAAAGGGTATGGGGACTCCAATTAACAGGGTAACAATTAAGGCTAGAAATGCATAAAAAATAATTTCCATGTGAGTATCACTCCTTCCTTATGTAAGTATGTTCTCTTTGTTTTTAAAAACTCTAATGGCATTAACGATGTCATCATAGAAATAAATTATATTGTAAAAAGTAACCAGAATAAGTCCGACTAACAAAGAGCTCTGACCCCACACCATGGGCAAACGCCACACGGGGGTTTTTGTTTTCATGCTAAAGCCCCAGCTGACAAATTGAAAAGCCCAGAAGGTGAAAACACTGGATAGTATGAGTGTCAGTAATGACCTAAACACATGAATAACCGATTTAACCCGGCCTTCTTTCAGATAAATGTCTAATATATCCGCAGTAATCTGGTTTTTTTGGTAGCTGCCATAACTTGCACCAATCATATATAGCCAAAAAGCAAACATGACGAGTATTTCTTCATAGCCTTTGAAATCTGTGTTAAACAGCCAGCGCAGCAGCATGGCAGATGAGACAATAAACATGGTGGCAAGTCCTGTCACAACCATGATCGCTTTTTGGACCACTATGAGTGCCTTCCATAAAACGTTACTTTCCCGCTTGTCCAAAACCATCCCTCCTAACAGTAGGAAGGGGAGAGATTTCTCTCCCCTTCCAGATTTGGTTTGTTCTATTCGTACTGAGCTTTCAGTCCGTCAAGCAGTTCCTTGGTGTATACTTCTTCAAGTTTGGGCCAGGTGGTTGTTCGCACAAACTCAGCCAACATTTGAACATCCTCGTCACTGAGTACTGTTACAGTCACACCCAGTTCTTCCAGTTGTTCCATCCAATAGTCATCTTCAGCTTCTGCCAGTTCAAAACTATCCATACTCTGCTTTGCAAAGGCATCAAGCACTATTTGCTGGTCTGACTCTGACAGGCTGTTGAAGAGTTCAAGGTTCATCACATAAGCGGTACTTTCAGCGTGCATAAAGGTGCGGTAGAAGTAGTCAATGACCTCACCAACCCAGTGGTAATTAACGTTGGGAGTGCCGCCAATCCATCCATCTACAACGCCGGTTTGAATGGCTGTGGGAGCTTCTGCGTAAGGAACGGTTACGGGTGTGTAGCCAAGGTCAGCCATTGGTTCCCGGGAAGCAGGAGCAGCCCATACACGGGTTTGTATTCCTTTGTCAGCACCAGGTACCAACAGGTCGTTTGGTTCAACTTTGGTGCCCATGCCGATGTAGCCTTCCAGGTAGAAGCCGAGAAACTTGGCGCCAAGGGCTTCATTATATTCAACAAACTTATTGCTTAAGAATGAATCAGGAGCGTAGACTTCTTTTGCTTCATCATAACCCGTTGTCAGGTAAGGCGTGTAAGCTGCTCCCAGCCTTGGGTCAAGCGAATCAGGGATAGTAATGTGAGCCAACTCAATGGTGCCACGTACGATTTCTTCATACACTGTGTCGTAGCCGCCCAATTGGCTGGCAGGGTAAATGTCAATGGTAATTCTGCCTTCTGTTTTTTCTTCGATTTCTGCTGCAAGTGCTTCGGCAGATCGGGTAGCCATGTGATCGATAGGATGGTCAGTGGCCATACGCCATACCATTGGTTCGTCAGGATCGGCTGCTGTTTCCTCGCCTCCGCCTCCGCCACAAGCGGTTAAAACTAATGATGCACATAGTACCAAAGCCATGAGTAACATACTGCGTCTACTTCTTTTTTTCATTGGTAATCCTCCCCTTGAATACTTTTTTATTTGACGTACATAACAAATGGTTTTAGTACTAAATCATGTTATCCACTTCAGCCAGTACATGGTCAAGGATGGCCATGGCTTCCTTCAGTTCAGGTTCAGTGATGACCAGTGGCGGTGCAACAATAAGG
>JAABSW010000083.1 GCA_011390155.1 Clostridiaceae bacterium
CATCATTTCCATGAATAAACCAATATAACCCTACTGGACTAATGACAAGTATAAATCCTAATCCCAGTAACACATCCATTAGAAATTCTTTCAATAAATATTCTTTCATCTTCATGCACCTCTTCCTTTAAGGGTTCGTTATGAGAATAAACGTTCCACTGTAGAAGTTCAGCATTGTTCCCGTTATATTCTATGGATTTGCTGCAATTCTAAAACTGCATCCGGTGAAATAACTAGAACGTATTGGCAGAGATCCTGCAGATGATCATTTAATGATTTTTCCTTAATTCCTGGAGGTGCATAGACGACATATATGACATGTTGGGTGCTTTTCTTTATTTGAGTTTCATGATCTGGTCCATAAATGATGCTTGATATAATGCCATTACCATCAGTCATCATCATATCTCCTGGTATCAGTTTTTTCTCCTGTCCCTTTAATAAAGTGTAATGCTCATTTCCTTGTGATACATCAACCTTTATCGGCAGTTTAATGGCATCCAGATCATGACCTGCTGTAAGGTACTGGTTTTTTAGTTCTGCCATAAACATTGCCTCTACCAATGGAGACACATTCGGCAATGATTTATGTTTAAAAACAACTGATTCTAATTGAAGTAATACATGATACGTTTTCTTGAAACCTTTGTAATAGTCGACGTATGTCTTGATTGGTTCCCTTGTGGCAAAATCTGAGCGTTTTAAGTGCCCATATTGGTTTCTCAACGCAGTTTCAAGTTCTTCTTTCTTTTTTTGCAAGGGTTGACTTTTTTCAGGGTTAACTGCATTTTTGAAAACAACTGCTCCTATGAATCCTCCAGGATATTCATTTCTTAGTGATTCAGATATTATTAACATTTCGTTATCCCCTGTTCTTAATACATGTTGGCGAAGCCGTTATCTTGAATTGAACTCAAAATATAACTTTATCGCTTGTACATTCAACACTCATTTGGAATTTCCTTCCCACGAAAACCAGGTAATTATTCCAATGGATAGAGACGAATACCTGCCAGTTTATGCAGGTTTCTCTTTAAGTCTTCCTTACCAAAGGGTTTGCCATGGGAAGGATGTATTTTTGAGGGATGATGGTTGATCATCACTTCCCAAGAGGCACTGTAATCTTTTACGTTTTCTATCCAGATGATGATTCTGTGCAGGCTGGGGATGCCATTCATTGCAGCATCACCACAAAACAGTGTTCCATCTGAAAGCAGTAATCCGATTGAATCGGCTGTATGTCCTGGAAGATTCATTATTTTACCCGAGAGCATTTCTTCTATCATTGGCTTTGTGGATTCATCAAGGATGATATACCGCTTGGGCCTGTCCACGGGTGGAAACCTATGTGCTCCTTTTCCCAACAGCTTCATGATTTTGCAGAAGGCTAAGGCTACATAACTGGTACATCCGCCTTCAAATGAATTTTGACCCTTCCTTAACCTGTTTACGGCTTCAGGGTGCATGATTACCATTGCATCTGTGTTGTCCAGCATTTCGTTGAGAAAACCGGCATGATCATCATGGGCATGTGTCAGAAAAATATAAGCGATGTCTTTTAAGCCAACACCGTGCTCCTTCAGCTTTTTTCTGAAAGCCTTAAACTGTTCTGGATAACCGGTGTCAATCAATAAGTACCCTTTTTTCAGTTTCACCATGTAGCTGTTGCTCACCCTGTTTCCAAGGTTGATCATTTCCATCATTTATACCTCCTCATTGTTTCCATAAACACCTGCCAACCTTCTTGTATGGTTCGTCGAATGCTGGTACTTATGAATAAAACAAAAGCGAGACCGATAGATTAATAAACCATCACAAATGGCCTACTAATCTAAAAGTCTCGCTCCTTTACGTTTCACATAAAGTAAATAAAACCAGGATTTCTCCAGTATGTTGATTTTATTTTGGCTGAGCCATGGCTACTCCCTTTTAGACACACATAAAATAACACAATTCTCACATCATGTCAAATGAATCACCGGAATTATGTATCACCGGAATTACGTGTATCATTCTTTATGGCTATGCAATGAAAAGCACCAGCTTGACGAACATGTTCACAAGCTTGATGATTGTGTCTGCCAGCAAGCTGCTTGTCGCTGTCTCAGTTGAGGCCAGGGCCAATGCGCTGGCGGTGATGGCGCCTGCGCCCATGAAGGCAACAACCCCTGTTGCTGTATACACCATGGTTCGTTTTACTCCTGCTTGATTCATTTTCATTCTCCTTTTCCCTCATCCTACACCGGACCACTCAAACCATACTTGAGAAAAATCAACATCTCTTTTACCATTTCGTCAAATGCCTGGTCGTCCATGCTGGACATTTCGATGTTCTGGCTGCGCAGGTATTCCACCATGGACTGGGACAAGCTTGTCAGGGCGTGGGCTGTAAAGGCGATGTTCAGAACTGGTCGTATCTCATTTTTCGCAGCCGCTTCTGCCAGAAACTGCTGATTGAACTGGTCGCTAATTTTTATGCTCTCTCCCATGATGATTTCCTTCAAAGTTGCATCTGATGATTTCATGAACCCTTCGATGACGGCGGAGAGCCGGGGGTTTTCTTTCATAAAGGCCAGGCTGCCCTTGAGAAGCACTTCCAGCAGCTGGAAAAAAGGAAGATCACTGCCGCTTTCCAACAGCTTGCTGGCATAAACCAGTTGCTTTTCCCGTGCCACCTGTGCGATGAACCCAAACAGGTCTTCTTTCCCTTCAAAGTACTGGTAAAAGCTGCCCTTGGCGATGCCGGCAGTTTCGACGATGCGGCTGATGCTGGCTTTTTCGTAGCCGTGATTATAGAACTCTTCCAGGGAAATGTCCAGTATTCGGTGCTGTTTTTCCTGTGGAAGATTAAAAAAAGTTTCTTTCGGCATGGTTTTCTCCTTTGTATGTGACTCTTTAGTCATGTGACTTTATCGTCATATGACTCTATAGTCACATTGTAATCTCAGGGATGGTGTTTGTCAATACTTACTGCGAAAATTTTTGCTAAATATTTATCAGTCAGGAGCTGACCTACTCTGCCAGACACATGACGGAAGCTTTTAAATGATTTTCCATCCACTGCTGTAAACGTTCTTTCAGTTCAGGGTGAAGGGGTTTATCCATATCGGCCCGATAGTCTTTAAGAATGTTCAGCACCGATGCCTGCTGGTTGTTTTCTTTCAGGAGATGGTTCATTCCCTCTATCACATAGGCTTCTGCCGGACCTTTCACATATTGACCTAACTCAAGGGCTTTTTCCGGTGTCACCTGCACGTCGGTGGAGCCGTTGATGGCAAGGGCGGGGCAGGTAACTTTGGCCAGGTCTTCAAAGACATTGTAACGGAGATGCTCCCGGTACCACTTGGCATTCATTTTCTGCAGCTGGTAGCGGATCACCGGCTTTTCCGTGGCAAGGACCTTTTCATTAAATTTCTCTGCCTGTTTTTCCACCTTGTCGTAGGCCTTGGTGAGGCGGATGAGGGCTCCTTTAAAGCCCTTCATTTCCATCATTTCCTGGCGTGCCAGGGCTCGCTGGCGTTTTAAAGCATCGTTGAGGGACTCCGCCCCTCCTGCCAGAAAAATGAGGCCGTCCACGGGACGCCGGGCATTGGCGGCGGTAATGAGGGTGCATCCTTCGCTGTGGCCAAGGAGAATCACCCGGTCCACTTTGGGGTGTTCTTTCAGGTAGGCTGTCAGGGAGAGGATGTCTTCCACCAGGTCGTGCATTCCTGTGGAGATGAATTCGCCGCCGCTCTTCCCTGTTCCCCGTTTATCTGCCCGGAGGGTGACACAGCCCTGTTCACCCAGAAAAACGGCTAAATCACGGTACATGTTGGTGCTGAGCTTTGCTTTTGGGATGTTGCCGTCCCGGTCTCCGTTGCCTGAACCGGCCACAATTAACACGGCGGGAAAGGGGCCTTCGCCTTCCGGTATGCCAAGGGTGGCCGCCAGTGGGTACTGACCTTGCACCATGATTTCTTTTTCTTGATAGTTCATTTTCTCATTTCTCCTTATTCTTATCCATTTTCGAGGGGATGACGATGTTGGCGATGGTGCGCAGCCGTCGGTTCTCTCCGGGTTCATTTTTCATGGCGGCCATCAGCTTTTCCCCAATGTCCGTCATTAAGGCCATGAATTCTTCGTCGCTGAGGTACACGCTTGCCTGCCTGAAGCTGACGCCGTCTTCCCTGAGGTTGATGTTTTCTTCCTGCAGGTAGGCCTCATATTCCCCCAGCAAACCCATGACAAAGCTGAAAAAATAGTTGAAGTGGTCTTCCCGGGAGGCTTCTTCCACTTCCTTTGTGGTGGCGCTTTCCAGTGTGGAAGACAGGGCAAAGACTTTCTCCAGGGTGCCCCGGACCCTGTTTTCTTTGACCACTGTGATCACTTCTTCTTTCAGCAGGGCGTTGATGTGACGGTAGAGGCTTGCCTGGGGGATGTCCTGCAGCTTCTCTGCCATCTGGCTGGCTGTCATTTCACGGCCATCCAGTAAGGCCTGGATGATGCGCATGCGGATGGGGTGGAGCATGGCTTTGATTTTTGATTTCATGGTTTCACTTCCTTTTTGATTACTACACTGTCAACAATGGCTGAAATTCGGTCTGCATTGTTTGCATAAATAAAGTGGTTGCCTTCAAGAATTTCATGTTCAGCATGTTGGCCAATTCGTTCAAGGTGGTCATGCTGGTATTGCT
>JAABSW010000084.1 GCA_011390155.1 Clostridiaceae bacterium
ATGCACTCTTTCTTTTCCAAAATTGTCACTTTGCATCCCATTTTAGCAGCCGTGATAGCATATTCCATTCCACTCGGGCCTGCTCCAACGACAACAATCCTCTTATCCTGAACATTATTCTGTAATGCTTTTTTATACTCATATCCACACTCCGGATTGACCGCACAAGCTAAAAAATGCCCTTTGTCTATACTGCCGGTACATTCGTTACATCTTATGCACTTTCTGGCTTCATTGAATTTACCTCGCTTAATTTTGTTTACTAAGTGTGGTTCTGCCAGTAATTCGCGCCCAAAGTGTACCATATCAGCTTTGCCATTTTTGATCACATTCTCAGCAACTTGTGGGTCAATACCCAAGCTTCCTACAGCAATAACCGGTATCTTCACTTCTTTCTTAATGGCTTCTGCTAAATACACCAGTTGATCAAGAGGATCTCCCTGCATTGGAAAATGTTTAATGCTTTCATAGCTTCCATGTGACACATCCAAACAATCGATTCCTTCCTTTTCCAGCACTTGGGCATATTTAACGCCTTCCTCTAAAGTAAGTCCATTTTCAGTTGATTCTTCAGCACTCATTCTGAAAAACATGGGAAAGCCAGGACCTACTTCTTTTCTAACGGCTCTAATCACCTCAACAGCAAACCTGCAGCGATTTTCAAATGTGCCTCCCCATTTATCGTTTCTGATATTTGTTCTGGGAGAGATGAAGCTGTTGAACAAATATCCATGTGCCCCATGTAACTCCACACCATCAAAGCCAACTTCTTTCGCCCTTCTTGCTGCGTCACTAAAGTTATTAATCGTTTTGATTATTTCTTCTTCTGTGATTTCTCTAGGCATATCTCCACCGACTTGCGACTGAATTGCGGAGGCAGACAAAGGTGTTTTCCCGCCAATATTTGAGGAAAAGGTCTGTCTACCCACATGGTGAAGTTCAGGTATGATCTTCGCTCCATACCGATGAACAGATTTTACCAATTCATGAAGCCGCGGACGAAATCGATCATCATGGATTGTAACAGGATTACCATCACCTTTACCGTAATCCCAATCCACGCATGTGTTTTCAACTACGATCAATCCCACACCGCCTTTGGCTCTTTCCACAAAGTATTCGATGAGTTTTTCCGTCACTTCACCGCTTTCAGACGGGTATTTTGTATGCATGGGCGCCATGCAAATGCGATTTTTGAGTTCCATTTTTCCTATTTTTATCGGTTGAAACAAGTATTCGAATTCATTCATATTTTCACTCCTACTCTTTTATAGAAAGCCTCGGTCACTTTGAGACATATGGTTTTTTATCCATTTGGCACAAAAACCAAGAGTTATCAATAATAAAATGAATTCTACGTAATTTTCAGCAGTAGCAATTCCAACAATCGCCAAGCTTATTGGGTTACCACCATTCATGGAACTCGTGATATAAGCGCCCGCCATTTCTACCTGAAAATAGTCGGTTTCTTTTGCTATTTCAGTGTAGTAAGGCGCCATGAGAGCTGATAATTTCATGCTGATCACCAATAGCGGAATACTTAACAGAATTGATCTGAATATATTTCCATTGGTAGCAGCCACCACGAACACAATGATCCCAATAATATTTGTCAGGTCTGCCAAGGGGAAAAAAGGAATCGATTTAAACGTAAAACTAATAACCAGGAGTATCGGGATTAAGATGACTGCCACAATAATGAGTGAAGCATCACCCATCAACGTCATATGATTCACCCCGAGATTAATGCTTCGATCTGCCTTGCTCCTTTTCTTCACGAAATAATTAATGCCTTCCGACAGGGTTGTGAAACCTTTTTGAATAAAAGAAGCTATTTGAGGAAGTATCATGAAAACCGCTGTCAACTTAAAGGCAAATTCCATTGTTTCAAAAACAGAATAGCCTGCTAAGGCTGACATTACCCCACCAGCAAGAAATGTGGCTACATAAGGTTCTTTTAAAACAGCGTCAAACTTCTTGGCGTGGTGTTGTTTTTGAGTGCCTATGTCCCTTATCCCTGGTAATCTTTCTATCAACCAATTGCCGAAAACCGCGTAGGGTATAAACACCAAACTGTTCATGTTTGAAGTGGCAACTCCAGGAAGATTATAATAGCCACTAACCATCCGTGCGCTCCAATCAGACAATTTTAGGTTAATAATGCAGATCAGTATCATCGATACGAGGGTAATGCCTATTCGACCAGAAATGTGATCCACCAGCACACCAACCAATGCCATATGCCAGTAATTCCAAATATCAATGTTCAGTGTGTTGGTCTTTCCAAAATGTAACAGGAGTAGGTTTGTCAGGAACATTATTGGAAGAATTAAATAAGATATTTTTGCTGACCAGATCACAGAAGCCAACACTGGCCATCCAACATCGATGATCACGGCTTCTTTTCCAGCGATATCAGCCAAGATCTCCACCATGGGACTGGTAAACTCCATGAAGAAAGAAAAAAGCATGGAAAAACCAATTAACCCTACACCAATGTACACTGATGCTTTAAGCGCCTTAAAAAATTTCATGCCGATTAGCATGGAAATAATCAGCATGATAATAGGAAATAAAACATAAGGTTCGACATTACTAATATGGGTTGCCCATAAATCCAATGCTTCCATCTCCTGTACAATAATCAATTGAGCTGCACTTCACGTCAACGATGGAACTCGATACAATGACTTTTACCAGCACTCCGACCACCAATGCAAGGTATTTCAGTGATTTCACCCCTTCAAAAAACATTTAATCCTCCAAATGGTTTTCCAGTGTGCCAATGCCCTCGATGGTACAGGTAACCGTATCTCCAGGTTGCAGGTATCTAGGTGGTTCAAAACCCATTCCCACTCCTGCAGGTGTGCCTGTGGCAATCATGTCACCTGATTTCAGTGTGAACCCTCTTGATAAGTCACTGATCACATAGGGTAAGTCAAAAATAAAATTGCGTGTATTGGATGATTGCCGAATTTCTCCGTTCACCGCACAGCTTAAGTCCAGTTCTGGCGGATTATTAAACTGGCTTCGGTGGACCAGTATCGGTCCCATGGCCGTAAATGTGTCCAGACTTTTCCCTCTGACCCACTGGGTGTGCCGGTGCTGAAGGTCTCTGGCAGTGATATCGTTCATGATAGTGTATCCGAAAATATGATCGAATGCCTCTTCGGCTTTTATGTTTGTCCCGCCTTTACCAATAACGGCTACCAGTTCCACTTCGTAATCAATGGTTTCAGTCACACCCTCATGCTTACGGATAAAGTCTCCCGGTCCAATGATTTCATTGGCCATTTTTCCAAAATAAACCGGCGCCGACAGCTCTTTTCGCTGCTTTCCAAAGCTGTCCTTCAACTCTGTGGCATGGTCTAAATAATTAAGGCCCAGACAGATGATATTGCGAAGAGGGTGGGGAATGGGTGCCATAATTTCAACATCCGCCAGATACAATGTGTCTCTGCCCGGATTTTCCTGGGCTTCACGCAGCGTTTTTAATATTGTCTCATCCTCACGCTCTACCAATTCCAACAAAGTTTTGGGGGCATTGTCTCCCAATGCAGCGGAAAGAGGTAATATTTCATGGCCGTCCCGAACTAAAAGTGCAGGCGTCTCCTTTCCTTCAATTTTCACTGTGATGAATTTCATAAACAGCCTCCTTTTTCACTGTTATTAACGAATCATGTACCATTATTTAATGAATACCGAAATTCATTGTCAACCTATGACCAGAACCACAGCTAATGCCATGTTCCCGAAATGCTTAATCTGAAAATCCTGATAATATGCTTCGAAAACGTAATTTATTTAACTCCAGCTTATCAGCCTAGTGAATGGATCGCTTCCCCTAAAATTCCGGCGCTTGCCTCCATGACCGCTTCTGATAAGGTAGGATGTGCGTGAATAGTGTCCATAAGTTCTTCTGCAGTGCATTCCAACCGGATCGCCAATACGGCTTCTGCAATTAGTTCCGTGGCTTTTGGTCCTACAATATGCACACCGATAATTTCTTTCCACTGATCCTCAGTGATAATCTTCACGAATCCTACTGTTTCACCCATGGTCAGTGCTTTACCGTTCATCTGAAACTCGAAATAACTGACATTTACGTCATCCCCATATTTCTTCCTGGCTTCAGCTTCAGTTAACCCCACAGAAGCGGCTTCCGGAGAAGTGTACAAGCAGGATGGTATTGCCCGGTAACTCATGGGAACCTCTTGACCTAAACAATTTCGCACCGCCACAATCCCCTGATGAGACGCAACATGAGCTAACATATTTTTTCCCGTCACATCTCCAATGGCATAGACATGAGGGGTGCTGGTGCGCATGTACTGGTCAACCACAATGCCAGTTTTATCGGTTTGAACCGGAAACTTTCCCAGCCAGCTGAGGTCGGCTTTTCGTCCCACGGCCATCAGTACTTTATCCACGACAATGGTATGCTCCACATCTTTGTCCTGGTAGGTGAGTTGCAGTTTATCCTTCTGTTTTTCAATGCCTGAAACCTGGCAACCGGTGAGAATTTCCATGCCGTCACCTTTTAATGTGTCTGACATTACCTGTGCCACATCGGCATCTTCCCGGGGCAGAATCTGAGGCAGCATTTCGATGACTGTTATTTTACTACCAAGGGTCTGATAGATGTGTCCGATTTCCAGACCGATCACCC
>JAABSW010000085.1 GCA_011390155.1 Clostridiaceae bacterium
TTTGGTGGCTTTAACCGACCCCAAGGGTAATTTTACATACCTGGGAAAATCCCATGAAATACTGGGGTATGACCTGGCTCTGGGCACCATAAGAATCGGCTTTTTGCAACTAGTGCAGATGGTCGGTTTTTTTATTTTTTGAGATCATTTCCTATTTTGAGCTGTGGGCACAGATATGAAGTTGATTGAAAGAACTGAGTGTCAGGAGAGAAAAGTGAGGCAATTTGGAGCAATCTGAATAATTCAATTGAATAGGGATCAATCAAGTGTTAATGTATAAGTACAATGACTTAAATTATTTTAAATCACGCAAGAACAAAGGGAAGAAAAATTGATGCTTCTCTATAAAAGACTACAGATAGGAAATTAAAACACACCAATGAAAAAAGCCAAGGTGGGAATGTAATATGGAATACAACAAACTCGGTTTTTAGTGTGTCAGGTTTAAGTGTGGGTTGAAGCAACGGTTAACAAAGGAGTGTTCAACATGGTAAAAGATGAACAAAGGCTGGATTCCTGGCACAAACACCTCCCTGAGGCTTATGCCTATCATCAGTTGATTACCAATGAAGCCGGGGAGCCCGTTGATTATTTATTTCTCCAGGCAAATCCCGTCTTTGAAGCTATAACGGGTCTCAAGGCAGGGGACATCATAGGAAGACGGGCGACCGAAGTTCTTCCCAGCATAGAATCCGGAGACTTTGACTGGATCGGCACTTACGGTCAAGTGGCAATCACGGGAGAAGGCTGCCAGATGGAACAGTACTTCCATCACATGGAGCGGTGGTACTGCGTCACGGCCTACAGCGATGCCCCCGGGTATTTTGCCCTTCTTCTTCATGACATTACCCAGCAAAAAAAGAAAGAAGAAAAACTGGAGCAGATAATTCATAAACAACAAGAAGCAGAAAAATACGTGGAGAAAGAAAGTAAGCGTATGGCAGATCTCAAGCAGGTGGAGAAGTCACTGCGAGAGAGTTTGATGCGTTTCGATGAACTTGTAAAGAATGTGCCAGTGGGCGTCTATGTTTTCTGGATACGAGACAATGAACATTTGGAATTTGAGTACGTCAGTGACCGATGGTGTGAAATCCATCAGCTCAAGCGTGAAGAGGTTCTGGCAGACGTTATGATGGCGAACAACCAGGTACACCCTGATGAACAAGATGATTTTATATTGCAAAACCAGAAATCCTTTCGGGACCAAATTCCATTTATCTGGGAAGGGAGGTTCTACATTGGAGACGGAGAGCTTCGTTGGCTGCGTATAGAATCCACTCCCATTATATTTGACAACGGAGACATCCGTTGGTTCGGAATAACGGAGGACATCACAGAGCGCAAACATGCCGAGGAGATATTAGGAGAGAAGGAAGAGCAATTTCGTGCCATGTTCGAAAAACATCACGCAGTCATGCTGCTGATTGACCCTGATAACGGCAAAATTCTTCGTGTAAATAAAAGCGCAGAGAAATATTATGGTTACAAGGCAGTAGAAATCGAAAGCATGACGATTCAACAGATCAATCAGTTAGACAACGAAGAAATTGCCACGGAAATGGCGAATGCCAAAGGAGAAAAACGCAATTATTTTAATTTTATTCACAGGTTGAAAAACGGTGAAATGCGTAATGTGGAAGCTCATTCCTCACCCATCCCCTTCAAGGGAAAAACCATTCTCTTTTCCATCATTCATGACGTCACTGGCCGGAAGCAGGCGGAGGAAGCCCTTACTCAACAGTCTAACTTATTGAAGGCGTCACAAGCACTTGCAAACCTGGGTTCATGGGAATGGGATATTGTCCGTGATACATGGTGTTTTTCTGAACAGTGGAAAACAATCCATGGTGTATCTGGCAATGAGTTACCTACATCTAAATTATTTGAAATCGCACACCCGGAAGATACTCCGTATATTGAAAAAGCTTTCACTGATGCAAAAGAGCAGAGAAAGACCTACGACATAGAACACAGAATCATTAGGGCAGATAACAAAAAAGTAAGACACATAAAAGCATTGGGAAAAGTGGAGTTTGATCAGGATACAGGTCGGCCTGTTCGCATGGTGGGGTCGGCCCAGGACGTCACTGAGCGTAAACAAGGGGAGGAGGATCTGAAGCGTGCAAAACAACAGGCAGAAAGAGCTAACGAAGCCAAGAGCCGATACTTGTCCCACATGAACCACGAAATCCGTACCCCGTTAAATGGTTTCATGGGTTTTTTGCAGCTGATGGAAGAAACCCAGCTTGACCAACAGCAGCAGGAGTATATGCATCATATGAAACAGACCACCAGTCATCTTCAAAGCATCATCAACAACGTGCTGGACTATGCCCAAATAGAGACTGGTAAAATTAAGCTGGAGAACCGCAGGTTTAATCTGGAGAAAGAAATCCAGATAGCCCTCGCACCACTCCGCTCCCTGGCCCAACAAAAAAGCATTGACCTTGAAGTGAAAATGGACAAAAATCTCCCTCACCAAATGGAAGGAGATCCGGATCGACTGAGGCAAATCATCTTGAACTTGGGTGGCAATGCTGTAAAATTTACCCAAAAAGGACAGGTCCACATTACCATCAGGTGCCTGGAAACCACCCAGGATCACCACATCCTCCAGTTGGTGGTGGAAGACAACGGCCCCGGCATGACACAAGAAACCCTGGAAAAGCTCTTTCAGCCCTTTTATCAGGCGGATGACGGTTCAATACCCCAGTCAAAAGGGACGGGACTAGGTATGGCCATCACACGGGAGCTGGTGGACCGAATGGGCGGACACATTCATGTGGAGAGCAAACTTGGTGAAGGAACATGGGTAGACGTAAACCTGAAACTAAACAAATATTTATAGTACGCATTCCATTAAAACTGCTGAGAATTAAACCTTCAAAGCAGTTTCTTCTATCGACGCGATAACGATCTTTGAAAAGGTAGATTTCAGGAAGAGTGTTCTTCGATTTCCTTTTCGATGAAAACGGTTAAGTTGTTGAGCAGGTTTATTTCCTGTATTGCCTTAGAGTCTGTTAGGGGAATCAACCTAACAACGGGACGAGCTGGATGCTTTGGGTTGTTTCGGATGACAATGGCTTCTTTTCCGGTAGAAAGTTTAACACAGCTGCCAAGTGGATAGATGGAAACGTTTTGTGCAAATGCCTGGAAGATGTCATTATCAAAACCCGTGTGCACTTGAGAGCTGACCAGTTCAAAAGCTTTATAGGCTGGCATTTTTCCTCTGTAGCACCGGTCGCTGGTAATGGCATCGAAAACATCGCACAACGCCACTACTTTTACGAAGGGATGCATGGATTCACCTGTGATGCCTTCCGGGTAGCCACTGCCGTCGCTTCGTTCATGGTGTTGAAGTATGATGGATTTGGTAAAAGCAGAAATACCGTTGTTTCCTTGAACCATTTTATAACCCTTTTCAGGATGAGTTTCCATGATTTTTCTTTCTTCCTCGTTCAATGATGAGGGTTTGTTTAGAATAGCGTGTGGGACACTCATCTTCCCAATGTCGTGAAGGATGGCCCCAACACCCAGTTCCTTTAATCTTTCCCGGCTTTCGCCAAGGGTTCTGGCGGTTAGAACCGAAAGAATGGCAACGTTCAGGGAGTGGTTGTAGGTATAAAGATCAGAAGACATCAATGAAGCAACGGTGAAGGTGGTTCCTTTATTATTCTCAATGCTTTCAAAAATAACATCAAATAGGTTTCGGACATCTTCGTAGTCTTCCTGCCGGACCCTTTTAACAGCCGTCTCTTTCTGGTTTTCTAGTTTATCAAAAACACCCTTAATGGCTTGAACGGCTTTCACCCGCACTTCATGATCAATCACATCACTGTGTTCAATGCCTTCTCCTAAACGATCCTTGACATAAACTGCCGGGATATTTTTTTGGCGCAGACGCATGATAAAATTAGGGGTGATTGTAGTCCCTTCCTTTAGAAGAGGGAGCCCCTTTTCATCATAAACAGTCTTTCCAATGATTCCATTTGGTTTGAGAGCTGAAACAGCAACGATTCTCACAATAAAGTCTCCTTTTTGTGTAACTTTCTATATTGTATCGTTTATTTTAGCACTGTCAAACAATGTGGCATTAATTGTGACCTGCGGCATACTTTTTTGCGTCCATTGTTCGTTTATGGTAGGTATTTACCCCAAATCAAGCTAAAGCATAAAAGAATCTAATCGAAAAGAATGCTGTTTATGAAATAATATGAAATAGTATTTGTCGTAAAACGTTGGCATTGATTATGTGGTAGGATTAAGTAAAACAACGGTACAGCTAACGTAAGAGGGAAAATCCCATGATTGTCTCCAAATCCATGGGAGGGCTGGCTGTAACTGCCGACAAAAGGACCGTAATGGAATAAGGAGGTTTGTGATGAAAGACGCAGGTGAAATGAAACATATCGTCATTGCCGGCGCCGGGTTGATGGGTGTTTCGCTGGCACAGATTTTTGCCAAGGAGGGGTTTGTGGTAAGCATCTACAATAGGTCTGAAGCAGGGATTGAAAAGGGAAAGAACCTGCTGAATCTTAACCAGCGAGTAGCGGTTGAAGAAAATGAAATATCCGTGGAAGAATCCCATGAATTAAAAAAGCGGATTGCTTTTACCATCAGCATGGCTATTTTTTCAGAAGCGGACTTTGTCATAGAAGCCATT
>JAABSW010000086.1 GCA_011390155.1 Clostridiaceae bacterium
ACAGGCAAACCTGTGCTCATGCCCTATGCCGCTGTTTTCGATCTGATGCTTCTTTTTCTGACACCCTATTTGCTGTGCACCGCAGCGTCCCTGATCATGCTGGAAGAAAGAGATCATAAGGTGGGGGCCTATTTCCGTGTGACACCCTTGGGCCTCAGGGGATACCTGACAGCCCGACTTGTGATCCCTGCCTTTGGTGCTGTCCTGATTTCCATCCTGTTACTCATGTTGTTCCGGCTTACCAACCTTTCCCTGCTGACAGGCTTTGGGCTGGCATTGCTGGCAGCTTTCTCCGCCATTGCGGCGGCCATGGTTGTGGTGGCCGGTGCCAATAACAAGGTGGAAGGCATGGCGTTAATGAAACTCACCGGTATCTCCATGGTGGGGTTATTGGTGCCCTGGTTTATTGAGAGCAATGCCCAGTATGCCTTTGCCATTTTTCCCTCCTACTGGATGGCCCGCGCTGTGCTGGAAACCCAGGGCATGGCCTATTTCTTTTTTCTCTTAACAGGTGTTGCCTGTTCCTTATTGTGGATTGTGGCCTTTTACCGGGTTTTCACCAGGAAAATTGTGTAACGAAGGAGACGTCAGCCTTTGACACTTTGCGAGAGAACCTTAAATTGAGTTTTTTACAGAAAAAAAATACGATAGTTATGGATGCTGACACTAGCAATAAGGTGATATATTAGTATAAGATAAAAAATATTATGAGGAAAATAAGTGGACGCAACACCAATGGATGATGTGGCCGAAAGCCTGGAGGCCATTCTCTTTGAACAGCTTTATGATGTGATCACTGAAAAATTGGACAATGGATGAAAGGAGAATATAATGATAAGTGAGAAAATGCTTCAGGATGTGCTAAATAATATGATTGACAACAAACGGATTTTTAGTGCTGCTATGTGTGTGGAGAACAGTGACAAGAGTTTTTCCTGGACTGGAGCAGCCGGAAATATGAAAAACGACAGCCGGTTCTTTATTGCAAGTGTCACCAAGCTATATGTGACAGCAGTGGTATTGCAATTAATTGATGAGAATCGATTAAAGCTCCAGGATAAAATTTCGACGTATTTACCGAATGACTTTTGTGAAGGTCTGCATGTCTATAAGGGTGTGGATTGCTCCAATGAAATTACAATTGCTCATCTGATTTCCAATACATCGGGGTTGCCCGACTACTTCTTCCATAAGCAGGAAAATGGTAGAACTGCTGCTGATGAACTGATGGAAGGTAATGATGAACCCTGGCATTTGGATAAAACAATTGGCTTAATAAAGAATCTAACACCTAAATTTAAGCCAGGGGCTAAGGGAAAGGCTGCGTATTCTGATTCCAATTACCAACTCTTGGGAAGAATCATAGAAAATGTGACTGGTAAGAAGATTGGTGACGTTTTTCAGGAGTATGTCTTTTCAAAACTGGATGTCCCAAATACGTATACATACACCGATACCAAGGATGATTCCCCAGCGTCATTCTACTATAAATCGCAAAAATTATGGTTACCTGAATACATGGCATCTATTTCTGTTGAAGGTGGCATTGTGTCGACAGCTGATGAACTGATGGTTTTTTTAAAGGCATTTTTCAATGGCCATTTCTTTCAAAAAGAAAGAATCAATGATTTAAAGAAGTGGAATATCATAATGCCTCCTCCAGGACTTTTCTACTTTGGCGTTGGTTTAGAAAAATTATGGACACCAAGAATTGTTTCACCTTTTAAGCCCATTAAGGAAATCCTTGGATTTTGGGGACAGACAGGCTCCTTTGCCTTCTATAACCCTCAAACAGATTTATATTTTTGTGGCACCACCAATCAGATCAACGGAAAAGGTCATCGATTAGCTGGTAATGCAATGATGAAGATCATCAAATCCTGTTTATAAACAGGATCAATTCTATGACTTTGATCTAATGAAGGGAATTACATGATGAATAAACTGACAGTAGGCATCTTTGCCCATGTGGATGCGGGAAAAACGACTTTTTCCGAGCAATTGTTGTTTCAAACTCATACAATACGCACCTTGGGACGTGTTGACCATAAAAGTGCCTTTTTAGACACCCACGCCATCGAAAAAGACCGAGGTATCACCATTTTTGCGGAACAAGCCTATTTCGATTACGCAGGGTGTCGGTTTTATCTCATTGATACGCCTGGACATGTGGATTTTAGCAGTGAAATGACCAGAACCATTGAAGTGATTGATTACGCCATTGTACTCATCAGTGGCACCGATGGGGTACAAAGTCATACGGAAACCATATTAGAACTCTTGGAGATGGCCCAGGTCCCGACGGTTTTCTTTATCAATAAAGTAGACGCACCTCATGCTAATTTTGATGAGTGCCTTGCGGAGCTGGCGGTCGTAGAGCCTGCTGCCGTTGATTTTTCCAATGCGTTTTTATCGAAACCGGATATGGGTTTTTTAGAGAAGGTGGCAGAGAAGGACGAAGCCTTGTTGACCGCATATTTTCCACTGATCGAAGACCATGCCATAACGGCTGACAGCGAAAGTTATGAGAACTTTGAGCGGTTGATGGTGCAGGCCATTGCGAAGAGAAGAATTATGCCTGTTTTCAAGGGTTCTGCCTTGAAGGGTGAAGGGATCGATACTTTTCTAGAGGGTCTATCCCGGTTTACCACCTTATCAATAAAGCCGGATGAGATGGTGGGGGATGAGAAGCCCAGTGGTGTGGTGTACAAAATTCGTTACGACCATTCACTGCAACGCCAGACCTTCATGAAACTCTTTTCTGGCGTGTTGCGTGTAAGGGATGAGCTGAAAGGGGAAAAAGTGACTGAAATCCGCTTGCATCAAGGAGCCAAATATGTGGTTGTGCAGGAAGTGGGTCCTGGAGATGTGTTTTCCGTCATTGGCAGTAAGGTGTTGCAGGCAGGGGATTTTGTGGGTGATTTTTCTGAACAAAGGGTGAGTAAGCCTGCCCCTGGACTGGCGCCAACCATGCGCAGCAAAATGACTTTTGAGGCTGGTGTGGATATCGCAGCACTTTTTCAGAAGGTAAGAATACTTGAAGAAGAGGATCCCTTTTTAAAGGTATCAAGCGATATGAAAAGCCGGGAGATAACCATTGGCATCATGGGGGAAATACAATTAGAAGTGCTTAGAACCCTGATTCAGGAGCGTTTTGGATTCTCGGTGGAATTTGAAGCACCGCAGGTTATCTACCAAGAGACAATTGCGGATCACATTGTTTATGGTTGTGGCCATTTTGAACCCTTGCGCCACTATGCGGAGGTTCATGTGACCCTGGAGGCCCAGGAGACAGGGAGGGGCGTGACCTTTGTGAATGCTTGTCATGCGGATGATTTAGCCATGAATTACGTGAGCCAGGTTAAACACTGCGTACTTGACAAACCACATCGTGGGCTGCTGACGGGTTCTGAGCTGACAGACGTTAGGGTGACCCTTGTCACGGGACGAGGGCATGGTCAACATACTTCCACAGGGGATTTTCACCAAGCGACGGTTCGTGCCATCAGGCATGCCCTTGAGCAAGCTACTAGCATCCTGCTGGAGCCAATTTATCAAGTAACAATTACTGTTCCCAACAGCCTCGTTGGAAGGGTTATGACAGACCTCACAAGTATGCAGGGTATTGGCATAACGGCTGAAAACAAAGGGGAAATGGCGATTATTAGGGGCAGGGTGCCTGTGGCCAACTTTCGAGATTATGCCACGACCTTGGCCAGTCTCAGCAGCGGACAGGGACGATTAAGGGTACAGCCAGGGGGATATGCCCCATGCCACAATCAGGAGGCAGTGATTGAAGCCATAGGTTACGAGAAGGAGCGGGATGTGGATTTTCCATCCTCTTCGGTTTTTTGTCAAAATGGAAAGGGCTATACCGTTTCTTGGCAAGAGGCGCTTTCAAATATGCACTGTACCCAGAAAGTGGAATCACTAAAAACCAGTGAAACAGGTGAAAAACGTTGATTCTCCTTCAACAAAGGCTAATTTGATGATCTTACACACTCAGTTCGAGAATAAATGAGGAGGAATGCCTGATGATGGAGCAAATCAATCGTCTGATGGAAACCGTTCCAGGTACTTTTGGAATTTACTACAAGAACCTGATTACCGGCGAAAGTCTTGCTGTCAACGCCGACCAGCCCTTCTTGGCAGCCAGTGTCATCAAGTTGCCGGTGCTTATGGCTGTGATGCAGGAGATTCATGAAGGACGGCTGCATCCGCTGGATACCCTTCGTGTTTTTCGCGATGATAAAGTGCCCAGCTGCGGAGCCCTCTATTACATGAGCGATCCCCAGGAAGTCACCTTGCGGGACTTGTACACCCTGATGATTATCCTTAGCGACAATACTGCCGCCAACCGGATCATGCGATTGGTGGGGATGGACCGAATCAATGAAGTCATCGCAACAGCGGGGCTCCACCACACCCGCCTCAATCGATTGCTCTTTGATGCGGAGGCCCAGCGCCAGGGAAAGGAAAACACTTTCAGTCCCGCAGATGCAGGCCTGCTGCTGGAACGTATTTA
>JAABSW010000087.1 GCA_011390155.1 Clostridiaceae bacterium
ACATGGTATATCTTATTTGGTATTGCTTTAATTATCGGTCTATACGGTGTAGGATGTATTCTATACCTACTTGGAACTGGAGTTGGAGTTTGGGGATTGAACAAGACCATTGGATGGGCTTGGGATATTACTAACTTCGTTTGGTGGGTTGGTATCGGTCACGCAGGAACATTGATTTCTGCAGTACTTTTACTTTTCCGTCAAAAATGGAGAATGGCGATTAACCGTTCTGCTGAAGCGATGACAATTTTTGCTGTATTTATGGCTGGATTGTTCCCGTTGATTCACATGGGTCGTCTTTGGTTAGGATACTGGGTATTACCTTTGCCAAATCACTTTGGTTCTTTATGGGTGAACTTTAATTCGCCACTTCTTTGGGATGTGTTTGCGATTTCTACTTATTTATCTGTATCATTTGTATTCTGGTACATCGGACTTATTCCTGATTTCGCGACTATTAGAGATAGAGCAAAGAAACCACTTTCAAAGAAAATGTATTCTATACTTTCTTTTGGTTGGTCAGGTAGAGCAAAGCACTGGAATCGTTTTGAATTAATTTCATTAGTTCTTGCAGGTTTAGCAACTCCGCTTGTATTCTCTGTACACTCTATTGTATCTTTCGATTTCGCCACTTCGGTAATCCCCGGTTGGCACACAACAATTTTTCCTCCATACTTTGTTGCTGGAGCGGTATTCTCAGGTTTCGCAATGGTACAAACATTGTTGTTAATAATGAGAAAAGCAATGCACTTAGAGGCTTATATTCATACTAAACACGTTGAATACATGAACATTGTAATCATGGTTACAGGGTCTATTGTAGGAACAGCGTACATTACTGAGTTATTCATCTCTTGGTATTCAGGAGTAGAATATGAGGCATACGCTTTTATTAACCGTGCAACTGGGCCATATTGGTGGGCTTATGCTTCGATGATGACGTGTAATGTTGTTTCGCCTCAATTAATGTGGTTCAAAAAATTGAGAAGAAGCTTAATGTTTACATTCTTCATTTCGATTGTTGTAAATATTGGTATGTGGTTCGAGCGTTATGTAATTATTGTTACTTCATTACATAGAGATTATCTTCCATCATCTTGGAGTATGCACTATCCAAGTCATATTGATATCGGTGTATACATGGGTACAATCGGATTGTTTTTCGTGTTCTTCTTATTGTTTGCTCGTTACTTCCCAGTATTGGCATTGAATGAGTTGAAATCTATTTTGAAGTCGTCAGGTGAATCATATAAGAATGGAGATGCTGGTCATCACCCAACACCTGCTCCTGTAATTGAAGAAAAAGTTGTTGAGGTAAAGTCAGAAGAAACTTCAAATGAAGGAGCGAATGGAGACGATTTATTTTCAACTATTGGTACAAGCTCTGCTGAAAAAGCGGATGACTTGAAAGCAATTTCAGGAGTTGGACCAGTATTGGAAACAGCCTTAAATGAAATAGGAATTTATTCTTACGAGCAAATCAGTAAAATGACGAAACGTGAGTATGATATAATGGATGGATTGACTGGAAAATCAGCTGGAAAAGCAGAAAAGGATGACTGGGCAGGACAGGCCAAAGAATTAATGAATAAATCTAACAATCAATAAGACATGGCAGAAAAAGTAATATATGCAATGTATGACGATGACGACGTTCTAAAAGACGGCGCTAAGAAATTAGTATCGAAAGGTGTGAAAGTTGCTGATGTGTTTTCTCCTTTTCCTATTCACGGAATTGATCCAATTATTGGAGTTGAGCAAACGCGTCTTGGTATTTTCGCATTTATCTATGGATTGATAGGTTTGACTTTGGCAACCGTAGGAATGCGTTATTTCATGATTGTGGATTGGCCAATGAATATTGGTGGTAAGCCGAGTTTTTCTTACATGGATAACATGTTGGCGTTTATTCCTATTACGTTTGAGTTTACAGTTTTGTGTGCTGCACATGGTATGGCAATTACATACTTAATAGCAAACAGAACATTACCAGGAATGAAAGCTAAAAATCCAGATCCAAGAACAACTGACGATCGTTTTGTAATGGAATTAAGAACTAGTGATAATCACCAGTTTTCAGTTTCGGAACTAGAAGATATGTTGAAAGGAACGGGTATTGTTGAGTTGGAACAAAAAGACATTGTATAATTTTCTTACACCAGGATAAAATGAAATTTAAAGTAATATCAAGTATAGCAATTGCAGCTGTTTCAACTTTAATGTTGGGATCATGTGGTGCAGATCCTGACAGTTCGGGATTTGAGTACATGCCTGACATGTATCGTTCTTCAGCAATTGAACCGTATGTTGATTACGGAGAGATAAGAGGTCGTGAGAACGCTGAATTAAAAATGCAGCTTTCTGCCAAAGTTCCGCCATTTGGAACAATTCCTTACTATGGAACTGATTCGGCTGAAGTAATGTTAATGCTTCCGTATCACCGTAAAGGTCATATTTCAATGAAGGAATCTCATGGATTGTATGGATTTGATTTAGTAAGTACTAATGAATATGAAGCTGCGGCTGCTGATGTTAATCCTTTGAAATTGACAGAGGAAAATATGGAGCAAATTTTTGCTGATGGTAAACGAATATTTAATTCTTCGTGTGCACATTGCCATGGTGAAAAAGGAGACGGAAATGGTCCAATGATGGAAAGTGGAGCGTATGTTGGTGTACCTGATTACGCAAACTTAAAAGAATTGGGTGATGGTCAAATTTTCTATTCCATATATTATGGAAAGGGATTTATGGGCTCTCATGCGTCTATTTTGAACAAGAAAGAGATTTGGACTTTAGTTCATTATGTTAGAAAGTTTCAAAATGCTGATTATGGAAAGCCTGGAGCTGAAGTTCCTGCGGCTGAATTAGTAGCAACGGAAGCTGGTGAATAATTGATTATAAATTGACGAATTAAGAAGATGGAATTCAAAATAGCAAGTAAAGCGAAAACATTTACAATGGCATTGATAGTTATCGGTGCATTGTTCACTGCAATTGGTGTTGCTTTAAACATGGGCGAACATAATTTCACTCAAAGAATTATTGCAAACGGATTAATTGATAGTTACTTTTTCTTTTCTATAGGATTAGGGGCGTTGTTCTTTTTAGCATTGCAATATGCAACGGAGACTGGATGGTACGCAGCAGTTAAAAGAGTCATAGAAGCAGTAGCGGGATTTTTACCTTACGGAATAGGTATGATGGTTTTAATCATGATTGTTTTGACGATCACTGATGGAGCTCATATCTATACATGGATGGATCCTGATACTGTCGCACACGATGAATTAATTCAAGGTAAATCGGCTTATTTAAATAAAACATTTTTCTGGATTAGAACAGTGGTTTATTTGGTGACATACTATATTTTCTGGCAAGGATTTAAAAAGAGATCTTTAAGAGAGGATATTGAAGGTGGAACTGATATTCACTTCAAAAACTACAGAAGAGGAGCTCACTTCTTAGTATTCTTCTCAGTATTTAGTTCAACTTCTTCTTGGGATTGGGTAATGTCAATTGATGTTCACTGGTTCTCAACTCTTTTTGGATGGTATACATTTGCAGGCATGTGGGTCTCTACAATGGTAGTATTAGTAATGTTGACTTTGTACTTGAAGAAATTGGGTTACTTGCCTAAAGTAAATGATTCTCATATTCATGATTTGGGAAAATGGACATTTGCCACTTCATTTTTATGGTCATACTTATGGTTCTCTCAATTCATGCTTATTTGGTATGCTAATATCGGTGAAGAGGTGACATATTATATGATGAGAATTGAAAACTTTAAGGTGTTATATTTCTCCATGTTCTTAATAAACTTTGCTTTCCCAATGTTGTTGTTGATGTCGAGAGAAGCAAAAAGACATTCAGGAATTTTAACTTTTGTAGGGGTAATTATTTTAATTGGACACTGGCTGGATGCATATATTATGATTTCTGCAGGATCTATGGGAGCGCAAGCTCAAATTGGTTTTATGGAGATAGGAATGGCTATTGCATTTGCTGGAATATTCATTAGGGTAATACTAGTAAATTTGACTAAAGCTCCATTGAGTCCTGTCAATCACCCTTATTTAGATGAAAGTATTCATCACGAAATATAAAACATTTATCACAGATAACATTAGAATTAGATGGTAACGAAATTGGTCATATTAGCGGTAATAGTTTTGGGAGTAATCGCTGTTGCGCAACTCATGAGAGTTTATGAACTTTCATCAAAGCTTAGAGGTAAGGACGAAAGTGAAATCAGCAATCGAGATAATCGTTTCAATGCATCCATGATGCTCTTGTTTATGATTGTTTTATTTGGAGGTTTTATATGGTTGATGTTGACTTACGGTTG
>JAABSW010000088.1 GCA_011390155.1 Clostridiaceae bacterium
ATTGAAACATGTTTATCAATGCATCCATTCCTGTGTCCACATATCTGGCAGGTTTATCATTCGTTTCTGCTCCCTTATTTGGTGAACAGGGCAAAAGCATATGGGCCATGGCCATTGCCTGAATGCGTGGGGCATACATCACCACGCCAAGGCAGCTGGCCAGGGAAAAGGTTTTGATAAGATCATCATCCGTTCGGCTCACTTGAATTTCGCCAATTCCCACGATGAGTTCCATGATGCATCCTCCTTTGAAAATCTCCTATCAATAATCAAAAACCGCCCAACAAAAAAATCGGCCGGTTACGCTACTCACTCCCCCATGGCTATAAGCGTCCATATGAAGCCCTGGGTTCTTTGTGTCCTGTCACATATCTATAAAGTTATTTTCACTTATTAAGAGCCCTTTAGTTTCCATAACTTTGATTTTTCGTAACTGTATTAGGCGATTGAACCGTTGTTATATCTATATTGTTTCCATAATCAGGTTCATTATATCATAGAATGATTTAAGACTGACTCTCTTATATTGAATTTTTTCAAAAAATAAGTTTTTTGCTCAAAAAAAGAAAGCGCCCTGATGTCAGGACACTTTTCCGCTTATTCCTGGATTTTTTTGATACACTGAACCAAAGCTTCTGCATAGGACTCCGGCCGGAAAAACAATGCTTCATGGTTTCCCTGTAGTTCGACCACCGGTGCTTCTCCCAGGTTCTGGAACATACCCATGAATGCACCGGGTGGCAGGGATTGATCTTCGGTGCAATACAACATGACCCGTGGAATATCCAGTTTAGCAAAGGCGTCAGCTTCAATTGGGGTGTCAAAGAGTGCCAATGGCTGTGGCACCAGATGACTGATTAATCGGTCCTGTTCTTCTTCTGAAACACCGCTGGCCAGCGCTCCCCGAATGAACTCTTCCATTAACGGAATACTGTGATCTGGGGTTGCCAAGGCCATTTGCTTAATGCCCATGGCCATTTCCTGATCAGGAATCACGTCAAATTGACTTTTCCCCTGGGGTAAAATCCAGGCATTGTTGAACACAATTTTACTGATGCGCTCCGCCACCTTCGGCGCTGTCATTTGAATCACATGTCCTGCACTGGAGTGTCCCACCAGCACCACGGGTTCCTGCTGCTCTTTCAGTTTTTTCACCAGGGGCTGTAGTATCTCATCGTAGGTAATGTCTTTTCGGTTATCGTCAACGCCATTACCTGACAGGGTCACTGTTTCGGCTTCATATCCTTTTTCTTCCAGGGCCTTCATCACGCCCTCCCAGCAGCTTGCATTGTGCCATGCTCCATGTACCAAAATCAATTTTTCCATAATGTTACCCCTTTCTCTTTTTCATATTTACCTTCCCGTTGTGATTTAGGCTCAACACTGAAGATTACTACAGGAACCTGCCTTCCGTCAAGAGTGATCCCTGTTTCAGTTCAATGACCATCACATTCACCTGTTGTGTACCAATGCCCAGGATTTTTGCCAAAGCAAATGCCACAGATCCCATCATTTTCTGACGCTCTTCCAAGGGTTTTCCTTCCAGCCAGTAAATCAGCGCCAGGGGCTGGCGATCACCCTCGTGAAACCAGTGCTCGTTCTTAATTATTTCTCCAGACACTGTCAATCTCTCCACCGGCCAATCCATGGCCGCTGCCACCTGAAATGCCACTGGTTTCAGTACTTCTTCCGCCACATTTATTTTGATCATTTCCGGAGCCAGTTTCAATTGAATCAGGGGCATTTTCCCACCTCCTCTTTCCTTGTGAAGGTCGCTTCTCTGTCATCATTCACCAAAACCTTATCCACAAAATCTTTCCTAATTCCACTGAGGGTGGTATGTTTTACACTTAACTATCATTGCAATATTAATGCCAAATTCATGCTTAATAAATACTTTCCCACTTTACAGCTTCCACCAGTATGATTCTTCGCTTAGATTCAACATTGGTGCCCACTCTTCTTCTTCACATAAAAAAAGAACCCACCCAACGGATTCTTTTTTCCCTGTTCAATAGTGTTCCACACGTGAACAGCCCCTATGACTGGCATCCAACTACCTTTCTGTCGCTGGTTTTCTCCAGGTGTTCTGACTTGAATCACTGTAAAAATGTTTTACAATGGCCTCATTGGTTCGGTGTTTCCCGATGAATTTCTTTGAGAATGCGGTAAAGCGTTGGTCTGCTGATTCCCAGTCGCCGGGCGCTTTCACTTACATTTCCCCCTGTTTCTTCCAGTATCTGTTGAACCATCTTTTGTTCCAACTGATTCATCAAATGTCTGCCGGACTTCCTGGACATCTCTTTTTTGCCAGGTCGTTTAGTAGTGATCTGTCCATGATCTCTGTTTTCCTGAAACCGGTTAAGCCAGGAGGGATCATATCGAATGGCTTCCGGCAAATCTGAATACTTTACTTCATCCGCCTGGCAGGTAACTAGCAACTGCTCCAAAAGGTTCTTCAGCTGCCGCACATTTCCTGGCCACGGATAGTGACAGCAGCAGGCCATCGCTTCTTCCGAGAAGCGAGGCATCGCCCTGCCCATTTTCTCCACCAGGCGTTTTAATAATGCTTCCATTAAAAGGGGAATGTCTTGCCGCCGCTTTCGAAGTGGGGGTATTGAAATAGAATAACCAGCAATACGATAGTAGAAGTCTTCCCGTAAGATGCCTTTAGACACAGCAATTTCACCCGGTATTTTGGAAGCAGTGATGAGACGAAAATCCACCACTCGTTCTTTCGTTCCACCCGTGCGGATAACTGTTTTTTCATCCAGGCAGCGTAGCAGCATGGTTTGGATGGCAGGTGATAGGTTTTCCAATTCGTCCAAAAACAGTGTGCCTCCATTAGCAATTTCAATAAGTCCTGCTTTTCCACCTGGGCGTGCACCGGTAAAAGATCCACTCTCATAGCCAAAGAGGGTGCTCCCAGCCAGTGTTTCCGAGAGTGAACCACAGTTTATGACAATCAACGGCCCTTCTCTGCGGGATGAAAGATCGTGAATTGATTGAGCTGCCACCTCTTTACCCACACCACTTTCACCCACCAACATCACTGACAGTTCTCCCTGGGCAACACTTGCCACCATTTCCCTGACATGCTTCATGCCCGGACTGGTGCCCACCATCTGGTTCAAAGGGTTAGGCGTCGAAGGGGCTTCAGGAATGGGTTCCATTAGTTTGACTCCTTGCCAATAGCGGGTTTTGTTCCGGTCATATTCCAACCAGCGCCAATGCTGGTATATATCAGCCAGACATCGCAGAAAAGGTAATACTGTTGTCGGCTGGTGTAAGTCCAGGCTAGAGGCCCCCACAGCTCCCACAATGTTTCCTCTGCCGTCTCTTAGTGGTGCTGCAGAGCAGCTGAAAGCATGGAACCAGCTATGGTAGTGATCATATCCGGCAAGGCGAACGGTGGAAGATTCCCGCATGGCAAGTGTCACTGCATTGGTGCCACTGATGTTTTCAGTGAGCTGTCCTAAAAACAAAGATTCAACACCCAGTTTCTGTGCCATTGATTCTGGATAATCATAATTCATGGCTTCAATAAATATCCCCTGCTTATCATAGATAGAGAGCACGACCCTGTTTTCATCCCCAAACTGACCAATGGCTTTCATGGTTTCAGCCGGTCGACGGTGACCTTTTGTCATGTGCATGGCTGTGATTTCCTGGCCAGGAACAAATGCCGATTGAATTTTTTCTGATTCCCATGGGTCCACGCCTGTTTGGCGGCAAATTTGCCATGAATCAAGCACAGATTTCTGCACTCCTGCCTGAATAAACTGCCCGGATTCAACAAACTGTTTCCAGACAGCGGCTGTTTTCTCTAACTGTTTTTTATGTGACATGTTGTTCCTCCGGCATAGCTTCAGATTTTCTCCATGAATCGTTAACTTCACTATACTGGTCACCAAAGACTCCTGTCAATCTTCCAAAAACATAAGTTTTCGGGTTTATTTGTTTTTTTATTCAATCATTGAATCATTCAATCATTCATTCCATCGTCTTTTTATTGTAACTCGTTACAAATCTTTAAAAAGCAGCTTTCCCAGTTTGGTAAAATCTCGGTCTCTTTTTTCAATCACTTCTCTCACTTCCTGTTCTGTGTATTCATAGAATCCTTTTCCAGTTTTTGTTCCGTAAGCACCTGCTTCATACAGTTGCCGCAGCAGCAACGGTACTTCCTGCTCCACACTAAGTTCCTTAAAAAGATAACTGCTGACTTTAAAAAAAGTGTCCAAACCGCCCAAATCAACCGTCTCAAAAGGACCGATACAAGCGTA
>JAABSW010000089.1 GCA_011390155.1 Clostridiaceae bacterium
AATTGATGCAAAAATCACAGAAGATATCGCAGCGCATTTATAATTGACAAACACAGTGCAGGCAAATTTGGCAATTTTCAAAAAGTGAGATGTAATTGATATAACCACAACAAAAAACCAACCCGTCAATGAAACCCAGGTTGGTTTTTGTTGTGAGATGTGGTTATTGAGATTCTTAAAATGTTTGTGTAAACGGATTTGAGTTTTGGTTAAAACCGCCAAATGGTCCACCAAAACCACCCATCATACCTCTGCCGCCAAAGCCGCCACTGAATCCACCACGGAAACTTTCACCAGCTACTCCGCCGTGGCATGGTCCATATCCTTCTGTAAATCCGTTATCAAGACGGTATTCATCCATGGCCTCCCAGCGTTCACGTTGCCATTCTGCCTGTTCTTCGGTGATCAGTCCTTCTTCCTGGGCAGCCTCAACACGCTCTTCTCGCCACTCTCTCATCTCCAGGTACCAATCAGGTGCATCAGCACTCTCTGCAAATGCCACAACACTAAGTGACAGTACTAATAACAGGGTTAATCCAATCGCTACATTCTTCTTCATTATTATTCCTCCTATATTAGATTGATTAATTTTGTCAGGAATGCAAAGCCGTGTATAACCGGTCTCGCTCTGACTTATCTTTAGTATAAGGGGTAAATGTGATGAAATTGTGTTGAAATAGGGATAGATTTGTGAAAATCAATATAAAGATGCTTATAAAGTCAAATGACAGAGAATATCAACTGATTCCAATGGCCAAGCTGCAGGACGTTCATAAAATGCAATGCGAGGTGCTATGATTATTGAAGTTATGCATGGAATGCAAGTCAAAATAATATTTTTACATTTACTTTCACAGTGGAAATCATATACTGATGACAAGTCAAATTAAATCAAGAAATGTTTTGAAGTGGCAATGCCGGGTATTTATATATCAAACGAAAATTAATAAACATACCTGGCACCTACAGGCAGGTTAAATAGTCCTTACATGGTATGGAGTAATCAATTTGCTATAAGAAGTTATCGTTGATAACAAAATTCCATCGAACAGGTATGCCCCTACACAATGGACAGTTAAACATTAAACTGCACATTGTATGGGGGCATATACTTAGAATGGAAGTGGAGATTTTTCTTCTTAGAACAACAGTCAGTCGGATCCGGAAAAAGCCTTAAAGCAGCGCTGTGTGAATGGATGTTTCGGTTCAAGATTTTTCTATGGCGTTTGGGAGACCCATCCATTGGACACAAAAAGCATGAGTTATGTGTGGGATATAGACGTTGATGAAGAAGAAAAGCGAAAAGGGAGGCAGTAAAATGAGTTTAAAGTACACGTACGCAGCCAAAACAAGCAGGTCAGTACCAGAAGCAGTGAAGGCGGTACAGAAAAGTTTAAAAGAGCATGGGTTTGGAACTTTATGGGAAATGAATGTACCGTCGAAATTGCAGGAAAAAGGAGTCGATTACAGTAGGGAAGCGGTCATCCTGGAAGTGTGTAACCCCAAACAGGCAAAACGAGCATTGGAAGCCAATCTTGAAGCGATTTACTTTTTGCCCTGCAAAGTGGTTGTTTTTGATGCTGAAGGCCAGACAACCATAGGCATGATGCTTCCATCGGTAATGTTGGAAGCGCTGCAGGATTCAAACCTAAAGACGTTTGCCCAAGAGGTGGAGGATATGTTGCGCCAATCCATTGATGCGGCAGTGACAATGGTAGTTTCAGAAGAGTGATTTCAATATTTTAGATCCGATGTTGCGAGTGAATTCCACTGGTTCATAACAATATACATTTTTGACGTGGAGGAAGCAATGGGTTCGAGTCCCATATTTCCCACCACAGCATAAGCTCACTTCTATGTTATATGTAAGTGAGCTTTTAACGTTTTTGTCAATTAGCATATCAACGTTAAACGTAAACGGATATATGTCACATCCTAGATAAGGAGGTCTTGCTACCAATGTTCTTATTGTAGCTGGCGGGTGTTAGTTACGTGCCCAGTATTCTATTAATAAACTTGGCTCGATAGTTCCTGTTTATATTCTGAGACAAGTGTAAAGTACTTGCAAAAATGAAAGAAATTAATTATCAAAGGAATGGTTTGAAGTATTGCTGTGGGGTATAATGATAATCAATATCAATAATATAGTAATAGAGAGGTGGATATGTATGAAGAAAACAGTTGTATTTATGTCGATCATGCTGGCGCTCATGATATTATCAACAGGAACAGTCTTTGCAGCAGAAAATGGTTTTGAGGCCAAAGCAAGCGAAAAAAACCCTGCTTTTGAAGAAAGAAGTATGAATGGTATGGTTGGTATGATGGTTGTTAACGAGAACAACGACAACTTACATTTTTCAAGTATGGGACATATCATGATTCCAGGCAACGGAACAGAAAATGAGAAATCTTCTTTCAAGACCATGGTAATGGATAATGTTATGGAAATGACACACTTGGAGCCTCCGGGCTGGGTAAAACAGTTCAAAGACGAGATGGAGTAATCAATTCACTGTAAAAAGTTAACAAGGATAACATAATTTCAGCAAACTGATAGGCCTCCATAAAATGGACAGTTAAAAACTAAACTGCCGTTTCTATGGGGGCCTATCATTAGCTTGGCGTGACAGTGACACTCATTGGGAACAAACAGTAGTGATGGATGCACTGCAGGATTTAAAATCTGAAGACGTTCGCCCAGATATAGTGAAATTAATCGTGGCGGAGGCTTGATGACGCTAACGTAAAGCAACAGGCGATGAAAAAGCCTGTTGTTTTTTTTGAGATTTTTGATGAGGATGATATGTTGTTATGGTTTATAAAAATTTACAACAGAGCACTTGACATTGGATCAAGAAGCCGGTAAACTAAAACCTAGTAAACCTATAGGAATAATATAGAATCTAATAAACAAAGGTGGTGACAGTATGCGACACATTATGGGTCGCTTCATCTGTCTCTTCATCAGTAAGAAATGGTAACTGATTTAACACTACTACTGATGAAAAGAGGAATTTTGGATGAAGAAAATCAATTTAAACCGCAAAAAAGGACTTTTACTTGTCCTTCTCATAGCAACCACACTGGTGGCAGCTGCATGCACACCAACCACAACTACAGGCACTGAAACATCTGGTTTGATTAGCATCGCGGTAACAGCACCCCTGTCCGGCGATTATGCCCAATACGGAGAAGCCTTCCGTACTGCAACAGAATTGAAAGCTGCAGAAATTAATGAAGCTGGCGGAATCAATGGCCAACAGGTGCAGTTGAGTTTCTTTGACGACCAGAACGACTCCAGGGAAGCTGCCAACATTGCACAGCGACTGGTGGATGACCAGTCGATCACTGCGGTGATCGGACCATTTTCCAGTACTGCTGCCTTGGCAGGTGCGCCGATCTACCAGCGAGGTGAATTGGTTCAGCTTTCTCCCACAGCTTCACATCCTGATTTCACCGCCCAGGGAAGCTACATGTTCAGAAACATCAACACCCAGGCCACAGAAGGACCCATTGTGGCGGACTTGTTGGTGAACACCCTCCAGGCAAAAAGGGTGGCCATCATTTACATTAACAACGACTGGGGACTCACCACCAAGGACAACGTGGGAAGCGCCGTTGAAAACCTGGGTGGGGAAGTGGTGGCAGAAGAATCTTACATGGATGGTCAAGCCCGTGATTTCAGCGCCACCCTGACCAGGCTGGCCGGGTTGAACCCTGATGTCATCTTTATTGCAGGATTCTACGCAGAGACTGGGGCCATTGCACAGCAAATGATTCAGCTGGGCATTGACATACCCCTGGCAGGGCCAAGCTCACTCTTTAACGAAGCCCTTATTGACTTGGCAGGAGACGCCGTGGAAGGCCTGGTGGTCACCTCGAACTTCTTTCCCGATGAAAGGGCCGAAAAAATAGCAGCCTTTGTAGATGCCTACCGGGAATCCTACGACAGCACCCCCAACCAGTTTGCCGCTGTGGCATATGATTCCCTGGGCATGTTGGCACAGGCTATTAAAGACGCCAACAGCACCAATCGGCAAGCGGTGCGGGATACATTGGCACAGATTGAGAATTATCCCGGCGTCACAGGCCTCACCAGCTTTGACGAAAACCGT
>JAABSW010000090.1 GCA_011390155.1 Clostridiaceae bacterium
ATAAACGAATTTTCTTCTTACACTGTTTACGATTCATTTTAACTCCCTCCAAATCCCCGGATCATCCGCCATCCCCGGTATAATGAAACGCCTGTTATGACTGCAAAAAACAGGCTCAGCGTTCCTTGACCTAAGTCTGTACCTATGATTAGGACCGCATACATCCCCAGGTAAAATAGGTAGCTGATGAAAACGTATTGAGTTTCAATAAAGCTCCCCAGGTCATCCTGTATCCCCTGGTCTTTTTGAAGCATCTTCCCGTAAAAAGCCCCGCACAGGAGGCCAACCAACAACAACATCACCTGGAATGAATCCATCTGCCATGTAACTCCCGGAGTCAAGATCGGATTGCTGTATATCCCCCAAACACTGACGACAAGCCCGACCAGCATAAACACTTTAAAAACAGTATCCTTTGCAGACCTTCTATACCCAATCACCATGGCCGCTGTAAAAATCAGTGCGTAAATCCCATTCCCCTGGCCAAGGATCAAATAGACCGTCAATCCCATCAGCCCCAGCAAATCAAGTGCCGTGGTTTTTTTACCCGTGATTTTTGTGATGACCCGAAGCAGCAGCACTGTCCAAAAGACGACGCCCAGGTTCACATCCACAATCCACATGGCCATGGAAAGATAGATCAACGCCGCAACAAAAGCGGACTGATCATGTAAGGGATCAAGTTCCCGGGCAAGGGCCCAGGTCAGAAAAAAACCTGTGGAAAATACCAGAGACCCCCTCCAGTCATTTGTGAAAAAACCCCTGGCAATGATCAAGGTGATGGTCATGATCAGGATTGTAAGGTTTGTTTTATACCTTGGATCCACTTTTCTTCCTAAGGTAAAAGTTGGCATTGGTAAGGCCCCCTCAATCTAGAGTTCATTCAAGCTTGTTGCAACGACTTTTTTGCTTTACTTTTATGGAAAACATACCCACTGCAAAGCGTGAAATAAACCAAAATGATCAGGCCCACAGGCAATTCAATATTAATCACCTGCCCAGTGTCCATGGTACTCATGTAAACCCAATAAGCCCCAGTCAACATGCCAAAGACGCCGCCCCAAAATTTCCCATAACTTAAAAGAACAGCACTGCCAAGTAACAGCGCAATCCAAACATAGGCAATCGGTGAAATTCCACCAAATCCAACGTTGACCGTTAACCACCCATAAAATACGACAAATAAAATTGACGGTATGTAATAGACTATTTTCATTGTAAAGCCCTCCATATTCCTCCACGACAGTCTGGTGACACCGGACGTAAATCGGACGATACCGGACGATTACGCATTCATGTGACTTTCGTTATGATATATTGTGTTGAACGTCCTTGTCCAATCGTTGTGACCAGGCCATGGGATCGAAGCTGGTTAATAAGCTCAATGGTTTGAGATTTTCCCAATCCAATTTCTTTTTCGATGTTCCCCCGGGCGATGGGGCCTTTCGTTTCGATGAGCTGGTAAATCGTTTTTTCCTTTTCTGACATCTGACCATAAGAGGTTTTTCCCATTGAATCTTTAACCTCCTGTACAGGCTGAATGCGGGGCAACACCACCAGAATGCTATTCTCCGATACATGAAACACTGGTTTTACCATGGCATCTCTGTAGTATTCACGAATTCGCCGAATACCTGTCGCCAACTTTTCGATGATTTTAAGTCGATAGAAAACGTCTGCGACGATTTGATTTCGGGGCAACGATATTCTACCCTGAACATACTCCTCCTTTGATATGCCTATGGGAAGCCCTCCAGGAGAAAATATTTCCACCCTGTCTGCGAATACTTCAACCCGGGCTTCTTCACTGCGGGCATAGTTTCGATGCACAATCATGTTAGCAATGGCTTCCCGATACGCCACCAAGGGTATTTCTTCCACAGTTTTTCGGTATGGCCCTTCGATCGTTTCACCCACATTTAAGTGCTTACGATAGAACAGCAAACACTCATCATATTGTTTTACAAGTGAAATACTGTCCAGTATCTGCCTGTCTTTTATGGACATCACAGTATTGTCACGGTAAGCAATCAGTTGAATCCTTGCACTTTCCATGGGGTTTTCATCTGAAAGCAATGCGGCTGCATGAGTATACTTCCCGTCTTTTTTAAGGCGCAGGGTGATCAAAAGGTCTTCCGTCAGGGTGTTAATGCCTATTTCCTTCTTCAGTTTCTTCTCCAAGTCTTGAAAAGTCAATGCCTGTTCTGCCGCAACCAATTCTTCAAAACTTGAATTGCGGCCCTGCAAAATCAACTCCTCGTATGCAAAACGGTCAACAGCGACAGTGGATGTGTCTGTACGTCTATACGTCTTCTGTTTAAGCAGGTATGGTGTGTGATCTCCTTTAAAAACGTTGACAAGCAGAACAGTGTTCGATTCAATCATCACTTTTTCTATCTCAACATAAGGAACAGGATCCAATCCATCATTAATGGCATTTTCTATCTGCAGCCTGGTATCTTCCGGATTCTTAACCCCAACGACTTCTCCCTTATCAGTAACACCAAAAATGATGACTCCATCGTGATAATTGGCAAAGGCACTCACTGTTTTTAAGAACGTTGAAGTATACGCTTGTTTGTATTCAATGTATTTGGATTCTCCCAGCAAGTATTTCTCTATCATAAAACGCCTGCCTCCTTCCCAATGAAACCGGACGAATATTTATCGTCCGGTTTAAATGTATCATAGTCCTGCTCTGATGTCGATACCCCAACGGTATTTTATTAATAGGCTTCCCACAAGTCGGCACCTACACTTTTCAAGGCCTTTCCACGCCCACCGTGCCATTATATGGGTAATTTATTGATTATTTTACCCACGTTCTATTTATATAGGTAAATTCGCATGATAAACTACCTACTATTTGATAAAGAACCCATCGTAACAGGTATTATTCCTTAACATTGAGCGTCACATCAAAGTGTATGTACACAGCCATTAACTGACTCATCTAATTTTACCCATTTTGGCATAGGCCACTTTTCCGATGACCCAGTCTTCCTGCCAATATTGGTTGTTTGCATTCAGGACAGGCGATTTGTATTATCCGAACGATAGGATCAGCTTTGCACAGGTTGGTGCCTTCAGTTCTCTCTGGGTGGCAGACTTTGGAGAAACTCGATAGCCTCCAGGGCAGTGGCTGCCTTCACAACCTTGATGCGGCGGGCGGCGGCCAGTGCCTCCTCATAGTTTTGAGGGGGCACTAAAAAATATTCAGCCCCGGCCCTCTCAGCCCCTCCCACTTTTTGCCTCACACCACCTATGGCACCAACCCTGCCGTCCAGTGTAATGGTGCCGGTGCCGGCAATCAGCCGGCCTCCTGTCAGGTCTTCCGGAGTCAGCAGGTCGAAGATGGTCAGGGTAAACATCAGTCCGGCGGAGGGCCCGCCGGCGATTCTTTGGGGTATGATGGAGACAGGAATGGGAAACTGAAAAGCAAGGCTGTCGGGTTCAATGAGCACCTGGTAACCTGCCAGGGAGAGGCCCGCCGCCACTGCTGTGAGCCTGCTGGTTTCCAGCATATCCAGGCTCTCCAGGGCCATTTCCCGCAGGGTTTTGTCCGGAGGTAACACCCGCTGGGGAGGCACAATCTGGGCTACGGGACTAAACTGCCCGTATAGCCACTGGCCCAGCATAATGGGTGTCTGCTGGTACACCGTGGTAAGGATGAAGCTTCCTTCAGAGGCATAACGATACTCTGCCGGCACCTGAATCATGGGTTCGACTGGCGGAAACACGCCGGGTATCTGCAGGCCGCTGTTCAGGGGCACCAGGGCAAAGGTCAGCCCCAGTAGCCCGGCAATGAGCACAGCCCCCAGCGACACCCGGAACACATGGGCAGCGCCCTGGCGGCCTTTTACCGGCAGTGCCTCTTCCGGAAGGCTGGGAGAATGAGCCAGCAGGGGCACCAGGATCAAAGCGGCAAAAAGGAGGGTGGCTCCCCCGGTCATCAGGCTGTATCGGGTGCGCTGGGCCAACAGAAACAAGCCCCAACCAGTCAGGAAAAAGGACATGGCAAAACCCAGGCGCCGGCCCAGCCCTGTGCCGCCTTCCGACCGCTGCAGCAGTCCCCAGTGGATGGCGCGCAGCAGACG
>JAABSW010000091.1 GCA_011390155.1 Clostridiaceae bacterium
ATTACCTGATGATCATGACTTACGACGAACATTGGGCGTCCAGCCCCATCAGCGGGCCTGTGGCTTCCTATAACTGGGTGGAGCGGAGCATGACTGCACTGACCCAGGTGGTGGACCCGGACAGACTTGTTCTGGGGCTGCCTTTCTATACCCGGGTTTGGCGGGAACAGCCTTCCACTGATGAGGCCAACCGGATGGTCAACCGTTCCTCAGCCATCGGCATGGAGGCTCAGGCCAATTTTATTGAAAACAACAACCTTAACCCATTTTGGGACGAAGAGTCAAAACTATATTACGCCGCTTTTATTGACGGAGAAGACCTGGTGAAAATCTGGGTGGAAAACGCTGAAACCCTTTCCATTCGGGCGGGCCTGGTCAATGAACTTGGCTTGGCAGGCATTGCAGGATGGCAACGCAGCTTTGCTGCCGATGATGTGTGGCCGGCCCTGCGGGACGTGGTGTTCAATGCAGCGGATTGAGGAAGCCTATCTTTGAGAGGAGGTTTAAAAATGAATGAAAAAAAGAGTGAATCTGTCTGGGACTATCCCCGTCCCCCAAAGTTGGAAGCTTTTAAGGGAACGGTTAAGGTCATCGCCAAAGGCATCACCATCGCCGAAAGCAGCGGGAGTTATCGGGTGTTGGAGACCAGTCACCCACCGGTGTATTATATTCCAATGGAAGACATTGCTTCAGAACACCTGCAAAAAACCAACAAATCAAGTGTTTGCGAGTTTAAAGGAAAAGCTACCTACTGGAACCTGGTGATGGACGAGGAAGTGATTGAAAATGCTGCCTGGAGCTACGAGGATCCTGTGCCAGTTTATGGAGCCATCGCAGGATGCCTGGCTTTCTATGCGGAAAAAATGGATGCCTGCTATGTCAACGACGAACAGGTAAAACCCCAGGAAGGTAATTTTTATGGTGGTTGGATCACATCAGATGTAACTGGGCCCTTTAAAGGGGGAGAAGGAACAGAAGGCTGGTAACAGGCTTTTCAGGATTACCGTGACAGAAGCATTGAAATCATTAAAATGAGTGCTTATGGTTTTGTATGGACCCTCATAGTATCCCACATATCTGATGGCACAAGGCCAAGCCGCCAAAGAGCGACACCCTTTAAGTTATACCTCTTTGCGATGCCAAATTTTGCAACCAGACTTTCTGCGGATTCGTAGGGAGCTGAAATGCCTAACAACAATTTTTCTGATGGCACGTGTTCAAGGGCCATTTCAACTGCTTGCATGACTTGGTTGACGGGTTCAGGTTTTGGTCCGTAATCGTAGGCCATGATGATGATTTTGTCAGTTGCTTTCCCCAGCGCTTCATAATCATATCCCTTGTATGCACTGTTTAGGGGGTGAATTGTGAGGGTGAGTGTCTTGTCATTGGTTTTCAGCCCTGCATAAAGAAGCTGGACAAATGTGGAAAATCTTTCTTGCACAGCAACCAAGGCCTCTCCCCGATCTGAGAGCCCAAGACCTTCAAAATTAAGATTAACCCCGTCGTACAGGCGGGTTTCTTCAAGAATACTGTTCACAGCCGTTTCCATGGCATTGTCACTTGCCATGATGGAAGTAACAGCGCCTTTTCCGTCAGTAAGATGTACGACCATTTCTGTTGACAGATTATACTGTTGGGCAGCTTCCAGCACGGTCTCCCATCCAGACGGCCTTTGCCAGCCGGTGCCACTATTAAGAAGCAGGTTGCCGTCAGCATCCATGCTGTACCAGCCAAAGGCCAGTTCACTGATCACATCGGTGTTACCTGGTGAAGTTTCAGGATAAGGCCTAGCAAAAAGATTGGTCCAACTGCTGGTGCTGCTGTCACCAAGGGCATAAAAGCCTGTCACATAGAGATTAGACGGTGGTGATATGATCTTGACATCCCTTGTGGCAGCAACCCATTCTACTTCGCATTGAAAGGCCTCACTAAAGAACCCCAAAGGTATGAGGGTTCTGCCCTTGTTAATTTGAGGCGGCACTTCTAATGTAACTGATAGGCCATTAATGGTGGCAATGTTGTTGCCTATTTGCAATTGAACGGTTGTCCCCTGACCTGCAGACTTGATGGTTTGAGTACTTCCATCCCAGTTGACAGTGACGTTTAGAGCTTCAGCAATGGCGGCAAAAGGTACCAGTGTCCGCCCCTGTTCGATGATGGGTGCCACTTCAAAAATCACCGGTAAACTGTCAACGAACACAGAAATTTCATCTTCCTGGGCAAAAACTTGCTGTGTAGAAGAGAATAGTAAGATCATCCCTATCAATACCATTAATAATACTCTTTTCAATTCATCAATCCTCCTTTAATGTGGAGAAAGCCTATTGCTTAAACTTCTTTGTATAGTATAGCATAAGTTATATCATTAGTTAACTGAAATCCCAGGTTATTGAAATCCCAGATTATGACCTTTGTCCATGCAGATGAAGGTGTCAATGGAGGAAAAATCGAATGGATAAAAGCATGATAGGCAAGTGTGGAACATATTGTGGTGATTGCGAATGGATAGAAAGTACAGGTTGTAAAGGATGCCAGGCGAATGCAGGTAAACCATTTTGGGGAACTTGTAAAGTGGCTGTTTGCGCCATAGAAAAAGAAGTGCATCATTGCGGGTTGTGCAGTGAAGTGCCTTGTGAAATATTGATTGAGGCTTTTAATACACCGGGACATGAAGATCATGGAGAGAGACTGGCCAATTTAAGAAACTGGGCAGAAGGTAAGGATGAGTTTATTAAACTTGGAACCTTCTGAAAATCCAGCAAAAGAGGCAAAACCCCATTACAAACAGCCAGCTTTACAAATTTGAAGGGTTTGACTGTAAATCGAAATACGCCGTCTGCTTCCGTACACTGTGCATTAGAAGTTTTTAGAGGGAGTGTAAATATGAAGAAGCTGGAAAGATTAAAACATGGAGACAGTATAGGGATCTTCTCGCCATCATGTCCAATCAGTAATTTTAATACATATGTTAAAGCGAAAAAATATCTGGAAAATAAGGGGTACAAAATCGTTGAGGGAAATCTGACTGGAAAATCAGATTACTATCGTTCAGGCTCAATAAAAGAAAGAGCAGATGAGTTGAATGATCTCATTCGAAATCCTGCTGTTAAATGCATTATGGCAACGATTGGAGGGATGAACTCCAATTCACTTTTACCGTATATAGATTATGAATCCTTCATTCAAAACCCAAAGATCGTCATTGGGTACTCAGATGTTACAGCAATATTATTGGGAATACACGCACAAACAGGGATTCCCACATTTTACGGACCGCCGGCAGCCGAGGAATTTTGGGAATACCCCTCAATAGCGGATAAAATATTTGGGAACTTTGAAGATCTGTTGGTAAAAGAGCTTACAGTACCATATGAAATATCAAATAAAGAATGGAAGACGGTAAACAATGGTAGTGCGCGGGGTAGATTAATAGGCGGCAACGTGGAGACGATACAAGGTTTTTGGGGCAGTCAGTATATGCCAAACATAAATGAAGGAGACATACTTTTCATTGAGGATGTGGGAAATGCTTCTACTTTAGAGAGAAACCTTTCTTTCTTAAAAGTGAATGGAATCTTTGATAAGATTTCAGGAATGATATTGTCTAAACATGAGTTGTATGATGATCAAGGTACAGGCAGAAAACCTTATGATTTATTATTGGAAGTACTAGACAATGAGAAACTGCCAATTATTGCAGATTTTCATAGTTCTCATAATCGACCACTGGTACTGCCAATAGGTTGTTTTATTGAAATGGATAGTACTCGCAAGAAAATAACTATATTAGAAGATTATTTTGGTTAAGGTTCTGGTTACTTTCTTTGACGTGTGGTTGACTACAAAACACGTCACCAGAGCAAATGATGTTAGTGATTGCGGATGAATAGACTAACAAATAAGCATGGTCAAGGTGCATTGGCAACAATGCGTTATCATGAAATCGTAAATAACCTTTGTAAATAACCTTCAATGTACATGAAATCGTGGCAAGACGACTTGAAGCAAGGAGTGTTTTGATGAATTCCGGAACTTGGATTGCCATTTACATGCCGCTATTT
>JAABSW010000092.1 GCA_011390155.1 Clostridiaceae bacterium
CGGGGCGCCAAAGTCCTCGGTGCCACTCATTATTGCTCGACCTCACCATTGTTGATTTCAATTCCCAGGGACTTGGCAAACTGTTCTAAATCATAGCCGGTTGGGGTATGGACTTTTTTAAAATTCATGACAACCGGTGCCTCGGGACTTAAAATGGTTTGCAGGTGGGCGAGCTCTGTTTCAATGAAATCTGCTGAGATCCTCATTTCACCTAAAGAGAGATGTACGACCTTGGGTGCGGAACCTACCATCAAGGTTACTTGCTCAAACTCAAAATTTTTCTCTTTGGCAATTTTAAGACCTTCGTAGGTCTTGGCAGAGTTGTCCAGTCGTTTTGGTGATGGACTGTAAAGGGTGGCAGGTTTATCGGCAATGATTGGTACCTCATCAGAGCCAGATTTTGGAAAAGTAAACGTCCTCTTTTCTTCAAGACCATCACACTCGGTAAAAACATAAACAGTTGTTTCTTCGTTGGTCAGGGTAATCGGCCCGACGTAGTCCGTGCCGTTTCTGGCTTCAGAGCCATCCATGGTGTAGCGAATCGCTCCTTTTGGGGCAACAAAGAGTTCTACAGTACGAGCCACCTCGTCAAAACGGTTACGAATTACCAGACGGTTCTGCCAGGTTATAGGAGGGCCGGTAAGATTCTTGCCCGTGGGATCAACGGCAAGGAACTGGACTCGCAATGCTTTTGTGGCCAAAGAGTTTTCACTGAGAACAGGACTCTTTTCAGTAACATCAATATCTTCTGCAAAATGTATCCTGGCACTGTTGCCCGCATTGACTACATCAATTTTAAGACGAACAGTGCCGGAATCATCCGGGGAATTATCTTCACTGATTATAACTTCTGTGGTTTTGGGTTTTGGTTTCCTGGTCCAATAGCCATTCCTCAAGTCTTCCCACACCCCTCGTTGAAATGCTTCTATGCCCAACTGATCAAAACCCTTTAGTGGCAACCAGGGCATCTGGGTTTTCTGCTTCATCTTGTCAAGCAGATCGGTTTTCCGTGCCTCATCCTGGGTGCCGAAAAGCAGTTGCTCTGCTCTTGCCCTAAGGGCATCGAAGTTTTCAGCAATCTGGGTGTAGAGTTTAATCGGATCGGAAGTAAGAGTTTTAACCACCTGCCGTTCACCATTATAAGGCTCATTGGAAGGATAGGTTGAATCCAGAGCTTTGGGACGCAGCACATCTTCGCCCCGGTTATTACCGGGAAAATACAGTTTGTCAAAGACCGCAAGAACTGTTGTCTGGAAATCCTGTTCATACTGAGCTTTCTTTTCATCAAACTCTTTTCTTTGCGGATGGGAAGCGGGAATTTCATGATCCGCTTTGGTTACGGCATAGACATGCCGCGCTGCTTTTTCAACACTGGCTATGGAAGATTTATCACCTGTCAGTACCAAGAGATTATTCTTATTTACCAGATCTCTATAGAAACTTGCGACAACCCCTGGTGGAGTCTTGCCATCTGGACTGATGATAAGAAGCACCCTTGCGGTCTTCAGGACGGCCTCTGCTTCATCCATTTCCGGTAAAGGCAGTACCTTCTCAAAGGCTTCTTTGGTGGTGGGTTTATACATCTCATTGAGACGGGAGCGAATCAAATCATCCACCTTATTTTGTGGTGACTTGTCAGCATAGCCTTGCAACTTCTTGGTCAGGTTCTCTTGATGATCGAAATAATTACGGCCTTCCTGAGTTTGATGGAGATACCATGCCGTTTTTTGCAACTCGTCAAAGGCATTGCGATAATCACTGGCCTGTTGATTGGGATCAATCAAACACTCCAGCATCTCACTTTCAGAAAGCCCTTTTATTGAATTGACTGCGGTGGAGAGACTGGCGGTAAGAAGAAGTGTGCCGGCTTGTTTTGCGAAGTTGTTGCCACTGGCAATGTCTATAACCTGGGCATGGGCACTATCGGTCGAGTCCCATAAATCTCTGGCAATTACATCGCGCATTTCAGAGATTTCCGCTAGTTTTTCACGAACCTCATGGATGGAAAGATCAAAATGCTGGGCACCGATCAGGTAGATATCATCAGAACTCTCCCAAACGGATTTGAGAAGCCTGGAGACAAGCTCCATGAGGCCACGGGTCTGCTTGAATTTTTCATTTTCTTTAAAAAGGGCAACAATACTTTTAAAACTCGGATGGAAGGGGTAAGTGGCTTCGATATCGCCTGCCAGGGCTTCTGCACTTCGTTCAACGGTCTTAGCCTTTGCAGCTTCGGCCAGACGGGCCGCATAGACCGCGGCAATATCGCTCACTTCGTTGGTATCCGGCAGTTTCAAGAAGAGGCGTTTACGCAGGATTTCATAAATCTCGTTTGATTCCAGGTTCACCGGCGTAATACTGACTTCTGCACGCCCAAGTTCCTGGGTCGCATCATCCAAAGCTCGCTGGATCAGCTTGCCACCGGTATCGTATGCAGCTTCAAGATCAGACACCACAATGCTGACATTTTTTTTCTTTTGGGCTGCCGTCAACATATTGGAAAAGGCTCGGGTAATCACATCAGCAATGGTGCCCTGCCCTAAAACTTGGGTACTATAATAATGAAAATAAGGTGGCAATTCATCGAGTAAGATCAAAATCGGATCATCGCCTGCAAAAAGGTTGACCCAAGCTTGTTCATCTGGGGCCTTTGCGCCGGATTCCCAATATTGGGTGAACTGACTTTCTTTCCCCAGTTGGCGTGCAATTTCTCCCCAGAAATATGTATTTGGATTATTGCGCCCATTAAAGGCAGCGATTTTTGCCGAAGCAAAATTTGCCTGATAAGGCATGGAGCCAATTAAATCTTGTCGTAGAGAAGCATCTTTTGCTAGTAGGCCAAAGCCAACCATCAAGTGTGTTTTACCACCACCCATGGCCTGTTTAAGATGGAAAACCGTGTCTCCAGACTTTCCGGCAAGTCGGGCCATACCCTTGGATAACAGGGTTTTCATGCCATCGGTAATAAAGGTCTTCTGAAAATACTGATGACCATCCGTACCATTGATGATCTGGTCCAACTGCTCTATTTGATCCCCGACATTGATTTCCAAGGCATTGGGCTGTAACTCACATGCATTACGGATGGTTTTCATATATAGCTCCTGCTCAAGGTGGAAATCACGCTGCTTTTGGGTTGATAGCATCATTTGCTTTTCCTTCCCGTACCCATTCATCCACTTCGTCTTTTTTGAATTTCCAAAGACGACCAATTTTGTGGCCAGGCATACCTTTTTCACTTATCCATTTATAAATTGTATCTCGTTTAACTCCGAGATAGTCTCCAATTTCATCTACGGATAACCATCTATCTTCCATTCTCGTCTCCAGCCTTCTTTTAGAGGCGCACAGCACAGCTTTTCGAAAAACAACCGAAAGGTATCCAAAAGGTTAAAATTCGGTCACAATAGACTAAACGGGGTTTAAAAGTATCGTAAAGAAAGTATAAGGTCAAGATTTCTTTACTGATTTAAACCGAATTTGATTACGTTCCATGGTTGGAAACAGCAGTAGCCGTTACTTCAGGTGCAGGCAAATATTCTGCTCAAAGTAATTTAAAGGTCCTGTTCATCTTTCTTTACCGAGGTAACACAAACAACACGGGTGCGGAACAAGCAATACATTATCGGAGCGAAAACTTCAATTCCTCCCATTATATTGTGTTTCGACCATCGGAGACCAACGACCGAACGTGATTTGAGCAGGGAAGAGCTGAAACCAGCAAAAACCTGGCTGCGACAGAGTTCCGCACAGCTTTTTCAGGAAAAAACACTTTCAAGGTTATGGTTTCCAGTGATGGCGCGGGCTGTTTGCTGTTACTAGAAATTTGAAACCAATAACTTGAAACGGCACTTCCAGGTTGACAAAAAACAAATAAACATGATATTTGTCAACTAACGGAGGTGCGATAATGATAAACAAATTTGGCGAACGATTACGCTCAGCCCGTAAAA
>JAABSW010000010.1 GCA_011390155.1 Clostridiaceae bacterium
AAAATTACTCATGATATTTGTCAATGTAAAAAGTGTGGAAAATGTTCTGTTCAAGGTCTACTTGAATTACAGGAAAAATATGGGGTTGAAACACAAGTTGTGACGGGAGGTACGTTGGCAAGGTTGAGAATCAAGGAAAAAAAACCCAAAATGATTATTGCCATAGCCTGCGAAAGAGATCTAGTGAGTGGATTGATGGATGTAAGAAATGTTCCCGTCTATGCCATCATTAATGATCGTCCTGAAGGTCCTTGTCAGAATACAAGTGTTGACATTGAGGTTGTTAAAAACACACTTAATCGATTTCTAAGGTGTGATTAACAAGATATATCCGTTGAGTCCAGAATTTATTGTATTGATACCGGCTATCTTGTTTTCGATTAGCCATGGCAACAGCAGTGGCTGAACTTCTGATTTAAATTTTATTTAGAAGCAGTAGAAATACTTAGACAAAAGATGAAAAGTGTTATAACGACTTTTTTGTGTATAAGTTTGATCTGCTGTAGAGGAGCGATAATAAAGTGATTAAACCCCGTCAAGCGGCTGCAATTTCCATTGAAAATATCATAACTAAAAAGTCTTTCTCGAATTTAGAGTCAGCGTCGTGGTTGAGTAATAATAATTGGACACCAGAAGATCAACGCTTGTACCTTAGGATAGTCTATGGAACGTTAGAGAATCTTATATTGATTGATAAAATCATTGAAACGATGTCAAACAGAAAAATTAGTAAAATTGATCCTCTCGCCAAAGGAATAATCCGAATTTCAGTATATCAGCTGATCTTTTCGGATCGAATTCCGCATTATGCTGTTATAAATGAAGCAGTAGAAATAACTAAACAACACAAACCAAAAACCGCAGGATTTGTAAATGCTGTGTTAAGAAATCTTCTAAGAGAGCTTAAAAAAAATAGCAGCAAAGAAGCATTTTTAGAAGGTTTTATCAATGACAGTAGCTCACTTCGTTATTCTCACCCTAACTGGATTATTAATAAACTTCAAAATGACTATTCAAAAAAGCAGGTTGTTGACATTCTTAGGTATCATCAAGAACCACCACCACTAACGATTCGTTTAAATACACTGAAGGGTGATATTGAATCGCTTAGCACTCAGTTAAAGGCAGAAGGAATTGTTATAAAGAATATTCCATGGATGCAAGAATCGTTTGTAGTAGAAAAAACTGATAAACTTGTTACCTCAACAAAATCATATAAAAACGGATTGTTTCATATTCAAAGCATCGTATCAATGTTAGCTGTCCATTTTTTGGATCCCAAACCTAATGAACTTATTGTTGATGTTGCCGCAGCTCCAGGCGGAAAAACAACTCACATTTGTCAGCGAATGAATAATCAGGGAAAAATAGTTGCCAGAGATATATCATCAGCTAGAATTAAACAAATAAAGCAACATGCTGATAGACTCTGTTGTCATATTATTGATACACAACTAAAAAATGGTGCTGAGCATGATGAGTATATGGATAAAACTGCAGACCGTGTTCTGGTGGACGCTCCATGCTCAAGTCTCGGTATGATTAGAAAGAAACCGGAACTGAAACTCATTCATCAACCAAGTGATTTTATATCATTGCCAACACTACAGGAAAGAATACTTGAAAACGCTTCTTACATGGTGAAGCCTGGTGGTATACTTGTGTATTCAACATGCACATATTTTTCCGATGAAAACGCATCTGTCGTTACATCATTTTTAAGAAAGCATCCTGAATTTGGACTGATACAATTAAACGCAAATTGGATTCAAAGTGAACTCAGCGCCGCTATGATTAATGACGGAATGATTCAGTTAGGGCCACATATTCATCCACTGCTTGACGGATTCTTTGTTGCAAAGTTTATTCGTAAAAAAGATTGATTGGAGTGTGCGATGTGAAAAAAGATTTGCTAGACCTTACCTTGGATGAAATTGCACTTGAAATACAAACTTATGGGTGGCCAAAATTTCGAAGTACGCAAATATTTAGATGGTTGCATATGGGAATAAAGGATTTTATGGATATGACAAATCTGTCCAAGAGTGATCGAGAAGTGTTAGAAAATAAATATAGTATTACAGACTTAAAATTAATAAGAAGACAGGATTCTAGGAAGGATGAAACCGTTAAATTTCTTTTTCAACTACCCGATGGTGAAATGGTTGAAAGTGTTTTAATGAAATATAAACACGGAAACAGTGCATGCCTATCAACACAAGTTGGATGTGCAATGGCTTGTTCCTTCTGTGCTTCAGGGCAGGAAGGCTTAGTTCGCAATTTAACTACAGGTGAAATGGTTGATCAAATACTTGCAATGAGTAGTTTACAGTCTGAACGGATTAGTCACGTAGTTTTAATGGGGAGCGGCGAACCTTTACAGAATCTAGGTAACGTAGTAAAATTAATGAAAATTATTAATGAAAATGAAGGGCTTAATATAAGCTTAAGACATGTTACGTTGTCTACCTGTGGGTTAATACCTGAAATTCTAAAATTGGCAACTTATAAACTGCCTATCAACCTTGCGATATCTCTACATGCATCAAATGATGATATTCGTCGCAGAATAATGCCCGTTTCCAGAGGTTATTCCATCAAAGAACTCATCAGTGCATGTGACGAATACTCACGCATAACCGGCAGAAGGGTTACTTATGAGTATGCATTGATTAAAGGTGTAAATGATTCTATTATTGACATGCAGCATTTAGCCAAGCTGCTTAAAGGAAAACTATGCCATGTTAATTTAATTCCAATTAACCCAGTTGAGGGATCAAACTATCAATCTACCAACATATCTCACTTAAATGAGCTGACTCGAGTATTACTGAAAAATGGAATTGTTTCAACAGTCAGAAGAGAGCTTGGAAGTGACATTGATGCTGCATGCGGTCAATTGAAGAGAAGAACTTTGAATGAAAAATGAATTCTGTTTATTAGGCCACATTTTCAGCACATTTTAGGAGGTTTATGATGAAAACGGGTGTCTGCACCGATGCCGGAAGAATCCGGGATATTAACCAAGATGATTACGCAATCCATGAAGATGGTTGTTGTTTGTACATTGTTGCTGACGGAATGGGAGGCCATCAATGTGGAGAAATTGCAAGTCGAATGGCTGTAGAGGTGATTAGTGAACATGTGAAAAAATTCATGTCGCCTGATCTGGAGATTTCATCGGCTAAAGGAATTTTATTTGAAGCTTTTAACAGAGCAAATAAAAGAATTTTGGAATATACTCATTTAGAACCTGCTTGTGTTGGAATGGGAACAACATTGACAATGCTATGTCATTGTGCGATGCATTCAATTATTGGGCATATTGGTGACAGTCGAGCCTATATACTCCATGATAATTCCTTAATTCAGGTATCGAATGATCATTCATTGGTAGAAGAGTTAAAGAAAAGTGGCGAAATATCCGAAAGTGAAGCACAAAAACATCCTCAAAGACACATTATTACCAGAGCTTTGGGAATGGGGGATCAAGTAAAAGCAGATCTTTTTCAGGTGGAATTGCATGAAAATGACAAAGTATTATTGTGTACTGATGGATTAACAAATCTTGTTAACGACGAGGAGATACTTAGTACACTGTTAAACATAGATCCAGAACCGGTGTTAGCTCAAAGACTGGTTCAACTAGCCATTGAACGTGGTGGTCACGATAATATTACAGTGCTTCTTGTGAATATCCAAGGCGCATCGAAGGAAAGCAGGTGATCCCTTGATAGGAAAAATACTGGGGAATAGATATGAAATAATTGAAAAAATTGGTGGCGGAGGAATGGCAGTAGTTTATAAAGCAAAATGCCACTTATTGAATCGTTATGTAGCTATAAAAATTCTTAGGAATGAATACACTCAAGACAAAGACCTTGTCAATAAATTCAAACGAGAATCACAGGCCGTTGCCAGTTTATCACACCCCAACATTGTTAATGTATATGATGTAGGAGAAGTGGATGATCTTTATTATATTGTCATGGAAATGGTGAGTGGAAAAACATTAAAAAAGGTGATTCAGGAAAAAGGGCCATTACACAAGGAAGAAATCATTTATTATTCAAAACAGATTGCAAGAGCTCTCAAACATGCACATGATAACTTTGTTATTCATAGAGATATAAAACCGCAAAATATTCTTATAACGGAGGACCATCGGGCGAAGGTAACTGATTTTGGCATTGCATTGTCATCAACCACTTCAACACTAACAAATACCGGAAGTTTAATTGGATCAGTTCATTATTTTTCTCCAGAACAAGCCCGGGGTGGTTATACTGATGCCAAAACCGATCTATACTCATTGGGAATAGTGATGTATGAAATGGCAACTGGTAAACTGCCTTTTGAAGGAGAAAGTCCAATAACAATTGCACTGAAACACCTCCAACAGGATATGGAGCTGCCATCCGAGGTGAATCCATCGATTTCTGAGGGTTTGGAACAAATAATTCTTAAACTCACTCAAAAAGAACAGATTTCCAGATTTCAGTCTGCGGACGTATTGATTGATGCATTGAATCAGCTGGAAACCGATCCTTATTATGTGTTGAATGAAAGCGATGATGAAATGGATGAAAATCCAACTCAAATTAATACGCAGACAAAAGGAGATGCTATCAGAAAAATGGCAGGGACAAAAAGTAAACGCAGGAAAAAACCAAATAAATCCAGATTTATACTTGTTGCTGGAATATTAACGGCTCTGGTTGCAGCATTACTGTTCACCTTTGGATTATTTTATGTAAGCAACTTATTTGGCGGGAGTACTGACGATAATCTGACTGTACCGGAGCTTGAAGGTAAAACATTAGATGAAGCCATCGACGAACTGTCAGAGTTGAATTTACAACATAGAATCGAATATCGTTTTGACAATAAAGTGGAAACTGACCGAGTCATTTCACAAAATCCAGAAGCAGGGATGACTGTTCGCCCAGGGTTTCCAATAGAATTGATCATTAGCACTTTGGATGAATCATCTGTAGTACCTGATGTTACCTATCTAAGCTATGATGAAGCCAGATTTCAAATTGAAGATGCAGGATTTATACTCTTAGATCCGGATTATGTCTTCAGCGATTTACCGGAAGGAACTGTTATCAAACAGGATCCAAGGGCTGGATCTTCTCTGCCTGAAGGTGAAAGTGTGCATTTGATAGTCAGTGAAGGTCCAGAAGTGGTGATGGTTACTATGCCAAATGTTATTGGTGTAGAGATAAACAGCGCACGAGGGACTCTGGAAGGTTTGAATTTAATGGTTAGTGAAGTGAGAGAAGAGTTCAGCAATGAATATGTTGAAAATTATATTATAAACCAAAGTGTTCCTGCTGGCAGAGAAGTTGCTGAAAATACTTCAATCGTTTTGACCATAAGTAAAGGTGTCGAGGACATTCAGGTTGAGGCTCCAATTATTGAAACCGAAGAGCCATCAACCGAGGAACCGGAAGAAATCCTTGAACCAGGTCAAACGACAACAAAAACATTGAGAATTGGTCCCCTGGGTACTGATGGAATTGTTGAAGTACAGTTATTTAGACTGGATGAAGGGCAAAAGACACTATTGTTTAGTAAAACGCATAATATTGATGAAGAAGGTAATGAGTTGCAGGTCACTGTTGCAGGATCAGGCACACAACGTTATGAAATCGTAATAAATGGTGAACCGAAACACACAGCCGAAGTTAATTTTTAGGGGGAACTATGGAAAAAGGTCGAATTATTAAAGCCATTAGTGGTTTCTTCTATGTGCAGTCTGGAGAAAAAATATTTAGCTGTAAAGGTCGGGGAATATTAAAGATGAATGACCAAACACCACTTGTGGGAGATCTGGTATTCTTTAGTATTAGCAATGAAGAAAGACAAGAAGGGATGTTGGAGAAACTCATTTCCAGAAGCAGCGAGTTAGTGAGGCCACCTGTGGCTAATGTAGATCAATTATTGATTGTTTTTTCCTATAAGCAGCCAACCCCAAATTATGTATTGTTGGATAGAATTTTGGTAACAGCGGAAAGTCAACAACTTCAATCAATTATTTGTTTTAATAAGATGGATCTTCTGACTAATGAAATTGACAGCTCTCTAATGGAATCATATAGGGAAATGGGCTATCTTGTAGTTAAAACAAGCACTATCACGGGCGAAGGTTTAGATAGCCTTAAAAGGGCCTTAAAAGGCCGTACAACTGCTTTGGCGGGATCGTCCGGTGTAGGGAAGTCCACACTTATTAACAGTATGTTCCCTCAATTTTCTTTGGAAACTGGTGCCATAAGCAAAAAAATTCAAAGGGGTAAACACACTACTAGGCATTCAGAACTACATCGAATTGATAGCGAAACGTGGCTTATGGATACTCCTGGATTCAGTACGTTAACAATAACAGGTTTGGATGACTCCGAACTGCGGGATTATTTTAAAGATTTCGCCACGGCACAGTTATCGTGCCGTTTTAAAACGTGTCTTCATTTGGAAGAGCCGAATTGTGCTGTTAAAAAAGCTGTTCAAGACGGATATATTCACTTGAATAGGTATCAAAACTATGTCAAATTACTGGAAGAAATAAGAAAAAACAGGAGGTACTAATATGCTAAAAATTGCACCATCTATTTTGTCAGCTGATTTTTCAAACTTGGGTCAAGATGTGGAAAAAGTTGAAAATGCAGGCTGTGATTATTTACACATTGATGTGATGGATGGTAGATTTGTGCCGAATATATCGATTGGACCAGTTGTTGTTAAATCTTTGAGAGAAAAAAGCAAATTAACCTTTGATGTTCATTTGATGATTATTGAGCCTGAGAAGTACATCAACCAGTTTGTTGAAGCAGGTGCAGACCTAATAACAGTGCAAGTTGAGACATGCCCTCATCTGGACAGAACGATACATCAAATAAAAGAAGCTGGCGCAATGGCTTGTGTGGCTCTCAACCCTTCAACACCTTTATCTGCGCTTGACTATGTGTTGACGGAATTGGACATGGTATTGATTATGACTGTTAATCCCGGTTTTGGAGGACAGGCGTTTATACCAGCAATGATTCCTAAAGTTAAAGACCTTTCTGAAAGAATCCAAAGAGTGAAATCAAAGACACTGATCCAGGTTGACGGGGGCATAAACACATCAAACATCGGAATGGTAGCGAAAGCAGGGGCACAGGTTTTTGTTGCGGGTTCAGCGATCTTTAATCATGAAAATCCAGTTATTGCAATAAAGGAACTTAAAGATGCGGCTGTTTTATGAACGAAGGGAGTTGAAAAACGGAGGTGGTAGTTTGGATGCATTGCTGATAACCAATGGAGTTATTGAATCAACTGACTATCTTAGTGAACTGGTTGACAAAAATAAAATTGTTATTTGTGCAGATGGAGCTGTGCGATACCTTCGATCCATTAAACGACTTCCGTCATGTGTTATTGGTGATTTAGACTCAATCGATCAGGATGATTTGGACTGGATTAATAATAATGAGGTACCAATTGTATTATTCGATACCAGAAAGGATTATACCGATACAGAATTGGCTGTTAGGTATGCGTTAGAAAAAGGTTCAACAACGATAACATTAACTGGAGCGATAGGAGGTCGATTAGACCACAGCTTGGGAAATCTTTATCTTTTGGTGTTAATAAGTCAACACAATTGTGCGGGTGTTATTATTGAAAAGGAGTATGAAATCCGTCTTATTACCAAAAGAGAATCACTTAATTGGGGCATCGGTGAAACAGTCTCTTTTGTACCTGTTTCTGAAACTGTTGAAGAAGTCACGGTTAATGGATTCGAATATCCGTTAGAAAAAGAAAACTTATACCTGGGTCATACACGTAGTATCAGTAATATTGTCTCAGATGAAAATCAAATGGTTGAAGTGGGGGGAGGAATGCTGTTGGCCATTAGAAACAAATAAAAAAAGCCTCTCATGTTCAAGAGGCTTTTATTATCAGAAAAGACTATAAAGCTCGCTCCACTTTTCCTGATCGGAGGCATCTGGTACAAACGTTGATTCTTTGGGGTGACCCATCAATCACAGCTTTCACTCTCCTGAGGTTTGGTAGCCATGTTCTTTTGTTGTGACGGTTGGAGTGACTCACTTGATTGCCAAATACTTTACCTTTATTGCATACGTAGCATGTTCTTGCCATGTTGAAACACCTCCTTTAAGCAATATCAACCTTTAAAACACTAGTATATTATCACATAAACGTCTGCTTTGCAATATGGTAAATAAATCCTTTTATTTGAAAGTCAACAAATGGCATCAGCTGTGATATAATGAAACCGGAATTGTTAAAATATCAAGGTTTAATTTATCCGATGACTAACGTCGCTATGACTCCTATTTTTGCAAGAAGGAGATAAGTGGTGCTGCGTCCCTGGATGAACAAGGTAAGTATCTGCCACCAAATGTTACATTTGGGACATCTACTTATGAATAGCGCATTCTAACCTTCTGGTGGAGTTGAAAGTCTGCCAGAGGATAAGAATCCTGTTTTTATGAAAGAATTAAATTTGTAAGGAGGTACAAGAATGCCTGGCAAACTGACCAATCAGTATGGTACGACCATCATTGACGATCATGTTCTTGCTTCCATTGCCGGCTTATCTGCCATGGAATGCTATGGGGTAGTTGGAATGGTGACCAGATCATCTGCTGGTGGATTGGTGGAGCTTCTTCGAAGGGAACAATCCAGTAAAGGTGTTAAGGTTCAGACAAATGATAACGTAATTTCTATTGACCTTTATGTGATAGTAGAGTTTGGAACTAGAATTTCAGTAGTGGCGAATAATATTGTTGAAAAAGTTAAGTATAGCATTGAAAACCTGACTGGCATGACGGTAAACAAAGTTAATGTCAATGTTCAGGGCGTGCGCGTACAAAAGTAACTGGAGGAGGTAGCCCCTTTGAATAAAGAGAACATCGATGGTGTCATGCTGAAAAGAATGCTTGCGGCTGCCGCACAAAGTCTCAAGGACCAGCAGGAAATTATCAATGCCCTTAATGTTTTTCCTGTACCAGATGGTGATACTGGAACCAATATGTCTTTAACCATGGAAGCCGCGGTTCGTGAGGCCAGCAAGGTTGATGATGATTTGGATAAAATCCTTGAGATGGCTGCTAATGGCTCACTGATGGGAGCTCGAGGCAATTCTGGTGTAATATTATCACAGCTATTCAGAGGATTTGCAAAAGGGATCACAGGAAAAAAAGAATTAACAACAAAAGAGTTGGCTTTAGCTATGAAAGCGGCATCAGACACTGCTTATAAAGCAGTTATGAAGCCCACAGAAGGGACAATTTTAACAGTGGCCAGAGAAAGTGCAGAAAAAGCAATGGTGCTGGCCGAAACAATTTCCGACCACGATCACTTCTTGCATCAGGTAATTGCTGAAGCAAGTTTATCCCTTGAAAGAACCCCTGATCTTTTAAAAGTATTGAAAGATGCAGGTGTTGTTGATTCTGGTGGTAAGGGACTCGTGTCCATTCTTCAAGGTGCCTATAATGGATTAACTGGAAAAACCATTGTGTCAGAAGAAATTTATAAACCCCCGTCTGTGGCGATAGATTTAGCCAGTGATGAATCTTTGGAATTTGGTTATTGTACAGAATTTATCATCCACGGGCCTGAAAACATGCTCGATGAGTATAAAAAAAATATCCAAGATTTTGGTGATTCAATGCTGGTTGTCGGTAATGAGCAGGTGATAAAAGTGCATATTCATACTAATCATCCTGGCGAAGTTATGGAAAAAGCATTAAATATTGGCCATCTTAGCGATATTAAAATCGACAATATGAGGCTTCAACATAGGCACGAAGTATTTGAAGAGAATCAGATTCATACGGCGAATGATGATGAGGATCAGAAAAAAGAATATGGAATGATTGCGGTAGCCATGGGAGAGGGCATATCTAAAATTTTCCAGGATTTCACGGTGGATGTAGTGATCCAGGGTGGACAGACTATGAATCCCAGTACAGAAGATTTTATGAATGCCATTAATCGAATTAATGCAAAACATATTTTTATAATGCCTAACAACAGTAACATCATCATGGCGGCGAACCAAGCCAAGAATTTAAGTAAAAAAGATATCATTGTCATACCATCAAAAACTGTGCCTCAAGGTATTTCATCAGTACTAGCTTTTAATCCTGATTCGGACGTTCTAGATAATCTGGAATCCATGACTGAGGCTATCGGTATTGTTCGCACAGGACAAATAACCTATGCTGTTCGTGACACAGAAATAAATGGTCATACAATTAGCAAAGGTTCAATTATTGGACTGGCAGATAAAGAAATTCTAGCCTCAGGTGAAAAAACTGCTGATGTGACATTAGATCTGATTGAATCTATGGTTATTGATGAGGATGAAATTCTCACGATATATTATGGAGATGAAATTAACGAAATAGAGGCCAATCGACTGGAGGAAACAGTAGCAGGATTATATCCTGATTTGGAAGTCGAAGTTTACTACGGTGGACAACCTCTTTACTATTATATTATTTCACTCGAGTAAATGAGGTGGTAGGTATATGAGGGTTATTGGTGGAAAAGCAAAAGGACATCGTTTGCTATCACCTTTGGGAGTGGAGGTAAGACCTACAACAGATCGCGTCAAAGAGGCAGTCTTCAACTCGATTCAACAATTTATCGCGGATGCAAATGTTTTGGATTTATTTGCTGGGGCAGGCACCCTGGGAATTGAGGCGTTGTCCAGGTATGCGAAACAAGCTTACTTTGTGGATAGTTCATCAAAACAAGTTAATTTAATTAAAAAAAACCTGATGAAGACAAAGTCACTGGAGGAAGCTGTATTAATATGTTCGGATATATATTCTGCCATAGACACGTTTTCACAACAAGACATAGCGTTTGACTTGATTTTTATGGACCCGCCATATAATCAGGGATTTGTACAAAAAACCCTGGAAAAAATAGGACATACAAAAATACTTGCCACTGAAGGTATCATAATTGTCGAACATAACCTCAAAGAAATACCACCTTTGGAAGTTGGATGCCTTCAACGCACATCGACAAAAAAATATGGTTCCACAGGAGTCACTTACTTCAAGCGAAGGGAGGAGTAGCGGATGATCAAAGCTCTTTACCCAGGTAGTTTTGATCCAATTACCAACGGACATATTGATATTATTCAGAGAGCATCAACGCTGTGTGACGAAGTGCTGGTAACCGTTTTACCAAATATCTCAAAATCACCTTTATTTTCTCTTGAAGAACGGGTCGAGATGATTAGTACTGTGACAAAAAATATTGAAAATGTTTCTGTTACAACATATTCTGGGCTACTTGTCAATTTTGCAAACGAACAAAATGCACACGTAATTATTAAAGGGTTACGTGCTGTTTCTGACTTTGAGTATGAATTTCAGATGGCACTGATGAATAGAAAGCTAAACACCAATGTTGAAACCATTTTTTTAATGACGCAAAGCAAAAATTCATTTCTCAGTTCAAGCCTTGTGAAGGAAGTTGCACGACTGAATGGGTGCATAACTGGACTGGTTCCCGGTCCGGTTGAAGAAGCTTTGATTAAAAAATTTCATAAATAAATTATGACAGGGAGGGAAATACATGGATGTGCTGCAGTTGCTGGAAGAATTGGAAGACATAATTGAAAGCGGCTCTACGATTCCTTTTGTCAGTAAAGTGATGGTAGATCAGGGCGAATTACTGGAAATTATTAAAGAAATCAGGATACATTTACCTGATGAAATGAAACAGGCATTATGGATCAAGGAAGAGAGACAACGCATATTATCAGAAGCTCAGCAGGAAGGTGAGCAAATCATTCAAGAAGCTAAGAAACATGCGGATGAATTGGTTGATGAGGATGAAATTGTTCAATTGGCTCGACAAAAAGCTGAAGAAATCATTTTGCAGGCGCAACAGGGAGCGAGGGACATGCGTATCAGTGCCAGAGAATATACTGATGAACTTCTTGAACAAACAGGTGGAACACTAAAAGAAATGCTGAGTACCATAGAAGAAAACAGGAAAGAACTTAAACAAATGAATCGGGGCAACCAACAGTAACACAAGAATAAATAAATGCAAATGAACCTGGCTACTTTTGACTTATATAGAGTGGGCTCATTATTAAGTCGGGGTCAGAATTATTGAATCGATTATTTTGCAGCACACTACCAAACAGTCTGCCTGCTCGGTAGTCTAGTGCCAACAATTCACTTATCATTGGGTTTTCGGGATTGTAACCAGCGGGTTTATTTATCAAAGGAATTGAAGATGTTTTTTTACACAATCGGATGATCTCCCGGCCACGATCATTAAATGCCAGTATGCGGGCATAGGGAGGTTTTTGTTCAGTGTACCACTGCTGAGCAAATGGATTTTTGATGCCAAGTAGTAAATGGGTTAGCATTCGTTGAATTCTTGAATAAGGAATGCGTTTGTTCTTAACGCATAAAATAAATTCTTCGATGGATGAGGTTGTGGTTCTACAGGACAACATTCTGTTCTCAATTCCCTCCGTCACATGAGGCAGTTCAAGAAAATCATTTTTAGAAGAACGCTTCAACAAACTTATAATTGTCTGTTCAAAATCCGACATAAAAACAGGACCTCTTCCTTGGTTAAATCCACTCATTAGAATGTCCAAAGCGGTGTCGGGCATCTTCTTTCTGATTGGGTCTAATTTGCCGGTAATCATTATTTGATTACGAATACCAGAGGCACTACTAATCCTATGGCTGATATCGATATCATGATAACCAGCTCCGATTCTTTTTATAGTGTGAACACGGATGGAACTGTTTATTATTTTTAAGTGTTTTAAATATGTTGTGCCAAGTATATTATTTGGCATATTAAATACATTCTTATAATCGATCTCCGGTTCAGTTGACTTGGCAAATAAAGCGGCCCTTACTGCGGATTCTTGTGCTGCGGGATACGATAGACCTCTCTTAAGGTTTATCTCTAACTGGGCTTGATAATAATCCGATGGATTGGCCAGCACATCACTAATTTGATCAATTCCATTGAGAGAACCAGATTCGGATCCAAAGCAAAGATCTGTTACGCAGCCTAGTTGGTGTAGTAACAATATACTTCCTCGAGCAAAGAAATCTGCACTTGAACAAGCATAAATTGTGGGAAGTTCCAGCACAAGGTCAACACCACATGAGACTGCCATGGAAGCACGAGTCCATTTATCTGTAATTCCCGGTTCTCCTCGCTGTGTGAAATGGCCGCTCATAATAGCCACCGTATGGGTGGCACCGCTGATGCTTTTAGATTCATGTAAATGATGATAGTGACCATTATGGAAGGGGTTGTATTCAGTAATTAAACCTAAGATATTCATTACAATGCACCTACTTTTTTCTGGTATCGATTAATTGATGTTAAGATAGCAAAAAAGACAAAAATTATACGATATATGCAACAACACTTGAAAAATTGTTAAAAGTTTATTATGATTGTCATGTTAGCATGCAAGTGAAAATAAATCAATCCTATACAAATTACAGGAGGGTTAAAATGAAAGTACTTGTTTTGAATTGCGGCAGCTCATCTCTCAAGTATCAGATTATTAACATGGAAAATGAAACGTTATTGGCTAAGGGTATCGCGGAAAGAATTGGAATTGAAGGCTCTTTTGTAAAACACGAGCCGGTTGGACAGGAAAAACATGTCATTAACACTGCTTTGGACAATCACAAAGATGCAATCAAGGTGGTTTTGGATGCCTTAGTTGATGATAACCATGGAGTGCTAAAGACGTTGGATGATATTAATGCTGTCGGGCATAGAGTTGTTCATGCTGGCGAGAAATTTTCCGGTTCAGTCATGATTACCCAAGACGTTATTGATGCACTTGAAGAATGCTCTGACCTTGCTCCATTACATAATCCACCAAATTTGATGGGTATATATGCATGTCAGGAAATATTGCCTGATGTTCCAATGGTAGGTGTCTTTGACACGGCATTTCATCAAACAATGCCAAAATCTTCATACTTATACGCACTGCCTTATGAATTATATGAAAACTATAGAATAAGACGGTATGGGTTCCACGGAACATCTCATAAATATGTTGCACTAAAGACAGCTGAATTGTTAGGCAAACCTATTGAAGAGTTAAAAATCATTACTTGCCACCTGGGCAATGGAGCCAGTATGGCTGCGGTGATGTTTGGCGAGTCTGTAGATACGACAATGGGCTTTACTCCGTTAGAAGGCCTGGTAATGGGTACTCGTTGCGGAGATATTGATCCGGCAATTATTTCCTTTGTAATGGAGAAAGAAAAAATTGATATTAATGAAATGAATAACATAATGAATAAAAAGTCAGGCGTGTTGGGTATATCTGGAGTCAGTAGTGATTTTAGAGATATTGAAGTAGCGGCTGAAGCAGGAAACGAAAGAGCCAAAGTAGCACTGGAAGTATTTTATAAAAGAGTAACCAAATACATCGGCGCTTATGCTGCTGAAATGGGTGGACTGGATGCAATCGTATTTACAGCAGGCCTTGGCGAAAATTCTGATTTAGCTCGGACTGAAATCTGCAAAACCTTGTCCTTTATGGGTGCAACGATGGATGAAAAGAAGAACACGGGATTAAGAGGTAAAGAATCTATTATTAGTACTGATGATTCAACCGTTAAAATAGTCTTAATGCCCACGAATGAAGAATTAATGATAGCCAGAGAAACCAAATCGCTGATATCATAATCTTATGGATAAAGTTTAGCTTGACAAATCTTCTTCGGAAACATATAATTTTTTCTATTGGAAATAGAGGTGGTAGGCATGAAACTTGACTTAACGACTCTCCTTAAAAATGAGACTGATATGATAGATGTTTCATTTGAATTTGAAGAGGCAGAAATTGATTATTACGGAGAAATCATTAAATTCAAAGAGCCAGTGAAAGTGTTAGGATTTGCTAAGCGAATCAGTGATCAGTTTTTTTTGGAAGTTGAAATTAAAGTCAGCATTACCACCCATTGTGCAAGATGTTTACAAGAAGTATCGAAGTCGCTGTCGATTAAAACGTTTGATGAACTATTGCCAGTATCCAAAGAAAAAGACATCGAACAGGACGAGAATGTTGTCTTTTATGACAGTCATCACATTGATTTACTGGAGTACTCTCGAGAACAGCTGTTGATCAATTTGCCTTATAAAACTGTTTGTCATGAGGATTGCGCTGGTATATGTACTCATTGTGGCGGCAATCGTAACGTTGAATCTTGTTCATGTGATATAACGGTTGCTGGAGAAGACGAATTGGATCCAAGGCTGGCTCAACTACGTGATTGGTTTCAGAAAGCAAAGGAATAAGGAGGTGTCGTCATGCCAGTACCAAAGCGTAAAACAGGTAAATCTGATCGGGATATGAGAAGAGCAGCAAACTCAAAATATACCGCTCCATCCACCTCAGAGTGCCCACAGTGTCATGAACCTAAAGTTTCTCACAGAGTTTGTACAAACTGTGGATACTACAAAGGAAAAGAAGTTATCGACGTTAAGTAAAAGGATAAACAGCATTGCCAATGGCATGCTGTTTTTTTCTGCACGAGTACGTTGCAAAACCAGTGAGTACAAAGCACGCCTTGTTTATGAAAGAGTTCTTTAGTATACTGAAATTAGCATCAGGTACTAATAGTAAACAGGGGTGATGACAATGAAGCCAGTTCAAAAACTAAATAGGTTGTCTAAAAGAGATCGACAAAAGGAATTGAGAAATGTTATGAATAAGGATCCTTTCTTGACTGATGAGGATCTGGCTGTTCGTTTTAATGTTAGCATTCAAACCATAAGACTTGATAGATTGGAGTTGGGAATTCCTGAGTTAAGACAAAGAATGAGGGTTGCTGCGTCAGAAAACTATGAAAAGGTAAGGAGCATGTCTGGTGCAGAAATTATTGGCGAACTAATCGATTTGGAATTGGGTAAAAATGGAATCTCTATTGTTGAAACATCACAGGAAATGGCTTTTAAAAAAACAAAAATGGTTATGGGACATCATATATATTCCCAGGCTGAAACCCTTGCCATGGCAGTGATTGACGCGAATGTTGCCTTAACAGGAGTTTCAAATATTAAGTATCTTCATCCAGTTGAAGCTGGCGACAAATTAGTTGCTAAGGCTGAAGTTGTTCGAGTAAGAGGCAATAAGCATTTTGTCCATGTTAAGATTCAAACAAAACAAAATCAAGTTTTTAGAGGAAAATTCATTCTTGTTACGCTGGACAGAGAAAAGGAGGATTAGCATGAAAGTTGTGATTGATGCAATGGGTGGTGATTACGGACCAGAGGTGACGGTTAAAGGGGCTCTGGATGCTGTTAATAGCTTAGACATTGAAATTGTATTGACAGGTGTTGAAACCATAATAAATGAACAATTAAATAAATATAATAAAGTGAAAGGTATAGAAGTAGTTCATTGTTCAGAAGTCATAGAAAACAATGATAAGCCATCAGTCGCTTTACGAAAGAAAAAAGATTCATCCATGTCAGTCGCTTTCCGCATGGTAAAGGAAGGTGAAGCAGATGCTGTGATTTCAGCGGGTAATACAGGCGCCCTACTTGCCGGTGGACTTTTTATTATCGGAAGAATTAAAGGGATTAGCCGGCCTGCATTGGCAGTTCCATTTCCAACACCTAGAGGCGTTTCGCTATTGATTGACGCCGGGGCCAACGCAGACTGTAAGCCTCAGCATTTGCTTGACTTTGCTCGAATGGGTAAAAGCTACATGCAGACAATGCAAAACATTGAAGAACCTATAATATGTTTGGTTAACGTGGGGATAGAAGAAGAAAAAGGAAACGAACTCAGCAAAGAATCATACACATTGTTGAAAAACGCAAACATTGGTTTTTCAGGTAATATTGAAGCTCGGGATATTCCAGAAGGGGTAGCAGATGTTGTTGTATGTGATGGATTTACTGGAAATATTATTCTTAAACTTTATGAAGGTGTCGCGCAGACCTTTAGCAGTGCCTTAAAGAAAGAATTAATGCGTACAGCAACCAGTAAGTTTGGAGCACTTTTAGTTAAACCAGGGCTCAAATCATTTAAAAAGCAATTTGATTATGCAGAACATGGTGGAGTACCATTTTTAGGTGTTAATGGTTTGGTAATCAAAGCTCATGGCAGTTCGAATGCAGTAGCTATTTCAAATGCTGTTAAACAAGCTAAACGATGTCACGATAATCAGTTGGTCGACCATATCATAAAGAACCTGACATTCGTTGAAAACCCTCATGGGGAGGTATCTCTATGAGAGCGATAGATAAATGGGATAAGCAGTGCCTGGTTTTCCAAGATTTGGTAGGTTATCGTTTTAAGAATCAAGAAACTTTGCTTGAAGCCATGACCCATAGTTCCTTTGCGAATGAATGGCGTCATAAAAAGTTGCTTGACAATGAACGATTAGAGTTTTTGGGAGACTCAGTGTTAAGTTTAATCGTAAGCCATTATATCTTTGACAAATTCAACCAGCTACCTGAGGGTGAACTTACAAAAGTAAGAGCAAATGTTGTATGCGAATCATCATTGGCATTAAAAGCCAGACGAATTCATATTGGAAAATATTTGTTATTAGGACGTGGAGAAGAAGCCAGTGGTGGAAGAGACCGTGATTCAATACTGGCAGATTGTCTTGAATCTCTTATAGCGGCGATCTACTTGGATGGAGGATATGATAAAGCCAAAGATTTTGTCATTGATAATTTTATGGATTTAATTGACCTTGCAGTAAATGGAGAATTAATGTCAGACTATAAAACTAAACTGCAGGAAATTTTACAAAGTAATACACAGGATAAAATTGAATATGTTGTGGTACGCGAAGAAGGTCCTGATCACAACAAAAAATTCTTTGTAGAAGTTGGTATCGGAGAAAAAGTGATTGGTTTTGGAGATGGGAAGAATAAAAAAGAGGCTGAGCAGAATGCTGCAAAGTTTGCAATAACAAACATGTCTAACAAATAATCCATTAGTAGTAAATTAGATTGCAGGGGGGAACATAGTGCATTTATCAAAACTGGAAATTAAAGGATTTAAATCATTTGCACAACGTTCTGAACTGAATTTTGACAAAGGTATCACAGCTGTGGTAGGTCCAAATGGATGTGGCAAGAGTAATATTGCTGATGCCATTCGATGGGTTCTCGGAGAACAGAGCGCTCGAAGTTTGCGCGGTCATAAAATGGAAGACATCATATTTTCTGGCACAGATAGAAAAAAACCACAAGGATTGGCTGAGGTCACCATCGTATTTGACAATAAATCAGGTGAGTTGCCGGTACCTTATCAGGAAGTTGCCATAACGCGTAGAGTGTTTAGGTCTGGTGAAAGCGAATATTTATTAAACAACATTAGATGCAGATTAAAAGATGTTAAGGAACTGCTGATGGATACGGGTATTGGTAAAGAAGGTTATTCTATTATAGGCCAGGGTAGAATTGACGAATTACTGAGCCAAAAAGGCGAAGAAAGAAGACTTTTATTTGATGAAGCGGCCGGAATAGTAAAGTTTCGCACCAGAAAAGAAGAAGCAGAGAAAAAAATGATAAAAACAGAAGAAAATCTTTATCGGCTTAATGATATTATTTTAGAATTAAAGGGACAGATCGCCCCTCTTCGTATCCAAGCAGAAAAAGCAGAAAAATATCTGAATCTGAGAGAGAAAGTAACCTTTCTAGAGTTAGATGGCTTAATAAAGGATTATGATAAGTTTACTAATCAACTATCTGTTTTGGAGGATGAGCAAAAAAAGCATCGTGAGATAATAGAGATGATTCGAACAGAATTAAATGAGTTGGAAGATGAGAAACAAAATAATGAAACAGATATTGAAAAGCTTAAAGCTGAACAGGATGAGTTGCAAACTAAGATTCAGGGGATAGAAAAATCTCAGGAAGAATATAAAACAACCTACTTATTAAACTGTCAGAAATTAGAACATTTTAATGAACAAAAAGAACGCTTACTACTAAATCATCAGGAAGCAGATAATCAACAAAAAAAAGAATCCATAAAACTTGATGAACTATCCAAGAAACATGAGAATCAAAAAGCACAGTTAGATGAGATGAATAACAGTTTACAGCAATTGAATAACAACATTTATACAACAACACTGCGGCTGGAAGAAAGGCAACAAAAGTTAGAAAATAATAAGGCAGGTATTGTTGAAACGTTAAATGAAATTTCAGGGCTTAAAGCCAAGCGTGAAAGAATTTGGGCTATGAGTGAATCAGCGGAAGACAGAAACAGTCAATTAAATAATGAAATTAGACGACTCAATGAGGAACTCTCTCAAGTCTCTAAGCAGTATGATTCAGGAATGAAAGACTCAAAGAGGATTGAATCCCTTATAAAAGCCTTGATAGTTGATGTTGAATTAAATGAAGATAGTATTTCTGACATTAAGAATCGTATGAATGCGGTAGAAATGGAATTATACCAAATAAGTAAACATTATGACCAGGTTGTTCATCGAAAAAACATGTTGGTCAATATGGAAAAATCCTTTGAAGGATTTCAAAGAGGTGTTAAAAATGTTTTGCGAGCGGTTTCACAGGACAATCAATTATCTTCGGGTTTTCATGGCGTGGTAGCAGATTTGATACGTGTTCCAAATGGTTATGAAATCGCAATAGAAACTGCTCTAGGATCGGCGTTACAACACTTGGTCACTGATGATGATCAACAGGCAAAAAGAATAATCGAATATCTTAAAAATCGGCATTTGGGACGAGTGACGATTCTACCTCTTACAATCATAAAAGGCAGAATGCTAAGGCACAATGAGTTGAAAATTCTGCAAAAATATCCTACAGCATCCTGTGCCATTGATTTAATTAGCTTTCCCAGTCCATATCAAAGTATATTTGAAAGTCTTTTGGGCCGGGTGGTTATTGCAGATGATTTGGAAACAGCTATCAACATTGCGCGCGACTTTAAACATCAGATTAAAATCACAACGGTGGAAGGGGAGCTGCTTCAGCCTGGGGGATCGATGACAGGTGGCACTTCAACAAAACAACCGGAAGGGCTGTTGGTTCGGAAACGCGAAATTGAAGAATTGGGTAAAGAAATTCATGATTTGGCAGCAAAAAAGAAAGCAGTTGAGACTATAAAATTGGACTTGGAAAACAAATTAAAAGAAATCAATCAAATGGTGCAGGAGAAAAAGAAATCATTGCTAAGCTATCAGGAGCAGAATGTGCGATTGGAAAGTGGATGCTTAAATTTAAAAAATCAGATATCAGAAAAAGAGTATCGTTATCAGTTGCTACAGGATGAAAAAAATCAATTGAGCGAGCATCTAAAGCAATTATCTGATGATATTAGAAATCTTGAAAAAAACCTATCAGAAAAAGAAGAAGCTTTAATAAACGTGCAGCGAAATTTGGATATTGAGTTAAGTGAACAGCAAATCATCAAAAACGAAATTTCTGCACTAACAAAAAGAGTAAACACTCAGCAAATTGAAATTGCAGAGATGACAGAAAAAGAAAAAGCAATTTTGAGTGAAATAGCATTGGTAGAACAACTCCATGACAGTGTGGTTGATAGAATTAGAATAATCGGCGAAGAAACCCGAGTCGTTCTTTCTAAACAAGAGCAAGTCTTAAAATGCATTGAGGAGGATAAAGAGAAAGAAAAAGCCATTGGGTTGGAATTAAACTATACAACAAAAAAACAGGACGAAATTAAACATTTAATTCAAACATGCCAACAAAAAATGAAAAACCTACTATCAGAGCATGACAAGGTTGCTAAAAAGAACGAAGAAATCAAAGAAACCATGCATCAATTTGAGATTAAAATCTCGAAGATTGAATGGCAGATGCAACAATTATTGGACAAATTAAGCGAACAACATTCATTTAATGTCACCCAGGCCCGTATTTGGCTTAAGAATAATCACATGAGTGATTTGAAAATATCTGATTTAAACAGATTAAGAAATGAAATGGATGAACTGGGTGATGTGCATATTGGTGCATTGGAAGAGTATAAGCGGGTACAGGAACGCTATGATTTTTTGTTACAACAGCAAAAAGATTTACTTGATTCAAAAGAGTCCTTAATGAATATTATAAACGACCTTGAAGACCATATGAAAAGTCAGTTTGAAGAGCAGTTTAATAAAATTCAAGACAAATTTAACGAGGTGTTTCAAAAATTGTTTCATGGAGGATCAACCCAATTAATTTTACAAAACCCCAATGATCTTTTAACTACAGGGATTGACATTGTAGCTCAGCCTCCAGGAAAAAAATCGCAACATTTATCATTGTTATCAGGAGGAGAAAAAGCTTTGACAGCTATTTCTTTATTATTTGGTATATTATTGGTTAAGCCTTCTCCCTTTTGTGTACTCGATGAAATAGAAGCTGCTTTGGATGACGCCAACGTCAGCAGGTTTGCAGACTATCTGATCAGTTTATCAGAAGGGATTCAATTTATCGTTGTCACACACAAGAAACAGACCATGGAAAGAGCAGATACACTGTATGGCATTACAATGCAAGAGAAAGGCATTTCAAAATTACTGACGTTAAAACTACAGGAGATTGATGAAAATATGATCGCTGGATAAAATATTTGAAGTAGGAGGAATACCGATGGCGATAAATGAACAACCCACAAGTTTTTTTCACAAACTGAAGCAAGGATTGAGTAAAACAACAAAAGGATTTTCAGATCGAATTGATTCATTGGTTAATGGGTACGATATTCTTGATGATGATTTTTATGCTGAACTTGAAGAAATTCTTATAACGGCAGATGTTGGCTTTGAAATGACAATGGAGTTAATTGACTCATTAAAAACGAAAGTTCGGGAGCGTAAAACTGATGATCCTTACATTGTTAAAACACTACTAAAAGAGTTGATTGTGGATGCTTTAAGTATAGGTGAAGTAAAGATGAACATTGATAAGGCTCCTTCTATCATACTGGTTGTGGGTGTGAATGGTGTTGGTAAAACAACCACGATTGGTAAGTTGGCCAATCATTTTAATGAAAGCGGTAAAAAAATATTATTGGCCGCGGGTGATACATTTCGGGCAGGAGCGATAGATCAGCTTGAAATATGGGGAAGTAGAAGCAATGTGCCAGTTATACGACATCAGGAAGGGGCAGATCCAGCTGCAGTTATTTTTGACGCTATACATGCAGCAAAAGCTAGAAAGACAGATATACTGATATGTGATACTGCGGGGCGACTACACAACAAGAAAAACTTAATGAATGAACTTGGCAAAATATTCAAGGTAGTTGATCGTGAATATCCGGAAGCGAGTAAAGAAATACTGTTGGTGTTAGATGCAACAACTGGCCAAAATGCATTACAACAAGCTAAAGTGTTTGGAGAAGTAGCTGGGATCACAGGTATTGTGTTAACTAAATTGGATGGCACTGCCAAGGGTGGAATTATTTTGGCCATTGTTAAGGGTATGGGAATACCCGTCAAAATGATAGGTGTAGGTGAGCAGATGGACGATCTGCAGCCCTTTAACGCAATAGAATTCACTGCCGCTCTACTGGGCGATTAATGTAGCTATGATTTAGCCGATGACTACCACCGCTTATCTCCCTCTTTTGAAAGAAGGAGATAAGCCATGCTGCATCCCAGTTCAAGATGAACAAACGAAGTATCTGCCACCTACGTATAGATAACACAGAAAACACATTCTAACCTTGTGATGGTGTTAGAAGTCCGCCAGAAGTTTAGAATCCATTCTATTTCTGCACTAATTGAAAAACAGTGGACAAAGTGATTAAAGAATGTAAAGGAATTTTGCTTGACATCTCTTGAAATATCGATTAGAATACCTATGTACCCGTAAAGCAAATAACCTTTACATTGGTGATGAGCATGATGGATAAAAATACTAATTATATACTTTTGTTTGACTGTTACCAGGCTCTTTTAACAGATAAACAACGGGAAATGATGGACCTTTATTATAACCAGGACTTCACACTGGTTGAAATTGCCGAGGAAATGAACATATCCAGGCAGGGTGTCTATGACCATCTAAAAAGAACGGAGCATTTGCTACAACAATATGAAGATAAAATGGGTTTATTAGCATCATTTCAAAGGCAAAATAAAGTAATTCAAAGGATGAAAAAAAATATATCCAGTATCGAATCTCAATTAGTTGGGAATCAGAATGCAGAAGATTTGCTAAGGCAACTTAAGCAACTAAAGGATTCATTGGAGCAACTATATCTAATTAGCACCTCTTAAGGGGATGGGTACAATGATCTTTGAAGGACTTTCCGAAAAACTACAGAACACATTACAAAAGTTAAAAGGAAAAGGTAAATTAACAGAAAATGATGTTAAGGAAGCAATGAGAGAAGTTAAGCTCGCCTTGCTGGAAGCTGATGTCAATTTCAAAGTAGTTAAAGACTTTATAAAACGGGTGACTGACAGAGCCATTGGTTCAGAAGTAATGGAATCACTAACACCAGGCCAGCACGTTATAAAGATTGTTAATGAAGAATTAACAGCTCTGATGGGTAGTGGTCAGAGTAAGTTGACTTTTTCTTCAAAACCGCCAACTGTCTACATGATGGTGGGTTTACAGGGGTCTGGGAAAACAACAACTTGCGGAAAATTGGCAAAACTATTGAAAAAACAACAGAAAAATCCATTGTTGGTAGCATGTGATGTCTATAGACCTGCAGCAATTCAACAGCTAAAAACAGTAGGAAGTAAAATTGATACACCTGTTTTTTCAATGGGTGATGCAGTTAGTCCAGTGAATATAGCTAAAGCTGGAATTGAGCAAGCCTTGAGACAAGGGCTCGATACTGTGATAATTGATACCGCCGGACGGTTACACATTGATGATACACTTATGAATGAGCTTTTGGATGTTAAATCTGCAGTTAAGCCACAGGAAATATTGTTGGTGGTTGATGCCATGACAGGTCAGGATGCTGTCAATGTAGCGGAACAGTTTCATGAAAAAATTGGGATAGATGGTGTCATTCTAACAAAACTTGATGGTGATACAAGAGGTGGAGCAGCTTTATCTGTTAGGGCGGTAACACAGAAGCCTATTAAATTTGTTGGCTTAGGTGAAAAAGTTGATGAATTTGAACCTTTTTATCCCGATAGAATGGCATCCCGTATTCTTGGCATGGGAGATATGCTGAGTTTGATAGAGAAAGCCCAGTCAAACATAGACATGAGTAAAGCCCAGGAACTGGAAAAGCGAATGCGCACTCAGCAGTTTACCTTTGATGATTTTCTGGACCAGCTTCAGCAAATGAAAAACATGGGATCAATGAATCAAATACTTCAAATGATACCAGGCATGGGAGGAAAACAGCTTAAGAATATTGATGTGGATGACCGTGAACTTGTATACATTGAAGCAATCATTCAGTCCATGACAAAGGCTGAAAGAAATAATCCAGGCATTATCAACGGGAGCAGAAGAAAACGCATTGCAATTGGTAGTGGTACAAGTATCCAACAGGTCAACAAATTATTAAAACAGTTTGAACAAACACGCAAAATGATGAAACAGTTTATGGACATGGAGAAAGGCATGAAAAAAGGAAATAAATTTAAACTGCCATTTCCCGGAATGTAAGTTAATAACAGCAGTTATGGTACTAAGCATGTGAAGGAGGTGAAAAGTATGGCGGTAAAAATCAGACTTAAAAGAATGGGTGCAAAGAAACGTCCTTTCTACCGAATTGTTGTTGCAGATAGTCGCGCTCCTCGGGACGGACGATTTATTGAAGAAATTGGCTTTTATAATCCTGTTTCAGAACCCAAGGAAGTTAAAATTGATCAGGAGAAAGCACAAAAATGGTTATCAAACGGTGCTAAACCAACAGAAACTGTACGAATTTTATTGAAAAACAATGGAATCGTGGAGTAAACTGTACCTGGTGAATAAGGGAGGAACGAAACATGGGCTATTTGGTGGAGTTAATTGCGAAAGCCCTGGTAGACAATCCGGATCAGGTTCATGTCAATGAGGTGGAAGGAAGTTCGACCATCACGATTGAATTGCACGTGGCGCCTGAAGATATGGGTAAGGTCATTGGAAAACAAGGCCGTATTGCCAAAGCGATTCGCACCGTAGTAAAAGCAGCGGCAACAAAAGAAAGTAAAAAAGTAATTGTAGAAATTGTGTAGTTGGTTGTTATGACTGCATTGATTCTCACCGCAAACGGACCGGTGGAGGTTGAAAGATGAAATATTTAAAAGTTGGCGTTATAACAACAACGCATGGTCTTCGTGGCGGAATAAAAGTACTTCCTATGACAGATCGCCTGGACAGGTTTAAAAACCTGGAATGGGTCTATATTGAAGGTCATGATAATAAATGGTTTATTAAAGATGTTAAAATAAGACCTAAAGATGTGATTGTTGTATTGGAAGGACTGGACACCATTGAAAAAGTTGAACCTTTTAAGGGAAAATATCTCTTAACAGATGAAGATCAACGCCAAGAACTTGAAGATGACCGGTATTATGTTGCAGATCTGATAGGTCTTCAGGTACATCTTATGAATGGTGAATTCATTGGAACATTGACACAGGTTATACCAACGGGAGCACATGATATTTATGTTGTTAAATCCATTAATGGAGAAAAAGAATGGATGATTCCGGCTGTAAAAGCATTTATTAAAGAGATATTAATGGAGGAAGGTAAAGTTTTCATCGAACCAATTGAAGGGTTATTGACATGAACATTGAGGTGTTAACTCTTTTTCCAGAAACGATGGATCAAATATTTAGTTTTAGTATTGTGAAAAGAGCACGAGAGAAAGGATTGTTAAATATACACTGTCATCAAATAAGAGATTTTGCAGATAACAAACATGGCAGTGTTGATGATTATCCTTATGGTGGAGGTTGTGGGATGGTGATGACACCTCAACCAATCTTTGATGCTCATGAGTTTGTTTTACAAAATAACGAACACATAAAAAGTGATGTTCGTACCATTTACTGCACACCTAAAGGGCAGGTCTTTAGCCAGGAACTAGCAATAGAACTAGCAAAAGAAGAATCCTTAATATTTTTGTGCGGGCATTATGAAGGTGTGGATCAGCGCGTGATAGACGAATTGGTGACAGATGAGATCTCCATTGGTGATTATGTTTTGACAGGTGGTGAACTACCGACAGCAGTCATGGTAGACGCTATCAGCAGAATGATACCAGGAGTACTCAGAGAAGACATCAGTTTTCAGGAAGAATCTTTGTTTGACGGACTGCTTGAGTACCCCCACTATACGAGACCTGCTGACTTTAGAGGTTTAAAAGTACCAGAGGTTCTTTTGTCGGGTCACCATAAAAAAATTCAAGAGTGGCGCCACCTTAAAGCAATTCGAGAAACATATTTGAAGCGACCAGATATAATTAAACCTGATCGACTTACAGATAAAGATGTAGAATTAATCAATCGGTTTAAAATGAAAGAATGATGGATTGTACCTTGTATAATGGCATGGTATAATGACTCGAAATGACGAACGTTCCTCTGTGAAGAAGTTTGCATATGAACGTTATTGAGGAAGGAGGGACAAACATGGACTTAATTCGTACTTTAGAGCAAGAAAACATGAATAAGGACCAAGTTGCATTTAACACAGGTGATACTGTTAAAGTGCATGTAAAGGTTAAAGAGGGTACACGTGAACGTATTCAGGTATTCGAAGGTATTGTCATCAAAAGACAAGGCGGCGGAATTCGTGAAACTTTCACTGTGAGAAGAATCGCTTCAGGTGTTGGTGTGGAAAGAACATTTCCTGTACATTCACCCAAAATTGATAAAATTCAAGTTGTTAAACGTGGTAAAGTCAGAAGAGCGAAACTTCACTACATTCGTGATCGAATAGGCAAAGCAGCCTTTAAAATTAAAGAAAAACGGTAACAGAAAGGGACTCATTGTAGTCCCTTTCATTATAGGGGTGAAAGAAGCACATGATGATAAATTGGTATCCTGGTCATATGAAAAAGACTGAAGCACTATTGAAAGAACAACTTAAGTTAATTGACGTTGTCTTAGAATTGGTTGATGCGAGAATACCAAAAAGTAGCAGAAACCCAAAATTTTTAGACCTTTTTAAGGATAAAAAGAGAGTGATTGTACTTAACAAGGCAGATTTAGCAGATGAAAAAGTGACGATTGAATGGAAAACATATTTTGAAAACCAGGGAATGCAAGTGATTGTTACAAATGCGATTACAGGCGGTACAGCCAGGTATATTCAGGAAGCAGTAACCCATGCATTTCAGGAAAAAAGCCAACAACTGATAAACAGAGGAAGAAAATCCAGACCTGCACGTGTGATGGTTGTTGGAATTCCAAATGTTGGAAAATCAACAATCATTAACCAATTAGCTGGAAAAGGCAGTGCAAAAACAGGCGATAAACCTGGTGTTACCAGAGGAAAACAATGGATCAAGGTTCATGCGCAAATTGAACTCTTAGACACACCTGGTATATTGTGGCCTAAATTTGAAGACGAGATCACGGGAATTCACCTGGCACAAACTGGAGCAATCAGAGATGAGATCATTGACCAGGAAGAATTGGCTCATGAATTGGTTGGAGAATTGCTGATGTTGTATCCAGAACAGCTTAATAAGCGGTATGGTGGAGATGTAACGATGGACCCTCTGGATTATATGAAATGGATTGCAAAATCAAGAGGATGTATTTTAAAAGGCGGCGAGGTAGATCTATTGAGAGTAGCCACCATTCTCCTGGATGAATTTCGAGGAGGCAAGATTGGCAGAATTTCACTTGAAAGCCCAGAATAAGAGGTGAAAAAATGAATGCATTTATATATGAAAAGACTTTGTGGGACAAAGGGATAAAACATATTGCATGCTGCGATGAAGTTGGACGCGGTTGTCTATTTGGACCAGTTGTTGCAGCAGCAGTCATATTAAAACCATATCAGTATATTGATGGTGTAAAAGATTCAAAAAAGCTATCTGAAAAGAAAAGAAGAATGTTTTATCATGAAATAACTGAAAAAGCAGAAGCGATTGGTGTTGGAATTATTTCTGTTGGAACAATTGAAGAAATTAACATTAAAAATGCGTCAAAATTAGCAATGAAGATGGCAGTGGAAAAGTTAACAACCAATAGAGGAATTAAGCTTACACCTGAGGCAATGCTAATTGATGCTGAAACCATTGACTTGCCATACAACCAAGAAGCTGTAATACATGGGGAAGATCATGTGCATGGTATTGCAGCAGCTTCTATCATTGCAAAGGTAACGAGAGACCATATGTGCCTTGATTGGCATCTGAAATATCCTGAATATGGGTTGGATCAAAACAAAGGGTATGGAACAAAAGCACACAGAGAAGCAATTCTGGTCCATGGACCATCACCCATGCATAGAATGAGTTTTTTAAAAAAGATTTTGGAGCATAAAAGATGACTAATAAAAACCAAATAACCGGAAAACACGGAGAAGAAATTGCGGAAACTCATTTAATTGATAATGGATATGAGATCATCACAAAAAACTACCGATGCCGTTTCGGAGAAATAGATATAATAGCGGCCAGGAACAGCACATTGATTTTTGTGGAAGTTAAAACAAGATCTCATCAACGCTATGGTTTGCCCAGAGAATCGGTGACGTACGCAAAACAGAGAGTGATTATTAAAACAGCGCAACAATATATTCAACGATATAAAATAAAGGATAAACTCTTTCGTTTTGATGTGATAGAAATATACTATGACAGACAACCTACACAAGTAGTACATATAGACAATGCATTTAGCCTTTAATAAAGAAATGACATCATAGGAAGGAAGGTTATTGAATGCTTGCTAAAACAACAACAGCCAGCCTACTGGGGCTGCAGGTGCTTAAAATAGATGTGGAAGTTGATACATCCAACGGTCTTCCATCTGTTAATATAGTTGGATTACCAGATGCTTCGATTAAAGAATCAAAAGACAGGGTAAGAGCAGCCATTGAAAACAGCGGTTTTGAATATCCAATGCAGAGAGTGACCATAAACCTGGCACCAGCTGATTCAAGAAAAGAAGGAACTCATTTTGATCTTCCCATCGCGCTGGCCATTTTAATGTCTACAAATCAAATTAGTAAAGAATCATTATTAGATACAGTTATTATCGGAGAACTTTCACTGGATGGATCTATTCTAAAAGTTAACGGTGTTTTACCAATGATAATGGAACTAAAAAGAATGGGTTTTAAAAAAGTTATTGTTCCAGTAGAAAATCGATATGAATTAAGTATGTTAAAAGGTTTAACCTGTTTTTTTGCCGATAACCTGAAATCATTAGTTAAGCAGATTCAGGCTAAAATAGAATTTGAAGAGATAGATTCCTTTTCTCTTATAGATACTACACCATCTGAAATAACTGAAAATATCGATGACTTAAGTGGTCAGGAAAATGTGAAAAGAGCGTTGGAGATAGCTGCGGCAGGAGGACACAATCTTATAATGATAGGCCCTCCGGGTTCCGGGAAAACAATGGCTGCCAGGAGAATACCTTCGATTTTACCTGAAATGAGTTTTGAAGAAGCAATGGAAGTAGCTTCTATTTATAGTGCAGCTGGTCTACTAAAGCCAACTAAATCATTTTTCCAACAAAGACCTTTTAGAGCGCCTCACCACACAACCTCTGCAGTGGCACTCACCGGAGGCGGAAGAATTCCACGCCCAGGCGAGATCTCATTAAGTCATCGCGGTGTTTTGTTCCTTGATGAATTACCGGAATTCGATAAAAAGTCATTGGAAATTTTGCGACAACCGCTGGAAGATGGTGAAGTGACCATATCCAGATCAGCAGGATCATTTTCATTTCCCAGCGAATTTATGCTTGTGGCAGCATTGAATCCATGTCCCTGTGGATATCATGGATTCGAGGATAGTGGACATACGTGCCAGTGCGCTCCCTACCAGGTTCAACGCTACGCTAACCGCATATCAGGACCACTACTTGACAGAATGGATTTGTATGTGGAATGCAGACGCGTAGAATATGAAGACCTAACTACAAAACGTAAGAGTGATAACACTGAGCAGATAAAAGCAAAAATAGCTGAGGCAAGAAAGATACAGCACAATCGATATAATGGGACTTCAATCAAGACAAATGCAGAAATCAAACCAGCCAGTATTCAAAAATACTGTTTGTTAGATAATGAAGCAGAAATCATAATGAAAGAAGCTTTCATAAAGATGAAACTAAGCGCAAGAGGATATCATCGAATATTAAAAGTAGCCAGAACCATCGCAGATCTGGATTTAAGCGAAATGATTGAAACACAACATTTGGCAGAAGCATTGCAGTTTAGAACGCTTCATCATTTTAAAAGGAGCTGACACAGATGGAAGAAAGAGACTACTTGATAGCCCTTAGCGTAGCTGGCTTACATTATTCAAAGTTGCTATCTGATTTAAAGGATTTTTTTGGTTCTTTTGAAAATGTATTTAGTGCTTCAGAAGAACTTTTGGAGAAAGTAATTGGTAATGGCCCTTACCGCAATAAGATTATTAAAGAAGCGATTAATGATACAGAAGAACTTCAAAGAAGAATAGAAGAAATTAATGAACAATATACAATCATAACGTTGCTGGATGATCATTATCCAGAAAATCTACAGGAAATATATGATCCACCATGGGTATTGTATACAAAAGGAAAACCCTTAAACTCTCATCCGATGATTGGAATGGTTGGAGCCAGAAAAGCATCAACATATGGGAAATGGGCGGCTGATTATTTTGCCAGGGAATTGGCTAAACGCGAAGTGGGTATTGTTAGTGGCTTGGCCTATGGTATTGACGCTTCTGGTCACCAAGGTTGCCTTGACGCTGGGGGTTATAGTATTGGTGTTTTAGGTTGTGGAATCGATAAAACATATCCTTCTTCTAATCGGAAACTATACCAGGAACTGGAAAGAAAGGGAACCATCATAAGCGAGTATGCACCTGGGGTTGAACCTCAAAAGCATTTTTTTCCTGCAAGGAATAGGATCATCAGCGGTTTGTCAGCCGGTGTATTCGTAATAGAAGCTCGAGAACGGAGTGGGGCACTTATAACAGCTGAATTTGCTATGGAACAAGGCAGAGAAGTTTACGCTTTACCTGGCAACATAAACAGTCAGCTAAGTATTGGAACAAATAAATTGTTAAGGGATGGCGCCCGACTGGTCCTTGAGATAGATGATGTAATTGGGCCAATTGAGTCTATATTACCAGTTAAAAATTACAATAGTGAAGCGTATGAAGTTAACATAGCATTGAGCAGTAATGAAAAATCTGTCATGAACCTTGTAGCGGAAGAACCTATGCCAATAGAGACGCTTTTACATAGATCTGATCTTACTATTTCTGAACTAAATGGAATACTTACCATCCTGGAATTAAAAGGCTTGGTGCAACAACTGCCAGGTAAAAGATTTACAGCGTATAGATAAACTGATATAATCGTGCGTGAGTTTTTAAAATGCAAAAGAGGTGTTACCATGTCAAAGTCATTGGTCATTGTCGAGTCTCCGGCAAAAGCAAAGACCATCAAAAAATTTCTCGGAAGCCATTACACTGTGAAGGCAACAGTGGGTCATATTATTGACTTGCCTAAAAGCAAACTGGGCGTCGATGTTGATCAAGATTTCGAGCCGCAATACATCACCATAAGAGGAAAAGGACCTATCCTGACTGAAATTAAGAAAGAAGCCAAGAAAGCTAAAAGAGTTTTACTGGCGACTGACCTTGATCGCGAAGGAGAAGCAATTTCTTGGCATTTATCCAATGCATTAAATTTAAATGAAGATGAACCGTGCAGAATTGTTTTTAACGAAATAACTAAAAATGCAATTAAAGCTGCTGTTAAAAATCCTCGTATAATTGATAAGAAATTGGTGGATGCGCAACAAGCAAGGCGGGTATTGGACCGACTTGTTGGATATAACCTGAGCCCTCTGTTGTGGAAAAAACTAAGAAAAGGGCTGAGTGCAGGAAGAGTACAGTCAGTTGCAACAAAAATGATAAAAGATCGAGAAGAAGAAATTAACCTTTTTGTTCCTCAGGAGTATTGGAACTTGGAACTGGAACTTGAAAATAGTAAAAAAGATCAGGTAACAGTGCAGTTTTATAAAGATGAAACAGGTGCAAAGGAATTACCTGATGAAAAATCTGTGCAAAGAGTTTTACAGAAAATAGATGGATTGGATCTGACAGTTGTACAGATCAAAGAAACTGAAAAAAGAAGAAATCCATTTGACCCATTCACTACGAGCACATTGCAGCAGGAAGCATCAAATAAACTTGGATTTGCAACACGTAAAACAATGATGATAGCACAACAACTGTATGAAGGAATTGACATAGGGAAAGAAGGAACAATCGGTTTAATAACATATCTTCGAACAGATTCAATACGGATCTCAGATGATGCCAATAAATCTGTGCGGGGGTTTATCGTAGACAAGTATGGGAAAGAATACCTGGGACCTGACAAGTCAAATGCAAAAAAGAAGCAAAACAAATCTGTTCAGGATGCACACGAAGCTATTCGACCGACAGATATAGACAGAACCCCTGACGCGATGAAAGCCTTTTTAAGTAATGATCAATATAAGTTATATAAACTAATCTGGGAGAGATTTGTTGCCAGTAGAATGAAACCAGCTCTTTATAAAAACATCAGTGTCATTATGGATGCTGAAAAGATTCAATTTAAAGCCAATGGATCTAGATTATTATTTGATGGCTTTCTAAAAGTATATAGCTTTGCCTCCATTGCAAAAGATCAACTTTTGCCTACAGTTACAGAGGGTGAATTGTACAAGCAGTTAAAGTCAAACTCATCTCAGCATTTCACACAACCACCTGCGCGCTATACAGAGGCAAGTTTGGTAAAGGCGATGGAAGAACTGGGCATTGGAAGACCTAGTACTTATTCGCCGACAATAAGTACAATCCTGGCAAGAGGATATGTGGAAAAAGAAGCTAAAACCCTGAAACCAACGGAACTGGGAATTCTGGTAACACGCTTGCTGGAAGATTATTTTGAAAAAATTATTGATGTGAATTTCACTGCAAAAATGGAAAAACAGTTAGATGAAATTGAAGATGGTGAAGAGGATTGGAAGCATTTAATCAGGGAATTTTACGGACCCTTTAACGAATTACTTCAACACGCTGATGAGCATGTTGAAGAAGTGGATTTTGTTGAAGAAAGTGATGAAGTTTGCGAGAAATGTGGAGCATCCATGCTTATAAAATATGGTCGATATGGAAAATTTCTTGCTTGTTCAAATTACCCTGAGTGCGAAAACACCAAGCCTTTTGTGAAAAAAATTGGTGTGCATTGTCCCCTTTGTGAAGATGGTGAAGTTGTTGAGAGAAAGTCTAAAAAAGGCAGAATATTTTATGGATGCAATAAATTTCCGGATTGTCGCTTTGTCTCATGGAATAAGCCTGTTAATGAAAAATGTCCAAAATGCGATTCTTTGTTAGTCATCAAGAAAACAAAGAAAGAAACTAAATTAGTATGCCCTAACAAAGAATGCTCATTTGAAAAAAAAATGGATGAAACCTAGCTGTAAAAAACAAATTGAATTTTTTGAATAATTGTGATAGGATTTGATTATGCAAAAATCATGCTATGTGAAATGAAATCATATAGCGATGACAAAAAAAAGGAGGTTCTGTGATGTCTGCTTCATTACTAGAAAAAACAAGAAGAATTAACTCAATTCTTCAAAAGTCTGCAGAAAATACTGTATCATTTAACGAATTATGCCGTACATTAAGTGACATTCTTGATGCAAATGTGTATGTAGCAAGCTCAAAAGGAAAAGTTTTAGGTGTAAGTTTAACAGATACTTCAGATTGTCCCATTATTTTGGATGAACAAACAGGGGAAAAACGATTTCCTGATGAGTACAATGAACAGTTACTTCAAGTGACTGAAACACAGTCAAATATTACCCAGGACGCGTTACTGAAATTGTTTAAATATGATGTGCAAAGTTATAACAAGCTGGTGACAGTAGTGCCTATACTTGGTAGTGCTCAGCGACTAGGAACAATGGTGCTGGCGCGACATGACCAAATGTTTTCTGATGATGACTTGATCATGGCTGAATATAGCGCTACTGTGGTTGGGCTTGAAATACTAAGAGCTAAGTCAGATGAAATTGAAGAAGAAGCCCGCAAGAAAGCAGTGGTTAAGATGGCGATTGACACCTTATCATATTCCGAGTTGGAAGCAGTGGAACATATTTTCAACGAGTTAAACGGAACCGAAGGACTGCTCGTTGCGAGTAAAATAGCTGATCGTGTAGGTATAACCAGATCAGTAATCGTAAACGCTTTAAGAAAATTCGAAAGTGCCGGGGTTATCGAGTCCAGATCGTTGGGCATGAAAGGGACTCATATTAGAATTCTGAACACAAGGTTATTGGAAGAACTTAGAAAACTAAAGCGCTAAATAGAATTAAATAAAAGATTTTAAAAGAAGTCGTTAGCTAATGACTTCTTTTTTCCATATTTGTATATTTTGTGGCAAATAGTGAAAAGTTTATTACTGATAATGCTGTGGTCCCATAAATATTGAGCAAACTGTTTGCATATACACAACTTATGGTATAATGTTGGGTGAAGATGCGTTGTAAAGCACATGATATGCAATTGCATATTTTTAAATGGAGGTGTTTCTTTCTATGATAAATTTATACCAAAACATTGACCTAATGAATAGAGCCATGGACGCATCATGGAAAAGGAATGAAGTGATTGCCAACAACATTGCTAATGTTAACACACCAGGGTTTAAAAAAAGTTCAGTTGAATTCGAAAGCATATTGCAGGATGTGTTAAATAGGAATTCTATAAGGGGAATGCAAACTCATGAGAAACACATACCAATTGGACATGAAAACATAAGCAGTGTAAATTACGAAGTACAAGAACATTCTACCTACAGCACAAGGAGAGATGGCAACAACGTTGACATAGATGTTGAAATGGCAGAAAGATCGAAGAATGAGCTTTTATACCAAACGCTCAGTGCCCGTGTCAATAGTAGTTTCGAAAGAATGCGAACGGTCATTACTGAAGGGAGTAGATAAAGATGGGTTTGTTTAACTCCATGAATATTAGTGCTTCAGGACTTACAGCTGAACGTATGCGGATGGATGTGATCTCTAAAAACATTGCAAACGCCAATACAACAAGAACGGCTAATGGTACACCATATAGAAGACAAGTGGTGACGTTTAAGGAAAAGAATACTCATCTTCCATTTTCTCATTTTTTAAGTGAAGCGACTCGACAAAAAATTGGGCTTGGAGGCGTTGAAGTCACCGGAATCCAACAGGACGCTTCACCTTTTAAATTAGTTTATGATCCTGGTCATCCAGATGCTAATGAGGAAGGCTATGTACAAATGCCTAATGTCGATATTATGACAGAGATGGCCAACTTAATTACAGCCTCCAGGGCCTATGAAGCGAATGTAACTGCCATGAATACGACACGAAACATGGCATTAAGAGCCTTGGACATTGGAAGATAAGGAGGTAACTAATGAACCCTGTTTCAATTGGAACTAAAGGTGTTGTACCGGACCTGGGTCTATTTAATAAAAGTAGCACAACAGATGCAACAGATTTTATGTCGGTTCTGGCTGATGCTATTAATCAAACCAATGAATATCAATTAATATCGAATCAAAACGTAGAAAGACTCGTGACTGGAGAAGTCGAAAACTTGCATGATGTAATAATAGCTGGACAAAAAGCAGATATTTCACTGCGACTATTAACAGGAGTACGTGGAAAATTACTTGATGCTTATCAGGAAATAATGAGAATGCAAATATAACAGATTATTGGACAGTGGGGTGAAACTAGCTCATGGCAGAGGGTCTGGAAAGAATAAGAACACAGTTGAATGATTTTTTACAAAAATACAGCAAAAAACAGAAAATCACCATGGCTGTAGCACTGGCATTGGTTCTATTGGTTGCAACAGGCATGATTTTCTATTTTACAAGAACTGAATATGTTGTTCTTTATGATAACCTTGATCCTCAACAATCTGGTGAAGTGTTGAATACCTTACAAAACAATGGTATTAACGCCCGGCTTGGCATAACCAGCCGGGTTATTGAAGTGCCCAAAAACGATGAAAAAAGAGCACAGGTATTTGTAGCGACCGAAGGTTTACCAACTTCAAGGTTCTCTTTCGAAGACGCTTTGTCGGGTAACTCATTTATGATGACTTCTGAGGAACGGCAAAGGCGTATCCAATTGGCACAGCAGAATTTTTTAGCTGCAACCATTGAAGAAATTGCTGGGGTAAGAAAAGCTGTCGTTAATGTGTCTGTACCTGAGAGTTCTGGATTTGTACTGGGGGATGAGTCATCCTTTGCGAAAGCATCGGTGTTTCTTGACCTCCAAACAGAATTAGATGAAGCCAGCATAAATGGAATTGCAGTATTAGTGGCAAATGCGGTAGATGGGTTAGATCCCAATAATGTAACAATCCATGGCTCCGACGGTAGAATACTAAGCCAGCGTCAAGGTAACCAGGAAGTCTTTGAAATGGGAACACAAATAGAGATGCAAAGATCAGTACAAGTTGACTTGGAACAGAGCATAACTGATTTTTTATCTACTGTGTATGGTTACGGTAACGTTGTGGTGATGGCAAATGTAAAGTTGGATTTTAACAGTGAAGTGACAGAAATTCAACAGTTTTCACCGCCAATTGAGGACGAAACAGAAGGTATTGTGAGAAGTTTACAGGAACTGCAAAGATCATCAGTCTCAGAGGGAATGGGAGATGTTCCAGGAACAGATCCTAATGTTGATGACATTGCTCAGTACGTTGAAACAGAAGGTTCTGCCTCTACATATGAAGAAGCCAGTAGAACAATAAATTACGAAATAAATGAGCTGAGACAAAAAATTACAAAAGCGCAGGGACAGGTTCAAGATATTACAGTTGCAGTATATGTTAACAGCGATGCTTTGCCGGATGGTGATCTTTCGGATGATGAAAAAGAGGAGTTAAACAATCTGATTTCTGCTGCTGCTGGGCTTGATACCCGAGTCGTTGAGGTTGGAGTTCAACAGTTTGATGTGCCTGTTGTACCAGATTTTTCAGCAGAAACAACACCCGGAATACCTTACTGGCTCATCGCTTTGATGGCTGCAGGTGTACTTGGCATAAGTATCCTGTTGTATAGACGATTCAACAGAAAAGAGCCAGCTACAGAAGACGCTGATCTGGAATCAATGATAAGGGGTCAATTTGATGATGAACTTGATTTGGAAATGTCGGGATCACAGGTAAAACAACAAATTGAAAAACTGGTTGATAAAAATCCAGAAGCAATATCTCATTTACTTAGAAATTGGATCAGTGAGGATTAGAGGTGACAGAATGTCAAAAAGAGGCGTAAAAGGACAATTATCTGGCAAAGAAAAAGCGGCTATTTTGCTTATCAGCTTGGGACCAGAATACTCGTCACAGATTTTTAAAAACCTACATGATGAAGAAATTGAAGAATTGACACTTGAAATTGCTAACATGAAAAAGGTTGCACCTGGTGAAAAAGAAAGAATATTAGATGAATTTTATCAGATTTGTGTAGCCCAGGAATACATATCTGAAGGAGGCATTAATTATGCCAAGGACGTGCTGGAAAAAGCCTTGGGATCTCAAAAAGCAATGGATATCATCAATAAACTGACTGCATCATTACAGGTAAAACCATTTGATTTCGCACGAAAAGCAGATCCAAGTCACTTATTTAACTTTATACAAAATGAACACCCCCAAACAATTGCACTAATACTGGCATATTTATCCTCCGAACAGTCATCCCAGGTTTTGTCAGCCCTGCCTCAGGAAAAACAGGCAGAAGTGGCACAGCGTATAGCAACAATGGACAGAACTTCTCCTGAGATCATTAAGGAAGTAGAGATGGTATTGGAAAAGAACTTATCTTCCCTTGTAAGCCAGGATTATACAAGTGCCGGTGGCATACAGACTATCGTTGATATTTTAAATGCAGTAGACAGAGGAACTGAAAAGAACATTATGGATACGCTGGACATTCAAGACGCTGAATTAGCTGAGCAAATACGTAAGAAAATGTTTGTATTTGAAGACATCATTAACTTGGACAGCACATCCATACAACGATTCATCAGAGAAATTGATAACAATGACATGGCCATTGCATTAAAAGGAGCAACTGAAGAATTAGCAAATGTTTTCTTCAGCAACATGTCTAAACGAATGGCGGAAATGATAAAAGAAGACATGGAATTTATGGGACCAATAAGATTGCGGGATGTTGAAGAAGCACAACAGAAGATTGTGAATGTCATTCGTAAGCTGGAAGATTCTGGTGATATCATAATAGCTCGCGGTGGAGGAGACGATATCATTGTATAAAATATATAAATCTGATCAACTCAGAATTGGTGAGTCAGTTGAGATTAAATCCAGGTCCAGAAAAAACAAAATTTTCGTAAATCCATCTACGGATGAAATGGAAGATGATGTTTATGCGGATGATAATGCTATTGAAATGCACAGACATGAATTGTTGCAGCAGGCTGAACTTGATGCCAGAGAAATCATCGCATCTGCTGAAAAAGAATCAGCAGAAGTGCTCGAAAAAAGCTATTTGGAAAGCAAGAAATTAATGGAACAATCCAAAGAGGAAGGTTATGCGGAAGGATTTGAAAAAGGTATAAATGAAGGAAGAGAACAAGGATATCAGGATATGACTGACCTGATTGATGAAGCTAAACAACTTAAACAACAGGCCTACGATGAAAGAAACCAACTATCAATACAATTGGAAAAAGATATCGTTCAGTTAGTCATACAAACAGCTCGAAGAATCCTACAATCTGAATTGCAGGACAACCAGGAGTTGCTGTTTCAATTAATTGATGAAGGATTGAAAAAGTGTAATTATACTGAAAACCTGGTGATTCACGTTAGTGAAATGGATTATGATATGGTGTATGCATATCAAAACAGAATTTACCTGATGACGGATGGTATTTATGACATTGAAATCAAAAGCGATCCATCCATGAGTCCTGGCAGTGTAATCATAGAAACTGCATCAGGGCAAGTGGATGCAGGAATAGAAACGCAGTTAAAGCAGATAGAGACTGCATTTAAAGAATTGTTACAGAGTGGGGAATCATTATGAGGTCTATTGAGCTAAACAAATATGTTCATTCCTTACAGGAAGCGGACTGGATAAAATACTTTGGACGTGTTTCTCAAGTGATAGGACTAACCATTGAATCGGTTGGTCCATCTGTTAAAATTGGAGAAATATGCAAAATATATACATTTAAGGATTCACAACCATTAATGGCAGAAGTTGTGGGATTCAAAGAAAAAAAAGTGTTATTAATGCCACTGGGTGATATGGAAGGCATCGGGCCAGGGAGTAAGGTCGAAGCAACAGGAACCAGTCTAAAAGTAAAAGTTGGAAATCAGTTGCTTGGCAGAGTGTTGGATGGACTTGGGAACCCTCTTGATGGAAAACCTCCTTTACAGTCTGGCGTCACTTATCAGGTTATGGGTCAGCCCATTAATCCAATGCAAAGAAGCAGAATTATTAATCCATTACCACTTGGGGTTAGAGCGATAGACGGATTATTGACTTGTGGTAATGGACAACGGATAGGAATATTTGCAGGAAGTGGTGTTGGTAAAAGTACTTTGTTAGGCATGATCGCACGAAACACAAAGGCAGATGTGAATGTAATCGCACTCATCGGAGAGAGAGGACGAGAAGTAAGAGAGTTCATTGACAATGATTTACAGGAAGATGGATTGAAAAGATCAGTCGTGATTGTGGCTACATCAGATCAACCACCTTTAATTCGAATGAAAGGGGCTCTTTTGGCCAGTGCGGTGGCTGAGTATTTCAGAGACCAAGGATTAAATGTCATGCTGATGATGGATTCAATCACCAGATTTTCCATGGCGCAACGTGAAATTGGACTTGCCATAGGTGAACCTCCTGTAACAAAAGGATACACACCGTCTGTATTTGCCGTGCTTCCTAAATTACTAGAACGATCTGGCACATCTGATAAGGGTGCAATAACTGGATTGTATACAGTATTGGTAGATGGGGATGATATGAATGAACCGATTGCTGATGCTGTTCGTGGAATTCTTGATGGGCACATCGTATTATCAAGAAAAATGGCCAATCGAACACATTATCCTGCAATTGATGTGCTTGCAAGTTTGAGCAGAGTAATGCCTAACATAACGTCAAAAGAACACGTTAAATTGTCAAATGAAATAAAAGAAATAATGTCAACTTATCGTGAAGCTGAAGATTTGATAAGCATTGGAGCTTATGCAAGAGGATCTAACAGGAAAATTGACTATGCAATCGATAAGATTGAAGAGATTAATCATTTTCTTCAACAAGACGTTCATGAACCAAGTGACTATGAAAAAACGCTTAATGAAATGGAACAGCTTGTGAATAGATAGAGGGGATGTTTGTATGCCTAAAGGGTTCGAATTTCGTTTTGAAAATTTGCTTTCATTTAAGGTGAAAAAAGAGGATGAAGCAAAAATGCAACTTAGTGAAGCAGTACAAGCAATGGAAAAAGAAAAGAATAAACTGGATAATCTGGAAAACCAATATGAACATGCTCTCCAAAGATGGAATGATTCAACAAAACAACAATTTCGCGTATCAGAAATCCAACTAACATCAAACCACATTCAATGGTTGGCAGATATAATTGAATCGCAACAAAATATACTGCAAAATGCTGAAGAAAACATGGAGAAATGCCGATTAATACTGGTAGAGGCTAAAAAAGAAACTCGTAAATTTGAAAAGATCAAAGAAAAAGATTTTGAAGTGTTCCAGCAGAATGAGCAAAAAATGGAAATTGCGTCCATAGATCAGTTCGTTTCTCACCGTAATGCGCAGCGGTAAGGATGCAGCGAGGAGGCAGCAATGTCTGAAGCCATTAATGATAAAGAGGAAAAATCAGGGTCACTGAAAACGATTATTATAGTTGTGGTTATTATCCTTCTAGTACCGATTTTAACGGTAAGCATATTATATATCACCAGTGAAAACTTCAAACAATCTACAAATAATGTGTTGTCAGCCTTGCCCGGTCCTGCTGGAAATTATTTCAGGTCATTTCCGTCACCGGAGGACCAGGATCTTTTAAAACAGCAAATAGCGAAACATTACATAACCATGGACGTTGACCGAATTGTTGATAAGCTTTTGGTAATAAAAGCTGAAGATGAAGAACTCTACAGTGACTTACTCTTTACGATGAACAGGGAAAACCCCCGGAAAATGTCAGATGTTACTGAAAAACTTCAACTGGCCCTAATCAACGATGACACAATGCTTAGAATACTGGATGAAGTGGAGCAGGAACAACTTGACCGGTCATCCGAAATTTCATCATACTTGAATTCATTAAATAAGCCAGCTGGTATCAATGAACTAAAAAGAATGATTGAACGTGGTGAAATTAAAGATGAAGAATTAGGTGCTTTATTTCAACAGTTAACTGTGGATACAGGTGCTTTTTATTTAAGATATTTAGATGATTCTCTTGTACAACAAATCAGAAATCGCATACCTGGAAGTGTAATTGAGACACTGGACAAAGAAATTACAAGACAGTTAAATCATGACAGAGATTTAATACTTCGGGCTCAACTGTACGAAAGAAGAAGAACAGAAGAGTTGGTTCCATTATTGACAACAGAAGACGTACATCCCTTGGTTGACTTAGCGTTTATCTATCATCAGATGAGTTTGGATAAAGCAGGAAAAGTTCTTGCCAGGTCAGAATCCCAAGAGTTTATACAGGGTTTGACATCTGAAATGATGATGGTGGAATCATTGCTAGAGACAAGAGAAGATAAAACAACACATGTGGCAGAAGCCTTAAGCTTATACCAGGAGTATAATCAAAAAGTCCAGGAATTGGCAGGTGTATACCAGCGAATGGAATTGGGTGAATTAGCCCCTCTTGTTGAAAGAATGATTGTCAGCAACACCATTGTCACACAACATGTTTTTTCGCCTGAAGAACAAATTTTCATTACTGAAGAACAGTTGGTAGTTGACACCCTGAATCAAATGAAACCGGCTTTAATCTCCGAACTATTGGGACAGCTAAGCACCCCGCGCGCAGCTTTGTTATCACAAAAATTATATGGGGAGTAATAATAACACATGTGAAAGGAGGTGAATATATGATTGAAGTGGCGTATTTGGATTCAACATCAAGCAACCAGCAACCAGTAAAAGAAATGCGCAGTTTTCAAGATCCAACGGCATTTGCGGAAAAACTGAAAGAAGCCAGTCACAAAACAAACAACAGACGACAAACTACGGGTAAAAGGACTGAAGAACTGGAAAAAGGTGAAAATCGGAAAGTTTGGGCACAAGAAAGATCCCGGGCGGATCAAACTAATCAAAGGGAAAAAGCCACAAGTGATAGCAAAGAATCGATTGAGGATCCGGATCAAACTGACCAGGATGAGGCCGTAAAGTCAGGACATAGTATGTTGATGTGGTTACTTGATATGCCAGAGGAATTAAATGATTTATCTGGTTTATCATTGGAAAAAGATGTGGTGATTTCAGAAGACACTGTAAAAGACATTTTACTGTGGATGCAGTCAATGACAGAGCTCAAGAACCTACCAGAAGAACTGAAAGAACTAGCAGAAAGATTAACGGCATTGTTAAAGAGTCAAAACGGGTTGGTTATGCCTAGTTTAACAACTGAAGAGAAGGGTGATGTTGAAGCTTTTTTAGCAAAGGTGGAAAGCATGACAAAAAGTTTGATGGAAACATTTTCAACAGTCATAACAAAGAGCAATAGTGAACACCAGGAAGTTGTTATGCAGTCAAGGGTAGCGGCTGAAGTGATTTCCGAAAATGCACCTGCAGACACCACAAGAGTTAGGGAAACACCAGTTAAAACAGATGTTGAAGTTATCAAAGAGAGCACGCTGGATGATAATCAAATAACAAAGGATATGTTGGCTCATTCTTTAGACAATCAATCATCAGAAAATCAATCAAAAGAGAAAGAGTTTGCTTCTCAAGTGAAACCAGAACAAATTATTACACAGGAACAATCCAAAGAAGGAGTCATACCATTTAGTTTAGCTCAAATCGAATCTATGTTACAACAAAACACGATGATTAAAGAAGTGAATCAGCAACAAACACAGATTCAACAGAATGTATTACAACAAATCGTTGATAAAATCCAGGTAACTCACGGAACAAATCAAAGTTTTGTTTCCTTACAACTTGCACCTGAACACCTTGGTAAACTGACAATACAATTAACTTCGGATTTACAGCAAGGCATGACAGCAAAAATTTACGCAGAAACACCTCAAGCCAAGGAAATGATAGAATCAAACTTTGGACAGTTGAAAGATGCATTGTCAGGTAAAGGAGTAAACCTTACAGCTTTGGAGGTCTTTGTTGGTCAAGACCCTGAATCATCAGAAAAACAGCGAGAGTTTCAGTATCAACAAGCCAGAGCACAACGCAGAAGAGGTTCAAAAATTGCCAGTGTAAACGCAGGGCAAACAGCGTTGATCAACGAATTATCGACAGTTGATAATCCGTACGTGCAATCTGAAGGGTTCGATCAAGTAGGCTAATCACGTTGCAGGAAAGGAGGAATAGTATGACAGACGGCGTATCCCAAGTTGATTGGAAAACCAGATTATATGAAGAAAATCAAAACAACGGTGCCAATAATGCCATGGATAAAGACGCATTTTTAAAACTATTGGTTACTCAACTGAAAAGTCAGGATCCTCTCAGCCCAATGGAAGATAAGGAATTTATTGCGCAAATGGCGCAGTTTAGCTCATTGGAACAAATGCAGAATCTGAATGACACTTTTGAAGGAAGTCATCAGGAGTTGATGGATCACATGGTTCACATGAACAATAACCTGGTGAAAAGTCAAACTACCATCGCTACTCAACTAACGAAATTAACAGGTGTATTGGAAGCCTATCTTAACATCAATACAACACCCGTTGATAACGGTAATGGTGATGAGCCAGAATCATTAGAAAATAGTGATGACACTGTTTAATCATTTTTCAGATGTTTTAATGCAAGGAGGCAAATAGCATGGCAACATATCAAATGAAGGTCAATCCTGCCATACGACCAGTCCAACCGGAAAAGCAGTCAAAAAGGATTCAATCTAATCCAGATAATACGGGTTCCTTTGGTCAGATTCTTAATGAACAACTGCAACAGAAATCAGGTGTCGTTTTTTCACGGCACGCGACAGAAAGATTGGCACAGAGAAACATTCGATTGACATCACAGGAAGTATCCCGTATTAACGCAGGTTTGGACAAAGCGGCACAAAAAGGCATCAAAGAAACCCTGATTATGATGGACAATCGAGCCTTTATCGCAAGTGTTAACAACAAAACCATCATTACAGCAGCGGTGGACGAACAGTTAAAAGAAAATGTTTTTACCAACATTGACGGTGCAGTTATCGTCTAAAAATTAAGCCGGACCACTATGTGGAGGCTTATCACTTCTGACTGACAGATGAAGTGAACAAAACACAGGAGGTCATATAATATGATGAGATCAATGTTTTCCGCTGTGTCGGGCCTGAGAGCCCATCAGCTTCGCATGGATGCCATTGGCAATAACATTGCGAACGTAAACACAGTGGGATATAAAGCAAGTCGGGTAACCTTTCAGGAAGTGTTTAACCAAACACTTCGTGGTGCCGGTTCTCCCCAGGACGGTTTGGGCGGCACAAATCCACAACAAATTGGTTTGGGCATGAACGTTTCTTCCATGGACACCTTTCATATCCGTGGAGCCGTTGAAAGAACAGATTACAACACAGACATGATGATCAATGGGGACGGATTCTTTATCGTTTCCGACGATCCAAATGGACTCAACAGAAGTTATACCCGTGCAGGCAGCTTTTCCTTGGACGAGCAGGGAAATCTGGTGACCCCGGACGGTTATCGGGTGATGGGGTATATGGCGGATGATAATGGTATTTTAGAGTCCAACCTAAGTGGTTTGGTGATTTCCAAGGCACAGACATTTGATGCGAAAGCGACAGATCAGGTGGGGTTTGAAGGGAATTTGAATAGTGAAGCATTGAGCATAGATACTGATACTGATATAACCGGAGTCATTAATACTGCTGCAGCGACTGATCCAAGCAATGGTGTCTATAATCTAGATGGAGGAGTCCTAAGCGTTGTACCAGGACGAGAGGAATACATTGCCAGAGAAACAACCTTTGAAGTATATGACCAACTTGGAGGAATTCATCGTATTAAACAAGTATTTGTGAAAAATGATGTAACTGCAGCTAACATAAGTAACTACTCGGTAGAGACTTTTTATTTGAATGACGATGGATCTGTTACACGCGCAACTGGTACTGCAGGTGACCCCTTTGTTGGAGCACCTCCAACGGTATCATTTGATGATACTGGTAGGTGGTCTACAGGTGGGCCTCTGGCGTTGACAATAGGTGAAACCTTAACCAATGGAGCAGGTCCCTTGGATATTAATATTGATTTTTCGAAACTAACCATGTTCGCAAACGATTCCACTGCTTCAGCACCAAACATCGATGGTTTTAAACAGGGTAGCTTGATTGACTTCTCTGTTGCAGCCACTGGTGAAATCACAGGATTCTTTGATAACGGTGAGAACAGAATTGTAGGCAGGGTGGCGCTGGCAAACTTCAAAAATGCTGCAGGACTTGAAAAAACGGGCGGCAACCTGTACCGGGTAACCAATAACTCCGGTCAAGCTATGGTAGGAGCTCCCGGAGCCGGCGGGTTTGGAAACCTGAACCCTGGTTCTCTGGAAATGTCAAACACTGATTTATCCAGAGAATTTACAAACATGATAACAACACAAAGAGGGTTCCAGGCGAATTCCCGTATCATCACCACCAGTGATGAGATGCTTCAGGAAGTAGTCAATTTGAAACGATAATGAAGAATATCATCTGAGGTGAACCAGAATAACTTAATCCCCGGGAACCATTGATGGCTCCCGGGGCATTTATAAGGATGGTAGCTATGATTCAACTAACACGTTTAAATAAAAGCGAAATTATGATAAACTCAGATTTGATTCAGTATGTTGAAGAAACACCTGATACGGTGATTACCCTGACAAATGGACAAAAGATTGTCGTCGTTGAACCTGCATCAGAGATCGTTAACAAAGTGGTTGAGTTTAAGAAACGTATTTTCATTCAAGAATACATAAAATAATGGCATGAGAAAAGGGGTGCAATTTTGGACTTAGCAACGATTGTCGGGATCATAGTGGGGTTAACATTTATTATAATTGGTATCATGCAAGACGGAGACATTATAACCTTCGTAAACTTTGCATCGATTATGATTGTTATCGGCGGTACAATTGCAGCCACTTTTGTTGCTTATCCCCTTTACACTGTCATTGATTCACTAAAAGTTGTCAGAAAAGCTTTTTCGGCTCAAAAAAATGAAGCAGGAATCATTATTTCAAAAATAATTAATTTGGCAAATACCGCTCGGAAAGAAGGACTATTGGCACTTGAAGAAGCTTCAGAAGACATTGATGATCCTTTTTTACAAAAAGGTGTTATGCTGGTCGTTGATGGAACAGATCCTGAACTTGTGAGAAATTTGCTTGAAACAGAACTTTCATTTATTGAAGAAAGGCACAAGCAAGGACAAGGAATATTTGAAGTCATGGGAACGTATGCCCCAGCTTTTGGTATGATTGGTACACTCATCGGGTTGATCAATATGCTGCGAAAACTGGATGACCCATCAACCATCGGACCAAGTATGGCAGTAGCTTTAATTACAACATTCTATGGATCGTTACTGGCGAATTTGATTTTTTTACCCATTGCCAACAAACTAAAATTCCGAAGCCGAGAAGAAGTACTTATGAAGGAAATAATGCTGGAAGGCATGTTATCCATACAGGCTGGCGAAAACCCGCGTATTATTGAAGAAAAATTGAAAGCATTCTTACCACCCAAAGTTAGAGCGGAAATTTCAGAACAGAAGCAGAAAGGTGAGGAGGAGTAATGCCTAGAAGGAAACCGGCGGAAGAAGGTAAAAAAGGAGCGCCGGAGTGGATGACCACTTATGGCGATATGGTAACATTACTCCTCTGTTTCTTTGTGCTTCTATTTGCATTCTCAGAAATTGATGTGCAAAAATTAGATGCTTTTGTTCAATCTTTTCAGGGAGCAGTAGGTGTACTGGAATCTGGCAGAACAATAGAACCAAGTGAACTGCTGTCAGAAGCTGAAATTGATGATCTAACCCTGCAAGAATTACAGGAACTTGAAGATTTTAGAAAACTCCAGGAGAGAATGGAAGAATTTCTGGAAGAACGAGACATGGCTTCTGATGTATTGGTATCATTGGAAACAAGAGGACTAATATTACGTTTTCAGGATAATGTGTTGTTTGATTCAGGAAGAGCAGAAATCAAACCGGATTCACTTGAGATTCTTCAATTTGTTGGAATTGTTCTTCAGGAACCTGATTTCGCAGAAAAATTTGTGCGGATTGAAGGGCATACTGACACTGATCCATTGAGACCGGGGGCTCCTTATGAAACAAACTGGGAGTTGTCTGTTACAAGGGCTGCAAATGTAGTAAGATATATGATAGAAGAATTAGGTGTTGAGGCCATGCGATTTTCTGCGTCGGGGTATGGTGAGTACCATCCAGTTGCCCCAAATGATACACTTGATAATAAGGCTAAGAACCGCAGAGTTGATATTGTGATCCTTCGATCAGAATTCACTGCCACAAGCCAATAACTGATTGCCTGGAGGGATGCACATGAATTTAAAGAAAATTATTATCATCTCATTAATTGCGTTTTTGGTAACCGCCATATTGGTGGGAGGACTATTATATTTATTTGTATTCAGAGCACCTTCTGACGACGAAGTCGAGTTGGAGACATACGAATACCAGTTGGGAGAATTCTCCACTAACCTGGGTTCTCAGCGCAGTTTTTTTAAAGGGGAAATTGTTGTTGAAACAACCGATGAAGAACTATTGGAAGTCATGACAAAAAGGAATGTTATGCTGCGAGATCGTGTAATCAAAACACTCATTGGCAAGGGAGCCGAAGATGTGCTCAACCCTGAAGGCCAGCAACAATTAAGACAGGAACTGATACAGGTGGTCTCTGAGGTGGTTAAATCAGATCAAATCACCAATGTATATTTTGTGGATTATATCGTGCAGTAGGAGGTGACCGCCTTGGCAGATGTTTTGTCGCAAAATGAGATTGATGCTTTATTGGCACAACTTAGCAGTGGCGAAGTTGATGCAGAAGAAATGAAAGATGTTAAACAGGAAAAGAAAATCAAAGTTTACGATTTTAAAAGTCCTAAAAAGCTTGCAAAAGACCAACTAAGAACCCTGCAGATAATACATGAAAATTTTGCCAGGGCTTTAAACACATTTCTCTCAGGCTATTTACGAACATATATTCATGCAGAAGTTAAAAATGTAGAAGAATTATCATATTATGAGTTCAGTAACTCAGTGGTAAATCCTGCTGTACTATCAATCGTAAATTTTCAACCACTTTCAGGACAGATTATTGTTGATCTGTCTCCAGCAATTGCATTTAACATTATCGACAGAATTCTTGGTGGAAGTGGAAAACCTTTTAATGAGTCGAGAACATTTACTGAAATAGAATTGACATTGATTAAAAAGTTAAAACGTCAAGTAATTGCTCTAATGGAGCAACCTTGGGAAAATGTGATTGAGCTGGAGCCAAAACTGGACAAAATAGAAACAAATTCCCAGTTTGCTCAAATTGTATCACCAAATGAAACAATCGCTTTGGTCACATTAAGTTTAAGAATTGGAGAAGTTGAAGGATTATTAAATATTTGCCTTCCACATCTTGTAATTGAACCGATTATTGACAAACTGAGTACAAAGTTTTGGTTTGCCAGCATAAGCAAAGCTGTTACAGAAGATGACAGGGAAAAACTGCAAAGAAGAATAGAAAAAACACAAGTGGAAATGATGGCTGAATTATCTCACACTTATATAACAGTCAGGGATTTCTTGGACATGCAAGTAGGTGACGTGATTCGACTCGATAACCCAACTGATGGAGAAGTAACATTGTATGTTGGAGACAAAATGAAATATATCGGAATTCCTGGAACCAGTAACAATAAATTGGCTGTCAAGGTTATTAGTAAGCAGGAGAAAGGAGATGAAAATGATGAGTGATATGTTATCCCAAGAGGAGATAGATGCCTTACTAAGCGGCGGCGAACCAACAAAAGAAGAAGAACCGCCATCTCCGCAGTCTGCCTCTCCTAAGGCTGAATTCAGTGAGCAGGCAAAAGATACCATCGGTGAAATTGGAAATATAAGCATGGGTACAGCCGCAACAACATTATCTACATTATTAAACCATAAGGTAGTGATTACGACTCCAAAAGTTGCATTAATGAGCATAAAACAGCTTTCTGAAGACTATCCATTGCCCTTTGTTGCCGTTGAAGTGAGATACAAAGAAGGAATCAAGGGCACGAATTTAATGGTTCTGAAAGAGTCGGATGTAAAAATAATCACTAATTTAATGATGGGTCAGCCCCCTGAAGCAACAGATGAACCGATCACAGACCTTCATTTAAGTGCCATTGCAGAAGCTATGAACCAAATGGTTGGGTCATCATCTACGTCTCTATCAGAAATGTTTATGAAAAAAATTGATATAAGTCCACCAAAAGCCTTCCAGTTGGATTTGCAAACCCCTGATTTAAATCAAATGGTATCAGATTTAGATGAAACATTTGTACGGATAGCCTTTAAAATGGAAGTTGGAGACTTAATTGACAGTGAGATTATGCAATTAATCCCCATTGATTTTGCCAATGAAATGGTACAAATTTTGATGCCTGAGAGTGCTGATAATGTTATTGAACAAGTTCCTGAGGTTGAAATGGATTCACCAAAATCGGTGGAAATGGAAAAGCAAACCAGCAATGCTGTTGATGATGACTTTATGATGGATTTTGAAGATGAACCAGCACCATCCCAGCCTGAATCACCTAAAGCTGTGCCCCCACAAAGAGCAAGACCTCAGCAAAATGTAAATGTACAGCCTGCACAGTTTCAATCATTTGAAGAAAGTAGTCCTCACTACAGTGTGCCGGAGAATATTTCACTAATTCAGGATGTGCCACTTAAAGTCACCGTTGAGTTGGGAAGAACTGTCAAGAGAGTGAGTGAAGTGCTGGAATTTGGCCCTGGCACAATCGTCGAACTGGATCGAATTGTGGGAGAACCTTTAGATATATTGGTCAATGGACAATACGTTGCAAAAGGTGAAGTTGTTGTTATTGATGAGAATTATGGCATTCGAGTTACAGACATCGTTAATCCCAATAAAAGATTCTCAAAAATATGATGCTTTATGTTTGATGAGAGATTGTGTATAATGAAAACCGTAGAACCCGACAAAATCGACAACCAAGTGAGAGGTTGATTGACTCGGCCGATCAAGAATAGAGGAGGAAATTGAATGGCAAATGGTATTCTTATCGTAGATGATGCAGCTTTTATGCGGATGATGATTAAAGATGTTTTAACAAAAAATGGATTGGAAGTCATTGGAGAGGCAGAAAATGGTGCTGTTGCTGTGGAAAAATTTAAAGAACTAACACCAACATTAACCATTATGGATATTACAATGCCAGAATTAGATGGTATTGAGGCTGTTAAAGCCATTAAACAGATCGATCCCAATGCCAAGATCATTATGTGTTCAGCCATGGGACAACAAAGTATGGTTATTGAAGCAATACAGGCTGGTGCGAAAGATTTTATTGTTAAACCGTTCCAGGCTGAGAGAGTTATTGAAGCGGTTAAAAAAGTAATCGGATAATTAAAGGATGTTGCAAATGGACAACAATGCTGTCACTTCATTATTTATGTTTTTTGTAACAACTACGTTGATTATCATTGCTGCCTATTATACAACAAAATTTATCGGGCAAAAGGCAGCTGGTTTTTCTAAAAGAAAGCACATAAGTTTATTGGAAAAAAATAATCTTCCGGGCAATTTATCCATAGAAGTTGTGAAAGTTGCTGATCAAGTGTATTTATTGGCATGTCGTGGTAAAGATGTCACGCTTTTGGATCGATATTCGATGGATCAGTGGTTAGAAATGAAATCAGCGGATAAGATCATGGAGTTTAATGAGCCTTCTAAAAACAATTTTAACCCATATAAAGACAGAATTGATAGTTTTAGAAAACGTTTTGTAATGGATCCTTATGAAAAAAATGAGTAAAGAAGGGTGATTAAGATTAATAAGATCTTACATCAAATAATTGATCACCCTGACAATTGGAAAAAAAATGTTTTGGTGATCGCAATAACGGTATTTTTTCTTATCCTATTCCAATCAATAACGGTATCCGCTGCACCGTTGCCAATACCAAGTTTTGATATTAATGTTGGTGAAGCAGAAAATCCCGAACAAGTTGCCACAAGTTTGCAAATATTATTTTTGTTAACTGTTTTATCTCTTGCACCAGCTATATTGATTATGCTGACCAGCTTTACCCGTATTGTAATTGTTTTGGGATTTATAAGACGTGCCATTGCTACCCAAACAACTCCGCCTAACCAGGTAATTATTGGTTTGGCATTGTTTCTTACACTTTTCACTATGAGAACGGTCATTACTGATATAAACCAAAATGCGCTTCAGCCATATTTAAACCAGGAAATTAATCAGATACAGGCCTTTGATAATGCTATGAATCCTGTCAGGGAGTTTATGTTCAGACAAACACGCGAAAAAGACCTCGCTATGTTTTCTGAGATTGCAGAAGAAGGACCATACGAAGAACTTGCTGATATTTCCAACACAGTCTTAATACCATCATTTATTATTAGTGAAATGAAAACAGCCTTTCAGATAGGATTTGTACTTTTTTTGCCATTTATTGTACTGGACATGGTAATCGCCAGTACCCTGTTATCGATGGGGATGATGATGTTACCACCAGCAATGATATCGCTGCCTTTTAAAATTCTCCTTTTTATAATGGTAGATGGTTGGAATATTATTATTCGCTCACTTGTTACCAGCTTTAGATAAGGAGAGAATGCCATGGATGAAATGCAGATCATAGAACTGGGACAACAAGCGATGTTAACAATACTAATTATGTCTGCGCCTATGCTCGGCTTTGGTCTGATCGTTGGCTTGAGCGTCAGTATATTTCAAACAATTACTTCCATTCAGGAACAAACACTTACTTTTGTCCCAAAAATCGTTGCTGTATTTGCTTCTGTAATTATTTTTGGCCCTTGGTTACTTTCTGTAATCATAAATTATACGAATGAACTTTTCAACAATCTATCAAGGTTTATTCAATAAAGAGTGGTGCAGTCAATGGAACAAACGATGATTGAACTTCTGTTACAAAGAGTTGATTTATTTTTACTTATTTTTATGCGCGTTACTGGTATTTTTTTAATTGCACCAATATACAGTAATGAGAATGCACCAATTCCAACACGCATTGGCTTGGTTGCCATGATTAGCTTTTTACTATTACCTATTGTAAATTCTGCTGCGATTATATCTGCAGAACAATGGAGTACTTTTACTTACTATGCTGCACAGGAATTATTGATTGGTTTATCCATCGGTTTTGTTGGAGCTATATACTTTTCAGTGACCACTCTAGCAGGCACATTATTAGACAGACAAACAGGGTTAGCGTTAGCTAATGCAATCGATCCACTTACTGACACAGAAGTACCAATGTTGGGTAACTTTTATAATATATTGTTTCTATTTTTATTTTTGGGCATTAATGGGCATCATATTTTTATAAAAGCGCTAGCAGATAGTTATGAAATACTGCCGATAGGCTATACGATTTCCATTACTGATGATTTGCTTAGATTGATGATCGTCTATTTCAGGGATATTATGATTTTGGCGTTTATACTAAGTACACCAGTAGTGGTGACATCATTTTTGGCCAATGTTGTTTTAGGCATTTTTGCAAAAACAATGCCCCAAATAAATGTATTTGTGGTAGGAATGCCCCTTAGAATTGTTGTGGGAATGTTAACAATTTGGATAACCATGCAAGCACTTCTTCCTTTCTCTGAAGGTTTTTTTGACAGAGTTTTTCTGGGAATTTATCAAATGATCCGCATGCTATCGTAAGGATGATGATATGGAATGGTTGATTGATCTTCAATTGTTTGCTGAAGACGAAAAAACTGAAAAAGCCACTCCCCGAAAACGAAAAAAAGCCAGGGAAGAAGGACAGGTGCTGCAGAGCCGAGAAATCAACACATCGCTGACACTGCTCGCTGCATTTGTCCTGCTTTTTTTGCTTTCCGGATACATAGGTTCTTCAATTCGAATTGCAAGTTTTCAAATATTTGAAGAATACCTGCTAAATGAAAATTTGTACAACATCACAAACATTCAGATACTAAGCATGAATATTATTTTTCGTATACTGATTACTTTTTTACCAATGGCATTAACTGTACTGATTATAGGGGTCATTGCTAGTTACCTACAGGTAGGATTTATGATAACAGCAAAACCCATTCAACCTAAGTTAAGCAAATTAGACCCTGTGAAAGGTTTGAAAAAACTGTTCTCATTGGAAAAGGTGATTGAGCTCTTTAAATCACTAACAAAAATATTCATTATTGGATATGTCGTATACAGATATGTTGTAGGCCAATTGGAAACAATCTTTAGCATGATGGCGATGGAAATTGATCAAATCATCATCATTACATCCAGAATAACATTGAACATTGGTTTGAGAGCCGGTTTAGTGCTGGTGTTCTTAGCTGTAATCGATTATTTCTATCAGCGTTATGAATACGAAAAAAAGCTTAAAATGAGTAAACAGGAAGTCAAAGATGAACACAAGCAAATTGAAGGTGATCCTAAAATCAAGTCAAAAATACGTCAGAAACAAATGCAGATATCAATGAGACGAATGATGCAGGAAATACCAAAAGCAGACGTGATTATTACGAATCCGACCCATTATGCTGTTGCGATACAATACTCCCCAGAAATGAATTCTGCGCCCTTAGTGATTGCAAAAGGTCAGAACTTAGTTGCACAAAACATTAAGAAGCAAGCAGTAATACATGAAATTCCCATGGTTGAAAACAGATTCCTGGCTAGAACTTTATATGAAACAGTAGAGATTGGTCAGGTAATACCACCGGACCTTTATGAAGCCGTTGCAGAAGTGCTCGCCTATGTATATCAAATGAATCAAATGAAAGTGAAGGAGGCTCGTTTATGAAACAAGGGGATTTTATTGTCGTTCTAGCGGTTATAGCCATCGTTGTTATTATCGTAATACCTATTCCCCTTGGACTGCTTGATGTTTTATTAAGTTTTAACATCGCCCTGGCATTGTTAATTCTTGTACTGTCAATGTATATAAGAGAGGCTCTTGAATTTTCGGTATTTCCATCGATCCTACTGATCACCACTTTGTTTCGGCTTTCATTAAACATTACTACGACGAGGTATATACTCTCCCAGGGCGATGCAGGAAGTGTCATTGAAACATTTGGGAACTTTGTCATGCAAGGGAATGCTATTGTTGGCTTTATTGTCTTTGTTATCATCGTTCTTGTTCAGTTTTTGGTCATCACAAAAGGAGCTGAACGGGTCGCTGAAGTTGCAGCCAGGTTCACACTGGACGCAATGCCCGGTAAACAGATGGCAATTGATGCAGACCTTAATACTGGGCTCATCGATGATTTGGAAGCTCGGGAAAGAAGAAAAAAAATTCAACAGGAAGCAGATTTTTATGGAGCCATGGACGGGGCCAGCAAGTTTGTGAAAAACGATGCCATCGCAGGTATTTTGATTACACTTATTAATATTATGGCGGGAATGGTGATCGGTGTTGCCATTGGGGGTCTTGGTTTTGCCGAGGCTATTCAAAGATACACCTTATTAACAGTGGGAGACGGTCTCGTATCACAGATACCGGCCCTTATGATATCGACAGCGACAGGTATAACTGTTACCCGTGCAGCATCTGAAGGAAATTTGGGCGGGGATGTACTTAAACAATTATTTCGACAACCGACAGTTATGCTCATATTATCTGGAGTACTGTTTTTCTTTTCAATCACGCCCTTACCTACGTTCCCATTTATGCTGTTATCCATTGCCTTTCTTCTAATGGGGTTATCTTTGAGAAGAGAACTGGCACAAGCAGACATTGTTGAAGAACCTGACTTAGTAAAGGAAGAAATGGAAGAAAAAAGAAAACCGGAAAATGTGATGCCATTACTTAACGTGGATCCCATAGAATTAGAATTTGGCTATGGCATTTTACCTTTGGCAGATGCAAGCCAAGGGGGAGATCTTTTTGACAGACTTGTAATGATCAGAAGACAATGTGCGTTGGAAATGGGAATCATTGTTCCAATGATAAGACTCAGGGATAATATCCAGCTGGAACCAAATCAGTATATTATTAAAATAAGAGGCATTGAAATTGCTTCAGGCGAAATAATGTTTGATCATTACATGGCCATGAACCCAGGCACAGCAGATGGCGAACTGGAAGGAATTGATACGGTGGAACCTGCTTTTGGTTTACCTGCCAAATGGATTAGTGAACAAGAGAGAGAAAAAGCAGAAATGGCTGGCTATACTGTGGTCGACCCACCTTCAATTATTGCCACACATCTGACGGAAATCATTAAGAAACACTCACACGAACTTCTGGGCAGACAAGACGTTAAAAAATTAGTTGATAATATAAAAGAGGAAAACAGTGCTCTGGTTGACGAATTAATTCCAAATCAAATGTCCTTGGGAGAAGTACAAAAAGTACTCGTTAATTTACTAAAAGAAGGCATTTCAATCAGAGATATGGTCACTATCCTCGAGACACTTGCTGACTATTCGCCTATTACAAGGGATACTGACATGTTGACAGAATATGTTCGACAGGCCTTGAGCAGAGCAATAACAAGACAGTTTATAACATCACAGCCCTTCAGGGTTGTTGTATTGGATAAATCTTTGGAGCAAACCATAATGTCATCCTTAAAACAGACAGAAAGTGGAACCTATGTAAATCTCGATCCTGATATTATGCAAAAACTTCTCAATAGCTTGTCAAAACAAGTGCAAAAATTAATATCCCTTGGTGAACAACCAGTTGTATTGACAGCACCTGTTGTAAGAATATACTTTAAAAGAATATCTGAACAAATTTCATCGGACTTGATCATATTATCTTACAATGAAATTGATCCTTCTGTTGAAATAGAATCCATAGGGGTGGTGAGCGCAGCGTGAAAATAAAACGTATTCAGGCGCGGAATAATCAAGAAGCTTTGATGAAAGTGAAGATGGAACTAGGTCCTGATGCCGTGATCATTCATCAACGTAAGATTAAACCTAAGGGTATTCTGGGATTTTTCAAAAAACCCATCATAGAAGTCGTTGCTGCCAGAGAAGATATAACTAACACAGTATCTTCTAAGCAAAACATTTCCTCTGTGGGACCAGGTTTAGAGATGGATAATCAACCCAAATTATCATACCAGACCCTGGAAAATGAATTGCAAAGCATTAAATCTCTCTTGAACAAATTAGCCAATCAACATGCTGTAACTGAAAACACAGACCAAGTGCAAATTCAACAATCACTGCTAAATACAATATTAAGAGAAAATGATATGGACCCTAATGTCATTGAAGTGCTTGTTAATGAGTGTCAAATTAACACGGCAGAGTTAAACGATAATAATTTGGATGAAAATAAGGCAAGAGAGCTTATTCGATCATGTATTAAGAAACGAATTAATATTCAACCATATGATCCTCATCAAAAAGTATTGGTGTTTGTTGGACCGACAGGTGTAGGTAAAACAACTACAATTGCAAAACTGGCAGCAAGGGCAACGCTAAATGAAGGGAAAAAAGTTGGTTTAATCAGTGCAGACACCTATCGGATTGCAGCTGTTGAGCAATTAAGGACTTACAGCGATATTTTGAATATTCCGCTGCATGTCATATATCAACCTGAGGAGATATCAGATGCAATAAAACAACTGCAACATCTGGACTTGATTATGGTCGACACAGCAGGAAGAAGTCATAGAGATGAAAATCAAATTATTGAACTTAAACGTCTGCTTGATCAAATAAATGGAAAAGAGATATACTTACTCTTGAGTTGCACCACACGACAACAAGATATTCGTGATATACTTGATAAGTACAGTTTTTTGGAAGATTATAAAGTCATTATTACAAAAGTTGATGAAGCTACAGCCTTTGGAACACTTATTAATGTGCCTGTCATGACAGAAAAAGCAATTTCTTTTATGACAACTGGTCAAAGTGTACCCGATGATATTGAAGTTGTGACCATTGATAAAATAATGAATTTGATGATTAAGGAGACTGTATGATGATGGATCAGGCAGGGAAGCTGAGAGAAATGATCCAAACCAGAATTGACAACAGTAGTCTTTCGAAAGAAAATGAAAACCCAGATAGTCATAAGAAAACTCGTTTTATATGCGTAACAAGTGGAAAAGGCGGCGTGGGTAAAACGAATTTTTCCATCAATTTAGGGATTGCATTATCTCGATTGGGACAAAGGACTGTTGTTATTGATGCTGATTTGGGACTTGCAAATATTGATGTTGTTGCAGGAACAATACCAAAATATACGCTAAACAATCTTCTTTATTCAGACATGAACCTTGAAGATATATTAGGTAATGGTCCGGACGGATTAAAAATTATATCCGGAGCTTCCGGAATGTTTAACTTACTTGATTTGCCATACGAAAAAGTACAATTGTTAATACATCATTTCCATGAGTTATATGAAATGTTTGACATAGCAATCATTGACACAGGAGCAGGATTATCAAAAAATATTCTGGCATTTGCAGGCGCAAGTGATGATATTATTATCATTACAACGCCGGAGCCAACGTCATTAACTGATGCCTATGCAATGGTAAAAGCCATTACAAGGGAAAATAAATTATCAAAAATAAGCGTTGTAATCAATCAAGCTGAAAGTTCAAAAGAAGGTCATCAGTACTTTGAAAAAATTAATAATGCCAGTTCAAAATTTTTAAACTATGAGTTGGAAAAACTGGGTGTCATCATGGATGATGTTTCTGTTCCCAAAGCTGTTAAACAGCAGCAGCCATTACTGATCAAGTTTCCCTTCAGTACAGCTGCTAAAAACATTGAATTAATTGCGTTAAAGCTAATTAATACCGATCAGACTGTTGATGTACCAACCAATGAATACGATGGTTTCATGAATAGATTAATCAGTCTTTTTCGTTAAGGAGGTGGTTGTATGGATTTATTGCTTAAAACAGGAGATAAAGTTGACATCCAAATCCATAATCCCAATAATCCTGAAGGTGTTAAAACCCTCTATTCTCAGGTTATGAATGTTGACAGTGAGTTTTACTACATTACCGGTCCTGTTATAAAAGGAATTGAATATCCTGTAAAAATTGGACAAAAAGCAGATCTTACCTATTATAGGGATGCAGGTGTTTTCAGCTTTTCGATTGCTTTTTTAAAAAAAATTAAAGATGGCAACTTGGAACTTTATCAAATAGCCCGTATTTCTGAACCGCGCAAAACACAGAGACGTGAGTATTATCGTTTAAAATATATGGTCAATGGCAGCTTGAAAAGTTTAGAAAATGAAACCAGCTGTGAAATCCTGGTATTGGATATCAGTGGTGGAGGCATTCGGGCAACATCCCCAAAATCTTTCTATGTGGGTGAAAAGATTGAATGCACATTGAATTTGGAGGATGAAAGAATTACTGTTGCTGCTACTGTTGTAAGAACAATTAGAGTGAATGATGAGCAAAAATATGAATTGGGCATTAAATTTGAAGATGTCAGTGAACAGAATCAAAACAAAATCATCGCATTTATTTTCCAGAAGCAGGGCGAACTACGTAAAAAAGGATTGATTTAAATGAAACTGCATAGCAAACCTATTCGTGTGTTGATCGTTGATGACTCAGCGTTCATGAGAAAAATTATTAATGACCTGCTTGATTCGGAACCAACTATTACTGTTATTGGACATGCCCGTAATGGTGAACAAGCATTACAACTGATTAAAAGTTCGAAGCCTGATATTATTACGCTAGACGTTGAAATGCCAGTTCTAGATGGTTTGCAGACACTTGAAGTGATTATGAAGGATAACCCATTACCGGTCATTATGCTCAGTAGTCTTACAGAAGAGGGCAGTTCGCAAACCATTAGAGCATTGGAATTGGGAGCGGTTGATTTTATTCAAAAGCCGACATTATCGTTCATGATAACATCAAGTCAATTCAAGGAGGATTTAGTTTCAAAAATTAAAGATTCAGTGAACTATAATGTTAATGCAGAAGACGCTGTGATCGATGAACTGGAAAATCGTCTGCGATTAAAAAACAAAACTGAAACTCCCCAACTTGAAACAAAAATTGTGTGTTCTGATAAAACAGGTATAAAACGTTATGGGAAAAAACTGGTGGCAATTGCTGTTTCTACTGGAGGTCCGAAAGCGCTTCAATCTGTCATCCCCCAATTACCTGGAAAGTTACCTGCACCTGTATTAGTGGTACAACATATGCCTGCTGGATTTACAAAATCACTTGCAGATAGACTTGACCAGCTATCGGAAATTAACGTCAAAGAAGCTGAAGATGGAGAGTTTATCAAAGATGGTTATGTGTATATCGCACCTGGAAATTATCATATGAGAGTGCGTTTAAATGGAGAAAATCCTTGTATTTCCTTAAGCCAGGATGCACCGGTCGGTGGTCACCGTCCAGCAGCAGATATCTTGTTTGAGTCCATAGGAACTTATCCTGTTGATGAAACAGTATGTGTTGTCATGACAGGAATGGGATCTGACGGTACTAAAGGTATTGATAGTCTTCATCAATCAAACAGGATTTATGTGATCGCCCAGAATGAAGAAAGTTGTGTAGTGTATGGTATGCCAAAAAGTGTAAGTGCCGCTGGCCTGGTTGATCAAATTGCACCATTGGGCCATATTGCAAATATTATCACGAACAGATTAGGAGGCAGATAAAATGGACGTCAATCAATACATGGATATGTTCATTGATGAATCAAAAGAACATTTGCAACATATGAACGATATTTTACTTGTTTTAGAAAAAAACCCTGAAGATGAAAAAGAGTTAAATGAACTTTTCAGAATTGCCCATACGATAAAAGGTATGTCTGGAACCATGGGTTTTAATCATGTGTTGAACCTAACTCACCAAATGGAAAATGTAATGGATTTGGTGAGAAATCACAAACTTAAAGTGACCGGTGATGTTGTAGACTTACTTTTCGACTGTTTAGATCAATTGGAACAATATATCATTAAAATTGAAAATGATCAAAGTGAAGGAGAAAATGTCTCTAACGATCTTATTCAAGAGTTACAGTTATTAACAAAAAATAAGGCATCAACAGATGATATTGGCGTGGCTGAAGAGAAGAAAATAGATGTTGGGTTGATTATTTCCCAAGATATAACAAACTCAAAAAGCATAGAAGTCGATGAATTTGTTGCTGGAATGATTAAAAAGGCAATTGATAAAGAATACAACATATACAATTTAAAAATAATTTTAAATGCTAAATGCATGTTAAAATCTGCCAGAGCTTATATTATTTTCAGCACATTGGAAAAAATGGCAGAGATAATTCATGCAAACCCAAGCATAGAAGACATTGAAGATGAAAAATTCGATGATTCCTTTGAATTGATCGTTATTACAAAAAAGAACAAAGAAGACATCATGACTGAAATGAATACTATTTCAGAGATTGATGATATAATTTATACAGAAATGACAGATGAAAACATTGTTTTTCAACAGGATGATCAGGAAAATGCGACTGATGAGATTAAAATTACAGATGGCAATGAGAATGTTTTGGAAAAAGTTAAAAGTGATGAAGATTCGCCCAAAAGATCCAAAACAGGAAAAACGGTTCGAGTGGACATTGATCGACTGGATAATCTAATGAACCTTGTAAGTGAATTGATTATTATTAAAACTAGATTGGAAGATGCTCATCAAATGACGCAACAAAAATCTATCAGTGATACGACTGAACAATTGGAACGTATAACAACCAGCTTGCATGATGCTGTCATGAAAGTACGTATGGTTCCCATTGAAAGGGTTTTCAACCGATTTCCTCGTATGGTAAGAGATCTCTCAAAAGATTTGGGAAAAGATATACATCTTCAGATGAGTGGTGAAGACACAGAGGTTGATAGAACTGTTATTGATGAGATTGGGGATCCACTAATTCACCTTATTAGAAATGCCATTGATCATGGCATTGAAGACCGTGAAACAAGAATAAGAAACCATAAGGATCAGGAAGGAACTCTGAACCTTATCGCCTATCCAGATGGCAATAGTGTTGTTATTGAAGTGCAAGACGATGGGAAGGGCATTGACATTGAAAAAGTGAAAATAAAAGCATTAGACAAAGGCCTTTTATCAGAAGCTCAAAGTCAATTGATAGAGGATAAAGAAGTCATACAATTCTTGTTTCACCCTGGGTTTAGCACAGCCGATAAAGTATCAGACCTGTCAGGCAGGGGTGTTGGACTGGATGTCGTTAAAACAAAAATTGAGACGCTGGGTGGTATTGTAGAAGTTGAATCACAACCTATGAAAGGAACTCGGTTTATCATTAGATTACCGCTAACATTGGCCATTATTCAAGCTCTCCTCGTGCATGTGGGTGATGAAAAATATGCCATACCATTAAACAATATCAGGGAGATCACAACAATACAAGAAGAAAACATTAGAAAAGTACAAGGTAAGGAAGTAGTCCTCTTCAGACAAACAACACTCCCAATCTTACGGTTGGCAGATTTGTTATCCGTCGAAGGCCTGCATGAGAGAGAATCTGACGAAGAATTCACTGTTGTGATTATTAATCATGGCGATAAAACCTTTGGTTTGGTGGTTGATGCGCTGATAGGACAACAGGAAGTGGTTATAAAATCTCTTGGACGATACTTAGCAACGATAAAAGGAATTGCTGGAGCTACAATACTCGGTAATGGAACAGTCGCTTTAATTGTTGATACAAATTCATTCCTGTAAGGAGGTTGAATAATGAGTCAATTGGATCAAAAACAAAATTCAACGATAGATCAATATGTTATTTTCAGGCTGCAGGAAGAGTCCTATGGCGTTTCTATTCATTATGTAGAAATCATCGAAAAAGTGTCTGTTATTACAAGAGTGCCAAATGCAGCGCCATATATAATGGGTGTTATCAATTTGCGGGGAGAAATCGTTCCTGTGGTTAATTTGCGACAAATGTTTGACCTTGAAGAAGCTTCCATCACGGATGAATCTAGAATCATTATACTCTCTGTTGATGATATCATTATAGGTCTTATGACTGACAGTTCTTCAGAAGTGTTAACAATCCCGCAGCAAGATATAGAAAATTCATCTGGAGTACTTAGTGATGTAGAAATATCAGCCATTAAGGGTATAGGAAAAGTGGGAGAACGAATGATTATGATGTTGGACATTCATAAAATATTAGGATTCAAAAACCAGGAATCAACAGAAAGGAGCTTTGAGCATTGACACGTTCTATAGATGATTTAAATAGTCTTCATTTAGATGTGCTTCGGGAAATAGGTAATATTGGTGCAGGAAACGCTGCAACATCTCTCTCAGTTATGATACAGAAAAAAGTAGACATGAAAGTGCCTGAAGTTAAAATAATGGACATTGGTGAAGTACCAGGGATTCTGGGTGGGGAAGAAAACCTGGTTTCGGGTATTTACTTTGGCATGGGAGGTGCAGTGAATGGAAACATCATGGTACTGATGGATATTCATTCTGCAAAAATGCTCACCAGTATGCTTATGGGTAAATCACCGGATACAATTAAATTCGATGAAGAAGTTCCCCTTGATGATATGGATCGGTCCGCATTGCAGGAAATCGGCAATATTTTATCCGCTTCGTACATAACATCTTTAGCTTCATTAACGAACTTGAGAATTGATTTATCACCACCTTCTCTATGTGTTGATATGGCTGGAGCAATATTAAGTGTACCTGCAATACAGTTTGGAGAAATAAGTGATCATGTGTTAATGATTGAAAACAGACTGTTTGACGGAAATAATGAAGTGACAGCTAATTTTTTTCTGATACCTGATGAAAACTCTTTTGATACATTACTTGAAGCTTTGGGAGTGAGTTAGTACATGGCAGAATTGATAAAAGTCGGCATGGCCGATCTAAAAATTACCAAATCACCATCAGTATTAACCACTTTGGGATTAGGATCATGTGTTGGAATAGCTTTGTATGATTTGGATATTAAATTGGCAGGGTTAGCACATATCATGCTTCCGGACAGCACTCAAATCAAGAATAATGCTAACAAAGCTAAATTTGCTGACACAGCCCTGGAAATACTGCTTCAAGAGCTTAAAAAAGCAGGCGCTCAGAAGTCGAACATTGTTGCTAAAATAGCCGGTGGCGCTCAAATGTTTTCCATGGATAGCCAATCAGATATAATGAAAATTGGTACCAGAAACGTTCTTGCTACAAAAAAACTACTTGAACAATATAAAATACCATTAAAAGCGGAAGATACTGGAGGAAATTATGGCAGAACGATTGAGATATATCCTGACTCGGGTAAACTGCTTGTAAAAGCCATAGGTAAAGGCGTCAGAGAGTTATAAGTCTTATGCCAGGGGGACTCAGTGTGGATACTAAAGTGTTGTGGGATAGTTATCATAAAAAGAAAGATCCGGAGATCAAAACAAAGTTAATCGAAGCATATGTTGAACTGGTGAGGATAATAGCCGGAAGACTGTACACCACATACGGAAACCATCTTGAGTTTGATGATCTTGTGAGTTATGGTGTTTTTGGTTTAATTGATGCCATCGATAAATTTGATCCCTCAAAAAATGTAAAGTTTGAGACATATGCACAAATAAGAATACGTGGTGCGGTAGTAGATCAACTTAGAAACCTGGATTGGATTCCTCGTTCTATTCGGCAAAAAGCTCGTCAAATTGAAGAAACCATGGCGAAATTGGAAAGTCGACAACAAGGGCATGTTAGCGATGAACTTGTAGCCGCAGAGTTAGATATGACTGTACAGGAACTTCAATCAGTGCAACAGCAAACGAGTGCCTTTAATATAATATCATTAGAAGAAAAGTTGATGGACACTGCGGATGAAGTTAAAACGGTCGATGGTGTTCAGGATCTTCCTGAAACCAACCTTCTTCAAAAAGAAGCACAGTCAATGCTTGCAGAAAGCATAAAAGCATTACCTGAAAGGGAACAACAGGTGATAACCTTATATTATTACGAAGAGCTTACATATAAAGAAATTGGAGCGATTCTTGGAGTATCCGAATCGAGGATTTCACAATTACACTCTAAAGCGATTGCTCGCATTAGAACCAGGATGGTTTAATGACATCACTGCTCATGAGGGGGGTTATTATGACTGATGAATTTGGACAGATGAACAATGGATCTGATCAGCAAGAGAGCTCAAATGGAGAAGTGTTGGTCACTGTGTCGCCAGACCGTATGGAAGCAGTAATGACATTGACACAACCAGTGGGAGATGCAGTAAAGGTCACACTTGAGGATGCACTGACGGCCTTAAAAAAAACCCGTGTAACTCATGGTGTCAATTATGAAGCAATTGGAAGACATGTAGACCAGGAAATATACGGTGTACAGTTCACCTGCGCAATTGGCGAGAAGCCTGTTGATGGAGTAGACGGATCTGTTGTTTATCATTTTAGAGCAGAGGAAGAAACCAAACCAACCATAAATGAAGATGGTACAGTTGATTTTAAAAATTTGGACTTAATTGAAAATGTCAGTAATGGAGACTTGTTGGCGGAACAAGTTTTGCCTACTGAGGGAAAGCCAGGAATAGATGTACAAGGCCAACCCGTGCCACAAAAACCAGGAAAACCAGCGCAATTCAAGCCAGGTAAATTCACTGAATTCAATGAAGATAATCTACAAATAAAGGCAACAACAGACGGACAGGTATTTATACGAGATGGCAAAATTACAGTAAGCCCCATCTACCAAGTGCCGGCCAATGTGGATAATACAACAGGAAATATTCGTTTTAACGGCAAAGTGGTGGTGAAAGGTAATGTTAAGTCAGGTTTTATGATTGAAGCAGCTGGAAATATTGAAGTGATGGGTGTTGTTGAAGGCGCTGTGTTAAAATCAAATGCTGATATTGTTTTAAACCGTGGTATTCAGGGAAATAACCAAGCTGAGTTGTTGTGTAAGGGAGATCTGATTGCCAAATATATTGAAAATACAAAAATTAACATTGGAGGCAGTGTTGAAGCCGAGTGTATTCTTCATAGTATTGTATATGCCAAGAAAAAAATTCTAATAAGAGGAAAAAAGGGATTGATCGTTGGTGGGATTGTAAAAGCAGGGGAAGAAATTGATGCACAAATTATTGGGTCTTCAATGGGAACCCAAACAAAGATTGAGGTTGGAATTGACCCGAATTTGAAAGAAAAGTATGACCAGGCACAGGAAAAATTAAAAGAAATCGTGAAAAATCTTCAAAATTTAAAACAGACGATAGAGATATTAAACAAAATGAATAAAAGCGCACCGCTGCCAGATTCAAAAAAAGACATGCTGGTACGTTCGGTTAAGACTTACGAAGTTATGAAGGACGAACAAATACATTACCAGGAAGAAATTCAGACAATGACTCATCAAATGGAGAACGCAACAAAGGGAAAAGTTCATGTGTCAAAAATAATTCATCCTGGTGTTAAGATTACAATACACAACGCTGTTAAGCATGTATATGATGATTTGGCAATGTGCACCCTTTATTACAAAGAAGGAGATATAGCCATTGGGTTGTATGAAAAATAAGGAGTGAGACTGTGAGTATTCGGCCTATTGACCATCAAATATCTGCTCTGAATACTGTGACTGAGGCGAAGAATCAGCAAAACCAGCAAAATAAAGGTCATGCCATCAATGCATCCATGCAAGACAACATGCAAAGTGAAGTTGAAAGAAATAGAACAAGGGTTATCCAATCAGATCATACACAGGGAAACAAGGTTGATCCTGATGGTCAACAAAAGCGTGATCAAGATAGTAATCAAAGGAAAAAGAATAAGAAGCAAACAAAACAAAAATCTGCCAAAGAAGAATTCAAGGGTAATCGATTGGATGTTAGAATATGATATGGCCAATGGAGCAACATACTTTTTTCTTAGCATTGATGTTGCTGGTGGTGATTTTTGGCAGTGTAAGTGCATTTATTGTTATAAAAAAGAAAAATTCCAGAAATATACCCCATCATGAACAACACATAATGGAATTGATTATCCGTGAACAGGAAAAAAGTAAGCGGTTAGGGAAGAGATTGGAATCGCTGGAAGAAGAAATGGCAGGGTTAAAATGTGAACTGAATGAAATAGATAAACAATCAGTTCCCACTGAAAACAAACATGGAAATTCTTTTCAAAACAATCTGCAGTACCATACGTTTATGCAAAAAAATCAGGAAATTGTTTTGTTGCTTCAAAATGGTCTTTCAATCGAAAAAGCAGCGAAAGTATCAAACAGAAGTGTTAGAGAAGTGGAAATGGTTGAAGCAGTCTTGAAACAACGTTCATATTTACAAAAAAACGTTGATTAGCAATTAACAGTATGATAAACTACTGTAGGTAACAATTCACACACTTTCTAATTCATACAACTGTGCCTTGTTAAAAAAGGTGTTGTATGAGCGGAGGAAAGTGGAGGAAAAACAAAACAGGAGGTAATAAAATGAGTGTAGTATCAATGAAACAGTTGTTGGAAGCTGGGGTACATTTTGGCCACCAGACCAGAAGATGGAATCCCAAAATGGCAGAGTTTATTTTTACGGAAAGAAATGGTATTTACATCATCGATCTTCAAAAAACAGTTAAAAAAGTGGATGCAGCATATAATGCCATTAAAGAGATTGTTGAAGATGGTGGAAAGATTCTTTTTGTTGGCACAAAAAAACAGGCACAAGAGTCAATTGAAGAAGAAGCCAAAAGATGCGGCATGTATTTTGTTAACCAAAGATGGTTAGGCGGAATGATGACGAACTTCAAGACCATTAAACTTAGAATTGACAGACTAAGAAAATTGGAAAAAATGGAAGAAGACGGCACCTTTGATGTATTGCCTAAGAAAGAAGTTATCCAACTCAAACATGAGATGGAAAGACTTGAAAAATTTCTTGGTGGAATAAAAGACATGAAGGAAATGCCAAAGGCATTATTTGTTGTTGACCCTCGAAAAGAGCGCATTGCCATCCTGGAAGCTCATAAACTGGGTATTCCTGTTATTGCCATCGTCGATACAAATTGTGATCCTGATGAAGTAGATTACGTTATCCCTGGAAATGATGATGCTATCAGGGCGGTCAAGTTACTTTCCGCCACGATGGCTGATGCAGTCATCGAAGGAAGCCAGAGTTTTCAGGATGAAGCTGAAGAAGTAGTAGAAAAAGCGTAAAAATAGGTAAGGGTGGAAATGAATTAACCATTTCACCCCTTGCCTTTATTATTATAATGGAGGTTGAATCAATGAATATAACGGCTAGCATGGTTAAAGAATTGAGAGAAAAAACAGGCGCTGGTATGATGGATTGTAAAAAAGCATTAACGGAAACTGATGGAAATATAGAAAAAGCTGTTGAAGCACTTCGTGAGAAGGGTTTGGCGGCAGTTGCTAAGAAAGCTGGAAGAATTGCGGCAGAAGGTATTGTAGAAGCATATATCCATGGAGGCCGTATTGGGGTATTAGTCGAAGTAAATTCTGAGACGGATTTTGTTGCAAAAAATGAAGAGTTTAAAACATTTGTAAAAGACATTGCAATGCAAATTGCTGCATCAAACCCACAATATGTAAGCCGCGATGATGTACCTCAGGATATGATCGAGAAAGAGAAAGACATTCTGCGTAAACAAGCGTTGAACGAAGGAAAGCCTGAAAAAATTGTGGACAAAATGGTAGAAGGAAGAATTGAAAAGTATTACAAAGAAGTTTGCTTGTTGGAGCAAGATTTTGTAAAAGACCCTGACAAGACAATTCGACAATTATTGACTGAAAAAATTGCGAAAATTGGAGAAAATCTTAGTATTAGAAGATTTACACGTTATGAAGTAGGTGAAGGTATTGAAAAGAAGGAAGAAAATTTTGCTGAAGAAGTTGCTAAAGCGATCCAATAATTGATTCAAAAGAGAACACATTTGTGTTCTCTTTAACTATGAAAGTCTGATAATACCACTGGACAATCACTAAGACAGGAGAATTAATTTATGGAAAAACCATTATATCAGCGAATTTTATTAAAGCTAAGTGGAGAAGCTTTAGCGGGAGAACGCGGTTTTGGACTTGATACGACAACCATACAAAACATAGCAAAACAGATTAAGGAAGTTGTCGATATGGGCGTTCAGGTGGCCATTGTTGTAGGTGGAGGCAACTTCTGGCGTGGTAGAAGTGGTGCAAACATGGACCGCACCACAGCTGATTACATGGGCATGATGGCAACAGTTATCAACAGTCTCGCATTGCAAGATGCCTTGGAAGACATTGATGTGGTTACCCGCGTTCAAACTGCCATTGAAATGAGACAAATAGCAGAACCTTATATACGTAGGCGTGCGGTAAGGCATTTAGAAAAGAATCGTGTTGTTATATTTGCTGCCGGTACGGGTAATCCTTATTTTTCGACTGATACAACAGCTGCCCTTAGAGCAGCAGAAATTGAAGCGGAAGTCATCTTGTTGGCCAAAAAAGTAGACGCCGTTTATGATAAGGATCCCAATGAAAATGATGACGCCAGTAAGTTGCTAGATTTAAGTTATATTGATATATTAAATATGGGATTAAAAGTGATGGATTCTACGGCCACATCGTTGTGCATGGATAATCAAATTCCAATCAAAGTGTTTGGGTTGGATGACCCTGAAAATATTAAAAAAGTAGTCTTAGGAAAGGCCATAGGCACTTACATTCACAGTTAATAAAGGGGGAGTCATGATGCAACTTGAAATCCACAAAGAAATTGAAGACAAAATGAAAAAAACGATCGCAGTGGTTCAGGATGAGCTTAACAGCATAAGAGCAGGAAGAGCAAACCCGGCAATGCTTGATAGAATTACCGTTGAATATTATGGAGCACAAACACCTTTAAAACAAATTGCAACAGTTGCAGCTCCGGAACCAAGAATGATTACAATTCAACCTTTTGATCCAACTGTTCTGTCCGAAATTGAAAAAACAATTCAGAAATCTGACTTAGGGATTAATCCAAACAATGATGGCAAAATCATCAGACTGGTTGTACCTCAGCTAACTGAAGAGCGAAGAAAAGATTTAACAAAACTGGTTAGAGCAAAAGCAGAAGAGGGAAGAGTTGCCGTTAGAAACGAACGACGTACAGGTAACGATGCATTAAAGAAAATGGAGAAAGCTGGAGAATTGACTGAAGACGATTTAAAGCAATCTCAGGATGAAATTCAAAAGTTGACAGATCAATATATTGAGAAAATTGATAGCATGGTTGAAGTGAAGGAAAAGGAAATATTGGAGGTCTGATTTTGAACACGCCTGATGTGTTGGGAATGGTCTTGTCTGAGGCAACCAAATTTTTAGACAAAAATGCTGCTGAATATGCGATAGTAAGAATTCCTAAAAAGGTTGGGGACGAAACTAAAACTGAGAGAATCATTAGACAACGCAACATAAAAAAAAGTAACATGACAGAACTACTGATTGCTTACTTCTAGCCCCCTGCAGACAGGGGGTTTCTGACTGTTGAGGTGAAAATATCAAAATGAATGAAATGGATATGACACAAATACCCAGACACATAGCTATTATTATGGATGGTAACGGTAGATGGGCACAGAAACACAAACTTCCACGAAGTGCTGGTCACCAGCAGGGTGTTGAGGCCATTAGAGACGTGATAAAAATGGCTTCTCAACTAAAAGTTCGAGTATTGACCCTTTATGCGTTTTCAACAGAAAATTGGAAGAGACCGGAAGAAGAAGTTTCATTCTTAATGAAACTGTTGGTGGAATACCTGAAAAAGGAAATCGAAGAGTTGCATAAACAAAATGTCATTATTAGAACAATTGGTGATTTATCAGCCTTTCCTCTGCGTGTACAAAGAGAAATTGAAAAGGCAAAAGAAAAGACAGCAGCCAATAATGGACTGATTATGAACATTGCCTTAAACTATGGTTCCAGAAACGAAATTGGCAGAGCACTAAAAACAATTGCAGAGAAATACAAAGAACAAATTATTTCGTCAGAGGACTTTACTGATGAAATAATAGGCGCTTATTTAGATACCAAAGGGTTGCCCGATCCTGATTTGTTGATCAGAACAAGTGGTGAGAAGCGAATTAGTAATTTTCTCTTATGGCAGATTGCGTATGCAGAGTTATATTTCACAGATGTATTATGGCCAGATTTTAGGGGAGAAGATTTAATTAAGGCAATTGTTGACTATCAATTGAGACAAAGACGTTTTGGCGGGCTTGGTTAGGGGGCTGCAATGTGGGAAAACGTATTATAACAACCGTTCTGGGTTTGCCAATTCTTTATATTGTATTGAAAACTGGGGGGATATTGCTTTCAATATCTTTATTTATAATTACGATAATTGGATTACATGAGTTTTATTCCAGTGTTCAGCGGGGAGGTTATAAACCTATCTACTGGGCGGGCTATATTGCTACCCTTGTGTTGTATGCTATGTTTACTCTCAACGAAAATCCTGATGCTGCTATGTCACTGTTACCCATCATATTATTGTTGTTATTGATATTTTGGGTTATATCCTATAAAACCGTCTCATTTCAGGATATCCTCGTCACATGCTTTGGTTTTATGTATATTACTTTATTATTCTTTACGGTTATGCTGATTGATCGAATGAATCTGACCCATGCTGTTTGGCTGGTTTTTATCATTTCCTGGGCATGTGATTCTTTGGCTTACCTTACAGGATTAGCGATAGGTAAACACAAATTATCGCCAGAAATCAGTCCTAAGAAAACTGTTGAAGGTGCTGTCGGGGGAATGATAGGAAGTATGCTTGGTTGCTTTATTTTTGCATATTTTGCAATGCCGGACTATATCATATCCATTACAATCCTGGGTTTAGTTGGTTCTGTTTTTTCTCAAACAGGAGATTTGACAGCATCGTTAATAAAAAGAAAGATCGGAATAAAGGATTTTGGACGTTTATTCCCGGGACATGGTGGAGTCTTGGATCGGTTTGACAGCATACTTTTCACTGGTCCAGTGGTATATCTATTTTTAACACTTTGGATGACGAAAGCCTGATATATTTTGGGTATATATGGATAGATAGGTTTAATAAGAAAATAATTAAGTGAGGTGCATTTATGACAAAAAAAATCGCCTTATTAGGCTCAACCGGTTCCATTGGCAGCCAGACATTGGATATTGTTAGAATGCATCCGGATAAATTTGATATTACTGTGTTGGCAGCGGGGAAGAATGTTGATTTATTAGCGAAGCAAATAAATGAATTCAAACCTAAAATAGCCATCATTGGTTCAAAACATGATTGTGATTATCTAAAAACCAATGTTACTGCTTCTACACGAGTTCTATACGGATTCGAAGGAATCAAAGAAGCTATGTATGATGGAGAGGCTGACCTGGTTATAAACGCCTTGGTTGGGAGCAGAGGCTTAGGTCCAACATGTCAGGCGATTGAGGCAGGTAAAGATGTTGCTCTGGCAAATAAGGAGTCACTTGTTTCTGGAGGAAAACTGGTGATGTCACTTGCTGAAAAACATAAAGTGAATATTATACCTGTTGACAGCGAACATTCTGCTATATTCCAATGTCTTCAAGGTGAAAAAAGGCAGTCTTTAAAAAGACTTATTTTAACTGCATCTGGAGGACCTTTCAGACAGATGACAAAATCTCAAATTATTGAAATGGGTGTGAAAGAAGCATTAAAACATCCCAATTGGTCTATGGGCAACAAAATCACCATCGACTCAGCCACAATGATGAACAAAGGACTGGAAATAATTGAAGCAGCTTGGTTATTCAAGATAGATCTGGATAAAATTGATGTAGTTGTTCATCCACAAAGTATTATCCATTCAATGGTGGAATTTCACGATACATCAGTCATTGCACAATTAGGGTTGCCAGATATGAAAGTGCCCATTCAGTATGCATTATCATATCCCCATCGGTTACAGAACAATTTAATGTCTCTTTCCTTAACGGATATTACTACTCTAACTTTTGAAAAAACGGATGAAGATAAATTTCCCTGTTTAAGGTTGGCAAAAGAAGCACAAAGAATTGGAAAGACAATGCCTTGTGTTCTGACAAAGGCGAATGATTTGCTGGTGGAAGCATTTTTGAAGGAGAAAATTAGTTTTTATGGAATATCTGAATCGATAGAAATGTTAATGCAAAAACATCATTCATATGAATACGATTCGTTGGATGATTTATTGGAAGTTGAAGCGTGGGTGGAATCCGCCCTGTGTTTTTAATGAAGGATGGTGGAAATAATGTCAACGGCAATTGTTGCCATATTGGTTTTT
>JAABSW010000093.1 GCA_011390155.1 Clostridiaceae bacterium
ACGGGTTTCACTGTCGTGGCGGTGAGCTGCTGGTACAGCTGCTGGGCCAGGCCAATGCCCTTGCCTTCTGACATGGCTTTGGACATCTCTTCATCGTGCATTTCTTCGAAAATTTCCCTGGCGTGGGATTTTTCTGTCAGGTCACCTTCCATGACGCTGCCCCGCATCTGCTTTAGCATCATGTTGAGGAAAATGGCTTCAAACTCCTGGCAGGCCTTCTGCAGTTTTTCCTTTTCTGCTTCAGAAACGCTGCTGCCAGCCCTTTCTTCAGCCTGGAGACGCTGCTGTTCAAGGAGGCTGTTTTGCTGCTGGACGCGCAACATGGCTTCGTCTATGTTCATGGGAATTCCCTCCCTGTTCACTTCACAATTCACTCATAATCATCTGGATCATCCGTCATTTGGCTAACAAGTTAAAGCCGAACCAAGCCTGCCGGGCTGTTACCTGCGCAGGTTGTTGGCCATGCCCATCATTTCGTCTGAGGTTTGAATGACCCTGGAACTGGTTTCATAGGCTCTTTGGGCAGTGATCATACGCACCATTTCATCCACAATCTGTACATTGGAAGTTTCCAGGTAGTTTTGACGTACCATGCTGGTGCGCTCTTCCCCTTCCATGGGAATTTCCTCGCCGGAGGCCACGGTTTGCGCAAAAAGATTTTGGCCTTTGGCTTCCAATCCCTGGGGGTTGATGAACCGAGACATTTTAAGGATACCCAGTTCTTCAATTTCATCGTCCTGGTTCCGGGCGGTGACAGCCCCTCCACTGGAAATCGTCAGGTCGCTCATGCCTTCACCGATGATGATCAGGTCGTCAAATTCGGACATGACAAAATACCCGTCGGAGGTCACCAGGGCAGATTCTTCCCCGTCCACACTGAGTTTAAAGGCGCCGTCACGGGTGTAGTAGGGGGTACCGTCAGGCCCTTCCACCACGAAGAAGCCTTCTCCGTCAATGGCCACGTCCAAGGGATTGTCCGTGGCTTCCAGGTTGCCCTGGGTAAACAGGCGGGCGGTGGAAGTGGGCATGACACCATGCCCCATCTGAAGTTGAACAGGGCTTCCCTGTCCTTCCACCAGATGATTTTGCCGGATGTTGGCGTAGAGTAAATCTTTAAACTGCATTTGCTGTTTTTTATAACCAGAAGTGTTCACATTGGCCATGTTATTGGCAATGAGATCGATGCTCAGTTGTTGTGATTTCATACCTGTTGCTGCTGTCCAGAGTGCACGCATGGTTCAGCCTCCTCTTTTATATGTTTCGCTGCTACTATCCAATAATACTATTGTCTTGTGGTCTGTTATCTTAATCTTGATCTGTTATCTTGATCTGTTATCTTGATCCTGTTATTTTGATCCTGTTATCCTCTGCCGATTTCGTTGACGGCTTTGTTCAACATTTCGTCATAGATGCTGACCACCTTGGCCCCTGCTTCATGGGCCCGCATGACGGTGATCATTTCCACCATCTGGTCCACCACGTTTACATTGGATTCTTCCAGAAAACCCTGGAGCACAAGGCCTTCGGGTTCAATGAATTCAGGCTCATACTGTTCTTCAAAGCGGTACAGGTTTTCCCCCACTTTTCGCAGGTCTGCCAGGTTGGCGAAATCCACAACTTCAATTTCATCTCTCACTTCACCGTCCACCAGCACCTGTCCTTCCGGTGTGACGGCAAAGTTTTCCCCGTCCACCATGATGGAAGCGCCATTGACACTTCCCAGGAAATAACCCTCCTGGGTGATGATGTCCCCGTTGTCGTTCAGGGTGAAATGACCGTCACGGCTGTAGAAAATGTCTTCGCTGTCAGGTTTGTAAACCACGAAGAATCCCTTGCCTGACAGGGCCAGGTCCAGGGGATTCAGGGTTTGTTCCAGTGATCCCTGGGTGAAGTCGGTGGCAAATTTTTCAAGGCGGACCCCACTGTTCATGGTGCCGATGATCTGTCCACCGGGACGGCGAAGCAGTGCAGCCACCACCTGGCCATCGTCAGTGACACGTCCGGCGTCGTCTACATCGATGTTTTCTGTTTGGGTTTGGATACGTCTGCCGGCAGCATCCAGTATATAGTTGCCGTATTTTGTTTCAATCTCACCGGCGGCGTTTCGTTCATAGGTACGCAGGAAACCATTTTCGTCCCGTGCAAAGGCCACGGCCTTGTCAAAGCTGTTCCCCAGCCGTGTGTTCACAGCAAAAAAACCGCCTTCTGAGGACAGGCGGAATGCGTCACCATCCCGTTCCACGTTTACCTGGGCATTGTTGCCATAGGGACGGGTGGGTTCGGTGCCGTTGATTTTTGTCATTAAGACTTCTGGAAAGGCTTCCGCAATGACCATGTCACGCTTATAGCCGGTGGTGTTGGCGTTGGCCATGTTATTGGAAGCGGCGTCTAACCGCTTTTGAGCTGTGTTCATAGTGGATACTGCATTATAGAGTCCGCGGTACATAAGATCCCCCTCACTCTGTTCAAAAAAAAACCGATGACATTCCTTCTTAGGATGTTATCGGCATTTTATGGATAATCTTTACTTTTTTCTTTGGGAATTCACCTTCAGTTGCCACGCATTTATCTAACGATCGCCTCGTCTTTGTGAACCACGTGCCTGGGCCAGTACCTGGATTGAATTCAGGGCTTTACCTGTGCCTTTGGCCACACAGCTGATGGCGTCTTCTGCCACGGTGACGGGAATGCCCATGCGGGCCTGGATATAAGTGTCCAGCCCATGGAGTAGCGCACCGCCGCCGGTCATAATGATGCCCTGGTCTGCGATGTCGGAAGCCATTTCCGGTGGTGTGCGTTCCAGCACGGAGTGAATGGCATCATTGATGGAAGCAATGTTTTCTTCCAGTGCATCCATGATTTCTTCACTGGTGATCTCAATGTTCACCGGCAGGCCTGACACCAGGTTACGGCCCCGTACGTGCATGGAAACCTTCTCGGTGCGGTCAACGGCGCCGCCAATGGTGATTTTCAATTCTTCCGCTGTGCGTTCCCCAATCATGATGTTGTGGGTTTTGCGCATGTAGCGGATAATGGCCTCATCAAATTTATCACCGGCAATTTTGATGGAGTTACTGACCACAATGCCCCCCAGGGAAATGACAGCCACGTCTGTGGTGCCGCCGCCAATGTCAACAATCATGTGGCCCACAGGTTGGGTAATGTCCAGACCAGCTCCAATGGCAGCTGCAATGGGCTCTTCAATGAGGAAGGTGGTGCGGGCGCCGGCTTCGTTGGTGGCGTCAATGACGGCACGCTTTTCAACTTCCGTGACACCGCTGGGCACACACACAATGATCTTCGGCTTGAAAAACAGCTTCTTGCCGACGGTTTTTTGAATGAAGTACTTAAGCATTTTTTCTGTGATTTCGTAGTCGGAAATTACGCCATCTTTCAATGGGCGGATGGCCACAATGTTTCCAGGGGTACGTCCCAGCATTCTACGGGCTTCCCGGCCTACTGCCAGTACCTGGTTGGAGTATTTATCGATGGCAACCACCGAAGGCTCCTGTAATACAATTCCTTTTCCTTTGACAAAGACCAATACACTTGCAGTACCCAAGTCAATGCCGATATCTGGAGAAAATCCTAACATATCATTCCCACCTTCTTTTCTATTACAATCTATGACAATCTGTTAACCATCTTACAGTATAACAGATTATCAGCTGTGCCACAATTATTAATCAATAAACTTTATATCCAGGCCATTTGCTCTGGGAGGATCCTGTTTCCTATGACGCTTCTCTGCTAACACCCTCTGGGTGCAGGTTGTTCTCTGTCTTTCTAATAAACGATGGTGTCGATGTCAGGGGGAGCGGCCTCTTCGTCGGTGTATTCCAGGGAAATGTACAACCTGATGGGCAGGGAAACAATCATCTGGTAGGGTTCCCGGATCCAGCCCAT
>JAABSW010000094.1 GCA_011390155.1 Clostridiaceae bacterium
AGTTATGGCCCAGCTTCATCTACAGAAGATGGGGTGCCAGGTGGACACTGCCACCAACGGGCAGACAGCGTTGGAAAAGATGAGGGTTAAGCATTATCACCTGGCACTTATGGACTGCCAGATGCCGGTGATGGACGGATATGAAGCCGCACGAAGCATCCGGGAGATGGAAACAAAGAACGGCCACCAGACACCCATCATTGCCATGACTGCCAAAGTGCTTCCAGGAGACAGGGAAAAATGTTTGGATGTCGGCATGGTCGGATTTTTAGCGAAGCCCGTTGAAATAGACCGTTTGAAAGCAACGGTGACCCAGTATATGCCAGTGAAATAAAGGGTTACAAATGTGAGAAAAGGACTGGGAAAGGACGTGATCCTTATGGAGCGAATGATCATCCGCCAGAAGCAGGAAAATGAAAAACTGAACCAGGTGATAAAAGCTTCCCAGCTTTTTTTGGACACATCTGAAAAAGTGGATTATCAATACCTGACAGAAGAGATCCGCCGCCTGACAGGGGCTGCGTATGCAGTGTGCAACCGGTTTGATGAAGCGGGACGAGGGTTTACCACAAAAGCCATTGCTGGTGCGTTATCCCCCTCCGTTGAAAAAGGAGCCAGTATACTGGGCTTTGAAATTGTTGGCAAAGAGTGGCCCCATGATCCGGACCGGGAAGAAAAAACACGCCATCATACCATCACTTATTTTGATGGTTTGGAGATGTTAACGGGTAAAGTGTTGCCTCCCTCCATAGTCCGCCTGCTTGAAAAAACCTTTAACATTGGCCAGACGGTCATTGTTAAAATCACGAAACAGGACAGAATCCTGGGTGACTTTACCCTGCTTATGCCCCGGGGTGAAACACTGGCTCAACCGGAAATGGCGGCCCTGTTCGCCTCCCAGGTGGGACTGATGCTGGACCGTGAAGAGTACCAGCACCAGTTGGAGCTTTCTGAAAGAACGCACCGTGAGATTTTCAACTTAACGGTAGATGCACTCTTCATTCATGACATAGAGACAGGTAAGATCCTGGATGTGAATGACACCATGCTGAAGATGTTTGGATATGACCGTGAAGAACTGCCGGATTTAAATGTACTAATACTAAGCGATACCGAAGATCCTTTTATAGAAGAAAAGGCAAAAAGGCTAATCAAACAATGTGCTGATGGAGAAGACCTTGCCTTTGAATGGCCCTGTAGACGAAAAAATGGAGAAACTTTTTTTACGGAAAATCACCTTCATCGAGTGACCATCGCCGGTCAGCCCCGGATCATGGCCACCGTCCGGGACATCTCAGAAAGAGTTGAGCAGGAAGAAAAACTCCGCCTCCAAAACGGACTGATAAACTCCTTACTTCATTCCATCCCGGACCTGGTGTTTTATAAAGACCTGGATGGTGTGCATTTGGGAGGTAACGCGGCTTATGCAGACTATCTTGGTATCCCCTTGGATGAAATACCGGGCAAAACGGACTATGACTTGCATACAAAAGAAGAAGCTGACATGTACCGCTACCACGACAAACAGATGCTAAATCAGCAATCACCCCGCTATAATGAGGAATGGATCACGTACCCTGATGGGCGAAAAGTACTGCTGGATACCCGAAAAGCGCCACTAATGGACAGTAACAACAATGTACGGGGCATTCTTGGCATTGCTCGTGACATCACCGACCGAAAAGAAGCCGAAGTAAAACTCCAGGAGTTTGCTGACCAGTTGGAAAAGAAAAACAAAGAACTTGACATGGCTCTTTACCAGGCAAAAGAAGCCAATGAAAGCAAAACTAAATTCCTGGCCACCATGAACCATGAAATTCGCACCCCTTTAAACGGGCTGCTGGGGTTTTTGCAATTACTGGAACAAACGCCACTCAATGATTATCAGACCCAGTATGTGGGTTATATGAATAAATCAACCACACATTTGCTGAGCCTGGTGAATAATGTACTGGACATGGCAAAAATAGAAGCCGGTGAAATGGAGCTGGACAAACGTACCTTCCACTTAACAGAGGAAATTGACACAGCCTTGGCGTCCCTGTATCCCCTGGCCAGAAAGAAAAGCCTCCAGCTTCAGGTAGTGCAGGATCCCAAGCTGCCAGACATGCTGGAAGGTGACCCTCGCCGGCTGCGGCAGATTATCCTGAACCTGGTGGGCAATGCCCTTAAGTTCACGGAAAATGGAAGTGTTCACCTGTCCATTATGTCCCTGGGAAGCACCGAAGGGTTCCATAATCTGAGCCTGGAAGTTCGGGACACCGGGCCAGGAATGGACCAGGACAGCCAACAAAAACTGTTCCAGCCCTTTTATCAGATACAGGACAACCAAACCCCTCACCCCGGCGGCACAGGCCTTGGCCTTCCCATTACCAGGGAACTGGTGGAGCTGATGGGTGGCAGTATACAGGTACACAGCCAACGGGAAACAGGCAGTGTTTTTACAGTTCGCCTCAGCCTGAAGGAAATCAGGGAAGTGGCCTCTCAAGGCCAGCTGAAAAGCAGCCCTTCACAGAAATCCAACCCAGTGCCTGGAATTCGTCGAGTTCTGTTGGTGGAAGATCAGGAAGTGAACCAGGCCCTGATGAAACATAGATTGACTGAGAGAGGCCTGGCCTATGATTTGGCACAAAACGGTAAGGAAGCTGTGGAGATGGCAAGCCGCCATCCCTACAGCATGATTTTCATGGACATCCAGATGCCCCTGATGGACGGACTGGAAGCCACCCGCCAGATTAGAAGTAACACGGAGATCTCCCAGCCACGGATTGTGGCCATGACAGCCTACGCCACCCTGAAAGACCAGGAAGACTGCCTGGCAGCGGGCATGGACGGGTTCCTGACGAAGCCGGTTACTGCAGAAAGATTGGACAGGGTGTTGAACAATGAGGAGGCAAACCAGCCGCCGAATAAAAACATCATGGCAGAACCCCGCTGGGACAGGAAAGACATGGCCATGAAGTCACTGATGAAAGATACAGAATTGAAAGAAGGAGAAGCCTGGCCCCTACTGCAGACCTTCATCGAAAACGGCATGGCATTGGTCAATGAAAGCCAAGAAGCCCTGGAAAAGGGAGCGGATGAAAAACTAGCCCAAACCCTTCACCAGATGATGGGCAGTGCCAGTAATTTGTACCTGCCGGCCATGGCAGCCAGAGTGGCCCTGGCAGAGAGTTACCTGGAGTCCGGTGACTACAAGTCATTGGGGAGCACCCTCCAAAAGATTCAGGAAAACCTGGCACAACTTGCCGGGGAGCAGGATGTTAACTGATGAATTTCGACAAGGGGGATCACCATGAAGTCAATCCGGATGAATAAACAGAAGCTTAAACAGGTAAAAAAATGGTGTTCACAAAAAAAACAACCAACAGGTTTTGAAAAGTTTACAGAAATGGCAGCAGAACACCAACTCCATGCAGTTATCAATGCCATTCAGGACGGTATCCGGGTGATGGACACAGATTTAATCATCCGCCTGGAAAATGAGACCACCCGGGAACTAACGAAGGGCCGAAAGGAAATCGGGTTGCCCTGTTACCAGGTTCAATACGGACGCCAAAAACCCTGTGATAACTGCCATGCCCTGGAAGCCATGAAAACAGGGCAGTTGATAAAAAAGAAAGAGTTTTTCAAGAATGCTGATGAAAAACATCAAGTCTTTGAAGTGTTTGCCTACCCCATTCTGGATGACGAAGGAACACCAGTGGGGGTTGTGGAAAGTTATCACGACATCACAGCAGACCAGAAACGGGAAGAGGCCTTACAGAAGAGTGAATCACGGTATCGGAATATGGTGGAAAACATCAACGATGCCCTGTATCTCCACGATTTTCATGGAACAATTTTAGACGTAAACAACCAGGCCTGTCGAATGACAGGATACAGTC
>JAABSW010000095.1 GCA_011390155.1 Clostridiaceae bacterium
CTTTCGATACCTGCGTTGCTTTTTCGGTTCCTGAGGTTTCCAGGGCTTGCTGGGTATTTTCCCTGCCTCCCCCTTCATGTTCCCTGATCCACTGGGCTAATTGGGTGATGTCCTGTTTTTCCACGGCAATGCCGGCTTTTTGCATGGCACTGACCATGTCCGCGTCCAGTTTTTCAGTCACAAGCTGAACCGCCTCTTTCAGGGTTTCCATCCGCTGCAGGGTTTCACCTGTCACCGCGACACCGTTTTTCAAAAAGACACCGGCCATTCTGATTCGTTCCGGCGTGGCTTCCAGCCCTTCTTCCTGAATCTGTCGGGCAATCTCGCCTTCCATGGCCTTCAGGTCTTTCTCCGAGAGTTGAACCGAGGCTGCGACAGGCTGTCCATAGGTTGTGGTTTTGGTTGCCAGGGCCGGGTCTGCCTGCACCCTGCCTTTTTCCGTTCCCAGGTGCAGCCTGTAGAGGTTTTCAAGGGTGGGAGAAATGTTGCCTTTTACTGTCTCCAGGATGGTTTCTTCTTTTAACCCCTGCAATGAGAAGAGTTTTTCCTGTACACTCAACAACCGGTCCACCTGGTGTTTGGTCACTTCCACCCCCTGTTTGTCCAGGGCTTTGATGGCATCTGCCACGTCCTTGCCCATTTTTTGTCCGTACAGTTTCTGGGCTGTTTTTTCTGCTTCGGCTGTGGACATGTCTGATTTTAAACCTAAAAATTTTAGAAAGGAGAATTTCGCTTTTGCTTCCGGATTTTCCTGGAGCATACGGGACAATTCCTGCAGGGAGGTACGGTCAACGTCAACGTTCTGCTGTAATAACTGTATGGCCTTGTCATGGGTCATGGTACCGATCACCTGGTCCAACAGGCCTTTGGCTGTCATCAGGGCCATCACATTGCCCCTGGTCAGTTCCAGGCCATGCTTCTCCAGGTTCTCCAGTGCAGCCCGGGCTTCGTCTGAAACGGTTACCTGCAAACGTTCCAACATGGCATCTGAAGGATGAGCTCCCGCCGGTTTACCTGTTAAGGATCCCGCGTCCCCGGCACTTCCTTCCTTGGTTTCCATGTGTTCAATCTGCCGCCGGTCAATGGCCACTTTGTCCCCCACCTGTGCCTGGATGGGTTCTTTCACAACGGCTTTCACCACCCGGGATTCAGACACCTGCACACTGATTTCTTTGCCATGTTTTTCCAGCAATTCACCTGTTAGCATTTGCTGGGACGATGGCCGGTCATAGGTCAGGGGCTTGACGGGTGTGTTTATTTTTTCAAAAAATGAGCTGATCATAAAAAATCTCCTTATACCACGTATTTACAAGCGTTATTAATAAACAGGATTCATTTTTCCATAAGATTCATCTGTCACATAAGAAGTATCGACCAATAAAGTCTGTCTCTTGAGACTTAAGATTTACCCGGGAAGGCCGATAGAATATAATAGAAGCGTATAAGATATGATTACTCATGTGTACAGACAAGATAAACATAATAAAGTTTTTATGAACCCATCTGAAAAGATGGCAAATGGTATTTGGAATAATACCTGCCGATTGGCAGCATAGAGAGATGGAGCGATGAGGATGGTTTCTCGGATTGAAAACACCACCGGTGTGGAGCAGGCAGCCCGTCCGGAAACGGTGAACATGGAAAAAATGAAGCCCACCCAGCGAGCTTTTATGGAAAAGCTGGACCAGGTTAAATCAGAACAGGTGCGGGAGCATCTGCAGGATTTGTATGGAAAAATCACCACCCAGGCAGAAAAGATTGGTGAACGGTTGTACCTGGACGATGTGCTTCATTACAAAAAACTGGTGAAAGAGTTTTTGGATGTGGCTTCTAAGAACGCCCACCATTTTTCAAAACAAAATTTCCTGGACCGCCGGGGCCGCCACCGGGTGTACTGCATTGTGAAAAACGTTGACCGGGAACTGGACCAGCTGACCAAGGAATTCATCAACCAGGAAACTGACCGGATTAACGTTTTAAAAAAACTGGATGATATCCGCGGCATGCTGTTGGACATTATGATGTAACTGAAAACCCCCTTTGCAGGGGGTTTTTTTAGGTTCTGTTATTTCTTTTTTTTCTTGGTTTTTCCGTGAGAAGGCTGATCAGATGACAGTTCATGTGAAATTGACATTTCCACAAATTGATTCAGCGACATGCCTCTTTTGGTGGCTTCTGAGGCTGCGTCCTTGTGCAGCTTTGGTTTAACCCTCACGTTAAAAACGCCTTTGTAGGTTTTCTGTGGATCTTTCCCCATTTCATTACAAAGGATTAAATAATCATCCACCGCTTTTTGAAAGGCTTCTTTAAGTTGAGGGATTGACTCCCCCTCATATGTGACACTGTCATTGATGCCCCAGATTTTACCATGGAGCAGTTCATCTTCTGCACTGAATTCCACCGTGCCCATGTACCCGTTATATTCCATGGTTTTTTCAACACTTGGTTTCTTTTTTGTCATGAAGACCACCCTGCTCCTTTAAAAACTCAATGTGACCGGTCCCGTTCTTCTTTCCAATACCCGTTTTACTGCCCATCCTCATTCAATGCCTGCCGGAGAAAACCGTAAATGAAAGGGTCCAGGTCTCCGTCCATGACCCCTTGCACATTGCCCACTTCCACATTGGTGCGGTGGTCCTTCACCATGTTATAAGGGTGGAACACGTAGGAGCGAATCTGGCTGCCCCAGGCAATCTGACTGTAGTCGCCCTGCAACTCCTCGATTTTTTCCTTGTTTTCCTCCAGCTTCAACTCAATGAGCTTTCCCTTTAACACCTTCATGGCGGTTTCCTTATTTGAATGCTGAGACCGCTGGTTCTGGCACTGGGCCACCAGGCCCGTGGGGATGTGGGTGATGCGCACAGCCGAATCTGTCTTGTTAACGTGCTGACCGCCGGCACCGCTGGATCGGTAGGTGTCAATCCGCAAATCAGAGGTCTGAATGTCCACTTCCACAGAATCATCCAGTTCCGGCATGACGTCCACAGAAGCAAAAGAAGTATGTCGTTTGCCCGCTGTATCAAAAGGGGAAATGCGCACGATGCGGTGCACCCCTTTTTCCGCCTTTAAATAGCCGTAGGCGTTTTCACCTTTCACCGTGAAGGTAACGCTCTTGATGCCCGCTTCCGGGTCATTTTGCAGGTCATACAGGTCCAGGCCGAAACCATTGGATTCTGCCCAACGGGTGTACATGCGGTACAGCATTTCCGCCCAGTCCTGGGCGTCCAAACCGCCGGTACCGGCATGAATGGAAACAATGGCGTCCAAATGATCATATTCACCACTGAGCAAAGTTTTCAGCTGAATGGTTTCCACCCGCTGCTTCAGGTTTTCCAACCCTTTGGTAAACTCTTTTTCAAACGCGTTTTCCCCTTCCTCCAAAAAATACAGAAGGGTCATCAGTTCTTCATGAGCTTCTTCCAACTCCCTGAATTCATCCACTTTGTTCTGCAGGCTTTTACTGGTTTTTAAGATAACCTGGGCTTTGTCCGGGTCATCCCAAAACCCCGGATCTGCCATGCTTCGTTCCAGCTCTTCGATGCGCTGCTTAATACCGGCAACGTCAAAGAGAAGCCCCCATTTCAGTCATTTCATCTTTCAACTCCAGCACTTCTGCCCGGAGGTTATCCAAATTTAACATACCTTCACCATCCTTCACATTTCAGAACGAGCCAGGGGGACGTAGCAAGTGGCACGTCTGCTGTCATTTTATTGAAAAACGTGCCACTTGCTACGTCCCCGTGGCTCGTTTTCTTTGCTTCGTTGACTGCTGTTGGTTTAAGCGCCGTGGCACTTCTTGTATTTTTTACCGCTGCCACAGGGACAGGGGTCGTTTCGTCCCACTTTGT
>JAABSW010000096.1 GCA_011390155.1 Clostridiaceae bacterium
TTTTAAAAAAACGATTATAAATACAGAAAAAATACACGCATAGGAGGGTAGATTTCTAAAGGACTAAATGGCATAACGAGATTAAAGAGTTGATTCTAATTTGAAACAATTTAGGGGGCAGACCAAGGTGGGTAAATCGTGTAACAAACGAATTGGGTATACGTATATGATTGAAATAATGACTCTACAAAACAAGGATCATACCAATATAGGACCCTCCATTTAATGACACTGTTATTTACCGTCTGGCCACCCGCAAATACAAACCTTGTTTCCCGCTTTGTCAGAAAGTATCCAATGAGAAGGTGCATTCGAATCGTCGACAACTCGGCCACCCGCAGCGATGGCAGCTTCAAGACGTGCCTCTACATTTTCACGCGCAACAGATATATCTATATGCATCGCATGGCGCAGTGTTTTTTCTTCACTTATCTCCTGCATCCAAACCGTCGAGCCGTGACCAAGGGGGTCAACTGCATTGTCTTCAGCCATCGCATCATAGCCGAGTACCGCACGCCAGAAAGCAAGATCCATTGTCTCATGCTTCGATGCTATTGCAATCTGTACTTCCTGAACAGCACTGCGAACTGCGACAGCTCCATATTTCCTCGCTACCACAGAAACCGCTAAGGCCATTTGAATATGACGGGACTCTAAGCTCCAAATATCGCGAGTCAAACGTATAGTCAAGTGACAATTAGCAAGTGTAATCAGCGCGCCAGAACCTTCAACTCCCGGCACCTGAACAATTGCTTTGGCTAGATCTGCTACCTCAAAAAGCGATTTAAGACTAAAAACCGCAGTTGCGCCACCATGTAAAACCACCCAATCATCAACGCCCTCAGCGTTTAGAAAACTTTGCCATCCCTGTTGATCCATATTTATCCTCCATATGTATCTTAATTTCTACGTCAATTTTCGAATAGCAATTAAATCTGCTATTCTGATGTGTTTTACGAAGAATTGAAGTAGTTGCTTCTACATTCTAACATTCTTGCTCCTTCTTTCAACAACAGCATTTTGAATCACATACTAGATTCCTGTTGCCGGCACCATGATTGAAATAACTTAGTGAACACTAGGTTATTTATATGTCAAAAATGAAAGTGTAACATTCTATTAAAAACGATTAATATGAGAATGAAATACACGTATAGCAGGTAGACTAATGGATGAAGAAAAGGGATAATAGGTTTAGTCAAATTGAAGTGTTAATTATGGTAGAGAACCTTCTTTGGGAAAGGATGCGAGTAAACAATATGAGCAAAAAGAAACTATATGTTCAGCGAGAGGGATTCACATGGAACAACGAGTTTTTTGTCATAGATGAGAGTGGGATGGCAAATTACAGTGTTGATGGTAACTTCTTTACATTAGCAACTCAGAAACTTCACATCAAAGATATGACAGGTAAAGAAGTGGCATGGATACAACATATGGTCCTAAGTTTTGTGCCCAGATTTCTTGTCTTCAAAGGCGAGAACCAAATTGCTGAAATCGTTCTAAACTTCAAACTCCCAGAATCTATTGCTGAAATCGTTCTAAACTTCAAACTGCCAGAATCTTTTGACGTCAAAGGTCCAAATTGGAAAGTTGAAGGCAATATCAATGACCATCTGTTCTGTGTTTTTCATGAATCTTCTATCATCATCAACATCGATAGAATCCGGATTACATCAGGCGATTCCTATATTCTGGAATTCGATGAATCCACTGTAGAAGTTTTGGTTATAGCTGTTGCTTTAGTGATTGATGCAGTAGCTGAGCTAGATCAAAGACTTAAGAACATAGATTGACCGTCGGAAATATTTTTGGATCACAATAGGTTTGGATAAGTTTACTTTTGTAAGTATATGAATTTTAACTAAATAATTGTGCAATTATTGTCATAAATAGTTTATAAAATTTTCGTTTTAGAAGAATGCTCCAAAAGGCACCCCCAGTATCAATCCCATGAGCAATGCGGCCAATCCCTCGTTATGGCTATATGCATAAACGACTTTTGCACCGTAGACAGAATAGATCAGAAACAATATACCTTCAGCAGTGTTGACAATCCCCGACAAACTACCCAAGATAATATATATTGCAAAGAACAAATAAAATGGAAAATATTTCATTAAGTTATTAGCTTGTTGCTGAATGGCCAAGAATCCAAGGCTTGATAGTACCACAAATACAACAAACCAAAAAACATAATCCGGATTCCATTGGAAGGTTTGAATAGCAGTAAACTTAACCACATACTGGGCAATTAATAGTGATAAAAAGGCAATGAAAGTTTCTATCTTATTTTTAATTGGTTGATTGAGACATGCCTTAAACAGTTTGGGATTAAAAATCCAATAGGCAATCCCAAAACCACCAATTAAAACAATGAACTGCATTGAAAAGTATGGTTTTCTAATAGGTGAAACTATAGTTAATCCCAACAGTATCACAGCAAAAACCACTGCCATTACCCAGTACAGAATTTGCTTTTTAAACATCTCTTTCTGACGAATAACTGGAAATTTAGATTGGATTAATTGGTTCCAAACAATGGGTAACAATAGTATTCCAAGCATTATGACGTACCAAACCGTTAACAAATGATTGGTCTCGCCGGTAATGACTTTCAATACTGAATTCGAATAATTCTCATACTTGTGAATAATCCCATTCACATGAGTTAATTTTCGTGAAAAAGTCACTTCTCCCTCGGTTAATCGATTATATAAAGCCTGTGATGCTTCAATCGTATGGATATCATCCCAAGTGGAAGCCACGATCGTGATGGGTGACATTGGTGAGCTCCCTGAGAGCCGTTTTGCAAATGGCATACTCAAGTCATTTGCGCCTGTAAAAAACGAAGCCTGAAGATTCGGTATCAAATTTACTTCTGGTCCTACTAAATACAATTGCTCAAATGGTATTTCACTTCGGCTTGCGTATTGCAAAATAGCTCTTCCACCCATGGAGTGACCATATAATTGCATCTTTGTCGTTTCATAGCCAGAACGAATCAGCCAATTCACCACGGTCTCTAAATCATAAGACAGACGTTCCGTTTGAGCATTATCAAAATTGACTTGTCCCTGACTTGCGCCATGTCCAGTAAAATCAAAAGTTGCTACGCTATAGCCGGCATTAAGCAGATGATTTCTAACCCAAACAAGGCTTTTCTTTTCTGATGAAAACCCATGAGCAAGAACTACCAGATGCTCACCTTGCTCATAAACTGCTACACTAATTGCGTTTCCTTCAGCATTTTCAATTTCATAATTTTTAGCCACAACACCATTGATCATCAGAGGAATCCACTCAGTAATACCTATAAGTACCAAACTTAAAACGACTAGAATACTGCCAAATGCAATTGTTTTTTTCAGCATGAGCTACCTCCGAAGATATTTTTCTTACAAATCGTCTCACTATCAAGTATT
>JAABSW010000125.1 GCA_011390155.1 Clostridiaceae bacterium
TTCAAGTATTTAACGGTACTTGGCTAAAAATCGAAAGAAATATCGGATTACGCATTATCGTCTAAAATTCCAAATTATTATCAAATCGCCAATAAATTTACAATGCTCATGTGTTTTACGATGAATTTGAGTAGTTATTTTATATTTTAGCATTTATTGCACCACTGTTCAACAACGCCATTGATAGCAGCCTGTTAGTGGTACCATGATTGAAATGACCTAGTAAACACTAGGTTATTTATATA
>JAABSW010000097.1 GCA_011390155.1 Clostridiaceae bacterium
CCCTGGATGCACAAAAAATCCGTTCGCGACTGGCCCTTTGTACTGTGGAAAGCAGTGAAATCATTACCCGAGAAGTGCTGGTGCCCACTGCCGGTGAAGAACAGATTGAAAAGATGTTGGAATTTGAAATTCAGCAGTACATGCCCATCGAGCTGAACGAGTACATGGTACAGTCAAAAATACTGGAACAGGTGATGGAAGACGGGGTGGAAAAAACCCGGGTGCTGGTGACTGCCGTTCCCAGGGAATTGGCGAAAAATTACCACGATTTAATGCATTCCATGGGACTGCAGCCGGCGGTGATGGACATCCAGAGTAACGCAGTGGATAAATTGCTGGGGATGAAGGTACAGATTAACGGTCAAAATAACTTCAACGAAGAATCTGTTGCCATGCTGGACATCGGTTACAACCACATCAACGTGATTGTGTTGGAAAACGGCAAATACAAGTTTAACCGGTTTGTGAACCTGGGTGCCAGAAACATTGACCACAACCTGGCCAATTTCATGGACGTGACCTTTGAAGAAGCTGAAAAACTGAAGTTGAGCATTGTGGATTTGAACAAGGACATGGATTATGATGACACCAGTCTGACCCATAATGAGGAAATGGCCACCCAGATGCGGGTGATCAACATCGTTCGTAACACGGTGGACAGCTGGGTGGATGACATTGAACGCATTTTCAAATACTACACCACCCGGGGTACAGGCAACGTGATTGACGCCATTTACCTATATGGGGGCTCGGCTCAAATGCGGGGGTTGGACGCATACCTGCAAGACGCCTTTAACATCAAAACCAACAGTGTTGTCAGCATGACCAACGTAAACATCAACCATTATTCAGGGGATGCTTCCCTGGCGTCTTATCTAAACGCCTTGGGCACCATGATCAGAAGATAGAGAGGGGGACGGCTGAATGCGCGATTTTAACTTTTTTGAATCCTTTGAACAGAAGAAGAAGCGCCAGGATGGTCCCAGTCTCAGTTTTCCTTTTATTCTGGTACTCATTGTACTGGCAGCAGCGGCTTTGCCCGCATGGAATTTTTATCAGTTATATGAATTAAATGGAGACATCGAATCCACTCGGAATCAACTGGAAACGGACCCCAGGTACCCACTTTTTGCTGTTGTGGCAGAAAAACAGGAAGAACTGGTAACACAGGAAGATATTTTGGTTAAGATGAACCAGTCATCTGAAATGATTGAAGAACGTGAAGTCATTGACGAACTGTTGCTCTTTACCATTGCCACTGCCATGCCGGAAGACACAGCCCTGAGCTCCATGAGCATCGCCGGCAGAGACATTCAGATGCAGGGTGTGGCCAGCAGCAAACCGGCCATTGCCGAGCTGGAATACAACATTCGCCAGACAGAAATGTTTGAACAGATTTTTATTCCTTCCATGAGTGACAATGAAGGGTTATGGCAATTCAACATGGCTTTTCGCATAAAAGGGGGTGAGCAGAATGAGACTGACTAAACGTGAAAAACTCCTCTTGGCTTTGCTTATTTTCGCAGCCTTGTTCTATGTTTCTTACCAGTTCTTTGTGGTTAACCAGAATGTTGAAATTGAAACCGCCCAGATGGAACTGTCTGTGCTTGACGCACAAGTGGCACGTTTAAATACCCTTGAGGATGAGGAACAGCAGCTGGACCAGGAAATTGGTCTGGTAAAAGCCCAACAGGATGAAGTGAAAAGTGAATATTTTTCCCTGATTGAAGAACAGGAAGAAGTGATTTTGCTGCTGAACGAGTTTCTGCTGAACCCGGATGTCAGCGCCACTTCCATTTCCTTTACACCACCCACCATAGAAGAAGTGGATGAAGTGCCCCTTTCTTCCATGAACGTAACGGTGTCTTATGATGCCACTTATCCCTCACTCATCAATCTGCTGAGAAGTGTGTGGCAGTTTGACCGTAAGATTCTGGTGAGCAACATTAATATGAACGCTGCTGAGGAAGGTCGTCTGAACGGCAACCTGCAGGTAAACCTGTATGACTTTGCCCACTTAACCAACGAAGTGGACAGTCTGTTTATGTGGTTTGAACAGATGGAGGTAAAAACCAACCCATTTGCTGATGCTGCACCATTACAGGATTTTCAGATTCGCTATGTGTTCAGAGATTCTGACACCGCCATGCTGGCACAGCAGCCTTATGAACCTTTTGAAGACATTGAGGGTCACTGGGCAGAAGCAGCCATTAATGAGCTTGGTGAACAAGGCGTGTTCCCACCCACCACCAACCCTAATTTTCAACCAGACGAGTTTATCAACCGTGGTGAGTTCATCATTTTCCTTGACCGCCTCTATGAATGGCCTATGCCTGATGAACCCATTGACCTGACAGAATTTGATGACTATGAAACCTTAGGCCGCTACGAAAGCTCCATTTCAAGGGCCATCTTCAGTGGATACCTCAGCGGGTTTATTGTGGGGTATGAAGACAACACCCTGCGCCCCTTTGAACCAATGACTTATGAAGAAGTGGAGTTTGTCATGAGCAAGGTGCTTGAAAATGAAGGTTTCAGTTGGGCAGCCATCGCAGAAGAAATTGAAGCCGAAACTGGTCATGTGTCACAGGGAATGACTGATATTAAACTGTTTATGACCAAAGCAGAAGCGGCTTACTTCCTGAACAATATTGAGGAATAACAAAAGGTGTATGACTGCACCGTAACATTAAGAATGATCATAATAAACATGTGGTGATAAATGGCACCGGTAGTGGGAACAAACATGTGCCCACCGCCGGTGCTTTTTGCTGGCACCGACTGAATAGTTGTGATAAAATAAATGTACTAATATTCTGTCAAAATAATGTCTTAACCGATATTTCTGGAACGCAGGCATGAAAAGCCTTGACCATATTTCTGAAACGCAGGCATTTCGTAATGGAGTTTGCGAAGTAGTCTATTGAAGTAGTATCGTGAGGAAAAAAGAGAAGTGAGCAGATATAGAGAGTGAAGAGTAATCATGAGTGAGAAGATATAGAGAAAAAATAGATATATAAAAATAAAGAATGCCTAAAGCGAGGTACCTCTATGGAAATATTCAGCTTCTCAAACCAAAATGTCTCTCCTGATGATGATCAGTCATCCGGCAATCAAGCCAGTTCTCAAACCCATGACCTAAAGAATGAAAAGTTGACACGGTTGCTCCAGAGTGTTATTGATATATTCCCTGGAGATTTATCGGTCATTGACCCTGCCTATAACTTTGTGCACACCAACCTGAAACAAAGCGGAATTGGCACCCACAGAAAAAGCCTGGAAGGAGAAAAATGTTTTCGAAACTGCCGTTATATCCAGAACAGCCCGGAAGAATGCTTTGCCAAACAGGTTTTTACAACGGGCGCGCCTATTTTGAAAAAACAGATTCAGCTGAAAAACGGACGTTGGGTGGAAGTAAACTGCCTGCCTTTGAAAGATGATGCCGGCAAAACCCAACTGGTGGTGGAGTTCATCTCTGATGTGACCCAGTACAAGGAAGCCGAGATTTCTTTAAAAGAAAGTG
>JAABSW010000098.1 GCA_011390155.1 Clostridiaceae bacterium
CAGCACAGTGGCCGCATTGCCCTGATGTTGGTGGAAATCCATGAAGGTTTGGAGGGTTTCCGGTGTCAGCAAGGGGGCGTCGCCACAAAGGATCAGCACCAGGGATGCCGGGTCAATGAGGCCTTCCGTCATTTGCACCGCGTGGCCGGTACCCAGTTGTTCCGCCTGCAAAACCGCGTGGGCATGGTCCGGCAAAATGGCTTTTACTTGTTCCGCCCCATGGCCCACCACCACGATGAGGTCGTCCACGCCGGCGGCTGCGGCACTGTCGGTGACATGGGTCACCAGGGGTTTTCCCACAGCTTTGTGCATCACTTTGGGCATGCCGGATTTCATCCGGGTGCCTTCACCGGCAGCCAGGATGACAGCTTGTTTTTTCATGACTTCACCTCTGATTATTGCTTTTTTTTGATGAAACTTTAAACGCTTTATGCCGAGGTGTGGGTCACCTCGGCTTTCTCATGTATTAGTTTACCCTATTTTTGCCTGGGAAGGAAGGGTTAATTTAAACTGTGTTGATTTGTATTGAAAAAAGGAAGGATGGCAACCAAAAGAAAACCGCAGGAAAGATAAGGGGTTTGATTCCCCTTCTTCCCTGCGGCATTTTTTTCTGGAAACATCTTTATGTCTCTCGTTTAGAACGCTGTCTGGTCGCTGCACCTCTTATCTGCACTTATCAGGGTGATGGCGCCGTCTGGTGTTAGAGTTCTGTGTCAAACTCCTCAACTTCAGGCTCTTCCTCTTCAGCGACTTGGGCTGCTGCCTCTTCTTCTTCGTTCATTTGCTCGTACTTCACAAAGATGGCATCCTGAATCTTGTTCCGCGTCATGGAATTAATGGGGTGGGCAATGTCGCGGAAATCACCTTCTCCCATTTTGCGGCTTGGCATTGCGATAAATAGTCCGTTCTGTCCTTCGATGATTTTAATGTCGTGTACCACGAATTCATCGTCGAAGGTTACAGAAACGATGGCTTTCATCTTGCCTTCCGCTGCTACTTTACGAATTCTTACATCAGTTACTTGCATCTGTCCTTCACCACCTTCCGCAGTCTTCTTTCCAGTGTCTGTTGGGTATTTATTTGTGCCGATGATCCTGGTGGAAGGATTGCTGAACTTCTTTCAGGAAACGGCTATTCTAAAAAGGATTTCAGGAAGTCTGTCTCCGGTGCAGCGGATAAAAAGATCTTCCGAAATCTTTTTAAAATCAGTTGTCAGGTTGATTCCCTTGATTAAATGTCCCCTTTGCCCAGGGAACCTTGAAAGAGGGCATGGTTGGGGGTAATCACCACTTCGCCGGTTTCTTCGTTGACGGATTCAAGGTACAACAAGGCTGTACAGGGACCGCTTTTCTTGTCTTCCGGCTGCCGGGTGGTCATGAGCACGCCAATGTCCAGCACTTTGGCGTCAAACTCTTTCATCAGGTCGTGCATGCCTCTGGCAGTACCGCCGCCCCGCATAAAATCATCGATCATCACCACTTTGGCCCCTGTGGGGATGGCACGGCGTGACAGGATCATCTGCTGGATGCTTCCCGTGGAGCCGGACCGGTAGTTGACGCTGATGGTGGAGCCTTCTGTGACCCGGCTTGACCGACGAACAATGGCCAGGGGCCTGTTCACCAAACGGGCCGTCATAAAGGCCAGGGGAACCCCTTTGGTCTCCACCGTCACCACATAGTCTGCCTGGCTGAAATCCAGGTGCTGGGCCAGCATTTCTGCCATGGACTGGACGGTGTCAGGAGAACTGATGAGGTCTGTGTAGTAAAGGTAGCCTCCGGTGAGCACCCGTTCCTTTTTGCTCAGTTCATTTGTCAGTTGAGCCAAGAAAGCCTGTTGGGCTTCCAGGGGCATCCGGGGCACCAGTCTGATACCGCCGCCGGCACCGGTCACTGATTGAATTTCACCAATCCCCAGGGTTTCCAGTGTGCGCTTTACCTGGCTTAGGTCTTCACTCAGGGCAGACTTCAGGGCGTCCAGCTGTTGACTGAACACACCCAGGCTGAATTGCCGGCTGGGGTGGTTGGTTAAGATACTGGTCATGGCAGCAATGCGTTCACTGCGTTTGAATTTTGGTTGACCCATGGACTGGACATTCCTTCCCGAAATAATGAATGTTTAACGCTTATTGCTCTATTTTATTCGTTTTTTCAGGAAGAGGCAAGCTTTGGGTCATAAATTGGTGTATTTCCTATGATTTAGTGTATAATGGTAAGCACAAAATCTTACACACTATATACCCTGTTATATAACCCTCAAACACTGGAACATAAGAAGGCACACCAGTTGAATTTACACGAAAGGATGCCGATAGTATGAGTTCTTTAAAAGAGGTGGCTTCTGTCCACATGGTGGGCATTGGCGGTATCAGCATGAGCGGTTTGGCCCATATTCTCCTTTCCCGGGGCATCGAGGTTACCGGTTCCGACCGGTCTGCCTCCCCTTTGACCCGGCGACTGGCAAAAGAAGGGGCCCTCATCTACATAGGCCATGATGAAGCCCATGTCCAGAACCCTGACTGGCTGGTGTATTCAGCCGCCATCCCCCCCGGCAACCCGGAACGGCGCACTGCCCTGGAACGGGGCATTCCCCAGATGGACAGGGCGGCGCTCCTGGGAAAGATTATGATGGATTTTCAGGATTCCGTTTCCATCTCCGGCAGCCACGGTAAAACCACCACCACTGCCCTGCTGTCCATGCTGCTGGAATGGGGCGGCCTTGACCCCACCATCCTGGTGGGCGGCGAACTGGATGACATCGGTGGGAATGTGAAGGTGGGGAACAGCCCCATCCTTGTGACGGAAGCCTGCGAATACCAGGGCAGTTTCCTCCGTTTTCCTGCCCGCATCGGTGTTGTGCTGAACATTGACCTGGACCATTTGGACTATTTCAAAGACCTGGCGGACATACAGGCGGTCTTCCACCAGTTTGTCCGACAGCTGCCTGAAAATGGCCTGCTGGTTATGACTGCCACCGACGTCAACAGCCTGGGTCTTGAAAAATCAGCGGCCTGCCCGGTGACCACCCTGCAGATCATGGACAGTTACCCCGGGGAATCACCCTTGGTCGAAACACAGGACAGGATGGATGGTAAGGGACAGCCGGAAGTTCTCACACGGTTGACGGCCCATGACCTGATCCCGGGGCCGGGAGGCTGCTGGACTTTTCGTTTGCTGCAAAACCAGGAAGACCTGGGCCGGTTCCAGCTGGGCATTCCCGGACTGCATAACGTGAACAACGCCTTGGCCGCCCTGGCAGTGGCACTGGAACTGGGTCTGCCACCGGAGCAGCTGCAGCTCCTGTTGCCCCGGTTCAAAGGCATTCACCGTCGCTTTGAACACCACGGCCAGTGGCGGGGTGCCATGTTGATTGACGATTACGCCCATCACCCGGCGGAAATCACCGCCACCCTGAAAGCGTCCCGAACCGTGCTGGAGGAACAGAACAAGGTTGCAAACCCCCGGAT
>JAABSW010000099.1 GCA_011390155.1 Clostridiaceae bacterium
GGTTTGACAAAGGCGGCGAAAAAGCACTTTACTGTCAGCAACCCGTTGATGCCGGTTCGTTGACAGAAGCCTGCATCCTGGCCATGACCGTGACGAAGGATGAAAAATACCTGGAAATGGCCTATGCCGCCTTTCAGTGGTATTTGGGGCGGAACCGCCAAGGGGTCTCCCTGTACAACTCCCTGACGGGGGCCTGTGCTGATGGATTAGGGCCAGAGGGCGCCAGTGCCAACCAGGGGGCTGAATCCACCCTTTCCTTTGTCATCGCCTTGGTATCACTGTACCGATGGGAACTGGTGGGTCGATTTAACACCTATTCAGTATATCCTCGTACACATTCAGATATCCTTTCACCATGATTTCCTGGGAGAAACGTTTGACCACGGTTTCCCGGCATGATTTTCGTGGAATTTTTTCCATGTCTTTCAACTTTTCAATCATTTCGGCCACGTTTGAAACGATGAAGCCGTTGGTGCCATTTTCAATGATTTCCGTCATGGACCCCTTCCCAAAAGCGAGGACAGGGGTACCACAGGCCATGGCTTCCACCACGCTTAACCCAAAGGGTTCGTTGAAAAAAATGGGGTGCAGCAGGGCGAAGGCATTTCCCAGGAGTGTGTCACGCTCTGCCGGTCCAACGGACCCGATGTAGGTTATTTGTTTATTGAGATAAGGTTCCACAGCCTGGGCATAGTATTCCTGGTCCTGGATGATACCGGCAATCACCAGTGTCATCCCTGTTTTCTGTGCCACCTGTATGGCTTCCCTTGTCCCTTTGTCTGGGTGAATTCTTCCAAAGTATAGTAAATATTCTCCTGGGGTTTCCTTCAGTGTAAAAGGCTCCAGGTCAATCCCGTGGTAGACCGTGCGAATGTAATCAAGTTCAGGGCTGCGGTCCGCGTCACTGATGGAGACATAATGGGTGTGCTGGTTGTATTTCCGAAAAACGGGTAGTATTTTGGGTGATGAAAACCCGTGTATGGTGGTTACCATGGGTGTCTTGATCAGTTTGCTGTAGGACAGGGGCAAAAAGTCAAAATGGTTGTGGATGAGATCAAATTCTGAGGCTTGCTCCATCACCTGGGAAATATGCAGGCATTCCCATACTTTGGGGTCCAGGGTTTTATCTTCTTCATAAGGCGCAGGACAGACACCCCGCAGCTTCCCTTCTGTGATGGAGTCTGCTGTGGCAAATAGGGTTACATCAATGTGCTCCCTGACAAGTCCTTCTGTTAAGAGTGAAACCACCCGTTCCCAGGGGCCATAATGCCTTGGGGGTGTTCTCCAGGCAATGGGTGCCAACATGGCTATTTTCATATGATAACCTCTTTCTTGGGCACGTAACTTTTCAGCAACTGTACAGGGCCTGTCAGTGTGTAGCCTCCCAGGGCAGCAGGAATCAGCAGGCTGTCCCCTTTTTTCAATGCTTTCTGGTTTTTTTTAGAGTGCAGCATTCCCGACCCATTTACCACGGTGAAGAGATAGAACCGGGCAGGGTCGCTTTCTTCCTCTACCTCAGTCTCAACATCATAGTTTTCCAGGGCAAAATAGGGACATCGAATCAGGTCCGTTTTCAATCCTCCATCAATTTTCCGGGTTGTTCCCTCCACCCGGTTGCCCTTCAGTTTAAAATCAATGACTGCCATGGCTTGCTCTACGTGGAGCTCCCGGGGACGGCCATAGTCATAGAACCGGTAGGTGGTATCACTGTTTTGCTGAATTTCGTAGATGATCAGCCCCGGCCCAATGGCATGGAGCAGCCCGGCCTGGATATAGAACACATCCCCTTCTTCCACCGATACCTTGTTTAGAATTTCTTCAATCCGGTTTTCGTCCAGTGCCTTTCGAAACCCCTCTCGGTCGATGTTGCCTGTGCCGATGATCAGGTACGCTTCTGGATTCGCCTTCATGACATACCAGGCTTCCGTCTTACCCAGGTCATTTTCATGAGCCAGTGCATAGTCATCCTTGGGGTGTACCTGCACCGACAGTGCTTGTGTTGTATTTATGAGTTTCAGCAACAGGGGAAAACGGTCAAAATCCATGGAAGTGCCAAAGAGATCTCTCCGCTTTTCGCCGTAGAGCTGTGACAGGCTTTTACCAGCTTCAGGGCCGTCCATGACAATGCTGGTGCCATTCCGGTGTGAGGCAACATCCCAGCTTTCACCTATACTGCCGGATGGCAGGTCTTTGCGAAAAGATTCAAGGTCCCGACCGCCCCATACTTTTTCAACATACACATGGTTAAACGTTAATGGTTTCATCATCATTACCTCCCTTCTCTACATACCCAATAATGGGAGGGAACCATAAATATATATCAACGATTAAAAAGGAGGTCATCTTATGCTTTATGGTGCCATTGAAGCCGGGGGTACAAAGTTCAACCTTGGGATTGGTGATGCCCAGGGAAATCTGTTAAAACATTTGACGATTCCCACCCGAAACCCGGATGAAACCATGAAAGAGGTGGTGGCTTTTTTTGAAACCTTTCCCATTACATCGCTGGGCCTTGGCTGCTTTGGACCCCTGGAACTAAATGAGACGTCACCCCGCTATGGGTTTATTACCACCACGCCGAAAAAAGAGTGGGTCGCCTATGATATCCTGGGCACTCTGAAGCAGCACCTGGGCATTCCCATTGCCATGAACACTGATGTGGGCGCCGCAGCCCTGGGGGAAATCACCTTTGGTACTTTTCAATCACAGCAGACACTGCTTTACCTGACCATCGGCACCGGTATTGGCGGTGGGTACGTGATCAATGGGCAGATTCACAATGGACTCCTCCACCCGGAAATCGGCCACATACACATCAACCGGCAACCGGAGGATTTTCATACTGCCAACTGCCGGTATCACAAAAACTGTCTGGAGGGGCTTGCTGCCGGCCCGGCCATTGAAAGCCGCACTGGCTTGCCCGGTGACCAGGTGCCGGATGACCACCCGGTGTTTCCTCTCATTTCTGATTATATTGGACAGGCCCTGGCCGCCTGTATACTGGTGTTGTCACCTACTAAAATTGTACTGGGGGGCGGCGTCATGAACCGCTCTTTTCTTTATCCCCTTATCCGCCAAAGCACCCTGGCACAGCTGAATGGCTACCTGGAGGCAGAAGCCTTTCAGCACATGGAGACTTACATTGTGCCACCCAGTCTTGGCAACCAGTCAGGGATCATGGGCTGTTTGGCCCTGGCATTGGGTAAATAGTCGACAGCATTCCTTTGCGATGACATTTTGTGACATTCAAATAAGGAGAAAATGTCACGATGCCCCTTCCTGAATTGTTATATAATGATTCATGGTAAAACGAGTACAATGTGAGGAGGTTTACCATGAAAAGACGCCTGTTGTCCCTGTTTTTGATTTTTGTTTTACTCATCCTGTCAACCATGTTTTTTGGCTGCAGCCAGGAAAGTGAC
>JAABSW010000100.1 GCA_011390155.1 Clostridiaceae bacterium
GATCTTTTCTTCCAGGAGCTGCAGAAAGCCCAACATACCATTTAATGGGGTGCGAATTTCATGGTTCATAGTGGCCAAAAATTTTGTCTTGGCCTCACTGGCTTCTTGTGCCTGGTACAGGGCAATGTCCAGTTCAATATTTTTCTTTTCCAACTGGAAGGCAGCCTCCTGGAGTTTTTCTGCGGTTTCTTTTCGATCTGTGATGTCCCGGGCGATGCCCAGAATACCCCGCACATTGTTATTACTATCCATTAGTGGCGCTTTTTGGGTTTCCAGGAATACTTTGCGCCCATCCCGATAAGTGATCCATTTTTCTGTATAGCAGGGTGAACGTTTCTTTAGCATCTGTTGGTCATGAAAGATGTACTTTTCTGCTTCTTCCCGGGGGTAGATCTCATAGTCATTCTTTCCCACTATTTCTTCCACTGACATATCCAGATGTTTGGTAAATTCATGGTTGCATCCCAGGTACACTCCATTCAAGTCTTTGTAAAACACCAGATCCGGTATGGAATGAAGTAACGAGGTTATCAAGCCATTTTGAAGGCGAAGCTCTTCCTCTTGCTTAACGTACTCGGTGATGTCCTGTACCATGCCGGTGGAACGAATGATGGTGCCCGCTTCATCGCGTTCATGCACACAACGCTCTTGGACATACCGAACTTCATCTGTGTTGCTCCGTACGATCCGGTGCTCGATCTTATAACCATTACTTCCTTCCCTCACCGAATGGGAGTACGCGTTATCCACTTCTTCCCGGTCGTCTGGGTGGATGAAATCAAGAAATGCTTCATAGGTGGCAGCGAATTCTTGCGGTTGGCATCCGAAGATGCGATAGACCTCGTCGGACCAAGTCAATCGATTTGCAGCCAAGTCCAGTTGCCAGCTGCCGATGTGGGCAATCTCCTGTGTATGGGACAATATCTTTTCGCTCTCGACAATCTTAGCCTCCGCCTGCTTACGTTCCGTGATGTCACGTATAAATTCCACCACTCCTTCAACCTCTCCTGTGGATTGGTTGATCAAAGGATATGCGAAAATTTCCAGCCATCCTTTTTGCTGACCATCTATCTGTAAGGGAATAATTTCTACACATCTTGTTTTCTTTCCAAGTGCCTGGATCGTCGGGCATACATCACAGGGCTCTGAACGATTGTGATAGACTTCATAGCACTTTTTACCGGCGAGAGGAGTCGCATAGTCATAAAGTTTATTTAAGGTATGGTTCACCTCCCGAATGGTTAAATCCGGGTTGAGAATGCTGATGCCTTCCTGTATGCTATTAAAAACGCTGTCTAAAAGATTTCGGTTGTTTTCCAGTTCTTTTTCCACTTTTTTCCGGTCGGTGATGTCCCGAACCGTGGCCATGACCCTGGGCTGGCCGGCGATGGTAACCCGTTGGAGATAGTTCTCTGTATGAAAATGCTTTCCATCTTTTCTTCGGGAAACCCATTCAAATGTTACATCTTCTCCATCAGCACATTGATTTATCAGTCTTTTCGCCTTTTCCTCAATGAAAGGTACTTCGCCATTACTTAATAAGGATACATTTAAACCAGGCAACTCTTTCCTTTCATATCCAAACATCTTCAGCATGGTGTCATTTACATCTAATATCTCACCGGTTTGTATGTCATGAATGAACAGTGCATCTACGGTTGAGTTGAAAATTTCACGGTGTGTCCTCTCAGAGAGGGCTATTGTCTCTTCCATCTGTTTACGTTCTGTTATGTTGATATGGGTTCCCACAGTTACGTCTGAAAGGGTGCCGTCGAGGTTAGGCAGTGTTTGTCCACGGCTCCAAATCCATGCCCAACTGCCATCGGCACAAGCCATGCGAAAACTGTTTTCATACATTTCAGTCGATCTTGTTTGAAGGTAGTGCATAAAGTCCTTGACGGCTTTTTCCCGGTCTTCTGGATGGATCAGGTTGATCCATGCTTTTTCTATCGTTACCTTTCCGTTAATGATAAAGTCTTCCGGATCATATCCCAGCATGTTAAAATACTGTGAACTGCACCACAGGTTTTTTTTCTGATTATGAAATTCCCAGGCCCCTGTATTGGAAGCGGCAATCACCGACCGGTACCGGTTTTCACTCTCCAGCAGGCGCTGCTCCATGGCCATGCGTTCTGTCATGTCATGACCCACAGACTGGTATTCCACAACAGCTCCTGTTTTATCCTTAACAGGGTAGTCTGTCCATTCGAACCAGCGATTCTCACCTTTAGCATCCTGCAGCCAGTTGGTATAGACACCTACTTCTCCATTTTTTTTCAACGTTTCCAAGTGTTCTCTGAGGGGTCTTTGTTCTTCCGGATTGACAAACTCCCACAATGAGCAGCCAATCACCTGGCTTTTTTCTTTTCCCATCAGCTCACAGTAGGCTTGGTTGGCAAAAGTGATCATATCCTGTTGATCATAACGATGAATGGCATCATGAGAGTAATCCAGGACATCTCCCAGCCGTTCTTTTACTTCTTTCAGTTGTTGGCGTTCCTGTTCCAACTGGTAATGGTGTTCTTCCCGGTCTAACATAAGACCTACCTGGGAAGCATACAGGGCCGCCAGTTCTGGATGGGCCAGTGTCTCACCCTTTGGCAAGAGCAGGGTAAAATCTCCCAGGATTCTGTTCTGTTTCGTTATTTTTACTATAACCGTCTGCCCAATGTCGAAGGTTTTTTCCACTAAACGGATTAACCGGTCGGGAACGATTTTTCCAGTTAACGCCTCCAAGCTGTCAAAGGTAGTAATGGTTTTATTTCGGGTTTTTTTCTCCCGGTTCGGGTCATAAGACCATTGCTTACCAACAATTTCAAAGCCCAGCATACTGGCTGCTTTTTCAATGGAAGGTGACGCACCAGCTATGGCTTCTGTACGAAAACCTCGGCCTTCTTTATCAAACCGGTTGCACACTGCATAATCGGCCCCTGTGAGGCTGCGAATCTCTTCCGTCAGGTAGTGATAATCCACTTTTTCTGATGTGTCCAAAAAAACCTGGGAAACTTTAACAACCTGTTTTAGTTTTTCTTTTTCCTGTTTTTGACGTGTGATATCCCGGGAGCTGAAGAGTAGTTCTTTAATCTGGCCTGTTTCATCGGTCAAAATTTTGCCCATGGTTTCAAGCCATAGATAACTTCCATCACAGCACCGAATCCGGTATTCTACCCGGCGTCGGTCTTCCTGATTGATCAGAAAAGACTGGAAAGCCTTCATCACTTCAGGATACTCCGATGGATGAACAAAATCCATGACGTTTTTGCCTTTTAGGTAGTCCAGGTCATACCCCAGTATTTCATGGGATTTCCCCAGGTATGTAAAATTACCCTGGGGGTCGGT
>JAABSW010000101.1 GCA_011390155.1 Clostridiaceae bacterium
GTCAACATACTGGGAGTCACGAAGATCCTTGAATGGTTAAAGGCAAAAAGACTACAACCGGAGCTGGGGTAGAACCCCAGCATCCAAGATTTACTAACAAAAATACGCAAACGAGCCAAAGAGGTCGGTTTTGAGCGATAATCCGGATGGATTACCACACAATCTGACGTCCCCGTGGCTCGTTCTTGTGAGCTGATAAGCTGATAGGCTGATATAAAGAGAGGGAGATTGGAATGACAGAGCAGGGTACAAAAAATGTGAAAAATGAAACCACGGCTGACTGGAAGAAGAAGCTACAGGAAGCTGACTTGACATACGATGAAAAAGGGTTGATTCCCGCCATTGTCCAGGAAAAGGGTACTGGTCAGGTGCTAATGATGGCCTACATGAACCGGGAATCCCTGGAAAAAACCCTGGAAACCAGTCAGACCTGGTTCTACAGCCGGAGTCGGCAGGAACTGTGGAACAAGGGGGCTACCTCCGGCCATGTACAGCAGGTGCATCATATTCAGGTTGACTGTGACGCAGACACCCTGTTGGTGACGGTGACCCAGACAGGCGTTGCCTGTCACACTGGGGAGAAGAGCTGCTTTTTCAAGGATCTTTACAGGGATGCAACCGATGAAATACAAAGTGGAAAGGATGACTTTCCTGGAGAGATTTCCGGGGGCATTATCCAGCGTATTGTGGATGTGGTGGAAGACCGCCGTGAAAACCCACAGCAGGGCTCTTACACCAATTACCTCTTTGACAGTGGCATTGACAAGATTTTGAAAAAAGTGGGAGAAGAAAGTGCAGAAGTAATCATTGCCTCCAAAAATCCCAACAAAGAAGAGCTGGTCTGCGAGATCAGCGATCTGGTGTACCATATGCTGGTGCTGATGAACCAACGGAAGGTGTCCCTGGAGGACATACTGACAGAATTAACACAGCGTCATGGGAAACGCAAAGAATGAATAAATATACACTAACGTGATGCGATATGTATATGTTATCCAATTGACTGGGCAGTTTACAAATACTAACAAGCAGTAGAACTGAATAAAATTGAAAAAATGTCGATAAAAACATGGGTGTCGAGACAAGCGAGTGATACAAAGGATAACAAGAGATTGTCTATATTTTGACAATTGCGAATTATTATTGTCAAATGAATTTTGGTGTGGTATAATTTTACAAACATCTACGCGATTCTTTGGGCCCCTGCTGGGGGCTTATCAGCGTTTACTGGATGTATCTCATATTTGAGACAGGGAGGTGGTTGTTGGGAGCATGGGTTTACAGTAATAATTTTGTGTTGTTAGTGTCTTATTATCACTGATTTTAAGGAGGGATTTTATGCAAGCAAGAGAAAATTGGGGATCCCGAATGGGATTTATCATGGCGGCTGCTGGATCAGCGGTTGGTCTGGGTAATATCTGGCGTTTTCCCTACATGGCTGGTGAAAATGGTGGTAGTGCATTTATTTTAATTTATTTAGCGTTTGTTTTTGTCATTGGCCTAAGTGTTATGACAGCAGAATTTGCAGTTGGCCGAAAAACCAGCCTGGCAGCAGTAGGTGCCTTTAAGAGTGTTAATCCAAGCTGGACCTTTGCCGGTGTACTGGGTGTCGTATCAGCCTTCTTTATCATGGGCTTCTACCCCGTTGTTGGTGGTTGGGCGTTGGCCTATGTCCTTAAATCTGTTACTGGTTTATTGGCAGATGCAGGGGCCATTGGCGATTCGTTTGGTGCTTTTATCACAAGCCCTGCAGAACCATTGATTTGGATGATCATCTTCTTATTGATGAACATTGTTATTGTGGCCAAAGGTATTTCCGGCGGCATTGAAAAAGCAGGTAAAGTATTAATGCCTACTTTGTTTGCGCTTTTGATTCTCATCGCAGTACGAAGCATCACCCTGCCAGGAGCGGGAGCGGGACTTGCATTTCTCTTTACCCCTGACTTCTCACAGGTAACAGGCCAGACTGTTTTGGCTGCACTGGGACAGGCGTTCTTCTCATTATCACTTGGTATGGGTTGTATGATCACCTACGGATCTTACCTGAGTAAAGATGAAAAACTGCCTAACAATGCGTTAATCGTTACCACGTTGGATACAGGTGTCGCTTTGTTAGCCGGTATCGCCATCTTCCCTGCCCTCTTTGCCTTCGGCATGGAGCCTGCTGCAGGCCCTGGATTGGTATTCGTAGTGGTACCTACCATTTTCGCTCAAATGGGTGGATTTGGCACCATTCTTTCGGTACTGTTCTTCGTTGCCTTAACGGTAGCAGCCTTAACTTCCTCTGTTTCACTGATGGAAGTGGTTGTTTCCTACCTGATTGACCAGCGTCAAATGGAGCGTAAGAAAGCGGTTTATACAACAGGCGCCATCATGACAGTCACTGGTATTCTTTCATCCCTGTCACTGGGCATTATGAGCGGGGTCACCTTCCTGGGTGTTGGTGTTTTCGATTTCTTCGATATTTTGACAGACAAAATCTTCCTGGCCATTGGTGGTATGTTGATCGCCATCTTCGTTGGATGGGTTATGAACAAAGAAGACCTGCAGGATGAGTTAACCAACGGTGGAACCATTGAGTTTGGTTTGTTCAATGTGTGGTACAACCTGGTTAAATATGTGATTCCTGTTGCCGTTGCCTTTGTGGCGGTTGCCGGTATTATCTCCATCGCACAAACCGGTCTGATGATCTTTGGTCTGGCAGTAATCGTTCTGCTTGCCGTGTTCTCCAAAAAACTGGGATAACTCCTGGAGGCAACAGGCAGTCCAATGCACATTATTGTTTTTACATGGTAACAACCAAGAAACTCCTCACTGGGGAGTTTCTTTTTTCTGTTTAAGGGAGTGTCCTGGTCTTCAGCCTTTCAAATGCATGGAAAGCCTGATATAATGATAACAAAACATTTATGCACTGATCAATACGATTACTGATCAATAGGATTAGCGTTATTGAGGCAGAAGAGAGGAGCGAAACCATGGAGAAACTCATCATTACCGCCGCCCTGACAGGTGCGGAAGTCACACGGGAACAACAGCCGGCACTACCCATCACGCCGGAGGAAATAGCGGCTGCAGCCAGGGAATGCCGGGAAGCAGGGGTGTCCATTGTTCATGTCCACGCCAGGGACAGTAAAGGGCAGCCGACCCAGGACATCAATGTTTACCGTGAAATCAAGGAAAAGATTGAAGCTTGCTGCGATGTGATCTTTCAGCCTTCCACAGGCGGAGCCACCTGGCATTCGCCGGAAGAACGGTTACAACCGGTGGAACTGAAGCCTGAAATGGCCACCCTCAGTTGCGGCACCTCCAATTTTGGTGACGACGTGTTCATGAACA